>NZ_CP097764.1:0-600000 GCF_023585685.1 Blochmannia endosymbiont of Camponotus sp. C-003
TAATATCCATTTGGCAATGCGTATTTTTTTCTTTTTTATTTTCATAAAACAATAAAAAATTTATATATAATAATCTTTAGTATTAAAGCCTCTTGTTAGAGTACTACAAGTATTCTATGAAATATATGTTTTTATTCAATACTAGTATTATTTTTACTAAATATGTAATTGTTACAAAACACATTTCTCTGTAAGAAATGTATAATGTATTAAAATATTATTTTAAAATTAATAAAAAATTATTTATCCATTTTGGATAGGTTAATTGTTATAGTTTTTAAATTAATGTTAATTAACGATTTTTGTTTGTTCTTTATCGTATTCATTGGATATGAATATATTTATATGAACGTAAATATATATAAGAAGTCATGATTTATTTTTAGTAACTCTATGAAACGATAATAAAAAAATATTTTTTGATATAGATATCGTATAAGAATGCAATTCACATTTTTATATATTTTGTTTAAATCTAAATATATCATTATCATAATAAATACACTGCATCATAACACATATTTCTTCTAAACATAAGATACAGGAATACTATTTTGGTAATAGTTTGTACTTATAAATGATATTTAATTAAATAAAGTTATTAACATGTATAGATTATATTATATAATTTTGTTATTTAAATTTAATTTGCATTGTGTATGGGAGAGTAAATGATTTAGAATATTATATATGTGAATTTTTATTTTATCAATAAAATTCTTCAAATATCAATTTAAATAATATCCCATATTTGTGTGTTTAAAATATGGGATATTATTTAAATTGATATTGAAAGTATAATTCTTCAGATTGGAGTATTTACTTTCATGGAGAACAAAATTTATATGAAAATAGTTGAAGTTAAACATCCATTGGTACGTCATAAATTAGGGCTAATGCGTATTTGTGACATTAGTACTAAACGTTTTAGAGAATTATCTTCAGAATTAGGAAGTTTATTAACTTATGTAGCTACTGATGATTTAGAAATGGAAATAATAACTATTAAAGGGTGGTGTGGATTAGTAAAGATTGCACGTATTAAGGGAAAAAAAATAACGGTAGTACCAATATTGAGAGCTGGATTAGGTATGATGAATGGTGTATTAGAGCATCTTCCAAGCGCACGTATTAGTATAATAGGAATTTATCGTAATGAAATCACTCTTCAACCAATTCCATATTTTCATAAATTAGTTTCCAATATTAATGAACGTATGGCTATGGTGTTAGACCCTATGTTAGCTACTGGTGGATCAATAATTGCTACTATTGATTTATTAAAGAAATTTGGATGCAGTAATATAAAGGTGTTATCGATAGTAGCAGCTCCAGAAGGAATTAAAGCTTTAGAAGAAAAACATCCAGATATTGAATTATATTTAGCTTCTATAGATCAAAAAATTAATAAATATGGTTATATTATACCAGGATTTGGAGACGCTGGCGATAAAACATTTGGAACTAAATGATATATAATTGATTGCAGTTCAATATATTTTTAATTGTTTAAAAATATATTGAACTGCATAAATATTATAGCTATAATTGTTGTAGAAAATTTAATATCGATAATATAAAAACATGCATCCATGTTTATTTTTTTGGTAGCATTTTATTTACGCGATTAATTGTTATCAATTAGATAACGTAATACGATCTGATCATGATCAACTGGTTTAAAATGTTGAAATACTTGTTCGATCATTCCGGTTTGGTTTATTATGAAACTCACACGATGTATACCATTATATGGTTTACCCATAAATTTTTTTTCACCCCATACTCCAAATTTCTTGGCAATTTGGTTGTTTTCATCAGTAAGTAAAGTAAAGTTTAACATTTCTTTTTCAGAGAATTTTGCAAGTTTTTCTGATGTGTCGTTACTAATTCCAATTATTTCTATGTTCAATTTTCTAAATGCATGCATGTTATCTCTCAATTTACATGCCTGTATAGTGCATCCTGGTGTCATAGCTTTAGGAAAGAAATAAACAAGAATTTTTTTTATTCCTATAAAAGAATTCAGACTGATCAAAACACCATTTTGATCAGGTAAATTAAATTGAGGTGCTGTATCCCCAATTTGTAGTGGTATCATAATATAACACTCCATTAATAATTTAAATAGTTATATTTCATATAAAATAGTTTATTGTTGTCAGATTTTAATATTATTTTAAACGTATGTATAGAATATAAATAAATTTATTTAATAAAAAGTTTACGTTATACACGAACATGAAAAATTTGGAGTTTCATATAAAAAAGAATAAAAAACTATTTTTAAAAAATTTTTTAAATTACTATATTTTAGATGTTCTTAACGAATAATAATTTACTTATTAAGTAAAAATTTAATGAAAATAATTTCTATTTAATATAAAATATTAAACTGTAGTAAAAGATAAGCATGTTTATTAATAATATTATATATATAATTAAAAAATTAATTATAATGTTTATTACTATATGTATAGGATAGCCTAGTATTTTATTTGATATTTATTGTTATTTTATTTAGATTTTATTTACTAAATAACGATATTTTGTAGATTTTGTTTATTGGAGATAATAGTTCATGTTTACGGGAAGTATAGTGGCGTTAATTACCCCAATGGATCTCAATGGTGCTGTAGATCGAATGAGTTTAAAAAAACTTGTTGATCATCATGTAGTTAGTGGTACGTCAGCTATTGTCTCCGTTGGTACAACTGGAGAAATGTCTGGACTAACACATGAAGAGCACGTTGATGTAGTTATGCGCACCTTAGAGTTTAGTGATGGTAGAATACCCATTATAGCGGGTACTGGTGCTAATTCGACTGCCGAGGCTGTTGCATTAACTAATAAATTTAATGATAGTGATATAGCAGCTTGTTTAAGTGTTACTCCTTATTATAATTGTCCTAATCAAGAAGGATTATTTCAGCATTTTAAAGCTATCTCAGAAAGTACAGAACTGCCTCAAATATTATATAATGTTCCAGTACGTACTGGTTGTGATATGCTACCGGTTACTGTTGCCCGTTTATCAAACATAAAAAATATAGTGGGTATTAAAGAGGCGACAGGAAACTTAAATCGAGTAAATCAATTGAAACAGTTGGTTCATGAAAATTTTATTTTATTGAGCGGAGATGATTTAAGCGCATTAGATTTTATGCAACTTGGGGGGGGTGGAGTGATTTCCGTTACAGCAAATATTGCTGCGAAAGAAATGGCTGAGTTATGTAAGTTAGCTAATGAAAACGATTTTTTAAATGCACAATATATTAATCAACGTTTGATACCTGTACACCAAGCTTTATTTATTGATTCTAATCCAATTCCAGTGAAATGGGCTTGCAAAGAGTTAGGATTAATATCGCACGATGCTGCACGGTTGCCCATGACTGCTTTATCTGCAGTACATCGTGATGTATTAAAGAAAGTTTTAATAGATTCAGGATTATTTTAATAAATCATCATACTTATTTATGAATGAGTATTTATAAGGGCTATAATGTTAATTTTTTTAGAGATTCTGTCTGTGATATTATTGTCGGCTTGTTCTTTTGGAACGTATAAGGAATCTCGTTGTAAACTTAATGGTGATTTATCATATTTAGATACTACATCTTTGGTGGAATTAAATATACCGAAAGATTTAGATGTTGCATTGCCTATATCATATGATGATTATGTTGTTCCTAATATCAATATCGGTGATCAAGAAGTAGGTAAACAATTAAACATATGTCCTCCGTTAATTTTATCTACAGATATGTTAAATGAATCTTGTTTAATTAATGTTGAGGATTAATTTTAGTATAAAATATTAAATATAATCGCAGTATTTTTGTTGAGTTTGTTTTTAAACATATGCAGAATATAGTAAAACTATATATTTATTAATTTAGTATTGAAATAGTTTATATATGAAGTTCAACAATCACGTTCTTAGTTTCAGAGTTGTTGTCATAATATGTTATAAAATGTAACAATAATTATTGTATTTATCATTAAATCTGCTATTATCTTTTGATATATAGCGCTAAGCAATTTTAAATCAATCAAGTCAATGTATTCGTTAACTTTGTGGATTGTATGATTGAGAGCACCTAATTCTATGATTTCTGCCCCCATTTTAGCTATAAACCGCCCATCAGAAGTACCTCCTGTGGTTTCTAATCGAGGTTTAAATTTTTGATGACATTTAATTGCATTCACTACAACATTATATAATTTTCTAGGATTACTAAAATAAGGTTCCGCAGAAAGTTTCCAATCGATATTACAAGTTACTGTGTAACGCGCGAATATTTTACTTGTGTGTCGTTTAATGTCGTCAATAGAACATTTATCATTAAAGCGTATATTAAAATTTAATATAACCGTATGGGGTGTAACATTGTTGTTGTTACTATTAGAACAAATATTAGTCATTTGTATAACAGTAGGAGGAAATAGTATACTTTTTTCTTGATCCCATGTAGTGTGTAGTAAATCTGACAGAGCTGGAACGATTAAATGTATTGGATTTTTTAAAAATTGAGGATACGCTACATGGCCTTGTGATCCATGTATTGTTAGTTGTCCAAGAAGTGAACCCCGTCTACCATTTTTTATAATATCTCCCAGTTGATGTTGACTGGATGGTTCTCCTACTATGCAATAGTCTATATGTTCGTTACGTTTGATTAGAGATTCTACGACTTTTGTAGTTCCGTTGATGCCGCTTCCTTCTTCATCAGAAGTAATGAGAAATGCGATCCGTCCTTGATGATTGGGATGTTGATTGATAAAATTAGTAGCAGCTACTAACATAGCTGCTAATGCACCTTTCATATCAATCGCACCTCGTCCATGCAATATGTTATTATGTACTAATCCTGAGAACGGGGGGTAATCCCAAAGTTGCAAATCGCCAGGTTCAACCACATCAGTATGCCCAATAAACAGTAATGTACGGTTTTGTTGTTTTTTGAGACCATGAAATGCCCAAAGATTAAGAGTGTTGTCAAAACGCATTAATTCTATATCAAAATTGAATTTTGATAAATAATCTACAATTATTTTATGGCAACCATGATGATCTGGGTGTACTGAAGGTTGTTGAATTAATTTTTGAGCTAATTTTATTAGTGTTGAATCATTCATTTTTTGTTTTTCCGCAATAATAGTTGTGACAAAGTTATTGTGAAGTTAATCACTCACACGTTTAAACCCCATAATTTTATTAGTATAAAATTCATATGTATAAATTTATACAAACATATTGAAATAGATATTTTTTATGGAAAATTAAATATTGTTGGTAACCTGTTGATTTATGATGTTTTGAGTAATTTATATGATTTATTGATCACATAGTCTACGGTAAAGTCAAAAAATTTAAATAATTGATTGGATGGCGCTGATTTTCCAAATGTATTCATGCCAATGATTTCACCATGTAATCCAACGTACTTATGCCAATAGTCAGCGCTGCTAGCTTCGATAGCTATTCTATTAATTACTGAATTTGGTAATACGTATTCACGATATGATTGATCCTGCTGATCAAATATATCAGTAGAAGGCAATGAAATAACTCGTATTTTGTAACCTTCATCGGTTAATCGGTAATATGACTCTACTGCTAATGTTATTTCTGATCCAGTAGCGATTATAATTAATTCAGGAATATTTTGACAATCTTTCAGAATATATCCTCCGCGAGCAATGTTGCTAATTTGTATTGATGTGCGTTCTTGTTGTGTGAGATTTTGTCTAGATAAAATCAATACGGTTGGTCCACGATTTTCAATTGCTAATTTCCAGGCAACTGCTGTTTCTACTTGATCACAGGGACGCCATACTGTCAAATTGGGCGTCATACGTAAACTTGATAATTGTTCTACGGGCTGATGAGTTGGCCCATCTTCTCCTAATCCAATAGAATCATGAGTATAAATCATAATATGATGACTATTCATTAATGCTGCCATTCGAACTGCGTTGCGTGCGTATTCAGAAAATGTTAAAAATGTAGCAGTATAAGGTAAAAAAGTTCCATAATTAGCGATTCCGTTAGCAATAGCAGTCATTCCAAATTCACGTACACCGTAATGAATATAATTTCCGGAAGGATTTTGCATAATAGAACAAGATTGAGAGCAATCGGTCAAATTGCTGGGAGTTAAGTCTGCAGATCCACCAAAAAGTTCTGGTAATTTTCTCGAAAAAGATTCAATGATAATTTGAGAAGCTTGACGTGTAGCGATATTTTTGGAGTGTACCTGTAAATTTTCAATAAATTGTTGTGTGTCTTTATACCAATCATCAGGTAATTTTCGTTGTATTCGTCTTATTAATTCTTTTGCTAAATTAGGATAAGTAACCTGGTATTTATAAAACAGTTGTTGCCAGTTATTTTCCTTTTTTTGCCCTAGTATCGTAGCATTCCATAATTTATATATTTCTTTTGGAATGACGAATGGGGGTTCATTCCAATTCAGTGCTTTTCGAGTAGCAACAACTTCTTTTACTCCTAATGGTGCGCCGTGAGCGCTATGTGTTCCGCTTTTATTTGGAGATCCAAATGCAATAATAGTATTACATATTAACAATGACGGTCTATCTAATGTGGATTGAGCCTGATTAATTGCAGTTTTAACAGAATCCCTATTATGGCCGTCGATATTGCGTATTACATGCCATCCATAAGCTTCAAAACGCACGGCAGTATTATCTGTGAACCATTCTTGTACATTTCCGTCTATAGAAATGCCGTTATTATCATAAAATATAATTAATTTGTTTAATTTCATAGTTCCGGCTAGCGAGCAAACTTCATGAGAAATGCCTTCCATCATACATCCATCTCCTACAAATACATAGGTATAATGATTAATGATATTAAACTGTGCACGATTAAATTGAGCTGCTAGCGTCCGTTCAGCAATTGCAAACCCTACAGCGTTAGCAAGACCTTGTCCTAGTGGACCTGTTGTAACCTCAATCCCATCGGTATTCTCATATTCTGGATGACCGGGTGTTTTAGAATTTAATTGTCTAAAATTTTTTAAATCTTCTATGGATATTTTATATCCGGTTAAATGTAGTATGCTGTATAACAGCATTGATCCATGTCCATTAGATAAAACAAATCGATCTCTGTTAATCCAATTAGGATTATTTGGGTTATGGTTTAAGTAGTCTCTCCATAAGACTTCAGCGATATCGGCCATACCCATGGGACACCCAGGATGTCCAGAATTAGCTTTTTGTATAGCATCTATACTTAATATACGTATGGCATTAGCTAGTATTTTTTCTGATAACATAAAACGTTTTCCTAATGTTGAATATTTTAATCAAAAGGGCCATTAAATATTGTCTCTTATAGAGAATTATTGAATATGTTTAGTTTAATTTTTCCATAATTATTTTATTATTTTTTAAAAAAGTTGATTGATATATAGAAATAGATTTATTACATACTTTTTTTAAAAAATCAAATATACAGCATTTGATAGGTTGCATATGATTGATTTGCTTGATTAATTGTGTAGTAGTATTTCGTTAAGTGATCACGTTCATTTATAGCTATAGCTATCATGATTAAGTTAGTTGTATTAAAATTGGTGTTTGTAGTAATATTGTTGACGTAATATTTATTGTGGTAACAATGATTTTTATTTATTTTTTTGCATGTTAAGAGAATTGTAAATCCTATATTTTTAATAGTAGTACATATTGATGTATAACAGTTAAAAATAAGATTCATAAATAGAGAGATTAAACATAAATTATATAGATGATGGCTATACCGAATAGTATCAATATTTTTAATATTTTCTGTAATTACGGAATTTTTTTAAACCATTTGATTGATACATTGCTGACTCCGTATTTCAATTTATAATTGAGTAATATTGAAATATTATAATTATTTTAAATATATAAAGTGAAATATATTTTTTCAGTTTAAAATATTATTTATCGCTGTTTCATCTCTAATTCAAATGTGTTTTCAGTAATAAATATATTCGTATCACATATAAGTTGTGTCACATGTCGCAATATGTACTGTATGATTATTATGTATCTAGAAATCATTTATTAATTCATGTATATACATTTGTATGTAATGCAGTATTATTAAAATATTGAAAATTGTTATTGTTATCATTTAATATTAATTGTAACTTTTATTACATAACTATAAATATTATTATGGTTGAAGTGACGCTCTCGACATGCAGTTATTGCAGTATTAATTTTTTAGATCGTATCAAAATTACATATCTGTTTTCTTTTTTAATATGTTATATATAACACATAATAGAAAAATGATTTAAAATATGGGTATTATGTAACATTTAATGGAATTTAAGATTGTACCAGTTATTTAGTATATTACTTATTTTTCCACAATAAAATTTATATGGATATGTAGCATATATCCAATGCATAGTTGAACATAATGTTTTTAATGTGTTTAAAATAATTATTTTTTTTGTATTTTATTTCGTAACAGTCTACTTTGTTTAGGTTATAATTATAGTATATAACAAATGTTATTGTAATATTAATTATAATAAGAATTGTCTTAAACTGTATAAAAAGTAATCAAAATTTTTATACATACAGATGATCATTTGTTATATAAATCATTTATTGCAACAGAATTATTTTAATTTTAAATGTTTTAATTATTGATATAATTATATTGATAATGATTTTTTGGATTTTAAATCATCTTAATGCAGATATCCACATATTGTATAGGAATCATTTGTGAATTGTCTTTTATTTTATAAAATATTTTTATATGTTTTTTAAAAAAAATAATATTACTATATTTTATTATAAATTATAATATTGAATATGGTATTATTTTTACGGAGAGAATTATATATAATCTTCATGTAATATGATTAATGGAAAATTTTATTCGATTAATAATTAGCCAATATATGAAAATTCATCTATACAATAACAGATATCATCATAATATTATTAATTGATTACAAAACTTGTGTAAACATAAATTTTATCAAAGTTGATATCGTAATTGTATGTATTATGTATTATAGAATAATATTCTATTAACTGAAGGAATATCTCTATTTGATCGGGTATATGTTTGTATTCGGATATAATAATGATTAGTATACATACTATTTTAAACATAATGAAGTTAATAGTATTGTTATGTTGTGTTTTTTATGTTCCGGTACATGGAACTGTTTTATTAAATAGTTCTTATGACGTGTCTAGAGAATTGTTTTTAAAGATTAATTCTGATTTTATTAAATATTGGAAAGATCTTCATCCTGAGGATACGTTAATTATTCGTCAATCTCATGCAGGATCTACTAGACAAGCTATGGCAATATTACAAGGATTACGAGCGGATGTGGTTACATATAATCAAGTGATAGATATTCAAATTTTGTGTGATCGCGGACACTTAATTCCTAAAAATTGGCAAGATCGATTTCCAAATCATAGTTCTCCATTTTTTTCTACTATGGCTTTCTTAGTGAGGCGAGGCAACCCAAAGGGAATTCATAATTGGCATGATTTAACTAACGAAGGTCTGCAAATAATATTTCCTAATCCTAAAACTTCTGGTAATGGACGTTATACTTATTTAGCTGCTTGGAATTTTTTTTTAAAAAATAGCGACGGAAATATAGAACAAACTCGCATTTGGATGCAAAAATTTTTAAAGAATGTAGTGGTCTTTGATACTGGAGGACGTGCTGCTACTTCTACTTTTGTTGATCGTAATCAAGGAGATGTACTAATTAGTTTTGAATCTGAAGCAAAATTAGTCCAAGATCAATATGGATTTGATAGTTATGAAATTGTTATACCCACACCCAATATTTTGGTAGAATTTCCAGTAACTTGGATAGATAAAAATGTCATTAGAAATAAAACCAAAGATGTAGCACAGGCTTATTTAGATTACCTATACGTTCCTGCAGCACAAAAGATTATTACCAAGCTTGGGTATCGTGTTAATCCAAACGACATTGATCAGGTATATCAGAATGGATCATCTGGGAGTCAATTATTTAGGATAGAAGATCAACTTGGTAATTGGAAGACTATCATGAATACACATTTTACGCGTGGTGGTGAATTAGATCAATTGTTATCAATAGGACATCGTTGATGTTATTTTTTTCAGCTAAACGTACGTTACCTGGATTTGGAATGGCACTGGGCGGAAGTTTATTATTTGTTTGTTTGATTCTATTATTACCTTTGAGCGCGTTGATTATGCAATTATCTCAGATGAGTTTTTCTCAATATTGGGATATAATTACAGATCCAGAATTATTAGTTTCTTATAAAATCACTTTATTATCTGCTGGGTCAGCGACATTATTTAATGCTATATTTGGAATGTTAGTATCATGGGTAATAACTAGATATCAATTTCCTGGTCAGAAATTATTAGATGCATTAATAGATTTACCTTTTGCTTTACCTACCGCGGTGGCAGGACTAACTTTGGCAACATTGTTTTCAACATCAGGTTGGTACGGAATGTGGTTATACCGAGTTGGCATCACAGTATCGTATACGTGGATAGGAATATCCATTGCTATGATTTTTACAAGTATTCCATTTGTAGTACGGACTGTACAACCCGTTTTAGAAGAATTTACTATAGATTATGAAGAAGCAGCAGAAACTCTTGGAGCTGATCATTGGCAAATTTTTTGTAATGTAATTTTTCCGGAATTGGCACCAGCTTGGTTGTATGGTGTAGCGTTGTCTTTCATCCGAAGTTTAGGTGAATTTGGTGCAGTTATCTTTATAGCTGGAAATGTTGCTTGGAAGAATGAAGTTATTTCTTTAATTATTTTTATTCGTTTACAGGAATTTGATTACCCGGCAGCCAGCGCTATTGCTTCTGTAATTTTAATTATTTCTTTATTGTTGTTGTGTTTTACTAGTATGTTTCAATTACGAATAAACCAGAGGTTTAAAGGATCTTGATGATAATAAGCACGTTGAGTCATTACGTCAATAGACATTACAACAGTAATTATAACTGTAATATTAGGTGGAATCAATGGATTCTAATTAGTTTTACTTTGTTTATATCAATGATGTTATTGTTAGTTCCTTTAATTGTAATTTTTGTATCTGCTTTTTCAGAAGGTCTAAAAACAGTAATCATAAATCTAACAAATCAAGATATGATACATGCTGTTTTTTTGACAGTTATTGTAGCGCTATTTACGGTACCGATTAATGTATTTTTTGGTATATTAATGGCTTGGTTGATAACTCGTTTTCAATTTTATGGAAGACAGTTGTTGTATATTTTTATAAATATACCCATTGCTGTTTCTCCAGTAATTGCTGGATTATTGTATTTATTGTTTTATTCAAATAATAATATAATAGCAAATTGGCTTGATTTGAATAATATACAAATAATATTTACATGGGTAGGATTAGTATTAGTTACTATTTTTGTTACTTGTCCTTTTGTTGTACACGAGCTTGTTCCTATGATGATAAATCAAGGAAAACAGGAAGACGAGGCAGCGATACTTCTTGGAGCATCTGGTTGGATGATGTTTCGTTATGTTACTTTTCCGAATATTCGTTGGGCATTATTATATGGTGCTATTCTTACTAATGCTCGTGCTATTGGGGAATTTGGAGCGGTATCTATAGTATCAGGATTAATACGAGGTGAAACATATACTGTGTCGTTATATGTAGAATTATTATATCAAGATTATAATACTGTAGGTGCATTTGTTGCGGCGTCATTATTAGCTTGTATATCAATTTTTATGTTATTTATTAAACATTATTTACAAAGTCGTTTAAAACGTATTGATTAATATTATGATCAAAGGATAAGAAATGAGTATTGAAATAGATGGAATTACCAAATTTTTTGGTCATGATAAAATATTGACTAATGTTTCTTTGCATATTGAATCTGGAGAAATAATAGCGTTATTAGGACCATCCGGTTCTGGAAAAACAACATTACTACGTATTATTGCTGGGTTAGAACATTATAATAGTGGTTGTGTGCGTTTTAGAGGTAAAGATGTCAGTCATCTTAGCGCTCGTGATCGTCATGTTGGTTTTGTTTTTCAAAATTATGCTTTATTTCGTCATATGACAGTATCAGATAATATTTCTTTTGGAATAAGAATGCTCCCACGTCATAAACGCCCAAGTGTTCATATAATTAATAAAAAAGTTACACAATTATTAAGAATGATTCAATTAGAATGTTTAGCAAATAGATATCCCACTCAACTTTCTGGAGGTCAAAAGCAACGTGTAGCTTTAGCTCGTTCTTTAGCAATTGAACCAGAAATTTTGTTATTAGATGAACCATTTGGTGCGTTAGATACACAAGTGAGAAAAGAATTGCGTCGTTGGCTTCGCAAGTTGCATAATGAATTTAAATTTACTAGTGTTTTTGTGACGCATGATCAAGAAGAAGCTATGGAAGTTGCTAATAGGATAGTAGTCATGAATCGAGGAGTTATTGAGCAGATAGGTACACCTACAGACATTTGGTGTGTTCCGGCTACTCGTTTTGTTTTAGAGTTTATAAGCGAAGTTAATTGTTTACAGGGGGTAGTGTGTGGATCAGAGTTATTTATTGGATCTTATCATTGGTCTTTACCGTATATTCCGGATTTACAAGGAAAAGTAGAGTTATTTTTTCGTCCATGGGAAATGGATATAAGTAAAGAAAATAATGTGCTTTATCCGTTACCAGCTAAGATTGTTAATGTTAGTTTGCATGGTTATTATTGGCAATTGAGTGTGGAGCCTTTAGGGTGGCATCAAGATTTATTGACTATAATTTTAGGGATTAAAGATATTTTTGGTGTTCCAGAGTGTGGTTCACATTGTTATTTAAGTGGTCGTAATGCACGATTATATTCAGGAGAGATAGTATTATAAATAATGTTTTTTGAGATTCTGTAATTGCACGTGGTAGCGGTAGTATTGTTTTAAAATGTATGGTGTATATTATATAGATTATAGTGTGTTTAGGTGGATAATGTAAAATAATTGATAGTTTTCATGTTTAGTTGTTTTGGTGTGCAAAGTTATCTTTTTATTTATTAATTTTATAGTTTTAAGATGGTTGATTAATTAGATTAAAAAAGATGTTATAAAAAAATATATAGAATAATTAATATACATATATTAATTATTCTATATATCACATAGATGATTATATCCATATACTATATTGGTTATTTTATTTGATACATACAATATATGTGTAAATATCAGGTTTAATTTTTTATAATAAACTATTATATGATGGTTTATTTATAAAATTAAAAGAAATTTTTTTGTTACAAATCATATGGTTATATAAATATGATAATGTTTTAATCAAAAATAGTTTTATAATTTTTGTGTATTATTTGATACACGTGTATGCATAAGTAAATGCATTAATGATTCTGTGGTTGAATAATTTAATGCTTTTTGTGCTATTTTTTTTGCATCATGATAATATGAATTTCGAATTATATTTTTTATCTGTGGAATAGATATGGAGCTCATGCTAAATTCATCTAACCCCATTCCTAGTAATAACAGAGTAGTACGTTCATCTCCTGCCATTTCTCCGCACATAGCTGTCCATTTCCCTACAGCATGTGAAGCTTCGATTACTTTTTTAATTAATATTAAAATAGACGGAGATATGGGGTTATATAGATGAGATATTAATTTGTTGCCGCGATCCACTGCAAGAGTATATTGAGTTAAATCGTTAGTGCCGATGCTGAAAAAATCTACTTCTTTAGCTAAGTGATGAGCGATAATCGCAGAAGCAGGAGTTTCTATCATGACTCCTACTTTAATATTTTCGTCAAATTTTTTCCCTTCTTTTCGAAGTTGTGTTTTTAAAAAATTTAATTCTGTATTTAAAGTTTTTACTTCTTCTACTGAAATAATCATGGGATACATGATTCGCAATTTACCAAAAAAAGAAGCTCTCAAGATAGCACGTAATTGAGTATGTAGTATATCTTTTCTGTCCAACATAATGCGAATAGCGCGCCATCCAAGAAATGGATTTTCTTCGATTGGAAGATGCATGTAAGGTAAATTTTTATCACCTCCAATATCCATAACACGTATGACTATAGCTTCGTTAATCATTGATTCAGCTGCATGTTTATAGGCTTTAAATTGTTCCTCTTCTGTGGGCAATGAATTGCGATTCATAAATAAAAATTCAGTTCTATATAATCCTATACCTTCAGCTCCATTTTCTTTAGCTCTAACTATATCGTGTATTGTACCGATATTAGCGCATATTCGTACTTGATGTCTGTCGAGAGTAATAGCTGGGAGATTTTTTAATTTGGTTAGTTCATGTTTTTCAGTAATATATTTTTTTTGTAATATATTTATATTTTTAATGATGTTTGGGGTTGGATTGATATAAATTTTGTTATTTAAGGCATCGAGTATTACAAAGTCCCCATTGGAAACTCTTTTTGTAATTATACCGGTTCCTACGATGGCTGGTAATTCTAAAGAACGTGCCATAATGGAGGTGTGTGAAGTTTTTCCACCAGCATCAGTAATAAATCCTAAAACTTTTTTTAAATTTAATTGAGCAGTTTCTGATGGGCTCAAATCTACCGCAATAATGATTACTTCTTCAGTAATAGCATTTAAGTCAATAATTGGAATTCCTAGAATATTTTTTAATAAACGATTTCCAATATCTCGTACATCAGTAGCACGTTCTTTTAAATATTCATCTTCTAATTGTTCTAAAGCTTTTGCTTGGGTTTCGATTACTGAATGTACGGCGGCATCAGCGCTGAATAATTCTTCTTTAATAAGAGTAATAATATCTTGTTCGAGCTCTTCATCTTCTAGTAAGATAATATGACCTTCAAATATAGCTTCTTTTTTAGAGTCTAATTGTTTTTTTACTTTGTTTTTAATTTCTTTTAATTGCCTGGAAGTTTCAGCACGTCCTGAAAGAAATCGATTGATTTCTTGTTCAATGGTTCCAATATTGATTTTTTCTAAATTAATGAGGATTTTTTTTTCTTGTAATAGCAACGCTTTTCCGAAGGCGATGCCAGGTGATACTGAGATTCCTGAAATCATAATTCTACCTTCATTAGAGTTATAAATAATGTATTATACGAATATTAATTTGATTATATTGTATTTATTTAAGCTCAGTAATAAACTTGATTAAATGTTGCACTGCTTTTTCTGCATCTGTACCATCGGCAGAAATGATAACTGTGGAGCCTTTGCTTAAACCGAGTGTTTGTAGTTTAAACAAACTTTTAGCACTTGCTTTTTTTCCGTTAGAGATTACTGTAATTTCAGAATTAAATTTTTTTGCTGCTTTTACAAATTGAGTAGCTGGACGGGTATGTAAACCATTAGAAGCAGTGATTATAGTTTCTTTTTGATACATTTTTATCTCCATTTGATTCAATGATACGATGAGAATAATATTTCTCTGTAAATTTAATACAAATTAAACATTATTATTCATGAACATAAATGAATAAAATTGTTTGTGCATATAAATAATGTACTAATTTTTGTTTATTTTTATCTATATCACATTTAAAATAGAATATGTACTCAAAGATATTTTTCATTTGGATTACCTATTTTAATGTCTTAAAAAGATAGTATTCTATTTACATAATGTAATGAATTCAATATTTTTATAAATTCTGCAATAAATAAAATACATAAATTGTTTTTATCTATATAGAAATAAATAATAGAAAACACCTTATATGAATGTTTTCTATTTTTTTGAGTATCAATATAAAAATTTATTTTTTTATAACTTTGAAAATAATACGGTACTTAAATATCGTTCACCAGATGATGGAAGTATAACTACTATATTTTTAGTAGCATAGGACTTATTTTTTTGTAATTGTATCGCTGCTGCTAATGCGGCTCCTGAAGAAATTCCAGCTAAAATTCCTTCTTTTTCCATTAAATGCTTAGCGTAGCTAATAGCTGCATCTATGTTTACTGTTTCTACATGATCAATTAAAGTTAAGTCGAGATTTTTTGGGATAAAACCAGCACCAATACCTTGAATTTTGTGTGGCGCTGGTTTTATATTTTGACCAGATAATGTTTGGGTAATGATTGGAGAGTCTTCTGGTTCTACTGCTACAATAATAATTTTTTTATTTTTTTGTGTACGTTTTAAAAATCGTCCAACTCCGGTGATAGTACCTCCTGTACCAACTCCGGCTACAAATACATCTATTTGTCCATCCGAGTCATTCCAAATTTCAGGTCCTGTGGTTTTTTCATGAATTTCTGGATTTGCAGGATTGCTAAATTGTTGTAATAATACATAATGTTTAGGATCAGAAGAAACGATCTCTTTTGCTTTAGCAATAGCTCCTTTCATTCCATCATGTCCTCTTGTCAATATAATTTCAGCTCCTAAAGCTTTTATTAATTTAATACGTTCAATGCTCATGGTATCCGGCATGGTCAAAGTTAATTTATAATTTCGTGCAGCTGCTACGTAGGCTAGAGCAATTCCAGTGTTACCACTTGTTGCTTCTATAAGTCTCGTATCCAATTTTAATAAATTTCTTTTTTCTGCATCCCAAATCATATTAGCGCCAATACGACATTTAACACTAAAGCTAGGATTTCTAGATTCAATTTTAACCGCAATATAACCATTTCCAATATTATTAAGACGAACTAATGGAGTATGACCAATAGTATAAGAGTTATCTTGGTAGATTTTATACATACCTAATATTCCTTAAATGTTATTTAATATTACATAGAGTGTTTATATAGAAAATTTTTTCAAATATAGTTTGGATTAAAAATAAAAATATAGTTTTTTATTCTCATATAAATATTAGATTAAAATTAATTATTATGCATCAATTATAAACGGATAATTGATTATCATTTTTTTCGATATAAATAATTCATAAAAATTAATTTGATATTTAATTGATAATTAAATAGAAATTACATTAATCAATTGTATATTTGCAAGTATTTGTGTCGTAAAATATCAAATCATGTGTAAATGCAAGATAATCATTTTTAAGTATTAAATTAGTTATTGGAACCCAATATAATTAGGATGTTTATCTTATGAAATTTGTTAAAAAAAAAATACAAAACTTAAGAAAAAAATTACGTCATTGGGAATATGTATATTATACAAAAAATGAATCTGTAGTATCTGATGCAACGTATGATGCGATGTTATCAAAATTAAATCAGTTAGAACAAATGTATCCGAATTTAATGACAGAAAATTCTCCGACCCAACGTGTAGGAGGTATATCTCAATATAATTTTAAAAAAATACATCATAAGGTACCAATGTTATCTTTAAATAGTATCGTTGAATCACTTCAATTGTTATCATTCGATAAACGAATAAAGATAAAACTTCATGATAATCATATGATGTTATATTGTTGTGAATTAAAAATAGATGGGGTGGCAGTTAGTTTATTGTATAAAAATGGGAAATTAGTTTACGCAGCAACTCGAGGTGATGGTAAAATTGGAGAGGATGTTACCAAGAACATATGTACTATTCGTTCAGTACCTATTCATTTACAAATTGATGTTAATAACAAATATGGTACGTTACCATATTTGTTAGAAATTAGAGGAGAAGTATTTATATCTAAATTATGTTTTTTAAAATTGAATAAAATAACGATACAGCAAGGTGATAAACCTTTTTCTAACGCGAGAAATGCTGCTTCTGGTTCGTTACGTCAGCTAGATCCTGGTGTTACAGCTACACGTCCGTTGAGTTTTTATTGTCATGGTATTAGTAATTATGCTGGAGAAGAGGCATTACCAGATAGTCATTGGGAACGATTAAAATTATGTAAAAATTGGGGTTTACCAATTAGTAATTGTGTTCGTTTAATCAGAGGAGCTAATAAAGTATTAGAATATTATTCTTATATAAAAACAATACGATCCAATTTGGAATTTAATATTGATGGAATAGTTATTAAAGTGAATAGTTGTGCATATCAAAGTAAATTAGGTTGTGGATCAAAAGCACCTAATTGGGCTATTGCTTATAAATTTCCTTCGGAAATAAGTTCTACTAAAGTAGAGAATGTAATTTTCCAAGTTGGACGAACGGGTATTATTACTCCAATAGCTTGTTTAGAACCTATTGTAATTTCTGATGTTGTAATCAAAAAAGTAAACATGCATAACATGAATGAAGTTAAGCGACTTGGATTAATGATTGGTGATACAGTGCGTGTACAAAGATCTGGTGACGTGATTCCTAAAATTGTAGGAGTAGTTTTTTCAGAACGCACTGATCATGTAAAAACTATAGAGTTACCGCGATTTTGTCCGGTATGCGGGTCTCGTATTAAAACATGGCGCAATCAATCAGTTTTGCGCTGTACGGCTGGATTAGCGTGTCTTGCTCAAAGAAAGGCAGCACTTGAACATTTTGTTTCTAGAAAAGCAATGAACATTTACGGAATGGGAAATAAAATTATTGATCAATTAGTGAACCAGGGTTTAATATTTACTTCATCTGATCTTTTTCGTTTAAATAAAAATAAGTTACTTTGTCTAGATGGATTTAGTTTGGAAAACATTGAACGTTTATTAAGGTCTATCGAGGATTCTAAAAAAATTACTTTGGCTCGTTTTATATATGCATTGGGTATTTATGGTGTAGGTGAAACAGTAGCTAATAATTTAGCTGTTGTGTATCAAACCATAGGAAATTTAGTTGCGGCTGATTTACAATCATTATCACATTTAAAATATATAGGGCCAATTGTAGCGAATAACATATATCATTTTTTTAGAAATCCAGATAACTTAAAAAATGTTCAAGATTTAATTGATCCTTCTATTGGTATTCAGTTAAATACTATCGTATGATAATGAAAATTTAAAAGATTAACAGAATCATAGGTATGATGTAAAATTAGAATTTTGTGTCTTATACAATATTTATAGATATATAGAAAGGAACTTACATGCAAATTGGGGTGGTGAATAACGTAACCGGTTTAATAAATAGAGTTTTATTCGTTTGAATTCAATTGTAAAATGAATGGATATATTTTTTAATTCGGTGTGTTGGTTTAATTAAGTTTGATGGGCATTGATATGATTATTTGAAACAATCACAAATTGTCATCAGGGGTGAAAATAGATACATAAATACAATTTGGGTCGTGCAGGAGTCGAACCTGCGACCAATTGATTAAAAGTCAACTGCTCTACCTTCTGAGCTAACGACCCTAAAATAAAAATTATAATGACTATAAAATAGGTGATGGCGGGTTCGAACCGCCGACCCTCTCCTTGTAAGGGAGATGCTCTACCAAACCTGAGCTAATCACCTCGTCTGTTGAATTGAATTATATGGATTCATTGGTACGAGTCAATGGGTTTTTATAAAAATAGAGATTTTTGATTGTATTTTATTGACTTAACATCAAATTATATTTTGTTTTGACTTAAATGAGTAAATTATATGATTACCTATATTCATCAGGTACTTAATTTGTATGCATATTAAAACTCGATTCGCACCTAGTCCTACAGGTGATATACATATTGGGAGTATTCGTACTGCTTTGTATTCTTGGTTATTTACTCGAAAGCAAGGTGGTAAATTTTTATTACGTATAGAAGATTCTGATGCACAACGCTCTATAGATGACTCAGTTGAGCTTATTCTTACAGGAATGAATTGGCTTAATTTAAATTGGGATGAAGGTCCATATTTTCAAACTGATAGGTTAAGCCGTTATAATAGTATAATAACTTATATGATTCAACATGGTATGGCTTATAAATGTTATTGTTCATCAGAAAGGTTAGAATTATTGCGATCAAATCAAATAAAAAATGGAGAAAAACCTAAATATGATGGTTATTGTCGTTTTACATCATCTACAGCTGCATATAATGCTTGCGTTAATTCTTATGTGGTACGTTTTTGTAATCCTCAGGAAGGGATAGTAACATTCCATGATCAAATTAGAGGTACAATTACATTTGACAATAAAGAGTTAGATGATCTAATTATTCGTCGATCTGATGGATCTCCAACATATAATTTTTGTGTTGTAATAGATGATATGGATATGCAAATTACCCATATCATACGAGGTGAAGAACATATTAACAATACTCCGCGTCAGATTAATATTTTACAAGCATTGAAAGCTCCAATACCAACGTATGCTCATGTGTCAATGATATTAGATAATAATTTAAAAAAACTATCAAAACGCTGTGGAGCGTGGGGTATTATGCAATATCGTAATGATGGGTTTCTCCCTGAAGCAATACTGAATTATTTAGTAAGGTTAGGATGGTCTCATGGAGATCAAGAAGTTTTTACTCTGGAACAGATGAAAAAATATTTTGATTTGAGCAAGATTAGTAAATCTCCTAGTATTTTAAATACTGAAAAATTACTTTGGTTGAATCATCATTATATTAATCATTTACCAATAGACTATGTAGCTTCACATTTATTATGGCATATGCGTCAACAAAAAATCGATATACAAAATGGCCCTAAATTGACTGATATAATAAAATTATTTGCAAAACGTTCACGTACATTAAAAGAAATTGCAAATAATTGTCGTTATTTGTATACAGATTTTGATATATTTGATAATAAGGTAGCAAAGATCTATTTAACACCTATTATGATAATGCCACTAAAATTTTTAAGAAAAAAATTCAGTATTACAGTTGATTGGACGCCAGAGATTGTTAAATCTATAATTATAGAAACCGTCAATGAATTTAATACTAGCATAGATAAAATAGGTATGCCTCTTCGTGTAGCATTAACTGGAACAGTTTGTTCTCCAACACTTAGCATCATTATACATACTATTGGGCGGTTTCGTGTATTGAAGCGTATTGATCAGGCTGTACGCTATATTTCAACATTGTATTGTTATAGGTAAAAATAATAGAAATTTTTATTTATTTGATATTCATATACTTTGAATTTCTTATATAAAGTTTGATTTGTATGTATAACATGGTGTTGTAATAGTTATTATTGTTCAATAAAATAAAAATATACAAACATTGATATTGTTTTTTAGGAAACAGAGAAATAAAGGGAGAGATCTGTGCGCAACTATTTGTATATTTTATAACGGGGCTGTAGCTCAACTGGGAGAGCGCTTGCATGGCATGCAAGAGGCTGGCGGTTCAATTCCGCTTAGCTCCATTTATTTTTTATATTATATATAGAATGTGAACTATTAATCTTTATGTATGTGTATTTTTATTTTATTTGTTATGTTTGTAAGATTGTGTTTTGATTACATCAAAATAAAATTGTTTACTACATATAATTTAGATTGTTGATAGCTTTGGTTTTCAATGTATATGCAATGTTTTTATTTATTTTTAATTGTTAGTAATAATCATATAACTAAACCAACTATTGTGGCGGATAGCATATTGATGAGCGTAGAGCTATATATTAGTTTTAATCCGTAATGTGTAATTATATTACCCTGTTTTTCATTCAATGCTTTAATAGCACCTGTAACAATACCAATAGATGAGAAATTAGAAAATGAAACCAAGAACACTGATACTATTCCTACAGTTTGGGGTGATAAATCACCAGCAATTGTTTGTAAATTGATAATCGCAATAAATTCATTAGAAATTAATTTAATTGCCATAATACTGCTGACTGGTAGTATTTCATCAATAGGTATACCTATAACCCAAGCAAAAGGAAAAAAAAAGTATCCTAAAATTTCTTGTAAAGATATATTAAACAATATTTTAAATGTTGAATTAAGAGCAGAAATAAGCGCAATAAATCCTATCAACATTGCGGCAACAGTAACAGCTATTTTGAGTCCAATTAAAATATATTCTCCTATAATTTCGAAAATATTTTGATTATTAATGTAGAAATTGGTGATATCTAGGTCATTTTCTTTGTCTACTATGTAAGGATTAAGTAATGATAGTATGATAAAAGCGCTAAACATATTTAATGTTAATGCCGCTACAACATATTTTGGATCTAACATGGTCATATAAGCTCCAATTATGGAGAGAGACACAGTGGACATGGCAGTTGCCGCCATGGTATACATTCGTGGTGCAGATATTTTTTCTATAATATTTTTGTATACTATAAAATTTTCAGATTGCCCTAAGATCAATGAACTAACAGCATTGAAGGATTCTAGCCTTCCCATTCCATTGATTTTAGACAGAATAGTTCCGATTATTCGAATAGAAAATGTTAAAATATGAGTATATTGTAAAATACCAATTAAAGCGGAAATAAAAATTATTGGACATAATATATTTAAGAAAAAAGTAGCTAATCCTTGCGCGCACATACCTCCAAACACAAAATTTGTTCCTTCTGATGCAAACATCGATAGTGTATTAAATAAAGTACATAATTTTCTTACAGAAGAAGATCCTAATTGGGAATGTAAAATAACATACCCAAAAAAAATTTCTATTATTAATAGTTGGACAATGAAGCGTATGCGAATACTTTTTGGATTAGTGCTTACCAGTAATGACAGAGTTACTATTGCGGAAAATCCTAAGATAAAATGCAAAATGCGAACCACAATATTTACTCCATTAATATAATACAGAAGTTGTTTGATTTTTCTATATAAAATGGCAATTAAATAAAATTAGTTGTACACCTTATGATTCAATGAAAACTCTATTTGTACGTTACAGTATTATAGGTTATCAAAAGATAATTAATGGATTTAAAAAAGTATAATTTAAAAAGTTAGCCTATGCTATACTTATTTTTATTTGAAACTATACCCATCTATAGGAAATGACATCTTAAAATTTCGATCGTTAATCATATATTGCCTATTATAGTGTAATTACTTTATTTAAGTATAAAAAAATAAGATCGAATAAGATGATTCTATGAAGATTGTTAAGTATGCTAAATGAGCAAGATTCAGTAGTGGAACATCGATCTACAAGAAAAATTAAGTTTGCGTTGCTTGGTCCTGCTTTTATAGCTGCTATTGGATATATCGATCCTGGAAATTTTGCAACTAATATACAAGCTGGAGCTACTTTTGGTTATCAGTTGCTGTGGGTTGTAGTATGGGCAAATATAATGGCTATGTTAATTCAATTACTTTCTGCAAAATTAGGAATTGCCACTGGTAAGAATTTGGCAGAACATATTCGAGATCAATTTCCAAGATCAGTGGTATGGATGTACTGGATCCAAGCTGAAGTTATTGCTATGGCTACGGACTTAGCGGAATTTATTGGAGCTGCGATTGGATTTCAAATATTACTCGGTATATCTTTATTACAAGGTGCATTCTTGACAGGTTTGATTACTTTTTTAATTTTAACTTTGCAAAGGTATGGAAAAAAACCATTAGAATTTGTTGTGGGAGGTTTGTTATTTTTTGTTGCAATTACTTATGTTATTGAGCTTTTTTATTCAAAACCTAAATTTATTATGTTAGGTATGAGCATGTTACTTCCAATACTTCCAAATAGAGAAGCAGTATTTTTGTCAGCAGGAGTGTTAGGCGCTACGATTATGCCGCATGTTATTTATTTGCATTCTTCTCTTACTCAAGATGACAGCATACCTGCAAGTAGATCTGAGCGATATTCTTCTACAAAATTGGATGTTGCAATTGCAATGACTATTGCTGGTTTTGTAAATTTATCTATGATGGCTACTGCAGCAGCGGTGTTTCATTATGGTGGATATACTGGTATTTCCAATTTAGATGAAGCTTATTTAACATTGTCTCCTTTGTTAAATCATACTGCTGCTATAGTTTTTGGTTTAAGTTTAACAGCGGCTGGATTATCTTCAACAGTAGTAGGTACTTTAGCGGGTCAAGTAGTCATGCAAGGATTTGTTCGCTTTCACATTCCTTTGTTATTGCGCCGTGTTATTACTATGTTGCCTTCATTTATAGTTATTTCTTTTGGAATTGATTCCACACGTATTTTAATAATGAGTCAAGTTTTACTTAGTTTTGGTATTGCTCTTGCATTAATACCGTTGTTAGTATTCACTGGAGATGTTAAATTAATGAGTGAATTAGTAAATTCTTTATGGATTAAATTAGTTGGTTGGTTAATAACAATAATAGTAATAATTTTGAACATATATTTATTAATTGGTATTATTGTTTGATTGTATTAATGAATTGATTACTTTATTTTAAAAAATTCTCTGTTTTACTGCGTAGTGGTTCGTTTATATATGTTTTCGCTGTTATTAAAATTTATTTTTATTTAATTAAGTAAACGTTTTATAGATTTATATATAAAGGTAAAGATTAGTAGCGCATTATTATATTTATTATATAAATATAATAATGCGCTATTTTCATATTAAATGACAATGTTGAATGGTATTTGTTTGAAATTGTTTAATTTAATAGTAACTAGATTATATTTGATGTTGTATTAATAAATACACACTTTAAGTGTATTTATATCAGATAATATGCTGTATGATTGTAAACAGCTAACTATATATTATGTCTTCGAAAGGAATCGAACCTGTAATTAGCCTTTAGGAGAGGCTTGTTATATCCTTTTAACTACGAAGACTTTTTTAATTAATTATATATTAATATAAAATTATTATGTTTTATGAACATACAGAATCCATGTATGTTGTTTATATGTTGTTTTAGGATACTTCAAAATGGTAGATGTTTTATCATATATAAAGCAGATGCGTATGTGTATAGAAGCATTTAAAATATAATATTTTTAAAAATAATTGTATTGGTCCAACACATATAATATGATATTTTTTTATGTTTTGATTTTAAATGAATAGTTACACAAGTATTATGTATGGTTTTAGTAAACATCTATATATATTTTTTTAATTTAATTTTACATTTTTAGTTTGAATCTTATTATATTTTGTCGCATTGTGCGCGTTGTCTAAGTAGATGATCCATTATAACAATAGCCACCATAGCTTCTGCGATGGGTACTACTCTAATTCCTATGCAAGGATCGTGTCGTCCTTTAGTAATTACTCTGGTTTCTTTGTTTTCGCATGTAATGGTTTTTCCTGGAACTGTTATACTGGAGGTCGGTTTAATAGC
Organism: Blochmannia endosymbiont of Camponotus sp. C-003; assembly: GCF_023585685.1. Lineage (NCBI taxonomy): Bacteria > Pseudomonadati > Pseudomonadota > Gammaproteobacteria > Enterobacterales > Enterobacteriaceae > Candidatus Blochmanniella > Blochmannia endosymbiont of Camponotus sp. C-003. Next base: position 25,161 of record NZ_CP097764.1, read on the forward strand.
TATGTGCATGATTACTGGTTGCCCATTACTAATACCACCTAATATTCCTCCAGCATTATTGCTGTTAAATCCATTTAATGTCATTTCGTCTCGATGCTCGCTACCATATTTAGTAATAACTGAAAATCCATCCCCAATTTCTACACCTTTTACTGCGTTAATGCTCATCAATGCATGGGCTAAATCAGCATCCAGTCGATCGAATACAGGTTCACCTAAACCAACTGGTATATTTTCCGCTATTATTGTTATTTTTGCTCCAATAGAGTCCCCAGATTTTTGTAAATTATTTATTAATGTGTCTAATGCAGTTAATTGGTCAACATCTGGGCAAAAGAATGGATTATTATTAACTTGCTCCCAATCTTTTAAATTGCAATGAATGTTACCCATTTGCGCTAAAAATCCACGAATTTTTATATTTTTTTTATTAAAAAGATATTTTTTAGCAACTGCTCCTGCTGCTACTCGTATTGCCGTTTCACGTGCTGAAGAACGTCCTCCGCCACGGTGATCTCTTAAACCGTATTTTTTTTCATAAGTATAATCAGCGTGTCCAGGACGGTATAGGTTTTTTATTTTTTCATAATCTTGAGATCGATGATCAGTATTTTTAATGATTAATCCTATGCTAGTGCCCGTTGTTTTTCCATTAAAAACACCAGATAAGATTTCTATCGTATCTAATTCTGATCGTTGACTAGTGTAACGAGAAGAACCCGGCCGTCTACGATTTAGATCGTATTGAAGATCTTTTTCTGTTAAAGGAAGATTTGGAGGCACTCCATCTATAATACCACCTAGTGCAGATCCGTGTGATTCTCCAAATGTTGTAACCCTAAAAAATTGTCCGATACTATTACCAGCCATTGTTAAAATTTCCTAATTTGTTGACTATTTGGTTTCGTTAAAAGTTAATAACTGTTGATAAGTTAGCATAAATACACCTTCTCCCCCGTTATAAAGTCGCAACCAGAAGAATGGTATGTTTGGATAACGTTTTATTAATTCTGTTTTAGTCTCACCTACTTCACATATTAAAATGCCATTTTTATTTAAATGATGTGTAACGTTCATTAATATTCTTTGAATTATCTTTAATCCATTATTATCTGCAGATAATGATATCACAGGTTCATAATGAAATTCTTTTGGTAATTTATATATATCCGAATTATTTACATAAGGAGGGTTAGTTATGATTAAATCGTATTTTGATTGTGGTATATTACTAAACAAGTCAGAATGAATAGGGAACACACGATGTTCTAAATTATATAGTTTAATGTTGTGTTCAGCTACTTTTAACGCATCCATAGAAATGTCTACCGCATCTACTTCAGATTTTGGATAAACTATAGCGATTGCAATAGCGATACATCCGCTACCAGTGCCCATATCAAGAATACGGTATGGGTAATGTGGTAATAGATCATGAAAATATGATGTAATTAACTCTCCAATTGGAGAGCGGGGAATAAATACTCGTTTATCTACATAAAACTCTAAACCACAAAACCATGCTTGATAAGTTAAATAAGGTACTGGTATGCGTTTATTGATGCGGTAGTTAACTAATTTGATTATCTTAGTGCGTTCTTTAGAGGTTAAGCGAGCCTGATATATTTGAGTTGGAATATTTATAGGTAAATATAAACTAGGGAGTATTAAATGTAATGTTTCGTCCCAAAAATTATTGGTACCGTGTCCATAAAAAATTGAGTTAGCATTAAATTGACTGCTACTCCAACGTAATATATCTAATATAGTATGAATTTCTGTCAGTGTTTCTTTGGTTATGTTTTTCATAGATTGTAATTCCTTTGATTATGTTGATATGTAGATCTTGTACAGTTATTGTATTTGGAATGTAATTTGTTTTATACAACGATTAAAGTATTGTACTTTTTAATTTATGATCAGATATGAATAGATAATGATATTAGTGGTATCGTTAGTTGAATAAAATGTACAGTATGCGAATAGTGCTTATGTAATTATATAGTCATGGTTATCAACTTATGCTGATAATTATCATTATAGTATTTTATGTATGATTTTTCTGTGTTTTGGTTATATATTGATTACAATTTATCAAATTATTGATTCGCATATATACAATAAATATGTAATCATTGTATATCTGTAATTAATACAAGTATTTTGATGTAGAATCAGCACTCGTTATAAATATACATTTAATGTTCGTTTGTAGTGAACAACGATTGTTGTTTTATATTTTTTCATAAGTGCGTTACGATTTTTTATGAGATGTGATGCTATTTATTTTTTGAAACAGTATACTTTATGATGAAGGTATCATTCTAGATCATATCACAATTTATTTTGAATATTAATTATATCAGTATGTGTTTGGATACTGTCATGTATTATCATGATATAAATCATTATTCATTGTAAAGTAATGAAGTCTTATGTTAGATAATGACTGAAGGAGATATGAGATATAGAGGTATATCTTGAAGATAAGTAAAAATATCCTTTTAAAATATTTATGTAAGCAACAATTAGTTTTACAATTATTGAGTTGTTTCTTATGTTAATAATTTTCCGCACGATTTAATATATTAACTGGATATATTTAAAGTGCAGTATGATTTCGAATGACAAAACATTACTATCATGAGGTATATTAAAAAATGAAACGTGCTGTTGTCACTGGTTTAGGGATTATATCAAGTATTGGAAATAATCAAAATGAAGTTTTGGTTTCTTTAAAAAGTGGTCGATCCGGAGTTACTTTTTCTAAAGAATTAGAAGAATCTGGTATGCGTAGTCATGTTTGGGGTAATATTAAGCTTAATACGTCAGGGTTAATTGATCGTAAGATTGCTCGTTTTATGAGTGATGCATCTATTTATACTTATTTATCTATGGAGCAGGCCATAATAGATTCTGGATTACCTGTGGGTATGGTTTCTAATGACCAAACGGGATTAATTGTTGGATCGGGAGGGGGGTCTCCACGTAATCAAGTTTCTGGATCCAATGGAATGCGAGCACGTGGTTTGAGAGGAGTGGGTCCTTATATGGTAACTAAATCTATGGCGTCAGGTGTATCGGCATGTTTAGCTACTTCTTTTAAAATTCGTGGGGTCAGTTATTCTATCAGTTCTGCTTGTTCTACGTCTACACATTGTATCGGAAATGCGGTTGAATTAATTCAATCAGGAAAACAATCTATTATTTTTGCTGGGGGTGGAGAAGAGTTATGTTGGGAAATGGCTTGTGAATTTGATGCTATGGGTGCATTGTCTACGAAGTATAATACAACGCCAGAAAGAGCATCTCGTCCTTACGACATTAATCGAGATGGATTCGTAATTGCGGGAGGAGGAGGAATAATCGTAATAGAAGAATTAACACATGCTTTAAGTCGTGGAGCCTATATTTATGCGGAAATTGTTGGATATGGAGCTACGTCTGATGGATGTGACATGGTTGCTCCCTCTGGGGAAGGGGCAATTCGATGCATGAGAATGGCATTGAGAAATTTTGGTGGTGTAATAGATTATCTTAATGTGCATGGCACATCCACTCAAATAGGTGATATTAAAGAAATATGGGCTATTCGTGAAATTTTTGGTGATCAACATCCTTTTTTTTCTTCTACTAAGTCTATGACTGGTCATGCATTAGGTGCTGCTGGGGTTCATGAAACTATTTTTACTTTATTAATGTTAAAACATAATTTTATTGCTCCAAGTATTAATATTGATCATTTGGATCCATATGTGAAAAATATGAAAATTGTTATTAATAATCCTGTTGATCATAAATTAAAAACAGCTATGACTAATAGTTTTGGGTTCGGAGGAACAAATGCTACATTAATTATGAGTAAATATTCCTAAATATTTTTTCGATGTTTTTGGTTATATAGTTTTGGCGCCGTAGCTTGTATTTTACATATATGTAAAATTACATGTTTAATTTTTAAATCTGTATATTTAGGGGTATTATTGAGGTTGTAAATTTAAATTCTACTTATTATGTATGTTGTTGCTATGACCAAATTAAATTGATGGTGAGTAGTTATTATGATTATTTTATTATAAAAATGTACTTATTAATGATTTATATTTACCTGATAATAATAGGATTATCAAGTTCATATTATTTTTTAAAAATATAGATTGTAGACCATTCTTATAATACTACTTTATCTCTAAATAAAGAGATGCGTAGTATTATTTATTTGTATTTTTTAATTTATAACTATAAAAAATTAAACATATGAAGTCATGTAATGATGAAAATTTATATTTTCATATAACTATTGTCAGTATAATTAAAATTATAAAATTTTGAAACTGTTTGTTTTAGCATTTACATATCAATTTTGTTAGAGGATTAATTTGAGAATTTTGGCTGATAAAAATATACCACATATTTGTAAATTATTTGGGTTGCATAACGAAGTAACAATTAGTGAAGGACGTGTTATTTCTGAAAAAGATGTAAGAGATATAGATATTTTGATAGTACGTTCAGTTACAAAAGTTAATCAACTATTACTAGATAATAGTTCTATAAAATTTGTGGGTACTGCAACTGCTGGAGTTGATCATATTGATCAAAATTATTTAAAAAAATATGGAATTGATTTTTTTTATGCTCCAGGACACAATGCTACAGCAGTAGTAGAATATGTTTTTTCGGCATTACTTTGTTTAGCGCAGCGTGGTAATTTTTTTTTGCGCGACAAAATTGTTGGAATTATTGGAGTAGGACATATTGGTAGTTTATTAAATAAAAGATTACGTAACTTCGGTATACATACTTTGTTGTGCGATCCTCCATTGGAAAAAATAAATTCCAGTAAATCCTGGAAGTCTTTTGAAACATTAGTTGCTGAAGCAAATATTTTAACTCTTCACACCCCATTAATTTATAAAGGAGATTATCCTACATGGCATATGGTTGATATTGATGTGCTAGAGGCATTACCTTCTGATCGTGTTTTAATCAATACTTGTCGAGGCGCTGTGGTAGATAACGATGCTTTACTAAAAGTTTTGAAACATGGTAAAAAATTAAATGTGGTTTTGGATGTATGGGAAACAGAACCAGAATTATCTTTACCCCTATTATCTTATGTAGACATAGCTACTCCTCATATTGCTGGATATTCTATTGAAAGTAAAACACGAAGTATTGTGCAAATATATAACGCATACTGTAATCTTTTTAATATTTTTGATATAGTTAATTTATCAGAGCTAGATTTTTCTGTGATTCATTATGTGAAAGTTCATAAAAAAATAGATGAAATATTGTTATATAAATTGAGTAAATTTGTATACGACATACAAAATGATGACATCATATTGAGACGATTTGCTACTATATCAGGAGGATTTGATAAGATACGTAGATATTATTTAGCTCGTAGAGAGTGGTCTTCATTATATGTAGACACACAGATAGATTCTAATAACGAAATATTGACTGAGTTGGGTTTTAACATATCTTGTGTGTAGTAATATTATATTTTTATATATGTATTGCGTGGTATATTGATAATTTGAATATTACAATGGATGTTGGGTTATGAGTGTATTTTGAGGGCTAAGGATTTACATATATGAATTTTTATAAAGAATTATGTGTCTGTATATTTTGAAAAATATTTCGTCTATAATGTATATAGAATGAGGTATATTCTATTTTATATAAAAGTAGATAAGTACTGTTTTGTTGATAAGAATCATATTATTGGTATTATGGATTTTATTTAAATAAATAATGATGATACTTATTTTAAAATAATATGGATTATTATTTCATTATATTTTGTGGTTGTATTGTCGTTTAATTGAATTAGAGTATGTTGTGTGTGTAGATATTATTTTTTAAACATATTGAGTATATGCTATCATGTTTAATTAAAAATGCATACAACAGCATTGGTCTTGTATGGATTCATCATCATTTTTGTATATATATTTTAAATGACAGTTGGTAATAATGTAATTATAATGTAATGTGTAATGCAAAAATTGGCTTTAGGCATTGAATACGATGGCACTTTGTGCTGTGGTTGGCAAAGACAAATCGATGTACCTAGTATCCAGGGTTATATAGAAAATGCTGTAAAAAAAATAACAGATGAGTCAATAACGGTATTTTGTGCAGGACGTACCGATGCTGGAGTACACGCTTTGGGGCAGGTTGTTCATTTTGAAACTCGTTCTCAACGCTCAAAATCTGAATGGACATTAGGTATGAATCGTTATTTGCCAGAAAGTATTTGTGTACGCTGGGCTCAATTAGTAAATGAAGACTTTCATGCTCGATTTAGTGCAATTTCTCGTCGCTATTGTTATGTAATCAATAATAGTTGTATAAGATCTGCTTTGTTGTTTAAAAAAACTTGGCATTATAAAAAATATTTAGACATTAATAAAATGTGCGATGCTGCTCAGTGTTTATTAGGAGAAAATGATTTTTCTTCGTTTCGTGCTGCAGGCTGTCAGTCATATTCAGCACGAAGAAAATTATATCATGTACGCATCATACGAAAAGGTCAATGTATTATTGTGATAGATATTAAAGCTAACTCTTTTGTGTATCGTATGGTACGGAATATTGTAGGTAGCTTAGTGAAAGTCGGTTGCGGAGAACGACCAGAAATATGGATTGAAGAATTGTTAAAAAATTGCAATAGATCACTAGCCGGTGTAACAGCTCCATCTAGCGGTTTATATTTAGTGGAAGTTAAGTATCCTTCGTATTTTTCTATTCCTTCTTCTTTCATCAAAGAATTGTGGTGCGCATGAAATTTTATATTGACATCATATTGAATATATTTTTATAAATCTACTTTTTAATAAAAATGAAATAAATACATTGTTATAACTATTTTATTAAGGCAATCTTAATACGATTGGATTAATGTATTAGATTTTACAAAATATATCTACAAGAATGATTATATAAATCATATGTTTGATATGGTATATTACGATCAATGAGTCGTTAATTTTATTACGTTATTATATTTTAATAATTAATTTATTTTGTATAAATAATTTGTGAATATATAATTGTTAAATATTTACAGTATATGAATATATACAAAGTATGTTTGATTATATTAAAAATTTAAAGGTCAAAAAAATGAGTTGGATTGAACGAATTCTTAATAAAAGAACCATTATACCAAATCGAAAAATAAATATTCCAGAGGGAATGTGGACTAAATGCGATCATTGTGGCCAGTTGTTATATAAAAAAGAGTTAGAACGTAATTTAGAAGTATGTCCTAAATGCGATCATCATATGAGGATCGCAGCGAGAGTGCGTTTGTTTTCTTTTTTGGATAAAGGGAGTACGTTTGAATTAGGAAGTGAATTAGAACCTAAAGATGTGTTAAAGTTTAGAGATTCTAAAAAATATAAAGATCGTTTGATTTCAGCTCAAAAAATAACAAAAGAAAAAGATGCATTAATAGTTATGCAAGGTACTTTATGCGGCATGAAGATTGTTGCTGCTTCTTTTGAATTTGCTTTTATTGGTGGATCTATGTCTTCTGTAGTTGGAGCACGTTTTGTGAATGCAGTAAACCAATCCTTAAAAATTAAGTGTCCGTTAGTTTGCTTTACTGCAAGTGGTGGAGCTCGTATGCAGGAAGCACTGATGTCTTTGATGCAGATGGCGAGGACTAGCGCTGCGTTAGCTAATTTACATGAACAATGTTTACCATATATTTCTGTTTTAACGAATCCTACTATGGGGGGGGTATCCGCTAGTTTAGCTATGTTGGGTGATCTAAATATTGCTGAGCCAAAAGCGCTTATAGGGTTTGCTGGGCCTAGGATTATTGAGCAGACAGTGCGAGAAAAATTACCGTTAGGATTTCAACGTAGTGAGTTTTTATTGGAAAAAGGATCAATTGATCTAATTGTGCGTAGACCAGATTTACGATTTAAAGTAGCAGGGTTGTTGGCTAAGCTAACTCAAAAACCAATACCCAATAGTTGATTATAGAAATTATATTAAATAGATATTTATATTTTTTATTAGTTTATGTCCATTAAAAATATTGAGTCATTGAAATTGTTGTAAAATATGAATAATATTTTTCATGTCCCTACTATTCGATCATCTCTGGAGAAATGGCTGTATTATATTGAATCTTTAAGTCACGTATCAATTGATTTAACTCTTGATAGAATGCGAAAAATAGCGATTGATCTTGATTTAATACATCCTGCAGAGTACGTTATCTTGGTAGGAGGTACAAATGGTAAGGGTACTACGTGTTGTTTATTAGAAACTGTTTTATTAAATAATAAAAATACAGTTGGTTTATATACTTCTCCTCATCTACTTTCTTATCATGAACGAATTCGAGTGTGCGGGAAAGAGCTTCCAGATAGTACGCATATTGAAGCCATGTCTGTTATAGAGTCTGCACGTCATCATATTGCACTGACTTATTTTGAATTTATTACTTTATCTGCTTTGTATATATTTAAGCGGGCTAAGTTGGATGTAGTTATCCTGGAAGTTGGATTGGGTGGTAGATTAGATGCGACAAATATTGTTAATCCTGATATTTCTGTAATTACTAATATCGGAATAGATCATACTGATTTTTTAGGTATCAACCGCGATGTGATTGCACAAGAAAAATCAGGTATTTTTCGATTTAGTAAACCAGCAGTAATTGGTGAACGTTGCTTGCCACCGATCGTGTTCAAAATGGCACAATATTCTGGAGCGATATTGTTTGCGCGTGGGAGAGATTGGAATTTTCGTGTTTATGGGAATAAGTGGATTTGGTGGGAATGTTTTCATTATCATAGATTATTATATGATTTACCATTACCTATAATCCCGTTAGAAAATGCTGCTACTGCATTAAGTGTATTGTATTGGTTACCTTTTTTGGTTGATAAAATAGCTATATCTTATGGGTTACAAGCAGCTACGTTGCCAGGACGTTTTCAAATAGTTATGCGTAGACCACTTGTGATATTAGATGTAGGCCATAATCCTAATGCTGCTCATTATTTAGCAAAACGATTAGCTGTTATTCTTTTAAAAAGAACAGGTAATATGAGAATAGTCATAGGAATGTTAAGAAATAAAGATATTCAGGGCACTATATCTTGTTTAACTCATTTAGTTAATACTTGCTGGTATTGTTCTGATTTAAATGTCCCATTTTCTGCGAGTGCTGTAGAACTGTCTGATTGTTTAAGGAATTATCATGTTCAGAGATTTAGTAATATATTAGATGCCTGGAATCAAGCTGTGCTAGATGCATCATTTGATGATTGTGTTTTAGTATTTGGATCTTTTCATGCTGTAAGTCCAATTATGAGAAATATAATAAAAAAGTTACGATGAAAAGTTTTATATTTTTGGTGTATAGGGATAATTATTTGAAACGATGGTTTTGATGCTGATTATTCAATAATTTAAATTCATCATTTAATAATAATATATGTAGAAAATAGAAAATTAAAAAACTAATAATTTTAGGTCTATAAGATATTTTAGTTGTATTCCAAATTATGTGTGTCATCAGATTTGAAATAAATTAATTAAATAAGTTCATGAAAATTATTTTCCTATATTATGTGGCTGTTTATTACAAATGCATTTTTTGAAAGAATAATAGTAATAGTAGTATATCGAGTTTTTAAATTTTAATTAATTTAAGTAGATTATTTAATTGTGATGCTCTATATATGTACACATAATTAAAATATTTATTATCTATATTTTGCTCATAAGATAGAATGAACACTGATTACTATATGTAATGTAGGATACAATTACAATGGTACTGTATAATATGTATATATCTTTTATGTGATTTGTTAGTTGAAATTTATATTAAATCCAAATGCATATAGTAAATAGTGTTATAGATTAGATAAATTAAGTAAATTATGAAATAAATCGCCATATATGGATCTTGATTAATAAATATTCAAGTAAAAATTTGAATATTTATTTTTTTATCAGTTAAACTTATAATTTGGTATCAATTTAGTATTCGATAACAAAAAAGAAGGTATATAAATTTGTGTGATACTTGTCATTGGGGTTTAATAGGATATGTAGTTGGTATCTTATTTTTATGTATTTTTATGTTGTCCTGTGGATATCTTATGGGAGGACGTTCAAGTTCACGTTTTAAAAACGTGCCGTTTGAATCGGGAATTAAATCCATAGGGAATGCTAGAATACCATTCTCTATTAAATTTTATTTAGTTGCGATGTTGTTTGTGATTTTTGATGTAGAAGGAATATATGTATATGCTTGGGCTATATCTATACGAGATGTGGGTTGGATAGGATTTATTGAGATGTTTGTTTTTATTTTTATTTTATTAGTGAGTTTGCTATATTTAACAAGAATTGGTATGTTTGATTGGGTAGAAGAATCTTCACGATATGTTCATAATGTAGATTATTTTAATGTTGATACCTCAAGATGTTTAAAAAAAGTAATAAAAGGCAGCAGATATGAAATATACTTTAACGACAGCTCGAACAAATAATAGTGAAGTTGAGCAATATCCTCTTCAAGATAAGAAGGTCACGGAAGATCCTTTAGAAAAGAATATTCAACGAAATGTTATTTTTGGAAAATTAAGTGCTTTTTTACATAAAATTGTTAATTGGGGACGAAGTAATTCTTTATGGCCTTATAATTTTGGATTATCTTGTTGTTATGTTGAAATGACTACTGCGTTCACTGCAATACATGATGTTGCACGGTTTGGTTCAGAAGTGCTGCGCGCATCTCCTCGTCAAGCGGATTTTATGGTTATAGCGGGTACTCCGTTTATTAAAATGGTGCCAGTAATACAACGATTATATGATCAAATGTTGGAGCCTAAGTGGGTAATTTCTATGGGGGCTTGTGCGAATTCCGGAGGTATGTATGATATTTATTCTGTAGTGCAAGGAGTAGATAAATTTCTTCCCGTGGACATTTATATCCCTGGATGTCCTCCTAGACCTGAAGCGTATATTCAAGCGTTGTTATTGTTAAAAAAATCTATCAATGAAGAACGACGTCCACTTTCTTGGGTGTTAGGAGACGGGGGAATATATAGGAGAAACATGCAATCAGAACGTCAACGTAAACATAATACTCGTGTTGCAGAAACTATTTTTTCTTCTCCAGATGATGAACTTGATGTATATTCAAAACAAAACAATGAGACTTAATCAAGATTAAGAGTTTGGTAATAATTATAAATTGGTAGATATTATGCATAATGATTTGACAGATGCGTCTTCAATTAGAAATATTTACCCAATATTAGATGATTTATTCTCTGTATTTAGTTCTATAGATTTTGCGCTACAACCTACTCATACTGGAATTTTAATAATTTGGATAAAACGTGAAATGGTGATTCCGATATTGACGTTTTTAAAAACAATATCAAAACCGTATATTATGTTATATGACTTACATGGAATAGATGAAAGGTTGCGTATACATCGCGAAGGATTGCCAGAATCAGATTTTACAGTATTTTATCATTTAATTTCTATATCACGTAATGATGATATAATAATAAAAGTTCCTTTGATGGAGGAGTCGTTGCACGTACACACAATAGTGTCTTTATTTACAAATGCGAATTGGTATGAACGGGAAACGTGGGAAATGTTCGGAATTCATTTTGATCAGCATCCTAATTTAACGCGTATAATTATGCCAAAAAACTGGGATGGATATCCGTTACGAAAAGAATATCCAGCTCGTGCTACAGAGTTTAATCCTTTTACTCTTACAAAACAAAAAGAGGATTTAGCAATGGAAGGATTATTATTTAATCCCGAAGAATGGGGCATGCATAAACATAGTAAGCGTGAAAATTTTATGTTTCTTAATTTAGGACCTAATCATCCTTCAGTGCATGGAGTATTTCGTATTATTTTGCAATTAAATGGGGAAGAAATTATAGATTGTGTTCCAGATATTGGTTACCATCATCGCGGTGCCGAAAAAATGGGGGAACGACAAACTTGGCACAGTTACATTCCTTATACTGATCGCATTGAGTATTTAGGGGGTTGCGTCAACGAAATGCCTTATATATTAGCTGTCGAAAAACTTGCTGGAATCACAGTGCCGGATAGGGTAAAAGTGATCCGTGTTATGCTGTCTGAATTATTTAGAATTAATAGCCATTTGTTATATATCAGTACTTATTTACAAGATGTAGGTGCTATGTCTCCAGTTTTTTTAGCGTTTACTGATAGACAAAAGATTTATGATGTTATTGAAGCAATTACCGGATCACGTATGCATCCGGCATGGTTTCGTATTGGAGGGGTCGCTCACGATTTACCTAGAGGTTGGGAGTGTTTATTAAGAAAATGTCTGGATTGGATTCCAAGTCGTGTTTCTTTTTATGTTAAGTCAGCGTTAGAAAACGGTATATTAAAAAAACGAGCGTGCGGTATTGGCGCATATAATGCTAAGGACGCATTAGATTGGGGGGTAACTGGAGCCGGATTACGTGCTACTGGTGTTGAGTTTGACATACGTAAGTCACGTCCTTATTCTGGATATGAGAATTTTGATTTCGATGTGCCAATAGGAAATGGTATTAGTGACTCTTACAGTCGAGTAATGTTGAAAGTAGAAGAAATATATCAAAGTATACGTATTTTGGAACAATGTTTGAAAAACATGCCAGTGGGTCCATTTAAATCAGATCACCCTTTATCTACTCCTCCTATGAAAGAATATGCTCTACAACATATAGAGACTCTTATTACGCATTTTCTTCAAGTATCATGGGGTCCTGTTATCCCAGCTAATGAATCCTTTCAGATGATTGAAGCCACAAAAGGTATTAATAGTTATTATTTAATTAGTGATGGGAATACTATGAGTTATCGTACTCGTATTCGTACTCCTAGTTTTCCTCATTTACAACAGATTCCACATGTTATTCGCGGTAGTTTAATATCCGATTTGATTGTTTATTTGGGTAGTATTGACTTTGTTATGTCTGATGTAGATCGTTAAGAAACGGAGAAATATGAGCAATATTGAAATTAATAATATGTCGTTTACTGATTTGGACAATCATGATGTGTTTCAATTAAGTCAAGAAGAATGTGATGCTATTCAAGAAGAATGTACACATTATGAAGATACACGTGCCGCTTCTGTTGAAGCTTTAAAAATTATTCAAAAAAATCATGGATGGGTACCAGATGAAGCAATTATATTGATTGCTAAAATATTACGTATTTCTGCTGCCGATTTAGAAGGTGTCGCTACATTTTATAGTCAAATTTTTCGTCAGCCGGTGGGTCGTCATATCATTAGGTATTGTGATAGTGTAGTATGTTATTTGATTGGGTGTGAAAAAATTAGAAATACTTTAATATATTTATTAAATGTTACAGTGGGTAGTACAACTGTAGATAATCGCTTTACCTTATTACCTACTTGTTGTTTAGGTGTTTGTGATAGAGCTCCAGTCATCATGATAAACAAAGATATTTATTCTTGTATAGCTCCAGAAACAATTAAAAAGTTGTTAGGAAAGTATCGATGAAAAAGATTTACGATACTAGATCAGAAAATAATCCACTTACTTGGAGAATACGTGACGATAAACAACCAGTATGGGTGCATGAATATAAATCTAAAAATGGGTATCAAGCTGCGTATAAAGCTATTACTTGCATGTCTCCAGAAGAGATTATTGAGTTAGTGAAGAATTCAGGATTAAGAGGTCGTGGTGGAGGGGGGTTTGTTACCGGAATAAAATGGTCCATGATGTCTCAAAATAAGTCAAGTTGTTCTCGTTATTTAGTTTGTAATGCGGATGAAATGGAACCAGGAACTTATAAAGATCGATTTTTGATGGAACGTTTGCCTCATTTATTATTAGAAGGTATATTAATTGCAAGTTATGCTGTAAGAGCATCGCGAGCGTATATTTTTTTGAGATATGAATATACAATCGTAGCTGAATATTTAACTCGTGCTATTGCTGAGATGAAATCGATTGGATTGATTGGTAAAAATGTTTTGAACAGTGAGTTTAATTTTGAGTTATTCTTACATACAGGAGCTGGAAGGTATATTTGTGGAGAAGAAACGGCGTTGATTAATGCTTTAGAAGGTCGTCGAGCAGTACCACGTGCTAAACCACCTTTTCCAAGTCATGTAGGATTGTGGGGGAAACCTACATGTGTTAATAATGTTGAAACATTATGTAATGTTCCAGGTATTATTGAAAATGGGATCGCGTGGTATAGAAACATTTCTTCTAAAAAAAGCAATGATTCAGGTACAAAACTAATGGGATTTTCTGGTAGAGTAAAAAATCCAGGGGTTTGGGAGCTGCCTTTTGGTACGACTGCTAGAGAAATTTTAGAAGATTATTCCCAGGGGATGTGTCCTGGTTTTTCTTTAAAAGCATGGCAACCTGGGGGTGTAAGTACAGATTTTTTAACTCAAGATCATTTAGACATACCTATGGATTTTGAGAATATAGCTATTGCTGGTAGTAGATTTGGAACCGGTATGGCAATAGCAATAGATAGTACTATAAATATGGTGTCTTTAGTGCGTAATTTAGAAGAGTTTTTTTCTCGAGAATCTTGTGGTTGGTGTACTCCTTGTAGAGAGGGTTTACCGTGGATAGTGAAATTATTGATTTCTTTAGAAAATAAAGATGCCAAGCCTGGAGACATAGAACTATTAGAGAAATTGTGCTGTATACTCGGGCCAGGGAGAACTTTTTGTGCTCATGCTCCAGGAGCTATGGAACCTTTGAAAAGTGCTTTAAAATATTTTAGAAATGAATTTGAATTAGGTATTTATAAATTTTATCAACAGGAAAGGAATCGTATTAATTGTGTGCAAATTGATTAAATTTGTATAAATAGTTGTAATTGTTGATATATCAACATGTACATGTTATGTACATTGATAATTTTTATATTTTATGCAGGCATATAATAAAATTGGTATATAAAAATGATGATTTCTATTTATATAGAAGGAAAACAGTATACAGTGGAAGACTCAAAAAATATACTAGAAACGTGTCTGTCTCTTGGGTTCGACATTCCTTATTTTTGTTGGCATCCTGCTTTAGGTAGTGTCGGAGCTTGTAGGCAATGTGCAGTGAAACAACATTTTGAAGGACAAATAAAAGATACGAAAGGTCATTTAGTGATGTCTTGCATGACACCGGTATCAGATGGTAGTTTTATTACTATTTTTGATCATGAGGTAGAAGAATTTAGAAAAGATATATTAGAATTGTTAATGATAAATCATCCTCATGATTGTCCGATATGTGAAGAAGGAGGTAGTTGTCATCTTCAAGATATGACAGCAATGGTTGGACACAATTATCGTCGTTATAGGTTCAATAAGCGTACACATTATAATCAATATTTAGGCCCGTTTATTGGACATGAAATGAATAGATGTATTACTTGTTATCGTTGCGTGCGATATTATAATGATTATGCTGGTGGCGATGATTTAGGGGTATTCGGAGTACATGATAACATTTATTTTGGACGAGTGCAAGATGGTATGTTACAAAGTGAGTTTTCTGGAAATTTAATAGAGATATGTCCTACTGGAGTGTTTACTGATAAGACACAATCAAAGAATTATACCCGTAAATGGGATATGATTTTTGCGCCGAGTATTTGTCAACAATGTAGTATTGGATGTAATATTATTGTAGGTGAGCGTTACGGGAAGTTGTGTCGCGTTGAAAATCGTTATAATGGTAATATTAATAGTTATTTTTTGTGTGATCGTGGTCGATTTGGATGTGATTATGTCAATATTAATGGTAGACCTAAAATCCCCTCGAATAAGCAAGGAGATGGAGATGGTTGGGTGATGTTGAATGAAAGACAAGCGATACAAGAGGCTGCTGATAGATTAAGATATAATTGTAATCGGATAATTGGAATTGGATCTTCTCGCGCCAGTATGGAAAGTAATTTTGCTTTACTAAAATTAGTAGGGCCAGATAATTTTTATAATGGGATAAATAATTTTGAACAAGAGCGATTGTTATTAATAATTGAAATACTATGTAATAGTGGCATTTATGTTCCGTCATTACGTGAAGTAGAAAGTTATGATACAATATTGATATTAGGAGAGGATCTAACGCAAACTGGAGCACGAGTGGCGTTGTCGATACGGCAGGCTGCTAAAGGGAAATTCCGTGAAAATGCAGAAGCTCAAGGAATTTTTGATTGGCAATCTGCGGCTGTTATAAATAGTTCTCAAGGTATTACAAATAATATATTAATAACTGGGATCGATAAAACTAAATTAGACGATGTTGCTACATTAACATATTATGATTCAGTACAAAATCAAGCACGTTTTGGTTTTGCTATTGCGCATGCATTGGATCATACAGCTCCTGAGGTGAAAGATTTTGATTCTAAACTAAATGATAAATTAGATATAGTTGTAAAAAAATTAATGGAAGCGCATAAGCCGCTAATTATTTCAGGCAGTAATGCAGGTAGTAAGGAATTGATTGCTTCAGCAGCAAATATTGCTCGTGCTTTAAAAAATCGTGGGAGTGAAGTTGGAATTACTTTTATTGTAGGTGAAGTAAATAGTATAGGTTTAGTAATGTTAGGAAAAAAAAGTTTAGAGGCTGCTATTGCGGATATTTGTAATACTCCTAAGACTTCATCCGTTGGTTTGATCGTATTAGAAAGCGATTTGTATCGTCATGCACAGGCAAATCAAGTTGATGTTGCTTTAAATAAGGTTAATTATTTAATTGTGTTAGATCATCAATATAATTTGGTTCAAGAGAAAGCAAATTTAGTTTTACCCGCTGCTAATTTTGTTGAAAGCGATGGTACTGTGATTAATTATGAAGGGCGCGCACAGAGATTTTTTCGTTTATATAAGCCGCAAAATTATGAAAAAAATACAGTTATTTTAGAAAGTTGGAGATGGTTATATTTAATACATGATTATTATATAAATTATTTTAGAAAAAACACTTTGAACATTGATCATGTTATAGATGCTATTATTTATTATTTTCCAAAGTTAGTTAGAATTAAACAGGCATCTCCGGATGCATCATTTCGTATATATGGTCAAAAATTAGCTCGTGCACCGCATCGTTATAGTGGACGTACAGCGATATATGCGAACGTTGACGTACATGAACCTTATATATCGCAAGATGCTGATACGATGTTTTCTTTTTCTATGGAAGGTAATCATAACGTTCAATCTTCTCATAAACAAGTAGCGTTTGCATGGGCTCCGGGATGGAATTCTCCGCAAGCATGGAATAAATTTCAAGATAAAGTAGGGGGGCATTTACATTCTGGTAATCCTGGGACACGTGTATTGAGCACTGAACAGGATGCTACATGGAATTGGTTTGATATGATTCCTCAGTATTTTAAAATTATGAAAAATGTTGATCGGTGGTTGATAGCGCCTTATTGGCATCTGTTGGGTAGCGAAGAAACTTCTCAGCGATCTAAGCATATTCAAGCTTGCATGCCACATCCTTATGTAATGCTCAATCAATCAGATGCGTTAGAATTAAAAATAAAGAAGAATATGTTGCTTAAATTTACCTGTGCTGATCGAATTTTATGTTTACCGATTAAATTTAGTATTCATTTACCTATAGGCCATATTGGATTACCTTTGGGTTTTCCAAATATTCCTTTATTTTTATCTGGTATGTATGCGCAAGATGTTCAAGGAGTATTATTGTGATGTTTAGTTCGTCAGAAGTTGTTATAAAACATTGTTTTTCTTCTATTTTTCATGCGGTAATTATTTTGTTAATCGTAGTTGCTTGTGGTGCATACATGAGCTTTTTAGAACGTAGATTATTAGCGTTATTTCAAAGTCGTTATGGTCCTAATAGAGTAGGTTGGAATGGTTTATTACAATTATGGGCTGATTTAATTAAAGTCATGTTTAAAGAGGACTGGATCCCTCCATTTTCTGATCGTATCGTATTTGTTTTAGCTCCAGTGATAGCTTTTGTTTCATCATTAATGAGTGTATTGATTATTCCTTTTACTCCCACATGGGTAATATGGGATTGTAATATTGGTGTATTATTTTTTCTTATGATAGCAGGGTTAATGGTTTATTCGGTGTTGCTTGCAGGGTGGGCAAGCAACAACAAATATGCTTTGATTGGAGCTGTTCGTGCTGCAGCTCAAACTCTTAGTTATGAAGTGTTTTTGGGATTATCTACAATGGGTGTCGTTGCTAAATCTGGATCGTTTAATCTAAAAAATATAGTAGAAGATCAACTATATTTATGGAATGTAATTCCTCAATTTGTGGGATTTATTACCTTTTTTTTAGCGGGAATGGCTTTGTGTCATAGACATCCATTTGATCAACCAGAATCAGAACAAGAATTGGCAGATGGTTATCATATTGAATATTCTGGTATTAAATTTAGTTTATTTTTTATTTCTGAATATATTAGCATGATCGTCGTTTCTTCGTTTATCGTAACATTGTTTTTTGGTGGATGGCAAGGGCCTTGGTTGCCTCCTATTATTTGGTTTATTACTAAAACTTTTTTATTGTTGATTTTATTTATATTGATACGAGCAGCGTTACCTCGTCCACGTTACGATCAAGTTATGTTGATAGGTTGGAAGATTTTTTTACCGTTGACGTTGTTTAATTTATTAAGTACTGCTGTTGTTATTTTATTATAATTTTTAAGATAGGTTAATTAAATATATTATGATGAATTTAAAAAAGATTTTTATAGACATTGGTTCGATATTACGCAGTATTTGGATGATAGGAATACGAGCATTTAGTAAACGAGAAACTCAAATGTATCCTGATGTTCCGTATATCCCTTCACCTAGGTATCGTGGCCGAATTGTATTAACTCGGGATTCTTCAGGTCAAGAACGTTGTGTAGCTTGTAATTTATGTGCTGTAGCTTGTCCAGTAGGGTGTATTTCTTTAAAAAAAAGTGAATCTGAAAGTGGTCGGTGGTATCCAGAATTTTTTAGAATAAATTTTTCAAGATGTATTTTTTGTGGTATGTGTGAAGAGGCATGTCCCACAGCAGCCATTCAATTGACGCCAGATTTTGAAATGAGTGATTTTAAAAGACATGATTTGGTGTATGAAAAGTCTGATTTGTTAATATCGGGTCCTGGTAAATATTTAGAGTATGATTTTTATCAATTTTCTGGTAAAGAAATATTAGATAAAAAAAAGGGGGATGCCGTAAAAGAATCAAAGCCCATAAATGTTAAAAACATATTACCTTGATTTTAAAGTGACAGTCGATGGAGGTGTGGTATGACGACTTTATTTTATATGTCCGGAATTACGGCGATATTATCTACGGTATGTGTAATATTACATTACCATCCAATGCATGCTTTATTATATTTAATAGTTTCGTTTTTATCTATATCGTGCAATTTTTTTTCTTTAGGAGCATCGTTTGCTGCTTTCGTGGAAGTTATTGTTTATGCCGGAGCTATTATGATTTTATTCGTATTTGCGATAATGATGTTAAATATGAAAACTACTATATTTGGTATGCAGAAAAAAAGTAGATTTTTCAACCCCATATTATGTTGTGGTTCTGTTTTGTTGATAGGTATTTTGTTTTTAATTTTATTGTATATATCCTTTGGTCTACAAGATGATTTGATAAATATAAACAAATCAGTAGTAGACTCAAAACAGGTCGGTGTCGCATTATTTGGTCCATATATATTAATGGTGGAATTAGCATCATTTTTATTATTAAGTTCGTTGATTTCTGTGTTTCATTTATCTCAAAAACATCAATTATCTGATGATTGCATTGATTCTATTTAATCACAAGAATATACAATATGATTCCTTTATCGAATGCTTTTGGTTTATCTGTAATTTTATTTATATTAGGCTTAATAGGTATAATAATAAGACGTGATTTATTGTTTATATTATTAGGGCTAGAAATTATGATTAATGCTGCTGCTTCGGCGTTTGTAATGGTAGGATCTTGTTTGGGGCAATCAGATGGTCAAGTTATGTATATTTTAGTCATTACTTTATCTGCTTCTGAATCTGCAGTTTCTTTAGCATTATTACTTCAGTTATATCGTCGTTATCATACATTGCATATTGATAATATTAGTGAGATGCGTGGATGAATTTGCTTTTTTTAACTATACTCTTTCCATTATTAGGATTTATTACTTTAGCTATTTCTCAAGGAAAATGGTCAGAACATACTTCTTCTTTAATAGGAGTAGGCACGGTAGGTATATCAGTGCTTGTTGCTATATGTATCATATTTGATTTTTATTGTAATTTTGATCATGATGTCACTTTCGTTTTTGTGCAGGAACTTTGGAATTGGTTTACTATTAATGCTTTATCTATTACTGTAGCACTGAGATTGGATGGGTTGTCTCTGATTATGTTATCAGTAGTTATTGGAGTTGGATTTATCATCCATTTATATGCCGCTTGGTATATGAGTGGATGTGAAGGATATTCTCGTTTTTTTGCTTATACTAATTTATTTATGGCAAATATGGTGTTGTTGGTCCTTTCAGATAATTTATTATTGATGTATGTTGGATGGGAAGGCGTAGGTTTGTGTAGTTATTTATTAATTGGATTTTATTATTCTGATGCTAGAAATGGAATAGCAGCATTAAAATCATTGATTATGACTCGTTTTGGAGACATATGTTTAATATGTGCATTATTCATGATTTATGATCAATATCATACTTTGAGTTTTAATAAATTACTAACATTAGAACTAAAATATTCATCGTCTTATTTTTTTAATAATAATAATGTTACATTGATATCTTTTATGTTACTTATTGGAGCAATAGGTAAATCAGCTCAGTTACCTTTACAAAATTGGTTAATTAGCGCTATGGTTGGTCCATCTCCAGTTTCAGCTCTGATTCATGCGGCTACCATGGTTACTTCTGGTGTGTATTTAATAATTCGTATGAATAAATTTTTTTTGATGACTCCAAATATTTTGTACTTGACTGGTGTTATCGGTTCATTAACTGTAGTTTTATTTAGTTGTTCAGCATTATTTCAAAGTAATATTAAAAAAATTTTAGCGTATTCTACTATAAGCCAAATAGGATATATGTTTTTAGCGCTTGGAGGGCGACATTGGGATGCAGCTATATTTCATTTAGTAACACATTCTTTTTTTAAAGCATTATTGTTTTTATCTGCGGGATCATTAACTTATGCTTGCAGAAATGAACAAAATATTTTTAAAATGGGAGGATTATATAAATTTGTACCTTTGATTTACGTTTGTTTTTTAATAGGCGGGGCATCCTTATCTGGAGTACCTATAGTTACTGCTGGAGTCTATTCAAAAGAAATGATTATGTTAAAAACATTGGCTAATCATGATTATTTTTTTCTATTCTCTGGACTAATAGGAGTGTTTTTAACGCCTATTTATACGTTCAGAATGATTTTTATTGTGTTTCATGGTGAAAAAAAAATAGATCCGAGTGTATGTAATAATATCATTCAAAATTTATCCTTAATTTTATTATTATTGTTATCAACGTTTATTGGTGGGTGGATAAAATTACCGTTGTTAACAAATACTATAGTTGTTAACGTTGGCGAGGTGTGCAATCATAGTAAAATATACTTTGAAATAATATTAGGATTTTTGGTGATTTTTGGTATTTGGATGGCATTATTTTTTTGGATGGATTCTGTGTGTAGGGCCACAAAACAGATTATTAAACCTCGTTTAACAGAAGTAATAGAACGATATATAGTATTACTATGTTACTATGGTTGGGGATTTGACTGGTTTTATAAATTGATATTTGTAAAACCATATTTATTTATAACAAAAAAATTATCTCATTCTGATCCAGTTGATGTAATCGTGAATGTTATCGTATCATTATTCTGTTGGCTTAGGAATGGTTTGATATGTAGTGAAAATGGTAAACTTAATTGGTACATAGTATCGATCAATATAGGGGCAGCTATAATATTAATTATGATACTAACTAATGATCGTATATAAATCAATGTGACATTATTGATTTATAACATGAGAAAATATAAATATTTAATGTATATATGTTAAGTGGGAAAAATAAAAAGTAGTATGTTATTAGTTATTTTAATACTTATTCCTCTTATTTTTGGGTTGTTATGTTGGCAGTCAGAGCGTATTGGAGATTGGGTGCCGCGTTGGGTTGCTTTATCTGGAATGAGCATAACACTTATTACTATTGTTTTTTTGTGGAAGTATAAGTGCCATGATTTATTAAATGTGTATCCACCAACAGAACATATGCTTGCTCGATGGCAATTAGAATATATATATCCTTGGGTTCCAAGATTTGGAATTAGCGTCCACTTAGCATTGGATGGATTTTCTTTGTTAATGGTGACATTAACTGGATTGTTAGGGTGTATGGCGGTGTTATGTTCTTGGTGTGAGATTCAGCGTTATCAAGGTCTTTTTTATCTTAATTTATTGTGGATTTTAGGTGGGGTTATTGGTGTTTTTTTGTCGATTGATATGTTTTTATTCTTTTTTTTCTGGGAAATAATGCTGATTCCAATGTATTTTTTGATATCTTTATGGGGGCATCAAGAGGTTAACAAAAGTGATCGTATTAATACTGCTATTAAATTTGTTGTTTATACTCAATTTAGCGGATTATTTATGTTACTTTCTATTATTACTCTTGTTTCCATAAACCATGATATACATGGCGTGTGGTCATTTAATTATCAAGATCTATTGAATATATTGATTCCAGTACATATGGAATATTTGATTATGTTAGGGTTTTTTTTTGCTTTTGCAGTAAAAATGCCAATTGTTCCGTTTCATGTTTGGTTGCCTGATGTTCATGGTCAAGCTCCTACTGCTGGTTCAGTCGATTTAGCAGGAATTTTAATAAAAACAGCAGCTTATGGATTTTTCCGATTTGTTTTACCGTTATTTCCTTGTGCTTCAAAATCTTTTGCTCCAATTGCTATGTGTTTGGGGTTACTGAATATTTTTTATGGAGCTTTTATGGCGTTTGCACAAACTGACTGTAAACGTTTAATTGCATATACCAGTATATCTCATATGGGATTTGTATTGATTGCAATTTATAGTGGTGCTCAATTATCATATCAGGGCGCTGTTATACAAATGATTTCTCATAGTCTATCTGTTTCTGGAATGTTTATACTTTGTGGTCAATTATATGAACGAACACATACCCGAGATATGCGTTTGATGGGAGGGTTATGGAGTCGCATGCATTTAATGCCTGCTTTTTCTTTATGTTTAGCAGCAGCAACACTTGGTTTACCTGGTACTGGAAATTTTATAGGAGAAATTACCATTTTGTTTGGTAATTTTAGAGCAGCACCTATAACTACAATAATAGCTTCTTTTGGAATAATATTGTCGTCAATTTATTCTCTTATTTTAATGCAGCGTATATATTATGGTCCAATATCGATTAGTAGTGTTGTCAATAAGGGGGGATTGTTACAAAATATGACACTACGGGAAAAGAACATTATTATAATAATATTATTATGTATATTTTTAATTGGTTTTTTCCCGCAATATATTTTGAATACTTCATATATGACAATGCATAATCTTTATGTTTGGTTACAAGAACACAATTGTTCAATGTGATTACACACTATAACAATAATAGGGACTTAATTTATTATGTTAATAAATTGGACACAAATAATTTTATTGCTACCTGTTTTGATTATTGGAACGACAACAGTTATTATTATGCTTTCTATTGCATATCGTCGCAATTTATTTTTACATACTGTGTTGACAATTTTAGGATTTAGTATATCGATGATATCGATTGGATTAGTATGGGATCAAAGAGTGCGAAATGTTTTACAATTGATATGTGTTGATAATTATTCTATACTATATACAATATTGGTATTAGTTTCTAGTTTGTCCAGTGCCGTATTGGCGTATAAATGGTTATTAAATTATCCAAGTAATCATCGTGATGAGTTTTATTTATTATTACTTATTTCTAGTATTGGCGGTATTCTACTCACAATTACGAATCATTTGATAATATTATTTTTAGGAATAGAACTGATCTCATTGCCGTTATTTGGTTTAATAGGTTATTCTTTTTTTAAAAAATTTTCTTTAGAAGCAAGTATTAAATATATTATATTATCTGGGGTATCTTCATCATTTATATTATTTGGTATAGCATTGATATATGCTGCAACTGGTTTTTTATCTTTTACTAGTATTAGTCAATTGTTGCGTTTGCATATTATTACATCGAATCAACCTGTACTTATATCAAGTATAGGATTAGGTATGATGATGGTTGGATTTGGGTTTAAATTATCATTAGTGCCTTTTCATTTGTGGACTCCTGATGTATATCAAGGAGCGCCGTCTTCAATATCATTGTATCTAACTACTAGCAGTAAAATAGCTATGATAGCTGTATTGACACGATTGATTATGGTATTTCCTGATCAATATAATCAGATATTTTGTATATTTTTATCAAGTATTGCATGTTGCTCAACATTGTTTGGTAATTTAATGGCTATTAAACAAGATAATATTAAGCGGGTTTTAGCCTATTCTTCAATTGCGCATACAGGTTATATTTTCATTGGTGTAATTGCAGTATCACAGGCGAATCCCATTGCTTTAGAAATGATCGGTATTTATCTCATCAGTTATGTATTGACTAGTATTGGTGCATTTGGTGTTATCAGTATAATGTCGTTTTTTTATTCTAAAGAGAACGCAAATATAGATTCTTTATTTGTATATCGTGGTCTTTTTTGGAAAAATCCAGTGTTATCGGTATTATTTACGATTATTATATTATCTTTAGCGGGTATACCTATGACATTAGGTTTCATTGGGAAATTTTATTTGTTTGTTTTAGGAATAAATAGTAAATTATGGTGGTTTACTATTTGTATAGCAATGAGTAATGTTATTAGTATATTTTATTATTTAAGAATTATAATAAATTTATATCGTAATCCTATAAATCGTTTGAATATTAACTCTTGTTCTTTATTTAGTTGGAGTGTTACTCCTGATGGGATAATAGTGATTATAGTATCTTTTTTTATATTATTTTTAGGATTATATCCAAATCCTGTGATTTATTTGATGGATTTCATGCGCCTAAACGGCAATATTCTTGAATTATATTGATAATGAAAATGCGTAGTAACTAGAAAGATTTTATGTTGTACAGTATCTAATAACAAATCCAGTTTGTGTGTTCATTAATTTGAATGTTTTATAATTTTCAGTGTGTTACAGTAATTTTAATATAATATGTTCTGTAGGTACACAGCAGCAAATTAGAATTTCATCGGGACGAATATAACCTAAAGGTTCTGTATGATATTGTACTTTTCCTTTTATTAATAAGGCACGGCAGCTGCCACAGTAACCTGATCGACATTGGTAATTTAGTGATGGTATATGATGTATTTCCAATGCTTCTAATAAAGAACGATATACTTTGCTGTTATGAGAAAATTGTACATTAAAATGTTCTTTTTGAAAAAGAAATATTTTACAATTGAAAGTCATTAAATTCATTTTCGTCAATATTTGGATCTATTTGACCTACCAAATAAGAACTAGATTCTACTTCTTGTGGTGCCACTTGGACATTATCTGATGATAACCAAGAATTGATCCAAGGTATCACGTTAGATCTAGAGTTGAAGGGTGTTCCTAACCCGATTGCTTGCATACGTATGTTGGTAATATATTCAATGTATTGGCAAAGTATATCTTTGTTTAAACCTATCATAGAACCATCTTTAAATAAATAGTTAGCCCAATTTTTTTCTTGTTCTGCCGCCATTAAAAACAATGCATAACTTTCTTTTTGGCATGCTGTACTGATATCAGCCATTTCTGGATCATCTGATCCCGAGCGCATCAAGTTAAGCATATGTTGAGTAGCGTTTAAGTGTAAAGCTTCGTCACGTGCTATAAGTCGAATAATTTTTGCATTACCTTCCATTATTTTTCGTTCAGCAAATGCAAAAGAACAGGCAAAGCTTACATAGAAACGAATAGCTTCTAGTACGTTAACACTAATTAAACATAAATATAATTTCTTTTTCAGTTCATGTAAGTTTACTGTGACAGTGTTATTATTGATTTTATGAATACCGGGGCCTAAGATATGATAATAACTAGTTAATTCAATCAAATTATCATAGTACATTGAAATATCTTTAGCACGTTTTACAATTTCTTTGTTGCTAATAATATCATCAAATATTACAGATGGATGACTGACAATATTACGAATAATATGGGTATAGGAACGGGAATGGATGGTTTCAAAAAATGACCAAGTCTCTACCCAAGTTTCCAGTTCTGGTATAGAAATTAATGGTAGTAATGCTATATTGGGACTGCGTCCCTGAATAGAATCTAACAAGGTTTGGTATTTTAAATTGCTAATAAAAATGTGTTTTTCATGGTCTGGTAATGATTGAAAATCTATACGGTCTTTAGAAATATCTATTTCTTCTGGGCGCCAAAAAAATGAAAGTTGTTTTTCAATTAATTTTTCAAAAATGGAATGTTTTTGCTGATCAAATCGAGCGATATTTACTGGTTGTCCTAAAAACATTGGTTCAAGCAGTTGATTGTTTTTGTTTTGAGAAAAGGTTGTGTAAATCATTTTTATCCCTTTATTAAAAGTAAACATGAATATATGGATGTTGTGTTATAAATGTAATAGTAGTTAGTTATATTGTTAAATCGTACAAGCATCACTTGTACAGATGTTTGATTGATTATTTGGTAGTATTTTTTGTACATCTTGAGCTCCATCACGGGTATTATGATAGTATAACGTTTTAATACCAAGTCTATAAGCATACAATAAATCTGAAAGTAGCTGTTTCATAGGTACTTTGCATTCTGGAAATCGGGAGGGATCATAATTAGTGTTAGTTGAAATGGATTGATCAACGAATTTTTGCATAATTCCTACTAATTGAAGATATCCTCGATTATCTGGTATTTTCCATAATAACTCATAAGAAGATTTTAGTTTAATAAGTTCAGGTACTACTTGACGCAAAATTCCGTCTTTTGAAGCTTTGATGCTAATATAACCTCTGGGAGGTTCTATGCCATTAGTGGCATTAGAAATTTGTGATGAAGTTTCTGATGGCATTAATGCGGATAATGTAGAATTTCGTAATCCATATTTTTTAATATTAGAGCGTAAATCTTCCCAGTTATAATGTAATGGTTCATTAATAAGTGAATTAAGATTTGTTTTATACGTATCAATAGGTAAGATGCCTTTTGAATATGAAGTATCAGTGAACCATTCGCAAGATCCTTTTTCTTTAGCTAAATTGTTAGAAGCTCTTAATAAATAATATTGAATAGCTTCGAAAGTACGATGTGTTAATTTATTAGCACTACCATCTGAATAGCGGACTCCATTTTTAGCAAGATAATAGGCATAATTAATGACTCCAATTCCTAAAGAACGTCTTTTTACAGCACTGCGTTGTGCAGCAGGAATGGGATAATGTTGATAGTCTAATAGAGCGTCAAGAGCACGTACTATTAAATTAGAAAGTTCAGATAAGTCGTCAAGATTTTCAATATTACCAAGATTGAAAGCAGATAGTGTACATAAAGCAATTTCACCGTTATGGTCATTAATATTATTTAAAGGTTTTGTTGGTAACGTTATCTCCAAGCATAAATTGGATTGACGAACTGGAGCAACAATACTATCAAAAGCACTATGAGTATTACAGTGATCGGTATGTTGAATATAGATTCTTCCAGTAGAAGCTCGTTCTTGCATCATTAAAGAAAATAAATCTATTGCTTTAACTTTTCGATGTCTAATATTCTGCATATTTTCATATGCGTAATATAACTGTTCGAATTTATTTTGATTATCAAAAAAAGATTCATACAACCCTGGAACATCAGATGGGCTAAATAATGTAATACATTTTCCTTCAATAAGACGTTGATACATTAGTTTATTGATTTGTACACCATAGTCTAAATGACGTATTCGGTTGGAATCTATGCCGCGATTATTTTTTAAAACAAGTAAGTTTTCTATTTCTAAATGCCAAATAGGATAAAATAATGTAGCAGCTCCTCCACGCACACCGCCCTGAGAGCATGATTTGACTGCTGTTTGGAAATGTTTATAAAATGGGATACACCCGGTGTGGAATGCTTCTCCGTTACGTATTGGACTGCCTAATGCTCTAATGCGTCCACCGTTAATACCTATTCCAGCACGTTGTGCAACATATTTGACAATAGCACTAGATGTTGCATTGATAGAATCAAGACTATCATCACATTCTATTAACACACAGGAACTAAATTGACGTGTTGGTGTACGAACTCCAGACATAATAGGTGTCGCTAAGGAAATTTTAAAAGTCGATATTGCATTGTAAAATTGTTGAATGTAATGCATTCGAGTTTTTTTTGGATATTTAGAAAATAAACAGGCTGCAGTTAATATATATAAAAACTGAGCGCTTTCATAAATTTCTCCGGTTATTCTGTTTTGTACTAAGTATTTACCTTCTAATTGTTTTACAGCAGCATACGAAAAATTCATATCTCTCCAATGATCAATAAATGTATCCATTTGGTTAAACTCTGCCTCATTGTAATCATCTAGCAAATGTTGATCGTATTTACCAATTTTTATTAATCGTAACACATGATTATATAGTTTTGGCGGTTCAAATTGACCGTAAGCTTTTTTACGCAAATGAAATACTGCTAAACGTGCCGCTAAATATTGATAGTCTGGTTCTTCTTCAGAGATCAAGTCTGCTGCTGATTTTATGATTGTCTCTTGAATATCAGAAGTTTTTATGCCGTTATAAAATTGTATGTGAGAACGTAATTCTACTTGTGAAACAGAGACGTGCCTTAAGCCTGTGGCGGCCCAATTAATAACTCGGTGAATTTTTTCAAGATTAATAGGTTCGTGATGACCGTTTCGTTTAGTAACTAGTAGAGTTTGGTTCATATAAGTGTATACCTGTTATGAAATACTAATAATATTAGGCCACAGCAATTCATGGTGAACAAATTATGGCTTAGATTTGTGATAAATAGATGAATTAATAAATGACGTCATAATTTTCATGTTTTAAAAATAATAATTAATTAAATAGTAGTATAGGTGGAGAATATTCCATTGCTCCTATTTAGTATAAATATTTTGAAGATTAATTATAACTGATTGTGTTTAGAAATACATATGATCATGTTGTACTGATTATTTTTATTTTAATTACGTAAAATAATGATATGTATTATTACTGTAATATAATTGAACAATTTGATTATTTTTTAGTATTATATTGATCACATTAAAAATTATCCTACAACAGTACAATATTTATTGTTTATTAATTTTTAAAAATCGCTTTTCCATTATATAGAGCGATTACTTTTTAGTTTAGCATGTAAGATATAGTTTGTATTAACGTTGCGTATTAATACGCACTTATTCGTGAAGGGATTATAGCATAATCCAGTGATGTTTTGTTCTTCTAAAATAGTAGAGTCAATCCATTCTAGTAGTTCAGATGGGGTAATAAATTTATTAAAATTATGCGTACCTTTTGGAATAATGCGAAAAATATATTCGCCTCCTATTACAACGAACAGCCATGATTTAAATGTGCGATTTAATGTGGAAAAAAATACTGATCCATTTATCTTAATCATAGTAGAGCAAGCATGAACGATTGATGAAGGACACGGTACATGTTCTAAAACTTCCATACAGGTTACTATATCGTAATGATTAGCATGGTTTACAGCGTGGTTTTCTATTGTTTCGTGTATGTAATGAATATTTAAACCTTGATGTAAGGCATGTGATTTTGCAATTTCTAAAACAGAAGCATTGATATCTAATCCAACGACTTCTGCGCCTGATTGAGCCATACTTTCTGACAAAATACCTCCACCGCATCCAACATCTAATATTTTTTTACCGAATAATCCATTACTTTGATCGATAATATAATTAAAACGTGTTAAATTAATATGATGCAACGGTTTAAATGAATTAAAAGGGCCCCACCATTGCGATCTAGATGTTTTAAATTTATCCATTTCTTTTTTATTCATGTTCTTTTGATTATCTGTAAGTTCATCAAGAATTATGTCTTTCATATGTTAAGATCTCTTTAAAATAAGGGAATGAGAGTGTTATTAATTTGAATATTAGTATATAAAGTTATTTATAACTATTAATTTATTAGAATATGGTTATAAACATGATTTATCTATAGTATGATAGATTTATGTGTCTATCTTTATAGAATCATTTAAATACCACTAAAACAGTTTATATTACAGTTTCATAAATTATTTAAATAATTGTTAATATACATACGCATTAAAAAAAATAAATAGAGGACATAAGTGCATGAATGATTTTGCTAAAGAAATCACACAAATTAACATAGAAGAAGAATTAACGCATTCTTATTTAGATTATGCTATGTCAGTAATTGTTGGGCGTGCATTGCCAGATGTTCGAGATGGATTAAAACCTGTGCATCGTCGTATATTATTTGCCATGCAAGTGCTTGGTAATTGTTGGAACAGAAGTTATAAAAAATCAGCTAGGGTAGTAGGTGACGTCATTGGAAAATATCATCCTCATGGGGATACTGCAGTATATGAAACTATAGTGCGAATGGCACAACCTTTTTTAATGCGCTATGCTTTAGTAGATGGACAAGGTAATTTTGGTTCAGTCGATGGTGATTCAGCGGCGGCTATGCGTTATACTGAGGTACGTATGTCTAAAATAGCAAATGAATTATTGTTAGATTTAGATAAGGAAACTGTTGATTATGAACTTAATTATGATGGCACTGAAAATATTCCAGGAATATTGCCTGCTAGAATTCCAAATCTTTTGGTTAATGGTTCTTCTGGTATTGCCGTAGGAATGGCTACTAATATTCCTCCACATAATCTTTCTGAAGTAATTAATGGATGTTTGGCGTTTATAGATAATGAGGATATTACTATTGCAGGATTAATGAAATATATTCCGGGTCCAGATTTTCCTACTGCTGCCATCATTAATGATAGCAGTGGTCTACAAGAAGCATATAGTACCGGCCGAGGTAAAATTTATATTCGTGCTCGTGCGGAAATTGAAACTGATATTAAAAGTGGCCGTGAATCTATCGTAATATATGAAATTCCTTATCAAGTTAATAAGGCTCGACTGTTAGAAAAGATCACGGAATTAGTCAAGTTAAAACGCATCGAAGGAATATATAATCTGCGTGATGAATCCGATAAAGATGGTATGCGAATAGTTATTGAAATTAAGCGTGATGCTATTAGCGAAATAATTTTAAATAATTTATATTCTTTAACTTCATTGCAAACTTCATTCGGTATTAATATGGTAGCTTTGCATCAAGGGCAGCCTAAAATTATGTCGTTAAAAGACATTTTATCTGCTTTTGTGTCTCATCGTCGCGCAATAGTTGTACGTCGTGTTAATTTTGAATTAAAGAAAGCTCGGGGTCGTATTCATATTTTGGAGGGGTTAGCAATTGCATTGTTTAATATTGATGCAATTATTGAACTTATTCGTCACTCTAATAGTTCCGTAGAAGCTAGTTCTTGTTTAACATCTTCCTCATGGAAGATAGGAAATATGATTGACATGACACGAACAGATTCTGTTAACTTGATACAATCTGAAGGGTCGAAAGTAAAGAATGTTATTCACGATAACCAATATTATCTTACCAAGAATCAAGTTCAAGCTATTTTAGACTTAAAATTACATAAACTTACTACTTTAGAGCATGAAAAATTATTAAAAGAATATAGCAGTTTGTTAGAAAAAATAGAAAATTTAATCTCTGTTTTGAAAGATCCTAAATGCTTGATGCAGGTAATCCGTCAAGAATTATTGGAGATACAAAAGGAGTATAATGATCCCCGTCGTACTGAAATTAGTAATAATGTTGAAAATATTAATGTAGAAAATTTAATTAATCAAAAAGATGTAGTAGTAACTTTATCATATCAAGGTTATGTTAAATATCAACCATTAACAGATTATGAAGCTCAAAAACGGGGAGGAAAAGGAAAGTTAGCAACGCGAATTAAGGAAGAAGATTTTATTACACGATTGTTGATTGCTAATACTCACGATACGGTGTTGTTGTTTTCTAATTATGGGCGTATATATTGGATGAAAGTCTATCGATTACCTGAAGCTAGTCGTGGATCACGAGGTAAACCAATTATTAATCTATTGCCATTGGATGTGAATGAACGAATTACTGCTATTTTGCCAATTCAAAATTATACAACGGGACATCAAGTATTTATGGCGACTAGTAGTGGAGTTGTAAAAAAAACACCACTTGTTGAATTTAGTCGCCCCCGTAATGTTGGTATTATTGCATTGAATCTTAATGATGGGGATGAGTTGATTGGAGCTGATATAACTGATGGTAGCAATGAGGTAATGTTGTTTACTGCTTATGGAAAAGTTGTACGATTTAAAGAAACACAGGTGCGAAGTGTAGGTCGCTCGGCGATTGGAGTAAAAGGTATTCATTTATTACAAGGTGATCGTGTAGTATCTTTAATTATACCAAAAGATAAGAGTTCTATTCTTACTGTTACTCGCAATGGTTTTGGAAAACGTACTAATCAATCAGAATATCCAATTAAATCTCGTGCGACTCAGGGTGTGATTTCTATTAAGGTTACCGAACGAAACGGCAATGTCGTTGGGGCCGTTCAAGTAAATCAATCTGATCAAATAGTAATGATTACTGACTTAGGTCGATTAGTTCGAACTCGTGTTTCTGAAGTTAATATTATTAGGCGTAATACTCAAGGAGTTATGTTAATTCGTACCGCATGTGATGAATATGTAGTTGGGTTGCAGTGTGTTGTGGAATCAGTAGAGAATTAAAATTGTTTTATTTAATTTAGTATTGAAGAGAATTTTGTGTTATTAAAAATTGGTGTTGATAATTAAAATATTATTAAAGATATGATGTTTTAAGTTCGTTAAATTAATATTGCATTATGTGTTATTTAGTTGTGTATTTTTTTATATTTATTATGTTAGTATATATGGTGTATAGTAATTATTTCTAATATAATGGTGAAAATGATTATTATGATTTATGCAATAGTTAATTGAGGAATCAATGATTTCGGTAAAAACAATCTGACAAATATGCGTTATATTATAACGTTAGCATTTTGTTATTCATGTTGAATATTATGATCGTAAGTAATATGATATTTGTTTATAGAAATTGTTGGGTAAATTTTGATTATATCAAATAAGAGGTTGTTATTAATTAAGTAGTAAATAGTTATAGATAGAGAGAAAAAATGGAGCTTTTTTATTTTGTGTGTAGAATATGCTCTTTGTGTATCACTCTTGATATGAGTTAAATAATTAGAGAATTTTGTTTTATGTAACATGTTGATAATAGTTGATATAATATTGCGAAGTAGGTGATGTATATCATTTAATATTAGGTTTTATGAGTTGGTTAATAGTGTTTTTACTTACTATATGGTGAGGTACTGATATGAAATTACGGTGTTTTACTAGCCTGGTTGCGACTATGGTTATGGCGAGCACTGCCGGGGCTTCTGAAATTTACAATAAAGACGGAAATATATTAAGTATGTTTGGTAGCCTTGTTGGGGGGCATTATTTCTCAAGAGATAATACTAAAAATGGAGATAATTCGTTTGTAAGATATGGTTTTTCTGGTACAACCTATATTAATGACCAAATTATTGGTTTTGGTATGTGGGAACATGAAATTTCTTTAAAGAATGTTGAAGGAATCAGAGTAAATAATAATGATAAGGTGTTGCTTGGCTACGCAGGAATAAAATTTGGAGATTTTGGAAGTATCGATTATGGAAGAAATTATGGAATATTATATGATGTGGGAGCTTGGACAGATGTAATACCAGGATTTGGAGGAGATATATCGCTTGTAGATAATTTTTTATCTAGTCGTAGTTCAAACGTGCTCACATATCGTAATAAAAATCTTTTTGGTTTTGTGAATGGATTGGATTTTGCTGTACAATATCAAGGAAAAAACGATGCGAATAAAGCGACAGGTCGTACTTTTCAAACAGCTAATGGAGAAGGATACGGAGTATCTGCGTCTTATTCCTTGGATAATGGATTTTCTGCGTCTGTGGCTTATGCCAATAACAAACGTATCGCTGAACAAACTGGTTTAGATACTAATCTTTGTTGTAATGACAATGTCGAAGCATATTCCTTGGGAATAAAATATGATGGGAAAGGTATATATGTAGCAGCTACTTATGGGGAGACTTATAATATGACTCCATTTGGTAGTTTTTGTGATAATGTTAATTCAAATTATATTTATGGATTTGCTAATAAAGCCAAGAATGTTGAATTAGTAGCCCAATATCAATTTGATTTTGGATTACGTCCTTCTATATCTTATTTGCATTCAAAAGCTAGTGATGTGGAAAATGATGGTTATAGCAATTTCTTAAAAAAATGCGTCACGGTTGGAACAAGTTATGTTTTTAATAAAAATATTTGTACTACTATGGATTATAGAATCAATTTGTTAAATAAGGATGGGTTTTCCAGTGCATCTCAGATTTGTACCGATAATATCATTGCATTGGGCGTAGCTTATGCATTTTAAAAACAGGTCAGTATAAATAAGAAGTTAGTATTTAATACCAAAAAAGGCGAATTAAAATAATTTTAATTCGCCTTTTTTGGTATTAAATACATCACATAAAAGGATGTAATATGTCTAAATTATGTATTGGTATTATTTGTGGAGGCTGTTCTTTAGAACACGATATTTCATTGAAATCAGCTATGTGTATTGCTCAATTTATTGACAAATTTCGTTTTGAAGTGATGATTTTATGGATAGATAAAAAAGGATATTGGCATTTAAAAGACGTTAATTTTAATAATTTGTCATATCATAAAAATGATAGAATTTCTATTCTATTACAAAACTGCCCTCATCAATTTGAATTGCGTACTAAAAATATAAATTTTTTATTGAAATTTGATGTTATTTTTCCTGTGATTCATGGATCACTAGGAGAAGATGGTGCTTTGCAAGGTTTATTATGTATGATGAACTTGCCATTTGTTGGGTCTAACGTTTTGAGTTCATCTATAGGGATGGATAAAGAGGTATCTAAATGTTTATTGCGTGATGCGGGTTTATCCGTAGTACCATTTAAAACTGTTTTGGATCAGGATCAGCATAATATAGATTTTGATGATTTAGTCTCTATCTTTGGTTTACCTTTGTTTGTGAAACCATCAAATCAAGGATCATCGATAGGAGTATCAAAAGTTACTCAACGCAAAGATTTTAATTTAGCCCTAATGAAGGCTTTTTCTTTTAGTTCTAAAATATTAATAGAACCAGCTATTATTGGGAGAGAATTGGAGTGTGCGGTATTGGGTAATGAGAATCCAGAAATTAGTGTATGTGGTGAAGTTATATTGTCAGGTGATGATTTTTATACTTATGATAATAAATATATGAAACATACAGTACAAACCATGATACCTGCTTTAATTAAGGATACCATAAGTGATGACATTCGTCATGTTGCTTTACGTGCATTTCAAGTATTAAATTGCTCCGGAATGGCGCGGGTGGATGTTTTTTTAAATTTGAATAACAAAGTTTTTATCAATGAAGTTAATACATTACCTGGATTTACTTGCGATAGTATGTATCCTAAATTGTGGGAAGCAAGTGGATTAAATTTTCAAGCGTTAATTACGAAATTGTTAGAATTAGCATTAGATCTACATGATAAGAATCATTATTCTTATCATGTAGATGATGGTACTTCGGCATGAGAGGATTTGAACCTCTGACCCCCGACACCCCATGACGGTGCGCTACCAAGCTACGCTACATGCCGTGTTTGATTTATGATGCAAAAGTTAGTTATTATAGTAGAAGAAATATTAATTTTTATAAATATAAAACTTTAGAAGCATGCCATGAATGTGCAAATATGATTGTTATTTTTTGTTTACAATCCTACAAATTTTATATATGTATATATTTACATATATAAAATTACATGTGTTAGTATTTTATTGATTTTTACAATTAGTATATATTACTACTAATTGAAAAGTCATTTAGTTATTAACTTCAGTTTTATTGAAGACTCAATGTATATATGCTTATATATAACATGTTTCATATAAACTGCATGTCTTTCTCATGACATAGAGAAAGATAGATTGTGATTATACGTTAAAAGATTAAAATTTATCTTTATAATCAAAATTCAGTGTGATCTATAAAATAAATTATCTCATTAAACATAAGTAAAATCAATATGTATTAACTTAGGCTTGAAAGGATGATATTGTAGTTCTTGTATTTTAACTGCAATAGGTTGTTGATCGTCAATAAGTAATAGAATAACATTATTTTTGTGTAATTGTGTTGCAGCTGTAGGATGTAACATATCCTTTTGATCCAATGTAATGGATACACTTGGTATATTATTCTTATTATAGATAATAGCTGGGCATTTGTTTTGTTTACGTAGTCGTCTTGTTGCGCTTTTTTTGTGATAAATACGTACACTAGCTTTGATTGTTAACATTATTATTACACCTAATTAAATATTTGTATTGATAATAAAATTTATAATTATTTATAGATTGCAAGGGTCATTTCTATTACCACATGATACAAGATAAATAATTGTTTATATAGTTAAATGTTTATATTGATATTGAATGAATATTATTTGGTATTTATTGTTGCAATAAAATTTTCGAGTGGACTATTTCAACAAGTTAATCTGTGCAATAATATAAGTAATTTAAAATTTAATATCCGTATCTTATTAGGTTTATTTACTGTGTATCGGTCTGTCATATTTTATTTTATTTTAAGTATATTGATATGCGAAAATCATAAAAATTTTTTTATGGTTTTTGATCCCTATACTCGTGATAGATATGATTCAATATGTTATTTCTCAAAATGTTTATGATTTTTAAATGAAACATAGAAGCAGTATACAAAATATGTTTAAATAAAAAATAATAAGTATAGTTTTATTTTTCATATTTTAATATGTTGTTTTGTATATTATTGAATAAATTATTGTATTTGTGTAATACAATACATAAAGTATTGGTGAATATTCAAGTATTTTATTAAAAATGATTGTATAAGTATACGCTTATAGTAATGTAAGAATTAATATACTTGGTTGTAGATGTATGATAATAAAATACATATCTTTAATATTAATCAATGTCTACTTGATTTAGTTAAATTATTTAAAAGTTTATACCTAATTAGAATATGTAACATAAAAAGGTTGGTGTGAATGTATTTTTTAGAGAAAGTTATATGTCTATGTTATCACAAGAAGCTCTATTAGTACGTGACGCTTTATCAGTTCGAGGATTAGAAAATCCATTAATTGAATTGAATATTAATCATCAAATACGTAAACGTCGCATTGAAAATCATATGAGAGCTGTTGTGCATCTTCTTAATCTTGATTTAGAACACGATAGTTTGTCAAATACTCCTAAACGTATAGCTAAGATGTATATAGAAGAAATTTTCTCTGGGTTAGATTATTCAAATTTTCCTAAAATTGCAATTATTCCGAATACAATGCAAATAAATGAAATGATTACAGTACGAGGCATTAATATTACTAGTACTTGTGAACATCATTTTATTGTTTTTAATGGTACAGTGACTATTTCTTATATTCCAGAAAATAATATGATTGGTTTATCCAAAATAAACAGAATAGTTCAATTTTTCTCTAAAAGACCGCAGTTACAGGAACGATTGACAAAACAAATTTTTTTAGCATTACAAACGTTACTTAATACAAATAATGTGGCAATATTTATTGATGCAGTACATTATTGTGTAAAAGCTAGGGGTATTAATGATGTTAGCAGTACTACAACTACCACTGTGCTTGGGGGTGTATTTGAATCTGATACAAATATTAGAAAAGAATTTCTGCACGCAATTATGTATTGTAAGCGTTGATTTGATATGTTTTATTTAAAAATTAATTAGGTTATTATTGTATTTTATAAATATGCATGCTAAGGAAATAGCATGTCGATCGTGATATGTATTTAAATATTTAATAACCAAATGGATAATTGTCGTAATATTATTGGATATATTTCGGTATAAGATATGCATGATGATGTGAATAAATATCAGAGTATTTTTAAAATTTATCTTTTATTAATAATAAAATCTGTAACTGTATATTAAAATATAAATATAATTAGAAAATTAATTTTTATATCTGTTTATTGAGTAATAAATCTATGAATTTATTTTTTTATGGATTAAATGTGTTAAAAGAGATCATTAAAATATGAAATTTTTCAGTGTAATTGTATTTGTTTTGTATTAATCAATATGAATTTGATTATGATATATTATAACTGGATTGGTGAAACTGTTATGATGTAACTAATTGTTGTCTTGGAAAATTCTATTTTTATAGAAAAGTGAATAAATTTTATGAAAAATTGAAGTTTTTAAAATTATATAGGAAAATCGATTTAAATGTTTTAAATTAATAAAAATAAATTTAAATTGGGTAATGGTTGTTTGAATAAAAGAAATAATTGTAACTAAATTTTATTATACTTTAACTGTATTTATTATCATTGATTTGATTACAATTGTTTTGTTTTGAATGGCATCTATTAATATAGTGTTTTTTTAAACTGTTTCAACAAGATTAATAGCATTGTTTACTGCTATATCTTAATGATATTAAGAATATACATTTGTTTTATTTATATAAATTAAAATGTTGAGTAGTATTACGTTATATTTATATACATATGCGTATATCTAATTTTAGGGAGCAGCTGTTTGTTTGGAACAAGAGATTACCTTTTGGATAGATATTTGAAATTTTGATTATAATGAATTTATGTAGTAATTTTTACATTTTGTAAGACATATGTCATTATTTGGGAGGGAGTTTTAATATTATTGTGTGATATCATAATTTATTTTTGTGTATCTTTATAGGATATCCTATAATAAGGATTAGGATATGTTTTCATTTAGTTGAGATTTATTTGTTATAGATTTAATTTGATCAGGATGAATTCGAGAAAAAATTATTTTAAATTTATTAATTCGATGGTTTGATAAAGGCATAGAAAGGCTCTCCCATGTGAGACGAGTGTTGAGAAAATATTCACTGTAATCAGCTAATTTAGGTAATACGGGTTTTAAATATACCATAAGAATACGAAACAATTGAATACCCATAGAATAAATAGATAATGCTTCATGTCTACGGCCTATTTTTTTTGCGACATGCCATGGAGCATGTCTGTCTATGTAACGATTAGCTTCATCTGCTAATTTCATAATTTCACGCATTGCGCAATTAAACTCTCTTTTTTGAAAAAATTCTCCTATAGAGTGTCTGGATTCAATAAACATATTATATATAAATGGATGGGTCAATGTATTTGATAAATGACCATTATAATATTGATGTATAAATCCGGAATTTCTAGATGCTAAATTCAATATTTTATTAATAATATCTGAATTTACTCTAGTAATAAAATCTGATAGATTTAAATCTATGTCGCTAGTATGCGATGAGAGTTTTGTAGCGTAATAATATCTCAAATAATCTGGGTTTAGACATGATAAGTAAGTACGTACGTTGATACAAGTACCTTTAGATTTCGATATTTTAGATCCGTTTATAGTAACATGGCCGTGAACAAATATATTAGTTGGTTTACGAAATTGACTGCCTGATAAAATAGCTGGCCAGAAAAGACAATGAAAGTAGATAATATCTTTACCTATGAAATGATATAAGTCTGTTTTGGAATTTAAGTTCCAAAAATCATTAAAAGATATGTTTTTGTTTTTTTTACATAAGTTTTTAAAGGTGCCCATATATCCTATAGGGGCATCCATCCATACATAAAAATATTTTTCTGAAGCATTAGGAATCTTAAATCCAAAATAAGGAGCGTCTCTAGAAATATCCCACTGTTTTAAACCTGATTTGAACCATTCTTCTATTTTATTGGTTACTTCTTTTTGTATGTTTCCTGATTGGATCCATGTACGTAATATATCAGTAAAAACTGGTAAATCAAAAAAGAGATGTTTCGATTTTCGTATTATCGGAGATGTTCCAGAAATAACTGATTTGGGATTTATAAGTTCTAAAGAGGTATAAATAGTACCGCATTTTTCACAATTATCTCCATATTGATCATCTTTTTTGCATTTTGGGCATGTACCCTTAACAAATCGATCTGGTAAAAACATATTTTTTTTAGGATCATATAATTGAGAAATAAATTTAGACTTAATGAGTCCACGTTTCTTTAATCGAAAGTAAATATCATGTAGTAATTCACGAGTTTCTTTACTGTGCGTAGAATAATAATTATCATAATTAATCCCAAATTCGTAGCAATCTCGTTGATGTTCTTGTTGCATTCGGGTAATCATTTGTTCTGGTGTTATATTAAGTTGTTGTGATTTTAACATAATAGCGGTGCCATGTGCATCATCTGCGCAAATAAAATATACGCAATTGCCTTGCATGCGTTGATAACGAACCCAGATATCTGCTTGTATATGCTCTAACATGTGTCCGATATGAAGAGAACCATTAGCGTAAGGAAGCGCGCAAGTAACTAACATTTTTTTTGCAGTCATATAGTTTTTTGATTTAAAAATTTATATATGTTGCATAACAACACATATTGTAGATTATTAAAATATATTTTGTTTTTTGTAATTTACATTATGAACGTATAGTATATATGCTGTTTATACATTACAATAATTAAAATTATATTTGGTTATTTTAATGGTTTTGTTAATATTTTAGTATCATTATAATAATGGTTTTATATTCAATAAAAAATTATTTATTATTATTATAATTGATTACTTATTTTAAATTTAATTTCGTACGAGTATATCATAATTTTATTATGATACATAAAATATGTATGCACATGTAGTGATATGTTGTAGGATATTTTTTGAAAATTAATATTTTATCATGATTGGCCTTTAAGATCACGAGTTAATAACATTTGAAACTTATATTTGTCGTGATGTTTTATGTTTATGTATATTAATATTGTTTAAAATGTTTTATTTTATATTGAAATATTTATGTAATAATATGTTTATATTGTAAACTAAATATAAATTAGTCGTTATTTAACTATTATTAAAATATACAACATACTTATACCATAGAGGAGCAGATATGTTCAAACAAGAAAAAATTGGTATTATCGGTATGGGTGTTATGGGTCGAAATTTAGCTTTGAACATCGAAAGTAAAGGTTATTGTGTCGTTGTTTACAATCGTTCTAAAAATAAAACTGATGCAATTGTTGCTAATAATTCCAAAAAAAATATTATTCCATGTTATTCAATAGAAGAGTTTGTACTATCTTTAAATAAACCTCGTTTTATATTTTTAATGATTACGTCAGGAACATATATCGATAGTATTATAAAAATATTATCCCCCTATATGAATCCAGGAGATGTTTTAATTGATGGAGGTAATTCATTTTATAAAGATACTATGCGTCGTAATCTTGAGTTATCAAAAAAAGGGATACATTTTATTGGTACTGGTATTTCCGGGGGAGAAGAAGGAGCTTTGAAAGGACCATCCATCATGCCTGGAGGACATATAAATGCATATAAAATGGTGGAGTCGGTTTTTAAAAAAATTGCCGCTCGTGTTGATGATGAAACTTGCGTTGCATATATAGGGCCGAATGGATCTGGGCATTATCTCAAGATGATACATAACGGTATAGAGTACGGAGATATGCAAATAATTGCTGAAATATATTTTTTTTTACAAAAAATATTTCATTTAACTTATGAAGAATTGGGAGAAATTTTTAATCAATGGAATCAAGGAGAATT
Organism: Blochmannia endosymbiont of Camponotus sp. C-003; assembly: GCF_023585685.1. Lineage (NCBI taxonomy): Bacteria > Pseudomonadati > Pseudomonadota > Gammaproteobacteria > Enterobacterales > Enterobacteriaceae > Candidatus Blochmanniella > Blochmannia endosymbiont of Camponotus sp. C-003. The sequence continues at coordinate 67,321 of NZ_CP097764.1, forward strand.
AAATAGTTATCTTATTGAAATAACAAGCTATATTTGTGTTAAAAAAAATGCCAATAATGATCATATTCTTAATTCTATATTAGATGTGGCTGGAAATAAAAGCACTGGAGCATGGACTAGTCAAGATGCGATAGATTTAGGAATACCGTTAGGTATGATTACTGAATCAGTGTTTGCTCGTTATATGTCTGTTCTTAAAAAACAACGTCTTAAAGCTTCAAAAATATTATCAGGGCCTAATATAAAAAATTGTTGTGAGAGTAGGTGTTTATACTTAGAAAAAGCTCGAAAAGCATTGTATCTTGGTAAGATTATTTTATATGCTCAAGGTTTTTATCAATTAAGAATTGCGTCTGATAAGTATCATTGGGATTTAAATTACAAACAAATTGCTCAAATTTTTCGTGCAGGATGCATAATTAGATCAAAATTTTTAAAAAAAATTATTGATATTTATTCCCAAACTCCAGATATCACTAATTTATTATTGTCTCCGTATTGCAGTACTATCGCGAATGATTATCAACAAATGTTGAGAGATATAGTAATGTGTGCTATTAAATACGGTATTCCAATGCCTGCATTATCCACTGCTATAGCGTACTATGATAGTTATCGCAGTAATATATTACCTGCAAATCTTATTCAAGCACAACGAGATTATTTTGGAGCGCATACTTACATGTGTTTTGATAAACAAGGTACGTTTCACACTGATTGGTTAAGATAAATGTGAGGAAAACATTGTTAACATTGATTAAGTAATTTAAAGTAACAACCAATATCCCGTATACATAATGGGGATATTGGAGAGATTAAATTTGTTATTCCTATTCGTTTAAAGACTGTTTGTTGTTATTTTTATAATAAATTACGTTGGTGTTTCTACAAATCTATTAATGTTGATTACATATCAATAATACTAAAATGAGTAATTGTTTAGTTTTTATTATATTATTTTATGTGTATTATGTATTATTGTTTATCGATTGAGTTTGTTCTTATTATTTCTAATTTTCAATTCTTGGATGATTTCATTAAAGTTTAATGATTTATGTTGTAATAGGACTAATAAATGATAAATTAAATCTGATGCTTCATTAATGAGTTCTTTTGTATTATAGCAGGAAATTGCTGCAAGAGCTGTTTCTAGACCTTCTTCTCCCACTTTTTGAGCAATGCGTTTGATGCCACTAGCATATAAACGAGATGTATAAGATGTATTAATGAGATGGGATGGTATATTTTTTTTTGAAGATATAACGTTTTCTAATTGATGAAGAAAACTTAATTCTGCTATCCCAGGATGGAAGCAGCTGCTAGTGTTATTATGGCAAGCAGGTCCATCTGGTAAAACAAAGATTAATAACGCATCTTGATCGCAATCTGAATACCAATTGATTAAGTTTAATATATTTCCGGATTTTTCTCCTTTAGTCCATAATCTATTTTTTTTGCGTGAGAAAAAAGTAACATGCTTAGTTTTTTCTGTTTTTATCATTGATTCTTTATTCATATACCCTAACATTAATACTTCTCCTGACTTCGCATGTTGTATAATAGCGGGTATTAGACCGTGATTTTTAGTCCAATCTAATTGATCATGATGATTTTTAATTAGCATAATCTAATATTTATTCCTTCTTTGTATAAAAATTGCTTCAATTTATGAATATCAATAATTTTTTTATGAAACACTGAAGCCGCTAAAGCACCGTCCACATCAGCATCGCGAAATGCTTCTAAGAAATGTTGATAGGTACCAGCTCCTCCCGAAGCTATAAGTGGTACTTTACAATGTTTTCTGATATTTCGTAATTGATCTAAATCGTAACCATTTTTCATTCCATCTTGATTCATCATATTTAATACTATCTCTCCAGCTCCATATTCTTGTACTTTTTTAACCCAATCCAATGTTTGCCATGTTGTGATGTGCATACGAGTGCTGTCTCCAGTATAGCATTTTACTTGATAAATTTTTTTTTTAGGATTATGCCAAGTATCGATGCTCACTACAATACATTGTGTACCTAAATGGTTAGCTAGTTCTTGGATTAGTATTGGGTTAATTAGAGCGGGAGAGTTAATTGAAATTTTGTCTGCTCCAGATGCAAGAATTTGTTTAGCTTGTTTTAATGTACTTATGCCTCCAGCAACACAAAATGGGATATTTATTATCTCGGCAACCTGAGAAATCCATTTTTTATTTACTACTTGATCATTCGGTGATGCTGTAATATCATAGAATACTAATTCATCGGCTCCTGATTTTGCATATCTTTTTGCTAAATCTAAGATATCGCCTACAATTTTATGATCTTTGAATTGTATCCCTTTAATGACTTTATTATTAGCTACATCGAGACAAGGAATTATTCGTTTTGCCAACATGATGTAGCCTCATCGATAGTAAATATATTGTCTAAAAAAGCACGACCAATAATAATTCCTGCTACTCCAGCAGAACGTAATTTAGATATCTCTATTAATTTATTGACACCTCCAGATGCTTGAAATGATATTTGTGGCCAACAATGACATATTGATTGATACAAAGATATATTACTACCTAACAACGTTCCATCTTTAGATATATCCGTGCAAATAATATGTTTTAAACCTACAGTACAATATTCTTCTATTATTTGGTCTAATTGTAAATTACTTTCTTTTTGCCAACCATAAATAGCTACTTTTCGATTTTTTTTAGAATAAACATGGATATCTATCGCTAAAACTAAGGCATTTGGATCAAAATATTCAAACCATTTTTTTACTGTCTTTGGTTGTGTAACTGCTACAGAACCTAATACTATACGTGTTGCTCCTGATTCTAACAGAATTTCTACATCTGTAGCGTTACGTATACCTCCTCCTATTTGTATTTTTGATAGAGGAGTAGTTTCTTTTATTAATTGACTAATTAATAAACTTTGTCTGTTTAATGGATTTTTTGCTCCATCTAGATCAACCAGATGTATCATTTTTGATCCTTGCTGTATGTATTTTTTCAATAATGAAATAGGTTCACCGTAATTAGTTTGCATGCGATAAGATCCTTGATACAACCTAACTATATTTCCGTTAATAATATCTAGAGCGGGAATAATCACAAATTATATCTCCAAAAAATTTTTTATTAATTGTTGTCCAGGTATCCCAGATTTTTCTGGATGAAATTGTACGCCAAAGAAATTTTTATATTTTATAACTGAACTAAATAATTGTCCGTAATTTGTTTTAGAAATTGTTGCAGAACATATTTCTATGCAATAATTATGTGCAAAATAAAAATAATCACTCTTCTTTATACCATGAAAGAAAAAATGTTTTTTAGGGATAGTAATGGTATTCCATCCCATATGCGGAAGAGGAAATCCTCGGTATTGCATACGTGTAACAGGTGTATGAATAATATTCAACGTGTTTACGCCATCATTTTCAGAACTTATAGATCCAAACAACTGCATTCCTAAACAAATACCTAATATTGGTTTAGTATAATTTTGTATCAACGTAACTAGATTTTTTTTTTTAACTGCTGCATTACAGACGCAGCTGCACCTACTCCTGGTAAAAACAGTTTGTCCGCCTGAGATATAATCTCAGCTCTGTCACTTATTATTGGGTTATGTCCTAACCTATGTAGCATGGTTTTGACAGATAATAAATTAGAACAGTTGGTGTTTATAATCACTATATTCATAGCAATGTTCCCTTAGAACTTGGTATATTATTATTATTTATATAAATAGCTTGACGTAATGATCGCCCGAAAGATTTAAATAAACTTTCTGCTTTATGGTGATCATTTTTTCCAGTTGCGTGTAAATGTAAAGCGCAACCCATTTTTGAAGATAATGAACGAAAAAAATGTTCTATCATTTCAGTACTGAGATCTCCAATTTTTTGGAAAGTATATTTAGCTTCATAGTAAAAATATGTTCTTCCAGAAAGATCTAATACACATCGCGCAATACTCTCATCCATAGGTAGGATAAAACCGAACCTTCCAATACCACATTTGTTGCCTAATGCAGTGTTTAAAGCTTCTCCTAATACTAAGGCTGTATCTTCTACAGTATGATGATCATCTACATGTACATCTCCTTTTGCCGTAATATTCATACATAATCCAGCATGAACAGCTATTTGCTGTAACATATGATTAAAAAAATTGATTCCGGTATTAATGTAACTTTTATTATTTTGATCTACCCATATCGCTATATCTATGTTAGTTTCTTCAGTGACTCGATGAATATATGCTGCCCTGTGATTTTGTGTTAAATAATTTTTAATTTTTTTCCAACCAAAATTAATACGATCATATTGTATTCCTTGAAGACCCATGTTAGTTGCTAACATCATATCAGTATCTCGATCTCCGATAACATAACTATTAAATTTATTTAATTTTTTATCGATTAGCCAAGAATTTACTAATGCAGTTTTTGGTTTACGACAACTACATTGTTCCTCAGGGAGATGAGGGCAGATTAATATTTGATTAAATTTAATACCTTGAGATTGAAAGATTTGTATCATTAGATGATGTGGTTTATTGAATTTTTCTATAGGAAATGAAGCGCTTCCTAATCCATTTTGATTAGTGACTATAACAAACTCAAAACCTATATTTTTTAACTCTATAAGAGCGGGAATAACATATGGTTCTAATGAGAATTTATCTAAAGAATCAATTTGAAAATTGACTTTTGGTTCGTTAATTAAGGTTCCATCACGATCTATAAATAAAATTTTATGATTCATGAGCGCTCCTATTTGCTGATATGGATAATGATGTAACATGTAATTTTTTTAAAACAGAAACTACATGTTTGCATTCATTATATGTGCCAACAGTGATACGCAAGCAATTCACTAACCCTGGTTGATTGCTTTGATCCCTTAATACTATACCTTGATGCAACAATGTCTTGAAAACCTGATATTTTGGATAGAATCTAACCAATACATAATTAGCGTTACTATTGAATACTTTTTGGACACAAGAACATTGCTTTAATCCTGTAATTAATATAGTTCGGTTTATATTGACTGTAGCTATTCTATTCTGAGTACGTTGTATATTTGTAGGGGTTAGAGCTTGTTCTGCAATATCAATGACTGGAGTAGATAATGGGTATGGTGCGATCACTTTTTCTAGTAATGTAATAATTTCTGGATTAGCTAAAGTGAAGCCGCAGCGTAATCCTGCTAATGCGAAAGCTTTAGATAAAGTTCTTAAAATAACCAGATGAGGATACGCTGATAGCCACCGGGCTAAGCTTGCGTCCGGGCAAAAATCAATATATGCTTCATCGGCTACTAATAACGCTCTATTTTGAATAATATCTAATAATTTTTTTAAACTATTTAAATGAATGATATTACCAGTGGGGTTATTTGGGTTGCAAATATAAACTAACTTAACGTTGTTAAGTTGTGATTGAATGGATAGTAAATCAAGTTGCCAGTTTTTATTTTTAGGTATAACTCGATAATTAATGCCTAAAATTTCTGCAGTAGTTTTATACATACCGTATGTCGGTGGACAAAATATAATAACGTCTTTTCCAGGATTACAAAAAACTTTCATTAATAATTCAATACTTTCATCAGCTCCTCTCGATACTAAAATTTGATCTGATCGAATTCCGGCGTAATCAGCGTAATTATTGATCACTTCTTGTGGTTGACAAGTAGGGTATCTATGAATGTTTTTATAACGAAACTGATAGTCGGGATTGATTGGAAATTCATTAGCGTTCAGCCATATCTTTCCTGAGTACGTGAATTTTCTAGCAGATTGATAAGGTTTGAGAGTTAATATATTATTTCTAGCCAAGTAACGAACGTTCATTTTGTTCCTTGATATAATTTATACGATGTGTTACAGCATATTCATGAGCTTTTAATTGCTCGATTTTTGTTAATGTTGTGATGGTTGATGATAATTGTAATAATCCATGTTGAGTTAATTGTTGCACCGACATTCTTTTTTGAAAATCTATAACTCCTAGTCCAGATGTGGTGATTGCATGCCCATATGTAGGTAAGACATGATTGGGTCCACTAGCATAATCTCCAGCCGTTCCCGGAGACCAATGTCCAAGGAATATTGACCCAGCGTTGGTAATATGATGTAAATAATCTGATGCATTTTCAATTTGAATGCTCAAATGTTCTGGAGCATAGCTATTACTTATAGAAAAACATTCCATTAAATTAGAAGTAATAATCATGCGGCTATTTAATAATACATTATTAATGATATTACTACGTGGTAGTATTTTCAATTGCTTGTGTAGCTCATGTTTTGTTTGTTCTACAATGTATGCGTGGGGTGTGATAAGTATTACGTGTGAATCAGGTCCGTGTTCTGCTTGTGATAAAAGATCTGCAGCAATAAAAATAGGATTAGCTGTATGATCTGCAATAATTAATATTTCGGAAGGTCCAGCTAACATATCAATCGCTGTTCCATTTGGTGAAAGGTTAATTTGTCGTTTTGCTTCTGTAACCCAAATATTACCGGGTCCAAATATTTTATTTACTTTTGGAATAGATTCAGTACCAAATCCCATAGCGGCTATAGCTTGACTACCTCCTACTTGATAAATTTCGTCGATACCGCAAAGTTGTGCGGTGTATATTATTATATCTGGAATTGGTGGTGGTGAACATAATATCACACGTCTACATTTTGCGATATGAGCTGGAATACCTAACATCATTACTGTTGACAACAAGGGAGCAGTGCCTCCTGGTATATACAATCCAACAATATTTAATGGACGAATAATTTGTTGGCAATGTACACCTGGAAAAGTTTCCAGGTGTACATCTGAATAACAGTGTGCTTGATGAAACTGTGTTATATTGGCCATGGCAGTATGTATTGCTTGTTTTATTCCATTAGATAAGTTACGTCCTGAATGCATGATAATTTCGTATGGGATTTGCAATTGTTTAGTTTGTACGTTATCGAAATCAAAATTAAATTTAAATAAAGCATGATCGCCTTCGTTATAAACTTGTGTGAGTATATTTTTAACATTTGTATAAATATCATTTAATTTATTATTTATTGGACGGATAAGAAGTGTTTTTTGTTCAGATGTGGAACAATCATTCCAATAAATAGATCTAGGGTGTTCATGAGAATTCATAATATTATTCCATCATTTTTTCTATTGGTAATACTAAAATAGAACTAGCTCCAAGGTTTTTTAAATTTTCCATTGTTTCCCAGAATAATGTTTCATTGCTTACCATGTATATTGCCACACGATGTTGATTGCCTGCTAGTGGTAATACTGTCGGACTTTCTGCTCCAGGTAGTAAATTAATAATTTCCTCTAGTTGTGCAGCAGGAGCATGCAGCATGATGTACTTAGATCCTCTAGCTTGGATGATTCCTTGAATGCGAATTATTAATTTGTTTATTAATGACTGTTTTATGGTGGACAATTTTCCAGATCGTTGAATAAGACACGCTCTAGATCGATAGATTACTTCCACCTCATGTAATCCATTAGCTTCTAATGTAGCGCCAGTAGACACTAAATCACAAATTGCATCTGCCAATCCAGCGCGTGGAGCTACTTCTACTGATCCATTTAGTAAACAAGATTTAAAATTAATACCTAACTCATCTAAATATTTTTTTAGAAGATGCGGGTATGACGTGGCAATCCGTTTTCCTTGCAAGGATTTTGGGCCATTCCATGGTTCGTCTATGGGTAGGGCCATAGATAACCGACAATCTCCAAAATCTAATCGGAGTAATGTAATGTAACAAGGATTATCTCCTTGCGATCGTCTTGTTAACAACGCTTCTTCTAATACATTTTCACCGATAATGCCTAAATCCACTATACCATCCATAATTAAACCAGGAATATCATCATCTCGTACTCTCATTATATCGATGGCCATGTTTTCCGCAAACGCTAGTAGACGTTGTTGTTGTAAATTAATTTTAATTCCACATTGTTCGAGAAGTTGTTGGGATTCTTTGCTCAATCTTCCTGATTTTTGTATTGCTATTCGTAATCGTGATCTATCCAGCATGATATTTTACCTTATGTCAACAATTTTCCATAATTAAACATTTTTTAAAATTCTTTCAAAAAGAAATATCTTTGATTTTTTTAATAAACAAAAGATTAAAAATGATTTCTATTGTTAAATTTTATTTGAAGGATTTAATCAGGGTCATGATGATAAATTAACATATGCAGTACAGCTTTCCCATTGAAAATTTTCATTACCTTAGTATTTTAACGAATATAATTAAATTTGTATAGGGTTAAATTTTATAAAGTTACTTTATTTTATACGTATATAATTAATATTATAACTAAATTAAAAAATGCTTTAAAATATTAGTGCGTATTATTACAAATAGTTATGTGTAATTTAAATTGTAATCACATATTATATATGTACATATGAGATATACATGTATAAGTACTTATTTTGGTAAAATTATGTGATTTTTTAAATTTTTTTCATATATTCTAGTTTAAATTAGAATATGCATGTATTACATGTATGTGAAAAAATGAAAACTGATTTTTTTTTAATAAAAATGAAAACACGTTTTATACAGATGTTGATAATATTTTTGCAATAAACGTATAAGTGTAATGTTTTGTTCGTTATATTTGTAAATTGAAAGAAGTGTATTCAGTTGATCATTATAAGATGGTGATTGATCTTTATTAAACAATTTGTTTTTTTTATAGTTTAACCATTTTTGTTGTTCTTGGTAATTTAAAGTATTAGGAAAATTTCTGGCTCTATAGTAGAACAAGAGTGGTTTTAAACGAGTATCAACGTGGTTAGTGCATAAATTTTTTAAGTCTTTTGAATGGGTTTTACGAATATTTTCAATTATTTTTCGATCAGAATTACTAAAAAATTTGTGATATAGTTGACTGTCTACATGAAGATTGTTATACAAATTTTGTTGATTTACGTAAGAATCTATCATGGTATACAGTGTGTTTATTTTATTGCGTAAATGCACTCCATTTTCATTCATTCTAAGAAAATTTAAATGTTTAAAACAGTGTCGATAATTTTCAGAGAACTGCATGATATAATTGCTCTGAATCTTGTTGTTTTCAACAAATTTTATTGGTATTAATATAGGGCACGCATTCAATCGAATTAATCGTAGTGGTATTTTTTTGAAAATATCATGTATTGTTATGTGATCAGAATATAATTTTTGATGTATTGTATTCACATTGAAATTCATTAAGGCATCTATGTTTCCATTTAAATCACATGCTATTAAAATATTGGGGTTTGTGGGATGTTGAGCAATTGGAGCTACGTAAGTAATAAAATTTTTGTATTTGTTATTCATTTTATTTGTTATAAATATCAAAGGATTCATGCTATTTAGATCGATTATTTTTTTTAACTGATATTTAGTCCGATGATTAAATAAAAATTGAAATAATTGTGGTTGAGCTTCTTTTATCAGTTTTGCTAACTCTAAAGTAGCGTATACATCTGACATGGCATTATGTGCGTTGATATGTTTTATAGAATTTGCTTGCGTTAAATCTTTTAGACGAAAACTAGGTTTATTTTGAGTATTCAATGGCCATGTAATCCCATTGGGACATAATGAATAACAAGCACGTAGTATATGTAATAAGTCCCATCGGGAATTACCTCGTTGATAGGCCCATGAGTAAGGGTCATAAAAATTTCTATAAAAAATGTTTCTACTAAATTCATCGTCAAAATGAATATTATTATATCCAAGGATGCAAGTATTAGGAATACAGAATAATTGATGAATACGACTAGCAAATTCCGATTCAATTAATCCATGATATGAAGTATCTTGAGGAGTAATTCCTGTGATAAGGACAGATTGTGGATTGGGAAGATAATCATTTGATAAACGACAGAAAAAAACTTTTTCTTTTTCTATAGGTTGTAATGTGCTATTAGTACGAATTCCGGCAAATTGGGCTGGTCTATCTAACGCTGGGTTTATACCAAAAGTTTCATAATCATAAATAAAAAAACTAGGTTGTGTAATATTAATCTGTATTATCATAATTATATGAGTTGTTTTTATTAAATAAAAATCAAATTATTTATTAATATTATAACGATTTCATTAGATTTGATTATATATGTATTGTATATAGGGTGTTTTAATTTATTATTGTTATTCATGCTCTATCCATTAAATATTTATGATATGTAATAATCTTACATGATATTAATAATATTTAATTATATTAATTTTTTTATTTTGTTTTAATTAAACATATGGAGTTTGTAATGTAGGGATTTTTCAAATAAATATAAATAGGATGTAATTATGAATGATAATGTTGATCAATCATTTTATGATGTATTAGAATTTGTGCGTATATTTCGCCGTAAAAACAAACTGCAACGAGAAATTATTGATAATGAAAAAAAAATTCGTGATAATCAAAAAAGAGTGTTATTGCTGGGTGATTTAAGGGATTATATTAAGTCTGAAACTTCTATAGAAGGGGTACAAGTTATTATTGCAAATATGCGTAATGATTATGAAGATCGAGTAGATGAATATATTATAAAAAATGCAGAGTTATCAAAAGAACGTCGCGAGTTATCAAAAAAATTAAAAAATTTTAAAGAATCTTCAAGTGATTAAATTGGATAATTATTGGGTTTTAAAATGTTAATTTTAATAATTAAATTGAAAATATTTTGTAATATCTAAATATATAGATAAGAAAGATAATTCATTTTATACAGAAGTGTTAGATATAATAGAATTATATGAAATAAAACATTATTATCTATTATTTATGATCATGATGTGAAAGATATCGTTTGTGTAATATGATTAGTTTTAAAAATTTATGAAAAATTAAACGATTGTTATTCAGGATATTTTTACATTTGTTGTTATGTATTAAATATGAATTTATATTGTTGTGATTAGCATACAAATATCGTTTGGTAATAAATTAAATCAATTTTAAATTGCATTTTTGTGATATATTGGATGTTGATTAAAATATTTATAAATTTTCATTATTTTGATATAGAATGTTATTCTATAGTTTTTGGGTGGGTTTGTGTTCAAAAAGGTAAAGTATAATAATTTTATAATGTTTGTAATTGCTGTTATGACCTCCACAGATATACATATTCCAGTGTTGTGAAAAGAATGTAACTTATATTGAAGATGAGTTATTTGTAGTGTTATAGTTTTTATATTTATCATTTTGATAATTATGGTAATCATTAATGACGCGTTGCTCTTGGGATATGCTAAAGAAACTTTAGAGATCGAAATTAACGAAGCTCAAAGAATGTTAGATAGGTTGGATGAGAGCATTGTGTTAGCTTGTCGTATATTATTGAATTGTACAGGAAAAGTTGCAGTTTCTGGTATAGGTAAATCAGGCCATATTGGGAAAAAAATTGCCGCTTCTTTAGCTAGTACAGGTACTCCAGCTTTTTTTGTGCATCCTGCGGAAGCTTTACATGGTGATTTAGGTATGATTGGAACACAAGACGTAGTAATGTTTATTTCTTATTCAGGTCGTTCTTGTGAAATAATCACTTTAATGCCATTGTTAGCAGATAGCGGTATCCCTGTGATTGCATTTACTGGAGATGTAAGTTCTCCTTTAGCGAAAGGAGCTACATGTGTTCTTAATATAAAAATACAAAGGGAAGCTTGCCCTATGGAGCTTTCTCCTACTTCAAGTGCAGTGAATACTTTAATGATGGGTGATGCGTTAACAATGGCCCTTATGAGGCACAGAGGTTTTAGTTTAGAACAATTTGCTCGATCTCATCCAGGAGGTAGATTAGGGGCTCAATTATTAAATTGTGTGCATCATTTGATGCGTACTGGAGAGCAAATTTCGAAAGTTTTTTTGAAAGTTACGGTAATGGATGCTATGTTTGAATTGAGTCGTACTGGACTCGGATTAACTGCTGTATGTGACAATCATAATTGCGTTACAGGAGTATTTACCGATGGAGATTTAAGACGTTGGATGGTACAAGGCAAATCTCTCGACGCCCCTGTTGATATTGCCATGACTAAACCTGGATATCGTATTCCAAGAGAATGGAGGGCAAGTGTAGCATTAAAAGCTTTGCATCATCGAAAAATTACCGCAGCACCAGTAGTAGATAAATTAGGAAGATTAGTAGGATCAATTAATATGCATGATTTACATCAAGCTGGAATAGAGTAAATAATTGTAAGTGTATCGGTAGCATAAGATACGATCAACTGAGCACTACATGAATTTTAATTAAAAGTGATTCCTCTAATTAATACTATCATTTGGCTCCCCTGACTGGGATCGAACCAGTGACATACGGATTAACAGTCCGCTGTTCTACCAACTGAACTACAGAGGAACCAATAATATATAATTATGTCATTTTATAGGGATATGCGAAATAATACAAGTATTTAATGATAATCAATTTCGTTTGATAAAGTATTTATAATATACGAAAGATAATGTTTTTATGCACATTACATATGGTTATATTAATAACTTAGGATTATATATGGGGATTGATTCTTTTTGAGAAGGGGTAAATAATGAACTTGTATGATTATGATCTTACATGTAAGAGGTATGTCGACAAATATTATCTTATGTTAAAGAATATGTGATATTTTAGTGAGAAAATTTATTGAATAAGGGAGAGATGCCGGAGTGGTTGAACGGAGCGGTTTCGAAAACCGTTTTAAAGAAATGATATCTTTCAAGGGTTCGAATCCCTTTCTCTCCGTTATTTGGAATATATAATACTGTATTGTATGACATTTTTAATGTACTGATTATATAGCAACAATATAATAAAATTGTATTTGTTGAAGGTTTCGTATCTCTCGTATGATTATTTATATATAATTGAAAATTATTAAATAATTAATAATAATGTTTCGTAATCATTAAAATGATTACTGGTGTTCTAATGTATATATGTAATTATTGCGCTATATTTCAGTAAATGCAAAGTTACTCATATTATATGTTTTTTTGAGATAATATGAAAAGATCATGTCCAGTGATAGTATAATGATCAACTGTTATTGATAACACAGTTTAATAGTTAATTTTTAATTTTTGAAATATATGATTATAGTAATGCCATTTGCAAAAATACTGAATTTTACAAAAACTGGTGTACATGATTGTGGCGGTGAGGAAGGGATTCGAACCCTTGATACATAAGGTTTTGTATGTATACATGCTTTCCAGGCATGCTCCTTAAGCCACTCGGACACCTCACCATATTGTTGCGCAATAATAACAAAGAACACTAAAAATAAATAATTATAAAACAATGTATTTGATTGAGTTCAAGTATGATTAATCAAATTGCTTCATGGTTGATGAGTAATGTTAATCATTATGTATATGTTTTTTGTTTAGATATAATTAAAATTGTTTATATCTATTGTAAGTTTTAGTAGTCTATAGAATAGGTAGTGTAGTGGAAATATTTATATTGTTGTTTTTATTCATCACAGTTTATGTTTTTTATCATGATTATTATTAAGTAAAGATTGAAAAGAATAATATTTGAATTGACAATATAGCCCTAACAAAGTAATCAAACCTATTATGCTTAAAACGATCCAAGGTAATTGCATAAAGTTTTGTTCTTTTCCAATATCATACAACCATCCGCTGCCACTATATCCTACAGTACCTCCTAAAGCTAGACTTAATTTGCTAAAACCTATATAACTGCTACGTGCCTTATAGTCTGTTAGTAACGCCCCTAAAGTTTCTCTTGCAGGTTCAGCGATAATAGATCCTATGTAAAATAAACTAATTAGAACCAATAAAGTATTTAAATTTTTGACTGATCCAATAGGAAATAAACTGATTATCATAGTTATTAGTCCTACCATCAAGCGTGTTTCTAGTTTAAAATATTTTTCGCTCCACCAAGTTATAGGCATGATTAACAATAAAGATAAAATTGCTTCTATGATATACATCCATTTGATGTATGATAATTGACCGGATACTTCATGAATGCGAATAGGTAACATTAACATAACTTGAGCTGATAGAATATAGTAACCAGTTAGAGTAAAAACATAAATTACAAATCGTTGATTATTGAGTACTTTTTTTATTCCTTCTAATAATGAAGCATGAGAACTAGAAATTTTATATGCAGGTAATCTCCAAGCGTTAAAAATTCCGGCAATAAAAAATAATATTGCTCCAGTAAAGCATACTAATTGAAAATTATATTGTAATAACCATGTACCCAGTACTATTCCAATAATAGCGCACATGCTGTCTTCTAGCATTAATACAGAATAAAATCTCCCTAATTCCCATGGACGAACTAATTTAATTACTAATGCAGTGCGTGGCGGATCAAATAATGTTCCGCCTAATGCTGATAACACACATGATAAGCATAATAGCATAGGGGTGTTTGCAATACTCATTATAATAAATCCCAAAGTACGGATGAATAACCCAGATACAATCATAGGTTTGGCTCCTAATTTGTCGGCAAAAGCACCACTAAGAATGCCTAGTCCTTGTTGAATAAATTGTCTTAATCCTAAAGCAAATCCTACTAAAAAAGCACCCCATCCCAATTGTTCTACGAAATATATTGAAATTAGCGGAAAAACAACATAAAACCCTACAACTACAAACATGTTATCTATAATTAAAAAATATTTACCCAGTCTTCTAGCTTGAGATATTGTATACATGGTTCACCGTTTATGTATTTTGTGTACACTAGTATTTTATTGTGTGCACGAAAAAATACTTCAAAATAATTATAATTCTTAATTTTTAAATATAGTGTAAATTAATATGTGTCTTGTATTTTATATGAGATACTTTAATATAATGATATTTGGCATTGTTATAGTTTATTTTGTATATGTTATTTAGGCATAATATTTTTTAAATAGGAGTAACTATATTTATTGAAGATTTAAAAAATTATGCGTATATACTACATTATTTATGTATAGCGAAATTTTTTGTCAACATTAAAGAAGTATTTCAAGTGATCATCTGTAAAATATGTGCAATAAGAAATATGATTTCTTGTTATCGGTTATTATATTGTGAGTGTTGTTTTTTTGTATTTGTTAAGATGCATATATTATACCATATGTATGTAATAATTGTAATTATATGTGAACTGTATTAGTGTTTTAAATGTATGATTTTAAAAAAATTTTTTAAATGTTTTCATTTGTAGAAACAATCTTAAAATTGCAATAAAACTGGATTAATTATTTAAATTATAAAAATAGTTTTGTTTGTTATTATGTTTATATTTTTGATAAATATTTTGAAATATAATGAATTTGTTAAAATCTTTGACCGCGATGAGTTTTATAACTATTTTATCTCGTATTTTAGGTTTTATTAGAGATACTATCATAGCTCGCATGTTTGGAGTCAGTATTATGACAGATGCGTTTTTTATTGCTTTTAAATTGCCTAATTTATTAAGACGTATTTTTGCTGAAGGAGCATTTTATCAAGTTTTTCTTCCTATATTATCAGAATATCAATGTCGTGAAAGTCAAAAAGAAATACGAGTGTTTATTTCTAGAGTATCTGCTTTATTAATAGTTACCGTAACTTTCATAGTGCTTATTGGTTTATTGACAGCGCCTTGGATTATTATGGTAATTGCTCCAGGTTTTAATAGTTCTTCAGAAAAATTTGTTATAACTATTGAGATGTTTCGAGTGATGCTTCCTTATATTTTATTAGTGTCGTTGACATCATTAATGGGAGCAATTTTGAATGCTTGTAATTTTTTTTTAGTTCCAGCATTTACTCCTATTTTTTTAAATATTAGCATGATAAGTTTTATGTTATTTTCAGAATATTTATATTTTCATACTCCTATTATGGGATTGGCTTGGTCAGTTATTATAGGGGGAGTGTTGCAGTGTTTTTATTGTTTGCTATTTTTAAAAAAAATTAATATGTTAGTTATTCCAAAAATGCAATTTTATGATAATAGAATATATAGAGTATGCCGATCTATGGTGCCTGCTTTGATTGCAGTCTCAAGTAGTCAGGTATCATTAATTATCAATACTATCCTTGCTTCTTTTTTGAGAGATGGTTCTGTTTCCTGGATGTATTATGCTGATAGGTTAATGGAATTGCCCATTGGTGTGTTTGGTGTAACATTAACTACTATTTTAGTCCCATATTTATCCCGTTTTATTTCTAAGAAAAATTATGGAGATTATTTTTATTTGATGAATTGGGGAATGAGATTATGTTTGATATTGAGTTTACCTAGTGCTGTTGTTTTAGGAGTTTTGTCTGAACCGTTAGTAATAACGTTATTTAAATATGGTAAATTTTTAGAATTTGATGTATTAATGACACAGTATTCTGTAATTGCGTATGCAATAGGTTTGCCTGGATTGATTTTTACTAAAGTATTAACGTCTGGTTTTTATGCTCTTCGTGATATTAGAACTCCAGTGTATGTAGTTGTTATTGTGCTTCTTTTTAGTCAATGTATAAATTTAGTATGCTTTAATACATTAAAGCATGTTGTTTTTTCTTTTTCTGTTAGTTTAGGTGCTTGGTTAAATGCAGGGTTGTTATATTGGAAATTTAAAAAAAAATATTTATTCCAATTGCAAAGTGGATGGTCATGTTTTTTTTGTCAATTGATTGTTGCTCTTTCTGTAATGTGCATAGTATGTATAGGATTATTAATATATGTACCTAGTTGGGATCAAGGAAATATTTGGTGTAGATTCATGAGAATGGTAGGGACTTTAATATTAGTGGGTAGTAGTTATGGTATCACATTATGGTGTGTAGGTATTCGTTTAAAAGATTTTATTTTTTTGAGTAAACGTTTATATTGATATAATAGAAAATATCGTTATTTATCACATATATCTTATCGTTTTGATTCCTAATAAATTTAATCCTGTTTTTAAAATACGGGCAGTAATTAATGCTAATTTTAATCTACTATATTTAGTGGATGTATTATGTGCTGTGATAATGGGACAATTTTCATAAAAGGAGGAAAATAGTACAGACAATTTATACAAATAAGAACATAGCATATGAGGAGCTCCTTGTTTTGATACCGCAACAATTGTTTCTTCAAATTGAAGCAAACAAATTGCTAGCAATATTTCTTCCTCAGTTTCTAATTGAATATTATTGTTTTTTAATTGAAAATTGGGGTTTGTAAATCGTTTAAAAACAGAAAAAATCCTGGTATATGCATATTGTATATAAGGTGCTGTATTTCCTTCGAAGTTCAACATACTATTCCAATCAAATATGTAATCTGTAGTACGATTTTTTGATAATTCAGAATATTTAATAGCACCGATACTCATAACATGCGCTAGCTTATTGATTTCAGTATATCTTAAATTGGGATTTTTACTTAATATTAAACAACGAGCTCGTTCCCAAGCTTCATCTAATAATTTTTTTAATTTTAATGCATTGCCCGATCGTGTTTGAAATGGTCTGTTGTCTTTGCCGAGTAGCATGCCACACATATGGTGTTCTAATAACACTGATTTTTCTATATAGCCTGCTTTATCAGCAATTTCCCATGCTTGTATTAGATGTTGTTTTTGTCGAGAATCAGTATAATATATAATTCTGTCGGCATGTAGTACTTGACATCGATATTTTATGCAAGCAATATCGGTGGTGCTATATAAATAAGCTCCGTCTTTTTTTTGAACAATCACTCCAAAAGGGGTACCGTGTTTGTTGCGATACTTTTCGAGCAGTACCACGGTAGCTCCATTACTTATGATTGCTAAGCCTTTATTTTTCAAATCTAATACGATATTAGGAAGCATATCATTGTAAAAACTTTCTCCCATAATGTTGCTTTCTTTTAAGGCAATATTCAATCGCGTATATATGCTTTGATTATTTGATATAGAAATATCTACTAGACGTTTCCATATTTGAAGATAATGTTTATCGCCTTTTTGTAATTTCAGAACATAGTTTCGGGATAATTCAGCAAAATTAGGATCAATATCATATTTTTTTTTAGCTTTTCGGTAAAAATGTTCTAAAGTGGATAATTGTACATTTTCATTTAATAAAAATCCATGTTGTGTGTTGTTCTCTATGTAGGCGATAAGCATTCCAAATTGAGTGCCCCAATCTCCTATGTGATTTATTCGTACAACATTATGCCCTAAAAAAGATAAAATACGTGCAATACTATCTCCGATAACAGTTGAACGTAAATGACCAACATGCATTTCTTTTGCAACATTTGGTCCAGAATAATCAATAATAATAGTTTTTGGTGTAGCAGGAGTAACACCTAGATGAGATAGATAAAAAATATTATCAATTTGATTGGATATCCATGTTGGATTTAAAAATATGTTAATAAATCCTGGTTTTTCAATTTTTATTGTATGAGCGATATCATTTAAATTAATAAATTTTATGAGTTTTTTGGAGAATTCTTCTACAGGTAGATTTAATTTTTTAGAAATAGTTATTAAACCATTAATTTGATAGTTTCCAAATTTTCTTTTTGTTGATTGTTGTACTTGTATCAGATCCAAAAAGGATTCATTTGTAATGGAAAGTAAAGCTCGATGAATTTTTTTTAGTAAAAATTTTTGAAGATTCATATAAATATTAAAAATATATTATTTTTACATTTAAATATATAATGATTTTTTGATATAAACCAAAACTGTATTTTGTAATTATATACATATTTTAAAAGTTATTTTGTATTTGTTCGACATATTTACGTTATATCTAGAACGTTTTAGATTATTGAATTATTAATTGATAATTATGTGATGTTCTTATGTGATTTTTTTATAAAGTAAATTGAAGATTTAATTCTATTTATAATAATAAAATATCATAAATAAAATATCATAAATAAAAACCATATACAAGGACATACATATATCCTTGTATATGGTTTTTATTTATGTATTATTTATTTTAAATTATTAAATTTTATAATATTATTTGGGTGAATATAAGGTAAATTTAAGTTATAGTTAATTTAAATAAATTTTAGTGTAATGCGGGAAAACGTTCTATAATGTTTTTTCGCTAATTTATATAGTATTGGAAATAGTTTTATTTATATGAATTTTCGAAAAAAAGTGTATATGTTTAATTAATTGATATGTAATTTTTTTAAAATAGATATTGTGCAATTAGATGTTCATGATTAGAGGTATGTGTATGCGCACTGCATATTGTGGTCAATTGAATTTGGCTCATGTGGGTTTAGAAGTTACATTATGTGGTTGGATCAATAAATATCGTAATTTTGGTGGATTAATTTTTATTGATTTACGTGATAGAGAAGGATGTATACAGGTTTGTTTCGATGTGAATCAAAACAAAAAAATATGTATATCTGCTACTAAATTAAAACAAGAATTTTGTATACAGTTAATAGGTACGATTCGTGCGCGTCCTAAGAATCAAATTAATAGTAATATGCCTACTGGCGCTATCGAGGTAGTAGCTAAAAATTTTTCTATTCTTAATATTTCTGATCCATTACCATTAGATATCAGTAAAAATAATATTGAAGAAAATAGGTTAAAGTATCGTTATCTTGACTTAAGACGTCCTATTATGTCGTATCGAATAAAAACTCGATCGCGTATTATGTCAATTGTTCATAGGTTTATGGAATTAGAGGGGTTTTTGAATATTGAAACTCCGATGTTAACAAAAGCTACCCCAGAAGGTTCTCGTGATTATATTGTTCCTAGTAGGCTACATATAGGCAAAAATTATGCTTTACCCCAATCACCTCAAATATTTAAACAATTGTTGATGGTGTCTGGTTTTGACAGGTATTATCAAATTACTAAGTGTTTTCGAGATGAAGATTTACGCGCAGATCGTCAGCCTGAGTTTACTCAGATAGATATTGAAACTTCTTTCATGACAACACAAAAAATACGAGAACTTATGGAAATTTTTATTCGTATCATTTGGCGTGAAATTTTAAACGTAGAGTTGGGAACATTTCCTCGGTTTACATATTCTGAAGTAATGCAACGTTTTGGATCTGATGCTCCAGATTTGAGAAATCCAATAGAAATGATTGATGTATCATGTTTATTCCAATCCATACAGAATAGGTTCTCATTTGTTAGAACAAGTGATATTGATATGCAGGTAATAGCTATGAAAGTGCCTAATGGTAGGCAGCTGACACAAAAACAGATCGATGAGTATATTTATTATACTAAAAAATGTGGCTTAAAAGAATTAATGTGGGCTAAGGTTCAATTTAATGATAATGATGTTACTAAAAAAGAGATGCAAGGATCAGTTACTAATTTTGTAGATAATTTAACTTTAGATATTATTTTAAATAAAGCTAATGTTAAAAGTAATGATATTTTGTTTTTTGGGTTTAATGACAACAAAAATCAATCTGTTACAAAAATTTTAGGTTCTTTAAGATTAAAATTGGGTAATGATTTGTGTTTGATTAAAAAAGATTCTTGGGCTCCATTATGGATAATAGATTTTCCGATGTTTAAAAAAAACAACCATGGAGAATTGATAGCTATGCATCACATGTTTACTTCTCCAAAAAATTGTGATGTTCAAATATTGAAGAAAGATCCGTTATCAGTAATTTCAGAAGCTTATGATATGGTAATTAATGGTTGTGAAATCGGCAGTGGATCAGCGCGTATTCATTCGTTTGGTATACAACAAGTGGTATTTGACATTTTAGGTATTACTAAAAATGATCAAAAAAATAAATTTGGTTATTTACTGGATGCATTAAAATATGGAGCGCCTCCACATGCTGGTTTAGCATTTGGGTTGGATCGGATAACTATGTTATTAACTGGATCTAAGAATATTAGAGAAGTGATTGCGTTTCCTAAAACTACAGCATCAGTGGATATAATGGCTAATGCGCCTGATTAATTTATGATATTAACTAGAGGTGTTGAGGCATTGTGGTATCTATGTAATCAGGTTATTTTCGTATTATAAAAAATATTTCAAAGGTTACTGTGGGTATCTACAACATAAAAGTAATCAATACATTCTCTATTATATATAATTATATATCACAAGACACATAAGTAATATGATTGTTTGCTGAAAGATATCATGAACGATTAAAGTCATTTATATTCTTTTCTATAATATTTTCTTTTAATTTTGCTCAGAATGATTCTCTTTTTTTAGAGATCGTAATATAGGCTATTAATTAGTGCGTAGTATTATCGTTTGTTCTATTAAGTTATTATATCGTTATATATGTAAGCATTATTTTGTAATGTTATTCATGTTACTATTAATAATCACGATTGTGACAGTTTGTGAGGTTTTTATTTCATGTACGTTAAATAAAAAAAATTATAACAAAATGCTTCTTATTAAGAAGCAAGAGTCTCATCAATTTGAAATTATGAAAAATGGAAATTTTTTTAATAGTGTAGTGATTCGTTCTAATATTTTAAAGAAACACTGGTATTGTAACAAATCATCGAGAGACATCAACATGTATAACTATACAGTATCTCAGGATGATGTATTGAGTAGAATTTTAATAGAATATAGTAGAAATGGTATTGATGCTTCTGAAATTACTCTTTTACTACAACAGTATCCAATATTAAGACAGATAAAAATAGGACAAATACTTTCTTGGATAATAATTACAAAAAAAAAATTACAATGTTTAATTTGGGATATTTTTCCTCAGGAAATTCGTGTCTACAATCGTATGGATGCTAGTTTTACAGAAGGAATTATTAAAGTTTCAAATCAATTACATGATGGGTTATCTTCTTCAGTTCTATTTATAGGAGAATTAAGTAAAACATTTATTGATAGTGCTCGTTCTTTAGGTATAGATGAGAACTGCATCATAGATATAACTACTGCATTGCAGTATCAATTGGATTTTCAAAGATTACATCAAGGAGATAGATTTTCTGTGTTAACGTCAATCATGATGAATGATGATCATAGTGTTAGAAGTAAATTACTTGGAGCAAGATTGTATACTTCTGGTAAAAATTATTATGTATTTCGTGCAAATAACGGTAAATTATATGATCGTGAGGCTGTAAGATTAGGAGGTAATTTTATGCGATTTCCCACATTAAAGCCATTTCGTGTGTCTTCTAATTTTAATTTAAATAGATTAAATCCTGTGACTGGTCAAGTATCCCCTCATTCTGGTGTTGATTTTGCCGTTCCAATAGGTACTCCTGTTATATCTGTAGGGGATGGAGAAGTTATCGTCAGCACATATAGTAAAATTGCTGGCAATTATGTGACAATTAGACACAATTGTCATTGTATAACTCGATATATGCATTTAAAAAAGTTATTAGTTAAACCTGGTCAAAAAGTTAAATTAGGCGATAGTATAGCGCTATCTGGAAATACAGGTCGATCGACAGGTCCTCATTTACATTTTGAAATATGGATCAATCATCGTCCCGTTAACCCATTGACTACCACACTGTTAGATATTGAAAAATTATTAGGAAATGAGCGTACGATATATTTAAATCAAGTAAAAGAAATTCTTCCTCAATTACGTTTTGATTAGATGTATGTAATGTATTATTATTTCAATAAATACAGTTTTATTTGATTTCTTGTTTTTAATAAAGCCTGTAAAAATGTAGTATGAGTTTGTTTTTGAGAAATATTTCAATTGTATCTATCAGTTATTATATTATGAGTTTACATTTCATTGTAATAGCATTTCAGTCAATGAATGATTATTCTACTTGTAAAATATAGCTAATATTAATTACATCGCATTTATTGTATATATCATTTTGTATCACAACCACTAATTCTCCAGATAGTAGCAGTCCTTTTTCGCGTAATAAATTGCTAGCATATTTGGCATCTATTACATTGTTCCCTGTTCTATTAAAATAAATAGGAATAACTCCTTTGTAAAGAGTAACTATATTTAAAGTATGTTTGTGTTGGGATAGAGCAAAAATAGGTAACTTTGAATTGATACGAGACATCAACAACGTAGTACTTTCAAGTTCAGTTAAAGCAATAATAGCACTGACTCCTATTAGGTGATTAGCAGTATACATGGCCGATATAGCGATAGCTTCTTCGATATTGTTAAATTTTTTTTTTTGACTGATATCTGCTAAAAAATTGATGTTTGAAATTTTTTCAGCACCTAAACATACATTAGCCATAGCTGCTACGGTTTCAGATGGATATTGACCTGTAGCAGTTTCAGCGGATAACATAACTGCGTCAGTACCATCTAACACTGCATTGGCTACGTCCATTACTTCTGCGCGAGTAGGTATAGAATTATGAACCATAGATTCCATCATTTGGGTTGCGGTGATGACTGCTCGATTAAGGGTACGTGCTCTTTGTATTATTTTTTTTTGCACACCCACTAGCTCTGGTTCTCCAATTTCTACTCCTAAATCCCCTCGAGCTACCATGACTGCGTCCGATGCGTAAATGATATCATCTATTGTTTCGTCGGATGCAACTACTTCTGCTCTTTCTATTTTAGAAATAATTTTTGCATGACCTCCAGCATCAACAATTAATTTTCGTGCGTAATTTAAATCTATACTGCTACGCGGAAATGATATTGCTAGATAATCAACTCCAATTTGAGCTGCAGTGATGATATCAATTTTATCTTTTTTTGTTAATACTTTTGCTGCAAGCCCTCCTCCTAATTTGTTTAGGCCTTTATTGTTGTATAACATACCCCCGATAATTACTTTGGTATATATTTTAGTATCATGGATTTTTATAACTTTCAACTGGATTCTTCCATCGTCTAATAGAAGCAGATCTTCTGGATATACGTCTCGAGCAAGTTCTTCGTAATCAACACCTACGCATTTTTGACTATCTTTATTATTGTTGGTCATCATGGAATCAATTAAAAAGTTATCTCCAGATTTTAAGTATATTTTATCACTTTGAAAAGTTGATATACGAATTTTAGGGCCCTGTAAATCTCCGAGAATAGCAACATATGTGTTTAATTTGGAGGCGATTTCGCGTACTTTTTTTGCTCGGATAAAATGTTCTGTTCTTTTTCCATGAGAAAAATTTAGTCGTACGATATTTGCCCCTGAGACAATTATTTTTTCAAGATTATTGCTTTTATCTGTAGCAGGACCTAAAGTAGCGATAATTTTGGTTCTTCTCAATTGTTCTAGCATAATCATTCCTTATGTAACTTAAATGTAAATAATTAAAATTAAAGAGTGATGATTATTAATTATGTTATATATATAATATAATTTTATGTTTATTTTATATTAAATCTTAATATACTATATAATATAATTATATATGAAATATTTATTCTTTATAATCTATAAAATAATTAATTATTTTATAGAAATATTATTAATATTAATGTAGTAACAATCTGAAATTGTAAATATCAGTAGTCTACTGATTGGGATAAACACATAGATAACTACAGTTTGTGGTAGATATTATTTTGAATGAAAAATAAACTGTTCAATTATAAATAAACTTATGGGAATGTTTAATTCGTTATTATAAAATATCTATTATTATATATTTTTATTATTTTAGACATGCTTAATTTTTGGGTATGTAATTTGGTTATGTATCTGTAAATATAAAAATGTATTACAATATCGTGAAAATATAAAAATGATTACTATTAATAGTATACATGATACCTGATTATTTTAGAGTGTTTATTTTTATAAAATTAAATTTGCTTAAGTAAGCTACTTATTATATTTTTGATTAAATATAATAAGTTTATATTTGCTATATAACCTACCTATATATGATGGATATTAAGTACTTGTATTCATCTAACATATCAGAGAATAAATATGAGATCAACATTTACCACTCAAGCATGTAATTTAATTATTTTTGGAGCTAAAGGTGATTTGGCGCGTAGAAAATTGTTTCCGTCATTATATCAATTAGAAAAAATAGGTTCTATTCATCCTGATACACGTATTATAGGAGTAGGTCGTGCAGAATGGAGTCTTGTTATGTATATTGAAGTCGTGTATGTTGCTTTAAAAACATTTATGAAAGAGCCTATTGATGAATCGTTATGGTATGTGTTTAGAGCACGGCTTGATTTTTGTAATTTAGATGTATATCAAACTGAACGATTTGTTTTGTTGTTAGATAAGATAAAAAAGAGTGCAGCAGACATGGTGACAGTAAATTATCTTGCTATGCCTCCTGATACGTTTGGTGTTATATGTAAAGGATTAAGTACTATTGGATTAAACAAAAAATCAAATCGTGTAGTTATAGAAAAACCATTGGGTACCAATTTAGATTCTGCTCGTATTATTAACGCGCAGATATCAGAATATTTTGAGGAAAATCAAATTTATCGTATTGATCATTATTTAGGAAAAGAAACAGTTTTGAATTTATTGGCATTGCGTTTTGCAAATTATTTATTCTCCTCAAATTGGGATAATAATACCATTGATCATGTGCAAATTACTGTAGCAGAGGAAGTGGGTATTGAAGGTCGTTGGGGATATTTTGATTCGGTAGGGCAGATGCGTGATATGATACAGAGTCATTTATTGCAGATTTTGACTATTGTAGCTATGTCTCCTCCAACTAATTTAAGCGCTGATTGTATTCGAGACGAAAAAGTTAAAGTGCTCCATTCATTGAGGAAAATTGATTGTAATAACATACATGATGTTACTGTGCGTGGGCAATATACCTCTGGATTTATTCAAGGAAAACCAGTACCTGGTTATTTAGAGGAAGAGGGAGCTAATACAAGTAGTAATACTGAAACATTTGTATCTATTTGTGTCAATATAGATGATTGGCGTTGGATCGGAGTGCCGTTTTATTTGCGTACCGGGAAAAGGTTACCTATTAAATATTCTGAAATTGTGATTTTTTTTAAAAAACCAATGATTAATTTATTTCCTGATTCGTATAAA
Source organism: Blochmannia endosymbiont of Camponotus sp. C-003 (assembly GCF_023585685.1). Taxonomy (NCBI): domain Bacteria; kingdom Pseudomonadati; phylum Pseudomonadota; class Gammaproteobacteria; order Enterobacterales; family Enterobacteriaceae; genus Candidatus Blochmanniella; species Blochmannia endosymbiont of Camponotus sp. C-003. The sequence goes on from NZ_CP097764.1 coordinate 93,347, forward strand.
GATTTGCCCAACAATAAGTTGACTATTCGGTTGCAACCAGATGAGGGAATAGATGTTCAAATTTTGAATAAAGTACCTGGATTAGGTCATAAGCATCGGTTGCATACTACTAAATTGAATTTAAGTTTTTATGAAGATTTTTATTCAGAACATGTAGTCGATGCGTATGAGCGTTTATTATTGGAGACAATGCGTGGTATTCAAGCATTATTTGTTCGCTGTGATGAAATAGAAGGTGCTTGGCAATGGGTGGATTCTATTATACAAGCTTGGGCACTGGAAGATTATGCTCCAAAGCTTTATAAGGCTGGCACTTGGGGACCTACAGATTCTATGACTATGATTGCTAAAGATGGTCGTTTTTGGAATGACTATCAATTTTATACATAATGATTTTATAAATTATAGTAATTGTTGATTTTTTTATATTATTAATTAATAGAAATGTTATGCTTTTATCTTTTTTTAAAAGACATTTGTTAGAATTAAATATTTCTAATTGTTAAAAATTGATATAAAAGTGTTGCTGTTTTATATAAAATATTTTTTTTTTAAAACATTAAAATTATTTATAGTATTAAACATTGTTTAAATATTTAGGTATTTCTAGTAAAGAGGAAGATGGTTTTTTATGATGCGTATTATATTATTTTTAGTTACTAATTTATCAGTAATGGTATTATTTGGTAGTATATTGAGTTTATTGGGATGTTGGTCTTCTACTACATTTGAATTAATGAGAATAGCTGGAATATTTGGTTTTGGAGGTGCGTTTATTTCGTTATTGTTATCTAAATCTATCGCTTTATCTGCAGTTAATGGTGTGATTATTAGTAAAGCATCTAATGATGTGGAACGTTTATTATTGAAAACAATAAATGTTCAAGCTAAAAAATTAGATATTGCTGCGCCGCAGTTGGCTATTTATGATTCTGTAGATATGAATGCTTTTGCTACGGGAGTTAGAAGAAATTCAGCATTAATAGCTATTAGCACTGGTCTTTTGAAAAATATGAATCAAGAATCAATTGAAGCTGTTGTTGCTCATGAAATGAATCATATTTCTTCAGGCGATATGATTACTATGACCCTGATTCAAGGTGTAATTAATACTTTTGTAATTTTTGTGTCGCGTAGTCTTGCTGTACTGGTCTCTTATTGGACTTCGTTTGTGCATGATCAAAATGATGAGCAACTTGATACTCATGATGATAATTATTGTGATATGAATAATTCTGTAATATATATGATTGTATCAATGTTTTTAGAGATTGTGTTTGGTATACTGGCTAGTATTATTGTTTTTTGGTTTTCGCGACATCGTGAGTTTTATGCGGATGCTGGTGCTGCTAAATTAGTAGGATGCAGAAATGTTATTCTTGCTTTACAAGAATTAAAAAATAGTCATGAACTCAAAATGTCTAATAGTATTACTACTTTATATATTAATAGTGTAAAAAAAAATATATTGAGCGATTTATTCGCATCTCATCCTTCGTTAGATAAACGGATAGAAGCATTACAACATGGTACTTATTTAAATAAGTCGTCTTATTTTTTTAAATAAGTAATTTTTTATTAAAGATAAAATGATTATTTTATAAGTTTATGTAAAGAGTTATACATCGTATGATTTACAAAACAAAAAATAAATATTATTTTTTCTGTGGAATTTTAGTGTAAGTGTGACAGTTGTATAAAAAACATTTATTTTAATTTAATTATGCCCTAAAATAACGAAAAAATTTGTTTTGTTTTTAGGTGTTATATGGTAGAAGTAGTAGTGTAGAATATTTATTTATATATAATAGTTTTTAAATATTATTAATTGATTAAATGGTGTATATAAAAAATGTGTTGAATTGTGATCATTACTTCAGTATTATTATTATTGAATTATTTTTTGTTATTGATGATAGTGTAAAATATAAATGAAAGATTTTATGTATTATTAGCTAGACTTAATTGCATGCAATTAAGTGATCTAGCAGTGTCAGGTAAACCGAGATATGCTTCCGTATATAAGTAGTATTTTTGATAACTTCAGTAAAGAAGTGTTATGTATGAATAATATAATTTCCTCTTATTTGAATGTTTCACGAGAATAATAACTCTGGTTTTTTTTTAATCGCTGTTACGGCAAATGTAAACACTCTAAAGGAAGTATGTAAGATGGCAAAAATTAAAGGTCAAGTAAAGTGGTTTAATGAATCTAAAGGTTTTGGTTTTATTACACCGTCAGATGGGAGTAAAGATGTGTTTGTACATTTTTCTGCCATTCAAGGAAATGGATTTAAAACTTTGTCTGAGGGTCAAAATGTAGAATTTGAAATTCAAGATGGGCATAAAGGTCCATCTGCTGTGAACGTGACAGCTTTATGATGATTAATGGACGTGGATGGCGGTTGTAGTTATCTTTATATAAAAGGATATTTTTTGAAAGAATATAAACAGCGAATGTCATAGTACAAATTTACTGTTGATGCGAAATACATAGTACTTTTTTAAAGTTTACAGATATATATAATATACAGGTATATGAGGTAAGATGTAGTACTAATGTGTTAATTTTAGTAATTTTAGTAAAGATTTTAAAATAATGGATAATGGTGAATGCTAATGCTGGAATATAAAGTTAGACCTGAAAAAAATAAGAGGAACTAATACTTTCATGAATGTATTAGTTCCTCTTATTTTTTTCAGGTCTAACTTTCTATTCTTAAAGACCTAATAATCCTGTCCAGTATCCAACAATTCCAATTCCAAAAAATCCTATAATAATCCATAATGCATTTATTTTTTTGTTTAATAACCACATGCAAGTAAATGTTAATAATAAAGGAATAAATCCAGGCATAAGCTGATCTAAAATGTTCTGTACAGTTGTGATTATTGTCTTTCCATTATTATCAGTAATTTTAGACAACACACATGGTATATTTACGTGCGTCCATTTGTTAACTAATGCTCCCATAACAAATAGACCTAAAATTGAAGAACCTTCTGTTAATTTTTGTAAAACTCCTCCTTCCATATCATGAACAATGCGGATTCCTTTTTGATATCCGTACGTAATACCATAATAACGAGTGGTTAGTCTGACTGTGTTGAATAAAATAAAAAATAAACACGGACCTAATAAGTTGCCCTCTATGGCAACTCCTGCCCCTAATGCAGCAAATACTGGCCTAGCAGTTCCCCAGAATATTGGATCCCCAACTCCAGCTAAAGGTCCCATTAGTCCTACTTTTAAACCATTAATAGAAGCATTATCTATAGTAGTAGCACCATTAGCCTTTTGTTCTTCCATAGCCATAGTAACGCCTAATATAGGAGCAGCGACATAGGGGTGTGTATTAAAAAATTCTAAATGGCGTTTTATTGCTTCTTTTTGATCTTTACTGTTTTTTGGGTATAAACGTCGGATTACTGGAATCATAGAAAAACAGAATCCCAATGCTTGCATACGTTCAAAATTCCAAGATCCTTGAAAAATATTAGAACGAATAAAAACTGCACGTATATCATTTTTCTTTAATTTTATTGATTTTGTTTTAGTGTAGATTTTTTGAGGATTATTAATCATTATTATTACCTATTAATCTGGTCTTATTAATCTAGTTCATCATCAAGTTTACTTGTAGATTGAACAGTTGAGTTAGAAATATTTTTTTGCTTAACTTGATTATAATAACGTGGAGACAATTGGATGTATAGGATAGCCATAACTACACCAATAATACCTAATGCGACTAAATTAAAACTGGTAAAAGCTGTAATAACGAATCCTAGAAAAAAAAATGGCATTAAATATCCGGTGCGCATCATATTTATAACCATAGCATAACCAACTACTACGATCATACCTCCAGCAATGTTTAAACCATTAGTTATCACTTCTGGAATTGAATGAAGCATACAGTGCACTGTTTCGGTTCCAACGGAAATTCCAACAATAGTAGCTGGAATTGCAACTCGCATAGCTTGTAACATGAGTGCTGTAATATGAATCCAATTTAAAATTGTTATATTACAGTGTTCAGCTGCTTTATCAGCGGCATGTTGAAAGGCTACAGTAATAGTGCGCACAATAATGGTTAATACTTGACCGGCGGCGGCTAATGGAATGGCTAAAGCAATTCCTGATCCGATAGACTGTTGCCCCATAATGACTAAAATGGTTGAAATGATTGAAGCTAAAGCGGTATCAGGTGCTACAGCAGCGCCTATATTCATCCACCCTAGTGCTATCATTTCTAATGTTCCTCCAATAATAATCCCGGTTTTTATATCTCCTAAAATTAATCCAATTAATGTACATGCTATTAATGGTCTATGACATTGAAATTCATCAAGTATTGAACCCATTCCGATAATACAAGATGTAATAAATAATAAAATAATCTGAAGTGTGTTGATTTCCATTTCATTTCCTGAATATATAAAAATAAAAATACAATGTTTATATAAATGTATTAAATAAAATTGTATATTTTAATTAATTAAACAACTATTTATTTTTTTTTATTAATTGCATCATTTTTAGTGATGGATCTGATGGAACTTTACGTATTTCTAACTCAATGCCATATTGATCAAGTTTTTTAAAAGCTTCAATATCTGTGTTATTTACTGATATAGCATTAGTTATTTGTTTTTTATCTTTATAAAAAGCCATTCCTCCAATATTTACTGAATTGATAGGAATGCCACCTTCAATAAGACGTAAAACATCTGTAGGATTAGTGAATAACATGATAACTTTATCTCCGGCATATTTAGGGTTATTGTACACACGTATGGTTTTGTTGATATCTAAAACATGAGCAGTTATTCCAGGAGGGGTTACTTGGGTAAGTAAAGTTTTTCGGATCATATCTTTAGATACTTCGTCGTTTACTACTATGATACGTTGCACATTATATTCTTTAGTCCAACGAGTTACTACCTGTCCATGAATTAATCTGTCATCAATACGTGCCAAGCAAATGGTCATATGGTTTTTTTTGTTTTTATTTGATAATTCAGGTGCGGGAGTATGTTTAATGATATTGTTTTCATAGTGAAAATGGTGATTAGTTAAAGAATATTTTACTGATTTTATGCTTTCATTACCAGAGTTTAATGCGATTTGTATTAGTTCTTGTAAAGAATGGGTATCATCGCGCGCCATGAAAACTTCAATTAACATAGGGATGTTCATTCCTGTAATAATATCGTATTTTTCTTTGTTTAACACAATACTATGAGCGGCATTAAAAGGGCTACCTCCCCAGGTATCCACCATAAATAACACCCCTGTGCTTGTATCAAGATTTGATAGATGTGCATTATACTTTTCAATTAGTATTTTAGTGTTTTCTTCGGGTAGTAAATCAACCCATGCAACATTTTTTTGTTTGCCTATGATCATTTCAGTGGTGTCGAGTAATTTTTTGGATACAGAACCGTGTGCTCCCAATATAATAGCAATAGTCACTATTGTTTCCTCTTTGATGTATTTTAACAATTCCTTATTATTTTGATCTTAAAGAAATAATAAGAAATTGTTTTTAATGTCGTCGTGTATGACAAACATTGTTTGATATTTAAAAAATTATATCGATATGATTGTACAGATTGTTTTATGATTTTTTTCTTTCAGACAGTACAGAATTAAATTAAATTTAATATACTTCAAACAAACAATTGTATTATACTGTCTTTTTTTCATAATGAAACATTATCTTTAATGTTAATATGTTTATTTTTAATAATATGAAAGAGATATTGTATACTATATCGTAACAATGGTTTTGTTGTTTAAGTAATCTCCACATAATTTTGTGGTTATATATTTCATTTTATCAACACCCCCTCTACAAAAATTTGTATTTTGATCGTGTTTAATTTATTGCTGATAACTTCATTATATAATCAAATATTTTAATATGTTTAATATAAATATGCCATGAGATGATTTGTTATTTAATGTTCAATGGAGATTATCATGGAATTTTTAACAGACATATCAATGTGGATAGGATTATTAACTTTAGTCATTTTAGAAATTGTGCTTGGTGTTGATAATTTGGTTTTTATTAGTATTTTAGCAGATAAACTTCCAAAAAAACAACGTGAACGTGCATGTATTATCGGGTTAACATTAGCGTTGATAATGCGTATAGCCTTATTATCTTTAATTTCATGGTTCGTAACTCTCACAAAACCATTGTGCAAGATTGCTACTTTTTTATTTTCTGGGAGAGATTTAATTTTATTGTTTGGAGGTATTTTTCTCTTATTTAAAGCAACTACTGAATTACATCAACAACTAGAGCATAAAACACATAACCACACTAATCGTGGATATGCTAGTTTTTGGGTAGTTGTGATACAAATTGTAGTTTTTGATGCTATTTTTTCTCTTGATGCAGTAATAACGGCTGTTGGTACAGTAGAGAATTTAACAATAATGATAATAGCAGTTGTTATAGCGGTGGTAATAATGTCGCTATCATCTCGTTTATTAACTAATTTCATTAATAGTCATCAGACTGTAGTAGTTTTATGTTTGAGTTTTTTATTAATTATTGGGTTGAGTCTAATTGCAGAGGGAATTGGATTTTATATACCAAAAGGTTATTTATATGTTGCTATTGGATTTTCAGTATTCATTGAATTATTTAATCAAGTCGCTCACTGTAATTCCATGAAGGGCCAATCAACTAAATCAATGCGTGAACGTACAGCAGAAGCGATTATGAGGTTAATGGGTAATACGGTACAATGGAGTGTGGATACAGAGAAAAATTCTTCAGTTCTTTTATCAAAAACACATTTTGCTGAAGAGGAACGCCATATGATCACCGGAGTATTATCATTAGCCTCACGTACCCTACGAAGTATAATGACCCCTCGAAATGAAATTTCATGGTTAGATTCTCAAAAACCAGTGCAAGAATTATATGCTACGTTAATGAATACTCCTCATAATATGTTTCCAGTATGTAACGGTGAATTAGATCAATTAATAGGAATTGTTCGTGCTAAAGATTTAATGGCAGCTATTTCTAATGGAGAACGGTTAGAAACACATGCTTCAGAAAATTTGCCCATTGTAGTTCCAGAAACTTTAGATGTCTTAAATTTATTAAAGGAATTGCGGCGTGCAAAAGGCAGTATGGTTGTTGTATCTAATGAATTTGGTATTATTCAAGGATTAATAACTCCTTTAGATGTATTAGAAGCTATAGCTGGTGAATTTCCTGACGAAGATGAAACACCAGAGATTGAAATAATCAATAATGGGACAGGTTGGCTAGTAAAAGGTAGTACGGATTTGCATGCATTACAACAGGCATTACAGGCCCATGATTTGGTGCATGTTTGTGATCATGTAGCTTCTTTAGCTGGTTTGCTATTATCTCGTTGCGACCGTATACCAAAAGAAGGAGACGTGTTGACGATTAATAGATGGCGTTTTATAATTCGAAAAATGATAGAGTATCGTATTGAGTTAGTAGAAATAGAATGTCTGTTGTTTTCTAATGATACACATCATTAAATAAAATTTGGCGACATATACATGTATACGATATATATTATAAATAATTGATTTGAAGTAGTTATTTAAAATAAAATTTTTTTAGTAACGGCAGCAATATAGTAGAGACTTTGTCTTGCATTTCTTGATATTCTGATTCTTCATCGCTATCGAAAATAATACCACTTCCTACTGAGCAAAACAGGTATTGTCTTTCAGCTAATAATGTTCTGATAGCAATGTTGGTATCCATATTACCGCAACAACTTAAGTATCCAATATTACCAGACCAAATGTTTCGACGTTGTGGTTCAAGTTGTTCAATTAATTTCATGACTTGAACTTTTGGGGCTCCAATTATAGATCCTCCTGGAAAGCATGCACGTAGTAAATCACAAGCTGAAAAATTGTTAGACAGCTCTCCTGTAATAGTACTAATCATATGGTGCACTCCTGGAAATGATTGAACATCAAATAATTTAGATACATGAATACTACCTGGAACAGCTACTTTTCCAATATCATTTCTTAATAAATCAACGATCATTAAATTTTCTGATTGATCTTTTGTAGATTCAGATAATTTAATAATTTGTTGATAATCATCTTGTACGTTTTTTAATCTAGATAATGTACCTTTGATAGGTTGAGTTTTAATTTTTGTATCATGTAACTGCAAAAAACGTTCGGGAGATAAACTGAGTATACTCAATTTGTTTGGTAGCCTCATAAAAGCTGAAAAAGGTGCGTGATTATAATGTAATAGATAACGAAATGCTGTCCATTCATCTCCTATATATGAAGCAGAGAAACGTTGCGAAAGGCACACTTGATAACAATTTCCTGCAATTATATTTTTTTTGATAATATGGAATTTTTGAGCATATTCTGAGCGACTCATGTTGCTTTTCCATGATTGCGTAAGACGAAATGATGTTTTAGAAATATGATTGTTATATATATGTTGTTGTTTATATACCCAATTTAATATTTTTTTGGGATTATCATGAGTAACAAGGTAATTTTTACAAAGTTTATGATCCGAAATAATTGCCCATCGATATAAACCTATTGCCATATCTGGAAATGAAAGATCTTGTTTTGCTAATTTCGGAAGTGATTCAATATATCTTGCGAGATCATATCCAAACACACCTACAAATCCACCTTGAAATGGTAATTGAAAATTATTTTCTGATTGCATATTCATGATATGAATATATTTGTTTAATAGAAGAAATGGGTCTGCATTATTAACTTGATGTTGTTTATTACAAGAAACTGTAGTGGTATTGTTGTGCGTTATTAATGTTAGTGTTGGATCAGTAACTAATATATCGAAACGGCTATCTGGGTGTTTATTGTTATGACCAGAATACAACAACATAGACCATGATGTATTGGATAAAGTCTCAAAAAGATTCAGTGTAGCGTAAGGATGATAGGGTAGCTCTATAAGATGTATGCTCATTAAAACAAATATTCCCTTATGATTTTGAAATATGTACTGATTGTATGTATAGTATTGGGTTGTTGTTATTTTTATGAAATGAAAATATTTAAAATTTATGTTGTTATACGTATTGGATTTAATTATTTTTACTATGTTGCATTATAGAATACTTGAAAAATCATATATATAATGTGTGTGTTGTTGTGATAAAATTATCAATTATTATTAATCTTTAATATAATTCTAATATTCATGTAATTTTATTTTGTAGAGATTTTATTTAGTTGAATAAAAACTTTATATTTTATTATAGGTACAAAAATACATATTATTTAAATACAGTTAATAATTTTATTATTAATTAATTTTATTTTTTATTTGTTTGATATGTCTACTCAAATTTTGGCTTTTGATACTACTACTGAATTGTGTTCTGTTGCGATCATGATTGATCATAGCATATATGATCATAAAATTATAGCTCCAAAGAGTCATTCAGAAAAAATATTACCTATGATTAATCAATTATTGATTGAAGTAGGTGTTACTTTGGAATCATTTGATTGTATTGTATTTAATAGAGGACCGGGTAGTTTTGCAGGGGTACGTATTGGGATCAGTGTCGCACAGGGTTTGGCGTTAGGGGCGGATTTACCTTTAGTGGGGGTGTCTTCTTTAGAAGTATTAGCGCAAGGGGCTTGGCGTATTTTTTCTGTTAAACAAGTTATCTCTACTATTGATGCCCGTATGGGTGAGTTATATTGGGCTTGTTATCATCGGATGAGCGACGATAGTTGTTGGATATGTAGCGATAATGAGTCTATTATAAATCCGGAAATAATCGAAAAAAGATTAATATGTTCTTCTTATTTTCAGAAGATGAAGGGTAATTGGGCGCTTGTAGGAACAGGTTGGAATAACTATCCAATATTAGCATGTGCTGAAAAGATGCCTCGCGTAATTGCTTTAAAGAATAGGAGCGTTATGTTGCCTGAAGCACAGGATATGTTGCCTTTAGGACTGTATAATTGGATAAATAAGATATTTGTTAATCCAAATCAGGTGCAACCTGTGTATTTACGTAATGCAGTAGTTAGTTGTAAAAACAGATGATATCTAGTTTTGCAATGTTATTGGTTGTCTAGTAATGTTAGAAGTCCATATTTCAATATTTTATGTGATGCGTGTATGTTGTATTATGTTTCTTCATTAAAAAAAATTATCTTGCATTTTAAGATGGATGTTTTGTTGTCTTTTTTTTCTAATTGGATTGAAAGTATGTGTGGATCATGTGTATATTTACTTATTGTTTGGATTAAATCTTTTTTTAATTGAGGTAAATAATATGGGGAAGAATTATTTCTAGTGTTATGTTCAGAAATAATTTCTTGTAGTCTTTTTTTGGCGATGTTGGCTGGTGTTTTTTTTCTAAAAAAAAAGAAATTTACTAATACCATAATAAGTATTATCTCTTGAAAAATCGTTTGAAAAAGTTGATTTTTTTCTCTTTAATAAATCTCAAAGGACATGAATTTCCTAATAAACGATCTACTGTATCTGAATAAGCTTGTCCTGCTTGAGATTTTGAATCTAAAATAATTGGTTCGCCTTGATTGGATGCTTTTAATACTGCTTTGTCTTCTGGTATAACACCTAATAAAGGAATTCTTAATATTTCTATGACGTCGTCTAAACTAAGCATATCTCCTCGTCGAACACGGCTAGGATTATATCGAGTTAGTAATAGATGTTCTTTGATTGTTGTTGCACCATTTTCAGAACGTTTAGATTTAGATGCTAAAATACCCAACATGCGATCTGAGTCATGTACTGATGACACTTCTGGATTGGTAGTGACAATTGCTTCGTCTGCAAAATATAGAGCTGTTAAGGCTCCACTATCAATACCTGCAGGAGAATCACATATTATAAATTCAAAGTTCATTTTATTAAGATTATTTAATATTTCTTCTACTCCTCCTAGGGTTAAATAATTTTTATCGCGTGTTTGTGACGCAGGTAGAATATATAAATAATCAGTGTGTTTGTCTTTAATTAGCGCTTGGTGTAAGGTGGCTTCACCTTGAATGACATTAATGAAATCATATACTACTCTGCGTTCGCATCCCATAACTAAATCAAGATTACGCAAACCAATATCAAAATCAATAACAGCGGTTTTTTTACCTTTACGTGCTAGCCCAGTAGCAACAGATGCACTTGATGTTGTCTTACCTACTCCTCCTTTTCCTGAAGTAACAACTATTATTCGCGTCATAAAAAAATCCTTATTGCAGGATACATTATAAATTTTTAATGATAAGCATATCGTTTTTTAAACTTAGTCTTACCGCTTTACCTAAAAATTCTTTTGGAATTTGATCGCTTAACCAATAACGTCCTCCGATCGATACTAGTTCAGGAGATAAATGAGTACAAAAAATTTGGGATTCTTTATTACCGGATGCTCCGGCTAATACCCGACCTCGCATTATACCATAAATATGGATATTGCCGTCGGCAATGATTTCAGCTCCAGTGCTAACATTTTCAATAATGATTAAATCTCGATTACGAGCGTATATTTTTTGTCCAGAACGTACTGGAGTATTGATTAATTGTGTTTTAGCAATTATTGGAATGTTGCTGTATAAATATTCTGAAGAATATTTATTTTTTATAGCATTTCCTTCTGCGAGAATAGGTACTCCACTACGAATAATTGTTTCTTTTAATTTTTTATTATGACAACAACATACCCCAATTATAAACAATCCAGCATCGGATATTGTTCGATACAGAGCGCTCCAGTTGTTACAATAATCAAGATTACCAATGTTTATAACAATTGGTGTGTTTTTTAATAAAAAAAAGGGAGCTTTTTCTATTTTTTCTTCCAATGATCGACGAATCAGTTCTATGCATGTACTATAGATATGCATCACTAATAATGTAAAATTACTCCCTTTTATACTAATGGACACATTAATTTTTTCATAATTTAAATACAGGTATCGTATGTTTATGTTTGATATTATTATTTGTGTGAATGTATGTTTATTTATTATTATTCATACTATGATTTATATATAATTTATTTTTAAGTGTAAAGATATTATTACTGCCTACAGTAAAGCAGGAAAAATGATAATGAATCAATAAAAAAAATTAATTAATAATCATAAATAGTCCAATAATCGCTGTAGTATAATATATTTTAGAGTTGTAGTAAATATGGTATATTTAAAGTTGTGCGATATTAGTGATTGTATATTTGTATAAATTATTAAAATAAATTAATTCAATTCTATTGACAGGATACTCAATCAGTATGTTATAGGTTGGTGTATTGATCATGTAATTTTCGATTTTAAGAATTTTAGATGTTAATACAGTATATCCATTAACGAAATTTTTTAAAAAATAAGAATAAATGATAACTAATATTAGTTCATAAGGTGTTATTTTAAGTACAGCATATATTTGATTTGTGTTTATTAAACAATATTATGTAAGATAAATATTATATGTGTGAATTTGATTAGCACGATTATATATCGATTTTTCAGTGTATATGTGCAATAAAATTAATGAGTGATTACACAATGAAGATTAATGATAATATTTTATGTTTTATGTGTAAAAGTAAAATATGTGCTGATATTTGAAGATTGGTATCATGTTATTTGTATTCTATTTGTTGTTGTATTTTTGGATATCAATAATTTGTGATAAAGACACGAGTATCGCTACTATCAAGTAGCTAGCAAAAATTATAAGCATCCATTGAGATATTTCTAATGACAAAAAGTACCATTTATACTCAGTACAATCTCCATTAGCATCAAACATAGAAGGCCACCATTGATTCAAAGGTAACCAATTAGGAAATTGTACAAATAAATCACACATGGAGAATGGAGATGGATGCAACTGAATGTTAATATATTCTTTAGCTAACACTAATCCTTTCCAAGCGCTGTATATCCAAATTGGGATAGCAAAAAATCTTAAAAGAGTAAATGGAGCAATTGTCGCAACCAAACCAGCAATTCCTATGCCCCATAGAGCGCATCTTTGATATATACATAACACGCAAGGTTTTATTAAAACAATGTGTTGTAAATATAAGGCTACTAACTCTAAAATAACAACGGTAAATATTAATAAAATCCAACATTTTCTAGTTTTAGAACAAATATTAAAAAAACGTAACATAAATAATTACCTAAAATTAACACAATTCAACCTGATGTATTTAAACATTTTTAAAACAAAGTAAAATTTGATATCATATAGTCTACTATGGTTAAAATTATGTAAACGATATATGTGGTAATGATATACATCATTTACATGTCACTAATATTATTCAATTATCAACAATGATAGAAGTATAACAATTTAATTTAAATTTTATTTGTGGCAATAGTGTTTGAAACGTTCATGTCCATAGTGTTATTAATGAAGGACAATTGGTTGGTTTATTTTCATAGATGTATAATAATAAAAAAATTTTTTATAGCTCTTATATTGTATCAATTTTATTGATATTTATTATACTTATATTATAAGAGATGTCGCTTGAGAATTCAGAAAAAAATAACACCCCTTATTAGGCAGTCATTAAATTGTTTTTATTTGATTTTTACCATTAGGTTATTATGCAACCGGTCGCAATATTTATTAGATAATATTATTTATATTTTGTAATATACACACTTAAATCAATTACTTTGTCAGAGTATCCTGTTTCATTATCGTACCAAGATATTAATTTAGCAAAATGATTATTTAATACAATACTTGCTTGCGCGTCGAAAATGGAGATTAATTTTTCTCCATTAAAATCGCTGGATACCACTTTTTCATCAGTATATCCTATAATTCCTTTCAAATTTCCATAAGCAGCGTGTTTAATAACATCACAAATATTTTTATAAGAGGCGGATTTTTCTAAACGAACAGTAAAGTCAACGACAGAAACATTTGGAATGGGAACTCGGAATGATATTCCAGTTAATTTACCATCTAATTCTTTAATAACTTTACCTAATGCTCGTGTTGCTCCGGTAGAAGATGGAATAATATTTTGGTAAGCACCACGCCCACTTCTCCAATCATTGTGCATTGGAGAATCAACAGTTTTTTGAGTAGCGGTGGTAGCATGAACAGTAGTCATTATACCTTCAATGATTCCAAAATTGTCATTGATAACTTTAGCTAGTGGAGCTAAACAATTAGTGGTACAGGATGCATTAGATATTATTTTTTCTCCGTTATAGAGATGATTATTAACTCCCATAACAAACATTGGGGTATCATCTTTTGATGGGGCTGTTAGTACTACTTTACGGGCTCCAGCAACTATATGTCCATTAGCTTTTTCTTCAGTTAAAAACATTCCTGTAGATTCAGCAACAACATCAACATTAAAATTTCTCCAATATAAGTTTTTTGGATCTTTTTTTGAGGTATAATGCACAATTTTATTATTAATAATTAAATGATCACCATGAACATTAATTGTTCCTTTAAATCGTCCATGAGTTGAATCATACTTCAGCATATATGCGATATGTTCAATATCGAGTAAATCATTAATGGCGACAACATCTGCATCTTTTCTTTCTTGTACAGATCTAAAAATAACGCGACCAATTCTACCGAATCCATTAATACCTATTTTAATAGCCATATATTACATGCTCCTGTTTTAATCGTAATTATGTGTTATATTGTAAATTGTAAACGCAGGTATGGAAACTTTGTTTGTATATATCAAAGTATTTATAATAACTATTTTAAATAACTTAAAAGTAATTTGTGTTTTTGATGTGTTTGATATTCCACACAATATTAGTAATATAGATAATACTATCACATCATTGATACGTAATATATTTAATTTTCGATAATTACGTGTATTTCATAATTTATCATGATCTAACAATATAAATATGTTTTTTATGTTCATTTTTTTATAGGTATTGAAATCAAATAAATTTATTAATGTGACGTTTTGCAACCGAATCATCATTGTACAGTTATGTTAGTATGTAAATAAAAATTTACATTATATATGATATTACAATTGTGCTAAATAATTTAAATCAAGAGCATAGCAATTTTTTGGATCATTCCATGCAAATTGAAGGATATTAGAGTTATTTATGTTTACATTATCGTTGTTAAAATTATCTAATGAAATATAATGATTTAATAATTTGATAATGATACTATGAATAACTTTATTAGTTTGTTGCATTAAAACATCTATCCAATTTACTTTATCTTCGTACCAATTAAGTTGATATTCTTGTAAGTGAGCTAGTTCCACCGCTTTATTTATTGCGTCATCTATATCTCCTATATAGTCAATTAATCCATTTTTTATTGCATCATAACCCAGCCATACGTGGCCTTGAGCAATTTTATGAATATCTTCTGTGGTCTTCCGGCGAGATTCAGCTACAGTGCTAATAAAATAGTGATAGCTGGTATTTACATAAAGTTGCATCATGTTTATATATTCAGTAGGGAGTGGGGTAGTGATTGAAATATTTGCTATAGGAGATGTATTTGCTCCATCACTATGAATGCCGATGGCGTCGAGAGATTTTTCAAATGTATTAATAATACCAAATATACCTATAGAACCTGTAATAGTACTGTTACTTGCAATAATAACATTGGCCGGAGTCGATATCCAATACCCTCCAGATGCTGCTACGCCACCCATAGAAACTATTACTGGTTTACCAGAATCCCTAGTAGTTGTCAGTTCTAATCTAATTAATTCAGAAGCGTTTACACTGCCTCCCGGGCTATTGACACGCAATACTATTGCTTTTATTTTAGGATCAAACCGAGCGCTGCGAATTTTATGGGCTATAGTATCGCCACCAATTGAACCTGGTATGTTAGGTCCATCCACAATCGGACCGTTAACACATATTATTGCTATTTGGTTGTCTTGTTTTGTAGGAGCTATAAGATTGTAATCATACATGCTGATTGCATTAAACGAAGTGCCTTGTTTATTAGATCCAAATATTTTTTTCATTGTATTTTCTATAACAAAATGAGATGCGATTTCATCGATCCATTTATTTTTGAGCGCATAAGCCGCAGTATCCCCTTGCATTTGATGTAATTCATTTAGTATATTGTCAATTCCTGGAAAAATTGACTGTGTTGTTACGTTACGATTAGTAGATATTGTTTTTAAATATTGATCCCATAAACGATTTACCAATGTTGTTTCTTCATGTCGTACATGATTTGACATTTGATCTTGAATAAATGGTTTAACGGCAGATTTATATGTACCTACTCTAAAAATATGAGTGTTAATTTTTAAATTATCTAATAGAGATTTATAATATAACTTGCTGGTAGAAATTCCTCGTAAATCTACAAATCCATGTGGTGTAAGATAAATTTTATTGGCATAACTAGCGAGAAAATACTGTGATTGATTATAATAATCAGAAATTGCATAAATTAGTTTACCGGATTCTTTGAATTCATGTAATGCTTTACCAATATATTCTAATGATGCTTGATTGCTTCCGGAAAAGTTTTTTAATGACAATATTAATCAAGTTACATATGGATCATTTTTGGCTTGACGTAATATGCCGATAATATCAAATAGTGAGTTTTCTTTAGAATTTGATTTATTTGTATTGAATAAATGTTGACTGAATTTTTGAAATTTATTGTATGTTACTGGCTTATCTACGATAGTACCAGAAATATCTAGAATTAACGCAGAGTACTGTGATAATGATCCAGTAGAAAGATCACGTAAATTTAAATACATTCCCACGCTAATTATAATGAAAATTATAAAAAATAGATTTATTAGTATTGTTCGTATTAGATATAGTGTATTCATGCCATATCTAATTATTTTATAAGTAGTTTTCCATATATTCTGAATGAACGATTTTATTATTAAAAACATTATATAATAATCCACATGAATTTTATAGCTTCACAATTCAATCAAGTTAAGTATCACATAATATGTATAAATGAAATGAAAATTAATAATTTTTATGATTTTATTAATTTTTACATAATATAAAATTAAAAATTTTCAGTGACATTATGTCGTATCAGTAGTTAAAGGTTTATATAAAATGATTTCCGTGTGACGTAAAGTATATATTAAATATCCAAATCTACCCATACTGGAGCATGATCGGATGGTCGTTGCATTCCACGGATACTATAGCTTATATCACTATTTCTACAACGGACCGCTAGAGGACGTGTTGCTAATATCAAATCAATGCGTAAACCGTTATTTTTGAAAAATCCACGGGATCTATAGCTGAACCAAGAATAACGTTCATCATTTTGAGGATGCATGTTTCGATATATATCTATTAAACCCCAATCCATTAAGCGATTGATCCATGTTCTTTCTTCTGGTAAGAAAGAACATCGACCTGTCGTAAGCCAACGTTTTTTATTTTTTTCGCCAATGCCAACATCAAAATCTGTAGGACTAATATTCATATCACCCATAATCAGTAACAATGAATGATCTTGATAGGTACGTTCTATATAATTTTGAAAACTTTTATAAAAATTTTTTTTGTACGCAAATTTTTCTGGATGATTTTTATTTTCTCCTTGAGGAAAGTAACCGTTAATGATAGTTAATATACCTATTGATGTTTTAATATTAGCCATGATTATTCGTTTTTGGGATAAGTCATTATCATTAGTAAGCCCATGAATAACAGTTAAAGGAAGTTGACGTAGAAATAATGCAACACCGTAATGTTTTTTTTGACCATAATAATATACATGATAATCATATTTTAGTATTTCTTTTATAGGAAAAAAGTCATCATGTACTTTAGTTTCTTGTAATCCAATGACATCAGGTTGTAATTTCAGGATAATTGTATTTAATTGATGCATACGAGCACGTAATCCATTTATATTAAAAGAAACAAATTTCATATGATGAAGACCCGTATTTATTTCCAATTATAAAATATAGGTGTTGTTGGTTTAGTGTAAGAAAAGTTTCAAAAATAATTGATCATTATACTTCATAAGTATTGCATAGTATATGAAAATAAATGTTATTTGTTATAATTAATGATTAGTTCAGTGTATTTATCTGTCAAGGTAATAGTTGGTACTTCAAAATTTGAGGTTGTTGTGTATGATATTTTTATACACGGCATGAGGTAATAAGTTACAATACTTCTTGTTTTTTTTGAATAGCTGCTTTAAGTTTAGATATGGTTGGAAAGTATAAGAAGATTGTTGATTTATGAACATCAATGATTGTAGTTTTAGTTTTTTTATATTTGTATTATTGGGTATTTAATTGATTGAATTAATCATTGAAGACCACAATGATGATTGGTTTAGTTTATAAAAAGTATGTATCAATAATTTGAGGTGTTATTCTGATTTTATATGAAAAAATATTTATATACAATGAGCAATCATTGAAATGAAAATATCATGATGATTTAGAATTAATTTGTATCAATTTTTTATAAATTTGTTTAGAAATGGTTAAAAAATAATTTATATATGTATTTGAAATAGTATTGTAAACAAATGGGATTTATAGTGTTTTATATAATTTTGATATATTAAATGATATTATGTGTGATACGAATGATTTGTGTATATATAAATATATTTCTGAAGTCATATAGAATTATTTTGAAGGACCAAAAAAATTTATAGATTGCATAAATATATACAGGGTTATGGTTATAAATAGTTTCTAAATATGTTTTATGTCGATGCTATTAATGGTTTTAATGAGTGTTTTTGTATTCTTTTGTATAGTGGTAGGATATTTCGTAAAATTTATAATCATAAAAAATTTTAAGAATGTACTGAGTGGTATCATCGAAATTTTAGTGGCTATAATGATTTCAGTGTAAATTTTTATTAGTATACGTTATAATTATAATGATTGTTCCAAAGTACATAATCCTTTTAAAGGGGATATTTTAATACTTATAATATCAATTAATTTTTATTAAAAATTTACAGTATATATTATTTAGTACAATAAACTACAATATTATAAATAAATCGTAATTACATAATGATGCCCTGTCAGAGTTGTTGTTTTAATTATTTTAACAACTTTTAAGAAACAGTACAATGATGAGTATATGTGTTTATTGGTAAGTGTTTGTGGGTATTGCGTCGTTTTGATTAAAAATAAAATTTTAAATAAATTATGTATTATGTTTGTATCCAATTATTTTTACATTGAGTGCATGTGGAAATGATAATTAACATTCATATAAGCAATGGTGTTTAGTGATCATGATATTGTGCTAACTAAAATTTTTAAATTTTATAATTGATGTTAATAATAATTATTTTTTAAGATTTATATTTTAAAGGAATATAAGTATAAACCAGTAGTATAGATTGTCAGTTATAATCTGATGTTATGGATATATGTATAAAATATACAGAAATATATTAAATATAATTTATTTATATACATGAGGAATATGTAATAATTTAATACACTAATAATTTAGTTAGGCAATATTATATTTAAATCAGAGATGAATATTATTAAATTAATGGAAATTAATTTGATTATATTAAATGATGTAGTTAATGGGTATCTGGTATTTAAATAATAAAATAATATAAATATATGTACATGTATTTATTAGTTTGATATAAATATATGTATATTTTATAAAAGTAAAATATAATGATATTGCGGATATTATAATATTAATTTGAATAATAGCTAACAGCGATAATATATAATAAATTATATATGACGATTGCAAACAAAGAGTTTTGGTGATGTTTTCAAACTCTTTGTTTGATATGAAGTAGATAGGTGTTAATCATTTATTATTAATTACAGTAAAAAATCTTCTAATTTTTTCTTTTTTTCATCAATGGCTTTTTTGATAATTGAGGGAGTACGTCCTTGTCCGGTCCAAGTTTTAATTTCGCCATGTTTGTTAGTGTATTGATACTTTGCCGGGCGAGCTGCACGTTTATTTTTATGAAACGATTTAGTATTAGAACTCATTTGTTGTAATAGTTCATTAGGGTCTATTCCGTCAGCTATGAGCATATCACGATATTGTTGTAATTTTCGAGAATGTTCTTCTATTTCAGCTTGAACTTGACTATTTTCTTCTCGGCGTTCATTAACAACTACTTCTAATTTTTCTAATATTTCCTCCAAGGTATCAAGGGTGCATGCTCTAGCTTGCGCTCGTAAAGTGCGTATATTATTAAGAATTTTTAGTGCGTCGTTCATCGCATTGATCTCAAAATGTAATAAATAACAAGTCTATTATAAGGATAGAGTGCTAATTTATTTTCTGCAAGGCCTCGGGTATTTAATTTATAAATAAACTTATTATATTTTGTGTTAATCGATAATTATATATATAGTGTCAATAAATATTGAGTAAGTGTAATTTATTGTTTTATTAAAGATATTGAATTAATTTTAGTTTAATTATTTATGTATTATTTAATGTTTAAGTATTATCGGTTTAAAATTGAAATTGTTTATTTATTTATATTTTTAATATAAATAATATCCTTTTTATTAATTTTAAATTATATGCATAGATACATAGACTGTGTTAAGTATAGATTGTTGTATTTAACTGAAGTATCATTTTGAGCATAAAATTTAAATAATATTAAAAATATATATAGTATTGTAAAATTGTTGATCTTATATAAAATAAAAAGATTTATTTTATCAAAATTAATTTAGAATATAAAAATAAATATTTTGTCAATTTATAGATTCAGTAATTTTTAAGTTTAAAATGATAATGAAATATAAATTATATTTATGTTATTGGTATTCAAATATTGTGATTTGAATAGGGTATTAATTGTATGGCACAATTGTATTTTTATTATTCCGCAATGAATGCCGGGAAAACTACCGCATTATTACAGTCTTCTTATAATTATCAAGAACGAGGAATGCACACTGTATTATATACTGCTGAAATGAGTTCTCGAGAGAATGGACATAAACAAATCAAATCTCGTATTGGATTGCATGCTTCCGCTAGAGCGTTTAATATTAAAACTAATTTTTTTGATCAAATAGTAACTACACATCAAAGGGATATAATACATTGTGTGTTAGTGGATGAGTGTCATTTTCTCAATCGTAATCAAGTGATTGATTTAAGTAAAATAGTTGATGTGTTGAATATTCCAGTGTTATGTTATGGATTACGTACTGATTTTAGAGCCGATTTATTTTCAGGAAGTTTATGGTTATTGGCATGGGCAGATAAATTAATTGAATTAAAAACTATTTGTTATTGTGGACGAAAAGCTAATAGAGTTCTCAGGATTGATAATAATGGTTTAGTAATGCGAGATGGAAATCAAATACTGATTGGGGGTAATAACCATTATGTTTCAGTATGCCGTAAACATTTTGTAGAACAACTAGATTCACCGTTATCTGTAACAAAATGTGTACCAAAATAAATAACAGCTTTTTGATATTATACACGATTTTATTTGTTTTTGAATAACATATATTTTATGTATATAGCATGCTTGGTATTAAAGTTATAAATGATATAAATATTATTGCACTTTGGATAATTAATATTAATAGTACGGATTAATTTATATTTCAAATAATCACACTTGATGAAGTCACTGTAATCACGATAAAGTATTTTGAAATTTAATCATGAACTGTTAAATCAGAAGTTAAATTGATTAAATATAGAATATATTTTTGTTTTTAAACGTATATAAGGATTTTATTTTTTATGTAAATCAAATTGATATTTGAGTATATATTTGATTGTGATAAAGGGATTTATGGATATTTTAATTGAAATTAGAGTATTCTATGTAATGAGAATGGTATGGTTTTCTTGTATTTATTTGGGGTGATTTGTTGAAACTAAAAATGAAAAAATTCTTTATAATAAGGAAGAAATAAAATAAACGCTCAACAATGCGTTCCCAGTAAGGACGTTTAGCCCATTTTTGAGGATCGATTATTTTGGAATGTGCAATATAGGTTTCCTGTGTTTTTTCTAACTCGTTACTAAAATCTTTACTATCAATAACTAAAGTTATTTCAAAGTTTAACCATAAACTGCGTGTATCTAGGTTAACGGTTCCTATGAGACTTAATTGTTGATCGACTAATACACTTTTTACGTGTAGTAATCCATTTTGGAACTGATGTATTAAAACCCCGGCTTTCAATAATTCACTAAAAAATGCTCTACTAGCCCAGTTTACTAATACAGAATCGTTATTTTGAGGAATAATGATATGTACTTCTACTCCCCGTTGTGCTGCTGTACAAATGGCATGTAATAAATCGTCGCTAGGTACTAAGTATGGAGTGGTAATGATAAGTTTTTTACGCGCTTCATATAATGATATTAACAATACTTGATGAATTATTCCTTCTGGACATCCTGGGCCAGAGGGAATAATTTGAATAGTGTGTCCTGTTGGTATTAGTTTATGCGCTGTTACTATGTGAGCGTTAAATAATAATGGGAATAATACATGTTGTCCTGTTTCAATTTCCCAATCAGAAGAAAATATTATGCTCATGGCAGAAGCTGCAGGACCATCTATACGTACCATAATGTCGACCCATTGTCCAATCCCTATATTTTTTTTAAACAACTGTGGGTCTACCATATTCATACTGCCAGTATAAGCAATATGGTCATCAATTAATATCATTTTTCGGTGTTGTCGCAAATCCATACGGCGTAGAAATATACGTAACAAATTGATATGTAGCGCTTCTACAATATTAACCCCAGCTTGGCGCATTATATTAGGATATGAGCTACTGAAAAAATTAGTACATCCAGCTGAATCTAATATAATTCGACATCGAATACCTCTTTTAGCTGCTATAATTAATTTTTTTATAACATGATCTACTAACCCCCCAGATTCCCAAATATAAAATATCATATCAATGCTGTGTTGAGCTAATTCAATATCTTTAATTAAAGATACGATAGTATCGTCAGTTTTTTTAAATAATTGTATTTGATTACCTCTTAGAGCGCCTATTCCTTGACGATGTTCGCAAAGCTTAAATAATGAAGAAGCAATTAAGCTGTGTTCAGTGGAAAATATATGTTTGTAGGTTTTTAGTATTTGTATGCGACGCATAGTAGATGACCATGCTATTTTACTTCTAGTAGAGCGTGGTTTACCAAGGTTAGATTCTCCAAATAATAGATATGTAATGATACCTATTAAAGGTAAAATATAAATTACTAATAGCCATGCCATAGACGATGGTACTGCTCGGCGTTTTATTAAAACTCGAAATGTAACTAGTACGATTAATAACCAATAACTGCACAAGAAAATACAATTAAATATAGCATGAATCGCAATCATGATTTACATAAAATCCTTTGAGATGTTTATGGGATACTTTAAACAAAGATTATAGATTATTATTGAATATTTATTTTATGACAAAATTTTATAATCGCATAAAAGATGTAGATATGTAATGATCAAGTATTGATTAGTAAAATATATTCATTGATATTCATCATTATTTAATAATATAAATTTTATTATTATTATTATAATGTTTTATATTATAAATAGTATACGATAATTGAGGTCATTTCTTATGTTTATTAGGAAATAAATAATTTATACATTTTATTATATAATTAGTAATTATTGTTTCATGCATACATATATATATTGATTATTAATATCTAAATAATAAAAGAAATCATCAAAAACATGATGTATGTGTATATTTAAATTGTGTAATATTACCCAATTAGAATTGATGCATTAATATTTTATAATGTAATTCACGTATTTGCTATTTGGTTGAAGAGAATGTTTTTAAATTGTTTGATTGATGCTGTAATTACGTATTTTTAATGTTTTTTGAAATATGTATGAGAAAGTATAAGAATGATTATGTGAATGAATTATGTTAGTTATTTTGAATGAAATTTAAATTGAATGTTTGTGTGTACTAATATTTTCAATATATGCAATATAAATAAAGAAAACATATATGATACACATAAATGTGTTTCGTATCGCATAAAACTTCTTATATGTCATATATCTTGATATGTTGTATATTTCTGTTACGCACTTAAAGTGTTAAGAAGATTGATTTGAATAATAATAATAATTTTTAATATAAAAATGTAAAATGCACATCATAATGAAACATGATGTTTTTTAAACAAATAAAAAATTTGATTATTGATCTGTATCAACAGATTTGGTGTAAACTGTATATATCGCTTTATTTTTGTTGTTTTTTGTCATGTGTAATGCACGTATTGGTAATATATGTATTATTAAATCGTTATTGTCATTTTGTTAATACTTCAACTTACACCCAAAGATCTCAAATAATTACATTGTCATTACTGCAATCTAATCAGCTTTTTCATGAATCGTTAGAAAAAAATCATGTGTCGAAAAAATTTGAACCATATCGTAACCAGCAAAATCCAAGAGCTATGATGTATTCAAAAAATAAAATTGTAGATAGTTCTCAACATAAATCAAATACTAATTCAAATTTTCATTTGATTAAAAAAAACAATGTTAATATTGAGGATTCTACACTAATGCATTCTTTGAATTTGTCTCAAAAAAATTATGATCGGACGTATATATCTTCTTGCATAATTAATCGTGTGTATCCTGAATATCCCAATAGAGCGAGAATATTAAATATAGCAGGAAAAATTACTGTACAATACGATGTGAATACTAAAGGTAGAGTTGAGAATATACATATATTATCAGCTGTACCGCCTGGTATTTTTGAAGAAAGTATTAGATCAGCTATGCGTCGTTGGGTATATGAGCGTGATAGGCCAGAAAAAAAATTAATTATTACTTTTAAATTTTGTTTAAATGCTGTAAAAATATTTGGGAATTAGTATGATATATGGTTATGTTATGTAAGTAATGTGTTTGATTAATCGAATAGTTGTTATTTTACGTTATAATATACATAGGTGTTGATGTCGTATTCATTATTTTCAGTGTACATAAAATGTTTTTAAAAATTAATAACTTCATATTGTTTTGATAATCATGTGTAAGCGGTATTAATGAATTAAAATAATTGTAGCTAATATTTTTGTTCGTGCTATTTGTTACAATTTTAACAATGAAGATTCAAGAATGGAAATAATGAATTAGTATTAGTATGAATGTAGTTTTTATTAAGCAATTATAATAAATATTGGTGGCGTGATTAAATGGATGTTACAGTAGCTGATTTTTATGCTTAGTCGGACAGTTCCATAATAGATATATTATGAGTGATGATAATAACCAGAGTTATAACTGATTATAATAGATAGCGGTGTAGTCAGAATCGTGTTATTATTAAGTTCAACCGTATGCACAATGTAGTGTAAGAAATGAATAGTAATAATTTTGGAAATTCTGGTATTGTTGAATTAATGATATTTATTGTATTATAAGATTGATTGTTTTATTGGTGGTGGATAAAACATACAACGTAGTTAATATACTTCCTAATAAAAAGTTACCACTTATCAGCTTAGAAATACTTTTAGAGACAGATAATTTTAATAAAATATACCGTTGATTTGATGATATTTCCTGGATTATAGCTTATAAGTTCATATCAATACAGTGATAGTAAATATGAGATCTTCTTTTTGGTAAGAAAGAATAATTTAGGCTAGTTTAAATAATGAATGTCATAACTAATATTAATATTGTAATGTTAATATATAATAATTGAGAATACACACAGAATATATTTTAAGATCATTTGATTATCATAATTTTTATAAAAATATTTTTGAAAATGAAAACCATATTTCCTTAAAATCGAATGTATGCAATTTAATCAAATTATTTAATTTTAAACAGAACATAATATGATTCTACAAATAGTTAATGGTTCATCATATTATTCGGGAATACTTGTAATTGGTAATTTTCTGATAAATGATATCGTTAATTTATAACAATCTGAATGTTTCTGCATCAATGTGGTGAAATTGTATCTAGGTGTCTGTTTATAAGTTTAATGTGTTTTAATGGGAAATTAAACACGTTATAATAACATTTTACACATATGTTAATGTGATATCAAGTTTAAAATAATCTATTTTAGAAGTTTTATAAGGATTTAC
The DNA here is from genome assembly GCF_023585685.1 of Blochmannia endosymbiont of Camponotus sp. C-003. Classification (NCBI taxonomy): domain Bacteria; kingdom Pseudomonadati; phylum Pseudomonadota; class Gammaproteobacteria; order Enterobacterales; family Enterobacteriaceae; genus Candidatus Blochmanniella; species Blochmannia endosymbiont of Camponotus sp. C-003. The sequence goes on from NZ_CP097764.1 coordinate 119,526, forward strand.
ATGTTAATTTGAGGATTGTAATATATAATTATTTAGTTGTTTTTTCAAAATAATAATGGAAGTAATACATTTATTTATTAATTTAAATTTATATTGAAATGCATGGATTTTTTCATAAGACGTACTAATCTTTCTATTTTATTAAACGCTAGTACTATATCAGATATATTTTCTTCGATAATTTTTGCAATTTTAGAACCGGTGATGATCCCAGAAGTTCCTAACAATAACGATTCTTGAGCTTGAAGTGGTGTGTGTATTCCAAAACCTTGTAGTATAGGTAAATTTTTTTTTTGTTTTTGGATACACTGAATCATATTATATAATATAGCGTTATTGATTTTTGTTGTATTAATATCTATTCCAGTTACTCCGGGGCGAGATAATAAATAGATATATCCATGTCCGAAAGTAGTAATATTATGAATTAATTCTTCGGTAGCATTAGGTGGACAAATGAAGATATGGGCTATTTTGTGTTGCACAGCAGAACTATAAAACGGTAGGCTTTCTTCTACAGGAAGATCAGGAATTAATATGGAATCTATATCTATATTTGCACAATATGAATAGAATTTATCTATTCCATTTTTAAAAATTAAATTTGCATAGATTAGTATACCGATGGGTAAATTTGGATATTTATTACGAATATTGTATAGCATCGTCATACAACGTTCCAAATTCATCCCTGATTTAAAAGCACGTTCCATGCTCTTTTGTATCATAGGGCCATCTGATATAGGATCAGAAAATGGTATTCCTAATTCTAATGCATCGGAGCCTGATGAAACTAATATATCTATGATGTGTGTAAAAGAAATAGGATCGGGATATCCTATAGTAATAAAAGGAACAAATGCTCCTGATTTTTTTTGATTTAGGTGTGTAAATAATTTTTGATAACGATTCATTCTGATGTATCTCTTTCTTTTTGTAATTGCAATGCATCATAAACTGTAGAAATGTCTTTATCTCCACGTCCTGACAAGTTGACTATTAAAATTTGTGATTTATTTGGTTGTTTTTGAATTATTTTTAATGCGTGAGCTAAAGCATGCGCAGATTCTAGAGCCGGTATAATTCCTTCATGAATAGATAGTTTCTTAAAAGCTGTTATGGCTTCTATATCATTAACAGATACGTACTTTACTCGACCAATATTTTTGAGGTAAACATGTTCTGGTCCAACAGATGGGAAATCAAGACCAGCGGAAACAGAATAAGAGTTTTTTATTTGTCCTTCTGCAGATTGTAAGATTGAAGTTTTCATACCAAAATAAATTCCTGTACTTCCATGTTGTAGAGCAGCCCCATGATATTTAGTATCTACACCTAATCCTCCAGCTTCTACTCCCAATAACTGCACTGATGGTATGTCAATAAAATCGGAAAATATACCAATAGCATTAGATCCTCCTCCTACGCAAGCAATAATTGCATCTGGTAAGCATTGTTCATATTTTTGTATTTGTTTGTATGTTTCTTTGCCGATGATACGTTGAAATTCTCTAACGATTGTAGGAAAAGGATGGGGGCCAGCAGCTGTACCAAGCATATAATGAGTGTATTCATAAGTTTTCGACCATTCACGCATAGCCTCGTTACAAGCATCTTTTAAGGTTTCAGAACCATGATATACTGGAATAACTTGAGTACCCATTAACTGCATGCGTAAAACATTGAGTTTTTGACGTTTTATATCTTTGGATCCCATATAAATACGACATTTTAACCCTAACAGAGATGCTGCAATGGAAACAGCCACTCCATGTTGTCCAGCACCAGTTTCAGAGATTATTTCTGTTTTAGACATACGTTTTGCTAGTAAAGCTTGTCCTAATACTTGGTTGGTTTTGTGAGATCCTCCATGTAATAAGTCTTCTCGCTTTAAATATAGTTTCGTTCGAGTTCCTTTTGTTAAATTTCTGCATAATGTTAGAGGAGTGGGTCGCCCGGCGTAGTGATTTAGAAGATATTTAAGTTCTTTTTGGAAAAGAGCATCATCTTGAGCTGATATAAACGCTTCTTCTAATTGATTTAGGGCTGGCATTAGAATTTGAGGTACATACATACCTCCAAATTCTCCAAAATAGGATTTTAGTTTTATCATATTGATTATTTTATTTTTAATTATTCGAAATGTATGTTCCTTAATAAGACTTGATTATTTGGAAGATTTTGATAAGTTTCCGGTGATTTTTAATGCCTGGTTTAATTTCAACACCAGAATTAAAATCTAAACCTATACAGCCTATGCGTGCCGCTTTATCGCAATTGTTTATTGTTAATCCTCCTGCTAAAATTACTTTATCTAATCGCATATTAGATAGTAGTGACCAATCGAAAGTTTTGCCGCTACCTCCTCCATTGTCTGCTAAATAGCGGTCTACGTTCAATATATTATACCTTGACAATGGCCTGTTGTGGTGCCTCATGTTAATACTTTTCCATATACGACATTGCATGGGCAACTGTGTCCGTAAAATATTAATGTAATCTTGGTTTTCTATGCCGTGGAGCTGAACCGCTGCTAATTTCAATATGTTAGCTATGTTAACAACATAAGAAATTGTAGCGTTACAAAATACACCAACATAACTTAAATGTTGTACGTGAGAAACAATACGTTTTGCAGTTATGATATTTATGCAGCGAGATGAAGTGGGAACAAAAATTAAACCTCCGTATATTGCTCCTGATTTATATGTAATATAAGCGTCTCTCACTCGAGTAAGTCCACATATTTTATTTTCTCCTAAAATTAATTTTTTAATGGCTACATTAAGATTTGGTTGAGACATTAATATTGTGCCTATTAAAAATCCGTTGACATATTGTCTAAGTTTTCTTATATGACAATAATTGTTAATACCAGACTCGCTGATTACAGTGATTGTATTAGGTATATCTTTGCTTAGAGTAATAGTACGATTTAAATCAACAGAAAAATCATGCAGATTGCGATTATTTATACCGATTACTTTCGCTCCTAAATATTTAGCACGTTTTAATTCATCTGCGTTTGAGATTTCTGTTAAAACTCCCATACATAGTGTGTGAGCTATTTTGACCAATTTTTGATAAGTTGTATCATCTAGAATTGATAGTATTAGTAAAATGGCATCAGCTTTATGTAAACGTGCAAAATAAATTTGCCATTCTGAAATAAAGAAGTCTTTACATAATATTGGTTGTTCTACGATATCGCTTACTTGGTGTAAAATATCAAAATTTCCATGAAAGTATTTATCATCAGTTAATATCGAGATCACTGAGGAGTAATTTTTATAAGTTTGCGCTATTTTAACAGGATCAAAATTATTACAAATAATACCTTTAGAAGGAGACGCTTTTTTACATTCTAATATAAATATTGTTTGACGTTTGTTGTTGGACATAGCGCTATAAAAATCACGATTGCTTAATTGTGTTTTGGTTTTTAAAATATGTAACGAATGCTGCTTTTCTTGATTAGCTATCCATATTTTTTTATATGACAGAATTTTATCAAGTATTGTGTATTGCATGATTTTGTATCTTAGTTGTCTGATAAAGAAGTTAAGCGAGCGTAAGGTATACCATGATGCATTTTTTCTAAAGCTAGTTGTGTATTAGCATGTAAATTGTTATGCCCAAATAATTTTAATAATAATGCTACATTGGCTGCTATTACAGCAGAATGAGCAGGTTCTCCTTTTCCTTTTAATGTATTGATCATGTATTCGTGGGCTTGTTTTTTTGAATAACAACGTAATGTTTCTATCGGATAAGAGTTTAATCCAAAATCTGACGCTGTTAAAACATAATTGCTGATGATATCGTTGTATAGTTCTGCTACATGAGTAGAAGAGTGTAATCCTACCTCATCAATCCCTCCGCAATGTACTACTATCGCGTGATTATATTTAAGCAACTGCAATATTCGGATTATAGGCGATAATAATTCTTTTTTGTATACGCCAATGAGAGTTAATGGAGGTTTGGATGGATTGATCAATGGCCCTACTATATTAAATAACGTAGGAATTTTTAATTGCTTGCGTATGGGCATTATGCGGTGTAGTACTTCATAGTATTGTGGGGCATATAAAAAACATATACCTAATTCATTAAATTTTTGATATGATTTTTCTGGAGTATTATCTATATGTAAATAATATTTTCCTAGTAAATCCATTGATCCTATTAGACTAGATATACTGGAATTGCCGTGTTTAATGATTTTGGCGCCACAAGTTGAGGCTACAATAGCGCTAGTTGTAGAAATATTAATAGTATTACTATTGTCTCCTCCGGTACCTGTAATGTCTGCAAACAAGCTATTTATACGAGGAAAAGGTTTAGAATGAGTTAATAATACATTTACAGCGCCTATAATTTCTTCAAAAGTCTCTCCGCGTATTTTCATACTAATCAGCGCCGATGCAATCTGTATTGAAGATAATTTTTCTTTTATTATGCAATATAATAATGTTTCACTTTGTTCTTGGGTAATATTTTTACCTTGATATAAAGTATGTAAAATGTCTTGTATATTATTTTTTTTCATTATATAAACACATTGCCCATGCGATAGTTTGTTGAATAAGTTGCGTTCCGTGAGTAGTTAGAATAGATTCGGGATGAAATTGAAACCCACAAATCCGATCAAAGTCATTACGTACTGCCATTACCGTGTGTTTGTTGTAATAAGCATTAATTTTTAAATTATTTGGTATGCAATTACCTATTAATGAATGGTATCGTCCTACTAAAAAAGGGTTTGATATATTAGAAAACATAGCTAAATTGTCATGGTATATCAAAGAAGATTTTCCATGAAAAATTTTTTTTGATTGCGATATATGTCCTCCATAAAACTCTACAATGGCTTGATGTCCTAGACAAATTCCGATTATTGGAATTTTTCTGTGTAATCGTGTTATTAATTGTATCATGCATCCAGCTGTACTAGGAGATCCAGGGCCTGGGGACAATATTAAAATTGGGTCTATCATATCTGATAGTTTATCAATTATTATTGATGCTGGTAGTTGATTGGTATATATCAATACTTGATGTCCGTTATTACGTAACTGATCTACTAAATTATACGTAAATGAATCAATGTTATCCAATAATATTATGTCAGCCATTGTCAAAATAATTCCTCAGAGCCATGTGCTGTAGAGATGGCATGTAAAACAGCACGTGCTTTGTTACGGCTTTCTTCGACTTCTAATTGAGGTATAGAATCTATTACTATACCGGCACCTGCTTGTACTGTCGCTATTTGATTGGTAACATAAGCTGATCGGATGATGATGCATGTATCTAAATTTCCAGAACCAGTTAAATATCCAATCGCGCCCCCGTAAGTATTGCGTCGAGTACCTTCTACTTCATAAATCAGCTGCATAGCTCTGATTTTAGGAGCTCCAGTTAATGTTCCCATATTCATACATGCGCGATAGGCATGTAGTATATCAAGATCATTACGCAATTCTCCTACTACTCTAGATACTAAATGCATAACAAAAGAGTATCTGTCTACTTTTAATAAATCAGCTACATAACGGGTACCTGCTTTACAAACACGTGCCAAATCATTTCTGGCTAAATCTACTAACATGAGATGTTCTGATAGTTCTTTATGATTTAGACGCATTTCTAATTCTATACGGTTATCTGAATCTATATCTAATGATCCGTCAGTATGATAAGTTCTAGATCGCGTGCCAGCGATGGGGTAAATTTCAATTTGTCGAGTATCTGCGTTGTATTTTAGAGAACTTTCTGGAGAAGCCCCGAAAAGTGTAAATGTTATGTCCTGCATAAAAAACATATAGGGACTAGGATTATTAGTTTTCAATACATGGTATGCTGCTAATGGTGAAGGACATGGAAGGAAGAATCGCCGTGAAGGAACAGCTTGTAATATTTCTCCTTGACGGATAGATCTTTGTATTTTACGTATAACTCGTTTATATTTTTCGTCATTCGGATCACAGTGTAATGTCATGTTGTGTAGTTTTTTGTAAGGAATAGACTGAGGTGTTTGACTAATTTGAGTTTTTAATTGGTTCATTCTAGTTTTCAATCGGTTTTTTTCTAAGGTATTTGAGCTAAATAAGGTGCTTTGTAAGGAAGCAGTATATTTTTGATGATCAAACACCAATAATGTTTCAGATAAATAGAAACAGTAGTCTGGGCATGTATAAGTATTGATTAATTGAGGAAACGATTCAAAACAAGATATTAAATCATAAGAAAACAAACCCCCTAAAAATATAGCTTTGGGGGTATTTGGAAGAGGTTGTATTATTTTCAACAATGAGCGTAAACAGTCAAATATTGAAATTGATCGTAGACGTGTATCTTCATCAATCATTGTTTGTATTATAGGAAATATAAATTTAATTCTGTCAAAAGTTTTATAAATTTGTACTTTTGTAGGTAATGTTTGTGCTAGTAATGGGAGCAAGCTTGCTCCATTTTTAGTCAAAGCTTGTACAGTAACGGTTGTACCATAGGCGGTAATACGTAATGCACTATCAATAATCATCATACTTTCTATGTTGTGTTTTTTATTGATTTCTGATGATTCTAATAATAATGTCGAATTGCGTTTATTGCATAATTGATTAAAAACTTCTGAAGAATTAGAGTGGTAGCGTACTTGAATATTTAGACATTGCATTCGATTTTTTTGATATCTCATTATTTTTTAAATTTTTTTCAGTGATTTATTTATCAAACAGCTCATTTATATTAATGGTCTAATTGAAACATTTTCATTTAAGTATAGTAACTTTTTTAAATAATCGCTTAATTACTAGAAACGGTATTAATAAGAGAACATTCAATTTTATCTCGATGTGATTTTTATGTTTTTTATAGATACATAAATATCAATAACATTGATAATACTATTGTTTTTTAAAATGTCAAATAGCAGTTACTGTTATTAATAGTAAAAATATTTTTAATTGAATATGGTAATATTACAGATAGACAACTTAATAGATAAAAAATTGTCTATTATTGTTGTGAGTATCAAATGTATAGTTTTTTATTAAAATTATAATTATTACGATAAATATAAAATTACACTGAATTATAATGAAAACATATATATATTATTAGTTTTTATAGATTTTAATGGTTTTTTTGTAAAGGTGTTAATTATGTCATCAACTATAAATACAATTTAAATAAATGTACTGAAATGATATTTATTAAGTGTATATTTATATATGAGGAAACATATACGCAAATATATATATATGGATGATTGTATCATTTTACAAACATGATAAATTTGGGTAGAAATTGTTGTATTTGGTTGATTGTGTTGATGTAATAATTAATTTCAATAACGTTAAGATAAATATATTGTGTAATTGAATGCTATTTAATAGAGTAATTTATCGAATTAACATGAGTGTACAAAGTTTAGAATAAACATTCTATATATAATATTTTAATTTAATCGTTTTTGATATTTATTTCATGATGGTATATATGAAATTTTTTATTATTTGAATAATGTGTAAATCTTTAAATTGCATTTCAATACATTGATTAGATGTATTATGGATGTATTAATGTGTGAGGGTATAATATAATGAATTCCTTTTTGAGAGACTTCATGTGTAATGAAGAAGATTAAAGTGATGATTTTGTATGATTTTATTTATGTTAATATAATTAACTAAATTTTTCTGATTGATAAGCTGCTTATATTATCAACATGAATAATAATTATGGTATTTATAAAAGGATCATTTCTCAATACTTGAAATGTTATTATTTTTATTTAGATTGATAGTATGAATTATTTTGAATTGGATCTATAAAACAGTGATGAATGGAAGTTGTGACGATGTTTACTGAAATTATTGAAAATAAAGCTCATTAATAAAAATATTTTTAATTGCTTGGTGAGTTATTTACATGTGGGGATTAAATCTAGTAGTATACTGTAAACATATTGATTTTTAATTATATTTAGCAATGATGATAGTAGTTGTGTATATTTAATATTGTATAAAAATAAATTATTCTAATTTTTAGTGTGAATGAAATTTTCATTGAAAATGATCATAATGATTTACGTACCGTAATCAGGACTCAATTACATTAAAATGATGTGAATAAAAATTTAGATATTACAACTCAAAATGATTAAGTTTAAGAATGTATTATAATGCACATATTATTTATAGATGAGTTTTAAACTGAGTTGGTGATAGATGATACTTAGAAATAGTTTGGTACGCCAAACTTTAATGTAAGTGTGCATTATTGTGATCATATGAAATTAAATATTTTTAAATCAAATTTTGATAATGTTTCGTTGTGCATTGCTTATTGAATAAGTGTTAATAAATGTTTTATTTTGAAACAATTTTTATAGATTTATATTTGTAGAGTTTTGTGACTATGACTTGATCTATTTTAGAATAAAATCATTAATAATAAGTAAATTATTTGAAACTTTCAGCATTATGTATTCTATATAGTTTTATTGTATGTAATAATTATGATTATATCGCGTATATCAGAATAGGATGTATGCAGTGGTTTTAGTGATGATTAATTAGTAGTTAAATGTTGTTTGTATTCTTCAGGGAAGAATGGAGAATTTTATGTAATGGTAATATTATTAAATATATTTATATAATGCAGTATATTATAATTGATGTGTATTATAGTAATACCAAACCTTCTTGTGTTTTATAAATGATTAATTATTTAGGTCAGAAATTGTTTTTTAAGTATATTTTTGAGTCTTTAAAAAAAAATTTAAGTAAATTTAATAATATCGATAAATATGCGGATATGTAATTTATGTAAAATAGTAGGTGGGTTATAGTTATAATATATGTATATTGAGGATATGATTTGAATAAGGTTATTAATAGAAAGATGACATATTTTGTGTATATATGGAAAATATTATATTTTTTGAGTTTTGAAATAGTTAGATGTAAATAAATGAAAATGTTGTTGAAGGGATTCGTTCAATATAATAAAAATAAAAAGTTATGTGTTCATGGATTGTGTAACGGATTTTAAGAGTGATAGTTTTTATTTAAATTAAAGAAAGATATGATGTGTAAAAATATTTTTTATATTTTTATAGTATGGGGCTTTTGTAATAAATTAGTGTATATTAAAATTAATTGAATTAAAGGATAGTGGATTAGTGATGTATCATTTATTTGAACTATTTTTATTTAAAATAACTTGATGATTAAAGCGTGGTTCTTTTATAAAGCACAAATAAGAATAATTTTTTAAAGATATAACTTATGAAAAATTTTGATGGATTTTATATAGGTTAAATTGCTGAAGTTTTGTATTTATACGATTTAAATTAGATGTCGATATTTAAAATCATTATTTTTATTCTTTGAAGAAGATAAAAATTTAGTTCGGTATGATAGAGTATACATATTGTTTATTTTGTACACAGAAGTAGCTAATGAAGTTTTCATATAACAAAACATTTTTAAAATGTAGTTATAATGTTTATATTTTTTTATGATAGTTATAAAAATAAATGTCCTAATTTAGATGCTTTGGTATCCAAATATCTGGAGTTTTCTGGATTTCTTCCTACTATTAGAGGAACTCTTTCTGTTATGTCAATACATGATTTATTTAGGATTTCTACTTTTTTTGGGTTGTTGGTTAAAATGCGTATTTTTTTTACATGTAATAACTTTAAAATATCTGCACAAATAGTGAAGTCTCTTTCGTCGGGAGCAAAACCTAAACATTGGTTTGCTTCTACTGTATCAGCTCCACTATCCTGTAGTGCATAAGCGCGAATTTTATTTAGTAATCCAATGTTGCGTCCTTCTTGACGGTGATAGATTAAAATACCGCATTTCTCTTCTGTGATGCAATGTAATGCAGTTTTTAGTTGAAATCCGCAATCGCAACGTGAACTAAATAAAGCATCGCCTGTTAAACATTCAGAATGTATTCGAGTTAATACGGAATCTGATCCAGTAATATTTCCATATATTAATGCAACGTGATTATTTCCAGTTAAATTTTCTTCAAATCCTACGACTAAAAAATTACCCCAAAGTGTTGGTAATCTTGCTTCTGTCACCCGTCTAAGTCGCATGTTATTGCCTCTCTAAAGATGTCATCAAGAATGTTTATTTTTTATTAAAGAATTGCTAGTTTTTTAATAATAGTGTTGAAGTGTAAAATATGTTATATATTTAAACATTCGTATTATGTTGTATAGTACAAAATAACTTCGTTAATTAATAATTAAATATTGAATATGTATTCAACAGTATTGTTATAAGCATAATTGTTTAAGCTTGTTATTATAACTATAAGATGTGTTATGTATGTTACAAATAATATTTATTAATATTTTTTATTTTAGCGAGTTTTATTAAAACTATATAAAAAGGTGGTATTAAATTTAAATAATTACAACTTGTATTTACTATTTTCAATATCCATATGTTTTAGTTTTATAACTACAGCAAGTATAATGTATTTAATAAAATTTATGAATATTTATGTAAATTTTTAAAAATATAATAATTTTATACATAAATGGTATTTATTTTTTTGTATGTGTTTTGTAATTACGAGCACAAATAAACATTTGATATTTAATGATTTATTACAATGAAAAAAATAAATGTTCATGTGCATAGACAAAACATCATATATTTTGTATTTTTTTGATATAAAATTAGTGAATAATTAATAAAATTAGTTAATATTTTTTTTGATTATTATTTTAATATTTATTGTTAAAAGAGGATGGAATTACAGTATGATCTAATATATTTTTAGTACAAATAAAATTATTTTATTAAAATTTAATATCATCTTTTATGGAATCATAAGTTAAAGGAATTAAGATTTATTTTTAAGTAATTTATTCTACATTTTACGCAGTAATGAAGGAGCAGTCGCACATATATCTAATCGATATAATTTCTTCAAATTTAGTGTTATACAATAATGATTACATAACCACTATTAATGCTTAGTGCTGCTGGGTATGTAATTACGTAATAAAATGATTATTTTAAAAACGTACATGTGGTAGTATGATATTTTATTATGTAGCTTGTTTAAAGGGATTATACAAGCCTAGTTCATTTCAGAATTGATATCTCTAAGATATGTTAATAAATAGGTTAAATTTATTGAGAATTTATAACAATATAATTAATAAAATTTTGATAAATATATTGAGCTATAAAAATTAGAATATTTTAAAATTTTTGACATGAAGATTCAGTAGTAATTATTTTGATAAATTGTTTAATGAATATTTATTTTTTAAATAATTGTAGTTATTGAATAGAAGTAAATAGTGTGTTGTTAATTAAAATATAATATATATTATAATAATAAATTTTTTTAATACTCCATATTTATTGATTGGTTATCGTAAAGTAGAATGAGGTGATGACGCTGATCATAATTTATTATAGTTGAAGTTTATATTCATTTTTACGATATGGCAATTGTAGATTGTTGGTTCACAATGTAACTATATTTTGTAGGTATTGTTTGTTATGATAGTAGTAGCCATTTTACTACAAATTTATTGGTGATAATTTATACAATTAATATTAAGTAACAATCTTGCAGCAATAATAGAAGTTTGTAAATATATAATAGTATTCGTTATAATTAATGTTGAACGCTTAATGTATTATTATTTTTTATTACATAAACGTGTATTTTGGGGATATAAGTATGGCATTGCTTAGTAATAAGCGAATTTTAGTTACCGGCATAACTAATAATAGATCTATAGCTTATGGCATAGCTCAGGCTTTACATAGAGAAGGTGCGGAATTAGCTTTTACTTATCATATTGATAAATTAAAATTGAGAATGCAAAATATATCTAAAAATTTTGATTCTGATATTGTATTACCATGTGATGTGTCTGAAGATTCTTGCATACATAAATTGTTTGTTGAGTTAAGAAAAAAGTGGTTAACTTTCGATGGATTTGTACATGCGATAGCATTTGCTCCTACTGATCAATTACAAGGTGATTACATAGATACTGTTACTCGTGAAGGTTTTATATTGTCTCATGTTATTAGTTCTTATAGTTTTGTAGGTATAGCTAAAGCATGTAGGAATATGCTTAATAATACCGCATCCTTAGTAACATTGACTTATTTAGGTGCCATGCGTGCTACACCTCATTATAATGTAATGGGATTAGCTAAGGCTTCATTGGAAGCGAATACTCGTTATATGGCTAATGCCATGGGACCAAAAGGTATTCGTGTCAATGCGATTTCTTGTGGGCCTGTTCGTACTTTGGCGTCTTCTGGTATTAAAAATTTTAAAAAGATGTTATTATGTTATCAAAGAAAATCGCCTGTTCGTCGCAATATTTCTATTGAAGAAATTGGAAACGTTGCTGTATTTCTATGTTCTGATTTATCATCTGGTATTACCGGTGAAATAATTTATGTTGATGGTGGATTTAATATCGCGTCCAACATAGATGATGCAGAATGATTCATATACTTAGTGAGTATATGTAGAGTGTAGTTGTTATTTTTGAATATTTTAAAGTTGAAATTGTATTCAATAATTATATGTGCTTAAATATATATTTAAGATCATTCGTTTTAGTTATTGGGTTATTAACGAATATATGTGTTCTCTTATAATTATTGTTTTATTTTATAATCTAATATGTAATTTTTATAGTGTAATTATTTTTAAAAGTATGAATCTACATGGTAGATTTGTATGTAAATACAAATATTAAAACATTATTAATTTTTAGAACCAGATGCACATAATTATGAGATAAATATGCGATATAGTATTGTACCGGTCACTCCTTTTCATCAAAATTGTTCAATAATTTGGTGCGAAGCAACACATGAAGCAGCGTTAGTAGATCCTGGGGGAGACAGTGATAAACTACGATCAGAAATAGATAGATTAGGAGTGAAAATAAATAAAATTTTATTAACCCATGGTCACTTTGACCATGTCGGTAGTGCTATGGAATTACAACAATATTATAAAATCCCAATAATAGGTCCAAATAAAGCTGATCAATCGTTGTTAGATGATTTATCTATTCAATACAGAATGTTGGATTTAAGTATTATAGATTTCTTTAAAAATACTACTCCTAATTCGGTTATTCCAGACGTTTGGTTAGAAGATGGTGATATAGTGCGAGTAGGACACGAAGTTTTTGATATATTACATTGTCCAGGACATTCCCCTGGGCACGTAGTGTATTGGAATAAAGTACGAAAATTTATGGTGATGGGAGATGTGTTATTTAAAAAAAGTGTTGGTCGCACGGATTTGCCCGGAGGAAGTATGACAATGTTAATTAATTCTATTAAGACTAAATTGTTCCCATTGGGAGACGATATTCTTTTTTTACCGGGACATGGAAGTACTTCCACTCTGGGTTATGAGCGTAAAAATAATAATTATGTGGCATCATCATAGCGCGAAATTTATAACTCATTCATTAGGATTAGAGAAAGCGTCTACAATTATGACAAACAGGACTCTAGATTATACATGTTTGTGTTGAGGTGTTGTGTAATTTTTAATTGCATCTTCATATTTGTATGAAGATTATTAAACCTTCTCTAATTATCCTAAAAAATAAAATTAGGATGGTGAGTTAATCGCTTTTTTATAAGTTTTAATGATAGCTTTGCTTACATAATCGATATTATCTTCTGATAAACCGGATAAATTAATTCTACCAGCGCCTACCAGATAAATACCAAATTGTTCTCTTAGTCTAATTACTTGATTTTCTTTCAGTCCTATAAAAGAGAACATACCACATTGTCGTTTGATAAAACTGAAATCTTTATTTTTGTCGTGAGTTTGTAAAGTATTCGCAAGTAATTTTCTCATGTGTTTGATGTGTTCTCTCATATTTTTTAGCTCTGATTCCCATGTAGACCGTAAAATTTTGTTATTTAATATCAAAGACACAATGGATGCTCCATGAGCTGGTGGATTAGAATAATTACCACGAATAATAACCCGTAATTGACTTAATGCTCGTTCTGCATCATCATTATTATTAGTAATTACAGTGCACGCTCCTATTCGTTCGTTGTATAATCCGAAGTTTTTTGAATAAGAATTACATACTATTAATTCCGGGTTTTTTTTACAGAAAATATATAAACCTTCGAGATCTTCCTTTAAACCATGAGAGAATCCTTGGTAAGCTAGATCAAATAAAGGTAGCCATTGTTGTTTTTCTGATAATTCTGATAGAATACTCCATTGTTCGGTATTAGGATCAATACCTGTAGGATTATGGCAGCAACAATGAAACAATACGACATCATTAGGTTGAACGTCTTGCAAACTTGAATATAATTCATCAAAATTTAGTGAATGATTTATATTATTATAATAAGGATAAGTATATACTGATAATCCTGCAGCCAGGAAAATATTTCTATGATTGATCCAAGTAGGAGAGCTAATCCATATGCGTTTAGATTTAGTATTTTTTACTATAAATTCTGCTGCAATACGTAACGCTCCAGTACCTCCTGGAGTTTGAACAGTTCGCATGCGTTTTTCCGAAACAATAGAATTAGCATTGCTGCCAAATAGTAAATTTTGAGTCGCAGTATTGAAAGAATGTAGACCTTCTATATTGAGGTAATTTTTGCTAATTTCATGTTTTAACAACCATTCTTCAGCTTGCTTGACGCTAGTTAAAACAGGAGTATTTTTTGTTTTATCGATATATACTCCTATTCCGAGATTAATTTTATTTTTTCGTTCATCGGCATCATAAATTTCTGATAAACCAAGAATTGGATCGTCAGGTGCCATTTGAATAGATTGAAACATAATATGTATCCGTATGTATTGTAATGTGCAGAATATCTTATTTATATCAAAAATTATTATGTTTTTCCAATTATTTATATTGAAATTTTCAATTTTAATAATATAAGGATATTAAATATATCATCATGTATATAATGATGTGTATATGGATCATTTTTGAAAAATTACAATTAGATTTATTTTCAATATTTTATTTATATGCGCATAGTTTTCATTAAAAATTAATGTTTTTAGAGGATCTAGGAAAAGGAATGACATCTCTAATATTTTTTATTCCTGTTACATATATCATTAATCTTTCAAAACCTAATCCAAATCCTGAATGAGGTACTGTTCCGTAGCGTCGTAGATCACGATACCACCAATAATTTTCTTGCGTTAGATGGTGTTCTTGTAATCTTTGATCTAATTTTGATAATCTTTCTTCTCTCTGTGATCCGCCAATCATTTCACCAATTCCGGGTACTAAAATGTCCATAGATGCTACAGTTTTATTATCATCGTTTAAACGCATGTAGAAGGCTTTGATGTTTTTTGGGTAGTTTTTTATTATTACTGGGGATTTAAAATATTCTTCTGAAAGATATTTTTCATGTTCAGAGAATAAATCTGTTCCCCAGTGTATTGAATTATTGAATTTTTTATTACATCTTTTTAATAATTTGATTGCTTCAGTATATTCTATGTGATTGAATGTAACATCAACGAAATTCTCCAGAAGAGCAATAATATTTTCATTTGTTTTATCAACCAAGTATTTCATATCGTCAGAACGTTGCTGCAGAAGTGTTCTGATAATGTTTTTGAGTAAAGACTCTGCCAAAATAATAATATCATCTAAGGTCATAAATGCAGCTTCTGGTTCTATCATCCAAAATTCAGCTAAATGGCGATTAGTATTGGAATATTCTGCTCTAAAAGTTGGACCAAACGTATATACTTTCGATAATGCGCAAGCATAAGCTTCTGCGTTTAATTGACCTGATACTGTTAAAAAAGCTTTTTTACCGAAAAAATCATAGGTATCATGAGTACGATTCAATTTTTCGTTCGGATTATTTAACATTTGTTGAGTTTCTGAAGTAGACACGCAAAACATTTCACTGCTTCCTTCAGTGTCACATGCGGTAATGATAGGAGTCGGGATCCATATAAATCCTTGTTTATGCATAAAGTTATGAATAGCTTGCGATAACGTATCTCTGATACGGGCAACTGCACCAATTATATTAGTACGTGGTCTAAGATGAGAAACTTCACGTAAATATTTCATAGTGTGTTTTTTAGCAGTTATTGGGTAAGTACTGGGATCTTCTATCCACCCTAATATTTTAATGTTTTTTGCGATTACTTCAACATGCTGTTTCGTGCCAATAGATTTAGTTATTATTCCCATGATTATAACTGAACAACCGCTAGTTAAACGTAATATTTCGTTTTTATAGTTGTGTAAGTTATCATAAGCGATTATTTGTAATGGGGTGATACATGAACCATCGTATAGATCTAGAAAAGAAATTTTAGATTTAGAATCTCGTCGGGTACGAATCCAACCGTGTATGGTAATTTCAGTATTTTCTGATATATGACCGTGTAGTATATCCACTATTGATACTGTATTCATCTATAGTCTCCTAATTTTTTCAACTAATTATATTTATTTTTAATTGTATTATTGTAGCTGATGGTTTTTATTTCTTTAAGTATTTATGATTCAGATATAGATGACTGCGATAACTTAATACATGATTAGTCAAGGATATGATTATTATTGTAACTATATGTTATTAGTTACAATAATATATGATGTTTGCATCATTTTGTATGAAATCATCCAAATTTATACGAAGTTACTCAATATAGCCTAAGTTAATACGTAAAATATTTCGCTTTATGCCAAAATATTTTAAAATACTGTAGAACTCTTAAATAATCCAACTTTTAAATCAGTTGCAGTATAAATTATTTTCCCATCACACAATACTTCACCATCAGCCATGCCCATGATTAACTTTCTGTTGATGATTCTTCGAAAGTGAATAAAATAAGTGACTTTTTTAGATGTAGGTAAAATTTGACCAGTAAATTTAACCTCTTTTACCCCTAAAGCACGTCCTTTACCTTTTCCTCCGATCCAACCAAGATAAAACCCTACTAACTGCCACATAGCATCCAATCCTAAACATCCTGGCATAACAGGGTCTTTTATAAAATGACAATTGAAAAACCACATATCTGATCGAATATCTAATTCTGCTTCTATAAATCCTTTATTATAATTGCCTCCATTTTTAGTCATTTTTATTATTCGATCCATCATCAGCATGTTAGGAGCGGGTAATGTTGGTCCGTTTTTTCCAAATAATTCACCCCTACTGGAAGCTAATAGATCTTCTTTGGTATAGTATTCACGTTTATTCAGCATAGTACATCTCATCTTATGAGTACATTTATTCATTTCGTGTCCATATAAAATATAACAACTATTAAATACGATTGTATTTCGTATGTACATACGATGATGGAAAATGATTGATTGTGTTATATACATTTGATTGTTTTAATCAAATGATTAAATTTTTTTAATGAAAAGTTTAAATTGTTATGTTTTAATAAGGTTTGAATTTGTATATTCATTTTAATGGATTATTTTGTTGTGTTTTGTATTCTTAATATTATATGTTGGTTATATATATAACTTTATGCCAGTATGTGTAATTACATTGAATATGTATTGTCTGTACAACAATGTGGTTGCTTCGTGCAGTCATATGTGACTTGATAGTATGTAATTTCATAAATATATGTTTTATAAAAAAAATTAGTTTTGAATGAATGAATTAAAATGTAAATTATGACAAAAAATAATGTCAATTAATATTGATTGTAGTATAGGATAGTATAGTGTTTTAATGATTGAAGTATCAAGAAATATGTTCGAGTCTATTTTATGGGCTATGAAATAAAAAATTTATATTTTTACGTAAGTATGGTAAGTAATTACTACGATTAAATTTTTGTTTAAATTTGATATTAAATAATAGATATTTATAGAATTTAAAATGTTATTGAATTAAATAGTTATATTTTTTAACAATATAACCATGACAAGGGAGTTGGAATAATCCCATTGTTATGGGATATAAAAAAAATCAATAGATTTTTTTATATCTATGTAAGTTTTGTAGCAATGAAGATTAATTTCTTAGTCTTGGTGTTTGAAGTTGTAAACGAATGGATTCAGAAAGTTCATCTAAAGTTGTTTGTTCTGGGTGTGTACGAATGTTTTCGTAACCTAATTGTGCTTCTGCTAAATAAGTATGCATAGGTTTTCCTTCTTCGTCCTCCATAACAACATGATACCACGGAGATTTTCGTAGAGTGTCGTTTTTTGTAATTTCATCTAATATAGGTTTTTCGAGGGAATATTCTGGATCTATATCTATTATTACTCCTAAGTATCCTAATAATTTGTGCCGTACTTGTTGTCCTATTCCAAATTTGCTAGCTATCATAAATACCTCGTTAATCACGATTTTCTGAAAATAATAAAGTAGATATGGGGTAAGATAATAAAATCAAGGGTAAATTGTTTGATTAAGTAAATATGATATAACTGAACAATTTACTCACAATTTTTTAAATTGTGTTTGTTATATTATAAACATTTGATAGGTTTAGGAAGGCCAGAAATTTTTGCAATTTTTTGAGCTGCGGATCCTTTTGGAAATAACCTAGCAAGGTATTGACTATTTCCTTTTTCTTTACCATATTTTAGTGCTATAGCATTAATTAATATTCTAGTTTTTGGTAGTGAGTTAAATTCCATATAGAATTTTCGTGCAAAATATATGATATCCCAATGTATTGGGCTTAATGCAATGCCTTCCAATGTAGCGATTTTAATTGCAATTTCTTCATTCCAATCCTCAAGATGAATCAGATATCCTTGTGAATCAATATTATCATTTATTTGATTACATTTCATAATATAATCCTTGATTACTTAATAAATTTATTATTTTAATAAAAATGTGGAGAATCAAAATAATGTCTAATAAATCTAAATACAATTAAAATGATATTAATTATGAGTATGTTATGTGATTGATAAATAATCAATGTACATCAGTTTATCACTAAATGCATAATTATAGATATATAATATATATTTAATATAGTTTAACAATAATATAACTAAATATGGTTTGTTTTATTTATAGGATTTGTTTTTTTATATTAAGCATTGGTTTTCAGTATAAATTAAAACAATTTAACAATTGTTAATTTTTTATTGTGTACGGAAGTATAGTATATTTATTATATGTATTGAAAATGGTAAAATAATTTTATTGTTTCCAATCTGTTGAAGGAGGAGTGGCCGAGTGGTTTAAGGCGCCGGTCTTGAAAATCGGTAATGTCAAGCATTCTAGAGTTCGAATCTCTACTCCTCCGAGGATTTTACTGTATATAATTAGTGATTATTTTTGAGTATCAACTAAATGCAATATAACTAAATGTTTTTATTATTTTTTTAAAAATTATAAAACAAAGTAGTCCTTACAGGTAGTTATTTTGATACTAATAGATGCATGATTTCACGCTTGTTATTTACGGGTATGTATTCAGAAGTGATTGTCGGAATTTTATTTCGATATTCTGATGATTTTTTTATATAGATGTGTGTTTATGTAAAATTTTTTAAAGACTTCTTTAATCTGGTTTACTGAAAATTTTAGTAGGTATTGCAGTATCTAATTGATTGGGTCGTGTAGGATTTGAACCTACAGCCAATTGATTAAGAGTCAACTGCTCTGCCGTATTGAGCTAACGACCCAATTATAATATTGTAAGGGTAAAATACCATATTAGCAACTAAATTGAATTTTGATTATTTATTATTTATATATTATTATGATGTTATGTGTAGCTGCTTTTGAATGATTAAAAAAAAGAGTTTATTAATTGTTTATATGCATAGATACTGTATCTACAGTAGTGAATTGTTGTGGTTTTAATATTTTCTTTAATAGAGAAATTGGTTATAGGTTACATGAGTATTTTGTATAATATTTAATTAAGAATTGTGCTTATGTTAATAATTAATAATGCTATTATGTGAAAGTTTATTTATGAATATAAGAGAGGGTATGCATGTATTTTCAAAGATATGGTGTTTTTTGAGAGATAATATCTAATTTTTTTAGATAATTGTTTTTGTGATTATGGATTGTATCAATATACCAACATATCTTACTTTATTTCGTGTTATCATGGTGCCGTTTTTTACTATAATTTTTTATCTACCTGTAAAGTGGGCGCCAATGATATGCACCGTTATGTTTTTTGTTGGGGCTATCACAGATTGGTTTGACGGATTTTTAGCTCGTCGTTGGAAACAAACTACTAGTTTTGGTAAGTTTTTAGATCCAGTAGCGGATAAAGTTATGATAGTCTCAGTGCTTGTTTTAGTAGCTGATCATTTTCATGAGTGGTGGGTCACATTACCAGCATCCATTATAATTATTCGTGAAATGATCATGTTAGCATTACGTGAATGGGTAGCTGTAATGGGTGGTCGCAATGGGATTGGGGTTTTATGGATTAGTAAAATTAAAACATTTATACAAATGTTAGCTTTAACTGCATTATTATGGAACTCTGATGAATGGATAGTAATTGTAGGTATTGTTGCGTTGTATATTTCAGTGTTATTAACATTTTGGTCTATGTGCATCTATTTATATATTGTGCGTTATGATTTGTTTAATTATTGATTTTTATTTATATAGATTGTAAATTTCAGGTAAAATTTAATTTTATTTATTGAAAAAAAGTTGATAAATGTTGTATGAATGTATAGGTATGAATGCGAGAGACTACTTATATAGTATAAGTGTATTGATTTAAAGACAAAATATAATTTTTAAATTTTATAACTGATTTTGTTCAACTAATATTATATTAGTAGTCAGATATATAACTCATATAATAGATTATCTTTTGAAATAAAAAGGTAAATTGTGATTATTAGCAATCTGTTATTTTGTTAAGTTAATTAATAATAATTTAAAATTGTTACCAAAGAATATATATATATGGTTATATTGATTGGATAGTAGAGATTGTGTTTGTATTTTGTATAGCTGATTAATATTGTTTACGAGGCGCGTTGGCAGAGTGGTTTATGCGGCGGATTGCAAATCCGTATATCTCGGTTCAATTCCGAGACGCGTCTTTTGTTTCAGTAGTACAGCCCGGGTGGTGGAATTGGTAGACACAAGGGACTTAAAATCCCTCAGCTTTAGCTGTACGAGTTCAAATCTCGTCCCGGGTAGTTTATAATATTATTATGTACGATACGACAAAAATTATTTTAAATATTAAAAATGATTTTTATTTAAAAATAAATTCATTCAAACATATGTGGTGTATGCCGCTGTGAGCATGCACCAATATGTTTGATCTCGATAGAGATGGGTTGTTAATGATTATTTGTTTTTATTGTTGGCAAATTTGTTCGTAATGTTGATCGGTATTCCAGAACGGGCTTTTAATTCTTTGTTAATTATTTCATAGTCTACGTTGGAATCATTCTCATCTATTAATATGGATTGTATTTGTTGTTTTAAATGCGCTATAATCGATGATTCTGATTGGTTTTTTTCTTTTCCACAGGATAAAGGATTATGAATTTCTAAATACCGCATACCATTTTCTTCAACAGTGCTCTTCACAGGCTCATTTATAAATCGTACTTTAGTACCGATGGGAACTATGTTAAATAAGTATTCGATGTCTTCGGGACGTAATCTTATACAACCTCGAGTTATTCTAAGGCCAATCCCAAAGTTGCTATTGGTGCCGTGGATTGCATAATTTTTTTCTAGATATAAAGCATACATCCCCATTGGGTTATTAGTTCCTGCTGGAAATATGGTAGGTAGGATTTCTCCATGTTTAATGTATTCATCGCGCATGGTTTTAGTAGGAACCCAAGTTGGGTTTTTTTTTATGTGTTATTGAAGTTGTCCAATGTGATGGTGTTGCATGTTCAATGGTTCCGATAGCTATCGGTAACACAATTACAGTATTTTTTTTTTCAGGATAATAATATAATCGCATTTCAGCGTTGTTAATAACAATACCTGAATGGGGTGTATTTGGTAAAATTAATTGATGTGGAATTATTAGTCGTTTTTCTGAATCGGGGAGATATACATCAACGTTGGGATTGGCTTCTAACATGTTACTTATGCCTACTTGAAATTGTGCAGAAAAATGTTCCAGAGAGTATTTATTATTCTTGGGTGTGAGAATTTCTATATTCTGTCCTATTAGTCTGTTATTGTTATCAGGTAATGTATAAACAGTAGCATAAGCAAAATGATGATATAAACCGACAATAAAAAATATTATATTATAAAAATATATTTTTGTATTCATATTTATTTACATTATTTAAACATTTATATTTTTATTCTTGCATGTGGTTAATCGTGTAAGAATGATTGAAAAAAAATTTGAAATGTTAATTTTCATTTGTAGTTAATTGATATAACTCTAAATTATACCAAAAATTGTAATGAAACTACAGTAGTATATAATAGTTTAACTGTTAATTAATTTCAAAAAATGATTTATAGGTTAAAGTAGAAATATTTTGAATATAATGTGATTAATAACATTTAATTATGGAACGATATAAATGAACTTTGCATATTTTTGTATCTGAATGTTTATTGTATTAGTAACAATGTATGTAAAATGATTTGATTTTTATTAGTTTATAATAAGTTATTTTATTTTTTTGATCAGTATAAAGAAGATTCTCCCGGAGGACGGGTTTTAAATCGACGATGTAACCACATATATTGGTCAGGGGCTAACAAAATTACTTGTTCTATCACTTTATTAATATGTTTAATCATGTCGATATTTGTATCTAAAGGTATTTCATCTTGTTTGTTTGGCAGAATTAGTAGTTCATACCCAAGAACATTAGGTAATCTTCGCGCCACAAAAGGAACAATTGCAGGCTTAGCTATTTTTGTTAATATATAAGTACCGATGGTACTTGCTGCATTTGACACTGCGAATAAAGGGACGAATACGCTGTTTTTATATCCATAATCATGATCTGGCGCATACCAAACAATTTCTCCGTGTTGTAAAGCTTTAATCATACCTTTAATATTAGTGCGATCCAACATTGTTTTATTTGATCTGAGTCGTCCCTTAGTTTGCAACCAGTTTAGTAATGGATTATTATTAGGGCGGTAGACACCAATGCCTGGATGTAGCATTCCTAAAATTCGAGCACCTAATTCTAAAGTGAAAAAATGCATTCCAATCAACAATATGCCTTTATTTTTTTTTCGTTCCTGGGTTATACTGTCTAGTCCATTAATTTTAAACCAGCGTTTAATTCTGTGCTCTGACCAAAACCAAGCCATACCGGTTTCAAATATCCCCATACCTATTGATTCACAATTTTTTTTGAACAAATCTTGTTGTTCTTGACTTGGTAGATTAGGAAAACAGAGTTCTAAGTTTCTACGAATGATACGCATACGATTGATCATAAAATATTTTGCAATACGACCAATTCTGGTGCCAAGGTAGTGTATAATAGGATAAGGGAGTAGTACCAAAATATATAATATTCCTATTCCTAACCAGATTAACCAAAATCGTGGACACAAGAAAGAATAATTAAAGACCGGAAGTTTCTTCATATATAGTCAATGATATCATACAAATGTATTCATTACATACTTATAATATTAAATTGTTACAATGATTCTTAAATAGAGAATCTATTGCTACAAAATGCACATACACATGTTTGAAATTATTTATATAATTTTTTAATGAATAAAATTTTTAAAATTAGATGATATACATTTATGTATATAGAAAATATATTTCTGTTAATTAATGATGCTCTAGAGGATTTAAAAATGAAAGTTTTAGTATCATTAAAAATTTATTTTGTTAAAAATTAAAGAAATAATTTTTTCATTTAAGATTATATTTTAAAAATTCAACAGATATTTGTACGTATAGAATTTTTACAGGTTATTGCAGAAGTTATGTTATGTTTATTTAATAATTTTATTGTATTTTCTTTAAGGTAATTTTTTCTCGACGTTGTTGTAATCGGTATTTAAAATTTATACGAAAATGACGAGAAGATCGACGTAAACGGTGAGTCAGTTGTATACGGTTATTGTTATTTTTCTGGGATATGTTGTTGTCGCTATACTGAACAGTGTTATAATTAATACGACTAGTATTATTGATATTTTTTGGCATATGTAGAGTATTTAATTCTAAATAAGAGGCATGCATATTTTTAGAATTATCAAAAGTATTAGAGTGTACCTCGGTAACGGTGGTTTTTTTTTCAAAAACATGGGGATCTTTTGTATTATATATTCTATGAGTATCAATATTTGTGGGTACTAGTGGTTCTTTATGTATCTTCATGCGTAAAGGGTGTTCAGATTGCTGATGTTTTAGCCATATCCAATGTTTTGTATGATGCATCTTGTTTAAGTACTTATGTGTAATATTGTGTTTATGTCTTTTTTTATATTCTTGTATAGGTGGTTTTTGCGTTATTTTTTTGATAAGTTGTGTCGGATTGGTGTAACAAGGGGTAGCTGCAGATTTATCAACATTATCAATATATTTCGATAGAAGATCAGTGTGATTATCGTTATTAAAATAATTTATTATTTTTTTATTATTATTTAATTCAGTTTTGTTTTTTGTGTGATGGATATGATTTTTTTTCTTAATATTGCTATATTTATAATGAAAATTTTGATATGACCGAATATAATGATTTACGTCCTGAGATAGTTTATGTTGATATATTTTTTTAGTATATATCCGATTATTGTTTTTAGTGATTGTTTTTGATAATATTTGTTTCAAATTATTATAGCTTGTGATAGAAATACCGAGTATTTTATGGTAATGATTTTTGATTTTATCAAACCATGATATTTCTTTGTTTGATTTAGATTGCAAATTGCAATGTGCATAATAAAAATTTTTATTGTAGGTAGGTATTAAATTTAATGAGGTATTTATCGTTGACTGTGGGTTTTTTAAAGTATCATTATAATTTGAAGCAATTATTTCTCCTGGTGTTGTTGAGGATTGGGTTGTTTCGTAATCTTGATGTGTTGCTAATAAATAGCTTGGTTTATTGTTTGTTTCTCCTTTACGTATGCGCCGTACTTCATAATTTGGAGTTTTCATTTGTTCATAAGGTACTATGATAGCGCGCACTCCTTTTTGCCGTTGTTCTATATCACTGATAGCTTTTCGTTTTTCATTCAGTAAATATGAGGCGATAGCTACAGGAACTATCGCATGTACTTCATAAGTATTATCCTTCAGAGCTTCTTCTTCAATTAAACGTAAAATAGATAAAGAAAGGGATTCATTGTCACGAATGCTTCCTGTGCCGCTGCAACGCGGGCAAATGTAATGACTTAATTCTCCGAGCGATGTGCTTAACCGTTGTCTAGATAGTTCTAATAGCCCAAATTTAGAAATATGTCCCATTTGAATCCTAGCGCGATCCTGATGAACCGCTATTTTAAAGCTGTTCTCAATTTCTCGTTGATGTCGAATTGGAGTCATGTCTATGAAATCTATAACAATTAATCCACCTACATCACGAAGACGTAACTGACGTGCTATTTCATCAGTTGCTTCTAAATTGGTATGAAAAGCTGTATCTTCAATATCTGCTCCTTTAGTAGAGCGAGCAGAATTGATATCGATTGCTGTTAAAGCTTCGGTAGTGTCTATGACAATGGACCCTCCAGACGGCAATCTTACTTCTCGTTGGAACGCTGATTCTATTTGGGATTCTATCTGGTAGTGACTAAATAACGGAATATCTCCGTTATAAAATTTTATTTTTTTAGCAAAATCTGGACGCCCTAAAGAAGTTATATGTTCTTTGGCTACATTCAGAATTTTGGGATTATCAACTAAAATTTCTCCTATATCTGGGCGTAAATAATCTCGAAATGCACGTACAATAACATTACTATCCTGATGAATTAAAAAAGGAGCTAATTGTTTTTCTGCAGTATTTTTAATAGTTTTCCAATGTTGTAAGAGAGAAGTTAAATCCCATTCTAATGATTCGACAGATTTCCCCAAACCAGCAGTACGGATAATTAAGCTCATTCCTTCAGGTAATTCTAAAGTAGATAGAATTTCTTTTAATTCAATACGATCGTTGCCCTCAATTCTTCTTGATATACCACTAGATTTGGGGTTATTTGGCATAAGTACTAAGTAGCTACCTGCTAAACTAATAAAAGTAGTTAACGCAGCGCCTTTGTTTCCTCTTTCTTCTTTATCTATTTGTACAATTAGTTCTTGTCCTTCACATAAAATTTCTTTAATATTAGATTTATTATAGGAAGATGAGGAAGGAAGGAAATATTCGTGCGAGATTTCTTTTATAGGAAGAAATCCGTGTCGTTCGACTCCATAATCTACAAATACTGCCTCTAAACTAGGTTCAATTCGGATAATTTTTCCTTTATAAATGTTTGATTTTTTCTGTTCATGACCTATTGTTTCAATATCTAGATCATATAATCGTTGTCCATCTACTAATGCTACTCGTAATTCTTCTTTTTGAGTAGCGTTAATTAACATTCTTTTCATTATAATTTTTGCTCAATGTTGATATATTGAAATGTAGATATTTTGATTTAAATATCTAATTATTTTTTAGTATTTTTAAGTTTGATGTTTAATAGATTTATATTTACATATTTAAATGTATAATTATTTTTGTCTAGAAGGTTCCTGGAATTGTTAATCACCACATATTTATGCAAATCATATTATATGAGTTATCGATAGACTTATTGTATTGTATATAGCATCATTATGAATGATTATTTATTTTGTAGAATATATCAGTTATAAGTAATTCTACTGTAATCAATGAACTAATAATTGTACTTGATATTGGATTAAAAATAACATTATAAAAATATATATGTATGAATTAAATTTTTTTAATTGAAAATTATTAGTCATATATATAATTATATCAGTTTTAAAGTATTTAGTCATACAGTTTGAATTAGATTGCTAAAATTGTAATTTTTCCATTATCTTTTATTATCATTATATTAAAACAATTATGTAATTACCATGGTTTCTTATGAAAGAACATGATATTCAGGTACATTTTATTAGAATTTCTTCAAATGTTTCTGGTCAAAGAATTGATAATTTTTTGTATACTTATTTAAAAGTAGCACCTAAATCTATGATTTATAGAATTATACGCACTGGTGCAATACGCGTTAACAAGAAAAGAATTAAATTTCAGTATAAATTAAAAGTAGGAGATTTATTAAGAGTTCCTCCTTTACAAGGAATGAAAATAAATAGATTTAATACGAAATATATGAAGGAAGTGGCATTTTTACAGAATATCATAATTTATGAAGATGATTATTTATTAGCACTGAACAAGCCTACTGGTATTGCTGCGCATGGAGGAAGTGGTCTTAAATTTGGTGTTATTGAGGGATTGCGAGCGTTGCGTCCTAAAGCACAGTTTTTAGAATTAGTTCATCGTTTAGATCGAGAAACTTCTGGTGTATTATTAGTGGCGAAAAAACGCACTGCTTTAGTGTATTTACATGAACAGTTACGTTTACAAAATATGAAAAAGGAATATTTAGCGTTGGTACATGGAAGATGGGATGTAAATCTACAAATAGTATCCGTTCCATTGTTAAAAAAAAATACTTTACTTAATAGTAACAAAGTTGTTTGCATAGATTCAGAAAATGGAAAATCTTCTACGACTCATTTTAAAATTAAAGAATATTTTAATAACGTAGCGACTTTGATGATAATTAAACCTATTACTGGGCGTACACATCAGATTAGAGTGCATACTCAATATACTAGTCACCCTATTGTGGGAGATAGACGGTATGGTAATTGTCAATCTAATGCTCGATTTAAACGATTTGGATTTAATCGATTATTTCTACATGCTTCTATATTGCGTTTTATACATCCAAATACAAAAAAAAAAGTCTATATATATGCGCCATATGACCAATTATTTCACAATTGCTTATTTTTTTTAAGAAATTTAGTTGTAAATAGTTATGATTGTCCACTGGAAAATATTAATAGAAATATAGGTAATATGAAATAATTAAATTTTTTTATTGTTAATTTCTGTTAAAAAGCATGATATGCGCAATTTTATTTTGAAATAATTAAATTCTATTTGTTTTAAATAAAAAAATAATTAAATGAACATTAACGTTATTGCTTTTTTAATAAAAAACATTTTAGGAAACAATGAATCTTTTGAAGTACCGTACAATTCAATTGTTCTATGCAGTTAATATTATTTTCAAATATTCAAATCATTTGATGTTAAAAAATAAAAAGTTAATTGATTGTTGTGATGAGTTATAAAGTGCGTATATATATTAATGATGAATAAAGATCTTATAGTTATAATGAGTCATCTAATATAATTCATTAAAATTATATATATATATATTAGTGCATGGAATTTTGTTAATTAAAAATATCGTGAAATTTTATTAATTGAATTCATGTATTGAGTGATTGATATTAAAGGATTTTTTAATATATCTTAAAATAATGTGTGCTTGTTTTTTAAAAGTTAGTAAATTCGTAAAATGAAGACAGTAAAATACAGTACTATAATATATTGTTTTCTTCTTGTATTAGATCATTGTTATATATTTTAAATGTATAAATATATGAGTATATGTGTGAATTTAGTGATTATATGTGATTATTTTTTGAACAGTTTAGAAGAATGTTTTGTGATAATGCAAAGAAGTAGTTTTAATGAATAAAAAATTATATTTGCGGAACGATAGATAATTAATCAATAATATATTACTCTGGTGAGTAATTGTGTATATATTGAAAATAAACAATATTTCTATCTGAAAAAATTATAATTATGTGATTAAATAAATGTATATTTTAATCATTTAGTTGATTTCATTAATATTAGATGCAGTCTTTAAGTAATCAATAATATTGAAACATATCAAAAGGAGAGTATAGCATGGCCGTACAACAAAATAAATCTACTCGTTCTAAAAGAGGGATGCGTCGCTCTCATAATGCGTTGCGATCAGTTACTATATCAGTAGATCGGATATCTGGAGAAATACATCGACGTCATTGTATTACTTTTAATGGATTTTATCGAGGCCGAAAAATGATTGAGAAGTAATTTTTGAAAAACGATATACAATTACAAAATTTAGTTGTTGCATTAGATGCAATGGGTGGCGATTTTGGTCCTGTTGTGACGGTACCTGCTTCTTTACAAGCGTTATCTTTATATCCAAAACTCAGGTTATTACTTGTCGGAAATCCTGATGCGATTGTGCCTATATTGGAAGCATCAAAATCTATAGGTCTTGATAGATTAACTGTTATTCCATCAAAATCGGTAATAAGAGGAGATGTAAGACCTGCACAGGCAATCAGGGTAAGCAAAGATACCTCGATGCGTGTAGCTTTAGAGCTTATCAAGTCAGGTCACGCTCAAGCTTGTGTTAGCGCAGGAAATACAGGGGCTCTCATGGGTTTATCTAAATTGGTGCTTAAATCTGTACATGGTATTGAACGTCCTGCTTTAACAACGTTGCTGCCACACCAAAAACAAGGAAAAACTGTTATTTTGGATTTAGGAGCCAATATTTCATGTGATGGCTCAATGTTAGTACAGTTTGCGATTATGGGTGCAGTATTATCAGAGCAAATTTTAGGAGTAAGTAATCCAAGAGTAGCATTATTAAATATCGGATCAGAAGAAACTAAAGGATTAGATAATATTCGTCACGCTTCAAAGGTATTGCATACTATTTCATCAATTCATTATGTTGGTTATATTGAGGCAAATGATTTATTAATGGGGAAAACAGATGTTTTGGTTTGTGATGGATTTATCGGTAATATTACTTTAAAGACTATGGAAGGAGTTATAAGAGTGATTTTATCAACATTACAATCGTCAGGAAAAAAAAATAAGCTAAACTGGTATATGAAAATTATTAATTTTTGGATCAAAAAGTATTTATTTAATCAATTTAGTCAATTTAACCCTGATTGCTATAATGGCGCTCATTTAGTAGGCCTACGCAACACGGTAATAAAAAGTCATGGCGCAGCTAATCAACGCGCATTTATTGCGGCTATCGCGCAGGCAATGCACTCTGTGGAACGGGAGGTTCCTGAAAAAATTTCTCATCAATTAAGTGTAGTATTGTCTAAAAATAATCATTAAATATACATGTTTACTAGAATTCTTGGAACAGGGAGTTATTTACCTCAACATATTAGATCTAATATTGTTTTAGAAAAAATGGTAAATACATCACATGAGTGGATTGTCGCACGTACTGGTATTCAAGAACGTCGTATTTCAAGTCCTGATGAAACTGTTGCCAAAATGGGTTTTTTTGCTGCTAAACGAGCTTTAGATATGTCTTGTGTGCATGCTGATAAAGTAGGGATTATTATTGTCGCGACTACATCTTCTAGTCATGCGTTTCCTAGTTCAGCATGTCAAATTCAACGCGATTTACATATACGAGACACTATTGCTTTCGACTTATCGGCAGCTTGTTCTGGATTTGTTTATGCACTGGGTGTAGCAGATCAATATGTTAAAAATGGCAGTGTAGATTATGCTTTAGTTATAGGTTCAGATACTTTAAGTCATGCTCTAAATCCTAGAGATCGTGGAACATTGATTTTATTTGGAGATGGAGCAGGAGCGGTAGTACTGGGAAGATCAAAAACACCAGGTATTATTTCTATTCATTTACATGCAGATGGAGATCGCGGGGATTTATTGACTCTTCCCAATTGCAATAGGAAGAGTCCTGCTATATCTAATTATTTGACTATGTCTGGCAATAAAGTATTTAAAATAGCTGTTTCTGTTTTAGCACGCGTTATTGATGAAACTTTAAATGTCAATAATTTACGTCAAGATGAGTTGGATTGGTTGGTACCTCATCAGGCTAATTTGAGAATTATTTCTGCTACTGCTAAACGTTTAGATATGGATATGAGAAAAGTAGTAATTACACTTGATAGACATGGGAATACATCTGCAGCTTCTGTTCCTTTAGCGTTAGATGAAGCTGTACGTGATGGTCGTATTAAGTCAGGTCAATTAGTATTACTAGAAGCGTTTGGGGCTGGATTTACATGGGGTTCAGCGTTATTGAGGTTTTAAAAATAATAAAAAATTACAATAGGAATATTAATGATTATGAGTACATTAGCTATGATATTTCCGGGACAGGCAGCTCAAAAAGTAGGAATGTTAAGCACTCTTGCAGAACATTACCCGTTGGTAGAAGAGACTTTTTCTGAAGTATCGGGGGTATTAGGTTATGATATATGGAAATTAGTACAGAGCGGACCTGCTACAGAATTAAATAAAACTTATCGAGCACAGCCGGCTATTCTAACAGCTTCAGTGGCTGTTTGGAGAATATGGAAACAGAAGGGAGGTTGCATACCAAAGATAATGGCTGGTCATAGCTTAGGAGAATATTCTGCTTTAGTATGCTCGGGAAGCATGGATTTATGTTCTGCAGCTAAATTGGTTATGATACGTGGTATGTTAATGCAAGAAGTAATACCGGATGGAATCGGAGCAATGTCTGCAATTATTGGGTTAAGTGATGACATTGTTTGTGAATTATGTAAAGCAGCGCAACAAGATCAAATTGTTTCTCCCGCTAGTTTTAATGCGCCTGGACATGTAGTTATTTCCGGACATAAAGAAGCAGTAAATCGTGTCAACTTGTGTTGCAAAAATGCAGGAGCAAAACATGCATTTATGCTACCGATTAGTGTTCCGTCACATTGCTCACTAATGAAACCGGTGGTTGAAAGATTCAGAGAAGAATTAGAAAAAGTCACGGTCATTACTCCTAGAATACCAGTAATAAATAATGTTGATGTGTGCATTGAGTGGGAACCGAATGATATTCGTAGTGCATTAATACGACAATTATATACTCCAGTGCGTTGGAATGCAATCGTGCAATATTGTGTTCATCGAAAAATTAAGAGATTTGTAGAAATGGGACCTGGAAAAATATTAACTAGATTGATACATAGCACTATTAGTGATGCATTTAGTTTGTCAGTAAATGATCCTATTTCTTTATTAGACGCAATTAGAATTAATGAGAATTAATATATTTGTATAAGAGGAGTACATGTAGGATGAATTTTAATGAAAAAATTGTTTTAGTAACTGGTGCTCGTCGCGGTATTGGTCGTGCTATTGTCGAAACGTTTGCAATGTATGGGGCTACTGTCATAGGGACTGCAACTAGTGAATTAGGTGTTAAAGATATTAATAGATATTTAAGAAATCAAGGAAAAGGAATGCAATTAAATGTTACAGATAAATGTTCTATTGATCTTTTTTTTGAAAAAATACGCCAAGAATTTGGTAATGTTGATATATTAGTAAATAACGCTGGTATCGTTCAAGATAACATTTTGTTATATATGAAAGATGATGCATGGCAATCTGTTATTGATGTCAATTTAACTGCTGTATACCGTATGTCTAAAGCGGTAATAAAATCGATGATTAAAAAACATTATGGTAGAATTATTAATATTGGCTCTGTAGTTGGTCTTATGGGTAATGCTGGGCAATCAAATTATTCGGCTGCTAAATCAGGATTGATTGGGTTTACTAAGTCTTTAGCTCGTGAAGTTGCTTCTAGAGGCATTACGGTTAATTTGGTAACACCAGGATTTATTTGTACAGATATGGTTAAAAAATTAACTGATAAACAAAAAAATGATATTTTATTGCAGATACCGGTTAATCGTTTTGGAGATCCAAAAGATGTGGCCTATGCGGTAATATTTTTTGCTTCTGATCATTCAAATTATATCACTGGGCAGACGATGCATATTAATGGAGGAATGTATATGGGTTAATTTATTTTGTGTGATTTGTTGGAAATACAAATCTAAGAAAATAAAATGTAATTTTTATTCCTCGTTATGCAATGCAGTGTGTTTTATGTTATTGAATACTCTCGTATAAGCACATTTTGATAGGAAAATAAAAATATGAGCACTATAGAAGAAAAAGTAAAAACAATTATTTCTGAACAATTAGGGGTGAAACAAGAGGAAGTGGTAAATCATGCTTCATTTGTTGATGACCTTGGTGCGGATTCTCTGGATACTGTTGAGTTGGTTATGGCGTTAGAGGAAGAGTTTGATACTGAAATTCCAGATGAAGAAGCCGAAAAAATTACAACTGTTCAGGCAGCAATAGATTTTATTACCAGTCATCATCAACGAAATAAAAGCAATGAATTATAAAATGATATATTTATTTTGTTGTATTAAGTAAGATATAAATGATGTTTGGTAAATTATATTTTTAATTCGTTGATATGGAATTGAATTCTATTGGAGATAGTTCTTGAGACGTATGTAATTAATTTAATGTGCATGTAGAATTGTTTTTATATAATTTAGTAAAATTATATTGGTATAGCACTTCACTTTAAGTATATATTATTGATTAGTGATTCACTGAATTATTTTAATAAATAAAATCGAATACTAGTATGCAATACTAGTAATAATATATGAATATTTAAATATAGTAATGCACTTTTATAGTGCACATTGTTTATATGAATATCAACGTTTTTTGATTATAAAATGGAAGATATTATAAGTGTTGCATGACAATGAGATTAAAATAAAAAATTTGTACGCGTAGAGATATAAAGTGGCGGGAATTTATTATATATGCGTTGATATTGTATGTGTTAATATATATTTATATTTGTATTTGTGTTGATGTGACAACGTGCAGTGTATATAAATAAAAAATAATGTTTGTCTTTTTTATGTATGCTCATTCAGAAATTGTAGCATTTGGTTATACGAATAAATTTATTCATCATTATTAAAGGTTGATTAATTGAGATTAAAATGTATTGGGTGAATGGAATTTCAAAAAAAACAATATTGTTAAATAATCGTGCTTTACATTTTGGAGATGGATTTTTCACGACTGCTAGATTACAGAATGGAAAAATAGATTTTTTAGATTGGCATATGGATAGATTGGTCTGTTCAGCGAGAAGGTTAATGTTTAATAATTTTAATTTCAATCTTCTTCATAAAGAAATGCAGCAGGCAGCTGCATATAACGATATGTATAGTGTTATTAAAGTAATAATAAGTAGAAATAATAGTTACGGATTATATGGATATCAATGCAACAATGATATTGAGCCATTACGTATCATTCATGTTAGTCGATTACCAAAATATTATATGCGCTGGATTCATTATGGAATTCGTTTGAGAACGAGTGTTGTGCGTTTAGCACGTAACTCTTTTTTAGCAGGGATTAAACATCTCAATAGATTAGAACAAGTTATGATTTCCATTTGGTTAAGTAAAAATAAAGCAACTGATGAAGCTTTAGTTTTGGACACTGATGGAAATGTTATAGAATGTTGCAGTGCTAATATTTTTTGGAGATATAAATACCAAGTATTTACTCCATCTTTATATCATGCTGGTGTTAATGGAACTATGCGTCAATTGGTATTAAAATTGTTGCCAAAATTAGGATACTGTATACGGGAAGTAACGGTTGGACCTGAACATTTAAAAAGTGCAAATGAGGTTTTTATTACAAATTCTTTGTTACCATTAGCGTCAGTTAATTCAATTGATGATTGTTTATATTCAGATAGAACATTATTTTGTTTGCTACGTTCTCACATTATACATAATAAAATTTAAATATTTTTAATGTCATTAAAATAACATGCAAAAAATATTTCTGATATTTGTTGGTAGCATTATATGTTGTGTCAATGTATTCGAGAGTAACTAATGATTTTAATAATAATTGTTATTAACGATGATATCATCATGTAGTGTGAAAAATGATATTTGAATTCGTGTGGTGTAAATCATTATTGTTGTATTTTTAGAATTAATTAGATTTTATTGTTTTTGATTTTGTGGTTATATAGTTGAAAAGATACGATTAGAGGGTATATAAGAATTATACTTTAATTTCTGTTTATTTTTATAAATATGTGAAATTTGATGTGATTTTAATAAGTAATTAAATAACAATGATCACACAATCTTATATCAGGATGTTATGGAAAATAGGTTTATAACAATTGAAGGGTTAGATGGTTCTGGAAAAACTACTATTGCTTATAGAATAAGTAAATACTTAAATCAATATGGTATCACTAATATTTTGACCACTCATGAACCCGGAGGAACTCCGGTTTCGGATTTGTTACGTGTATTAATTAAATACGGTGGTCCTATGAGTGAGCCTATTGATAGTATATCAGAATTATTGATGATATACGCTGCACGATTGCAATTAGTAGAAAATGTTATTAAGCCAGCTTTATCTAAAGGTTATTGGGTAATTGGGGATAGATTTGATTTATCTTCTCAGGCATATCAAGGAGGTGGGAGAGGCATTGATACATTTTTATTGCATACTTTATCAAATAAGATTACGAATAACTTATCTCCAGATTTGACATTTTATCTTGATATTTCTCCGGAATTAAGCATGTCTCGTGTAAATCATAGAAAGAAATTGGATCGTATTGAACAAGAACCACTGAGTTTTTTTAATCGTGTACGCTCTTGTTATAAAAAATTAGCTTCTGAAAAAAAAAATATTATCACGATTGATGCTACTCAAAATTTAGAAGAAGTTTCTGTTTCGATTTATAGACATTTAGATTGGTGGTTCTTACACTCATGGGAATAAGTTATAATGATACGGTATCCTTGGTTAAATATTATTTATAATCAAATATTAAATGCTTATCGAAAAGATAGAGGACATCATGCATTACTTTTGAATAGTAAACGAAACAATGGTGAAAATACTTTGATTTATGCTATTGCGCGTTGGTTGATTTGTTCTCGTCCTAACGAGAATCAATACTGCAATATTTGTTATGATTGTAGATTAATGAATGTAGGGCATCATCCAGATTATTATGAAATCAGTCCTGAGAATAATACTCAAACTATAGGTGTAGATACTATTCGGGTGTGCATTAATTCTATATACAACCATGCACACCAAAATAAAGTAAAAATAATCTATGTAAAAAAACATGTGGAATATTTAACTGATCAGGCTATTAACGTATTATTAAAAACACTTGATGATCCTCCAACAAATACTTATTTTTTTTTAAAAACTCGAGATTGTATGAGAATGTCACTGACGTTGTTAAGTAGATGTATGCGATGGTCTATTATATCTCCGAAGGAATCGATCGGATTGCAGTGGTTAATGAAAAATCGAGAAGGGATAAATAATATTTTGTTGGCGCAATGTGCATTACGTTTATGTGATGGGTCCCCTATAGAAGCTGAAGAAATGTTTAAATTAGGTTTATGGAAACAACGATTAGATTTATGCAAATGTATACATTATGTAATTACAAACAGGGATTTTTTAAAACTTGTTCCATTTTTAAGTACTTGTAAAAATGATATGTATTTGTATTGGTTGATAACTGTACTTGTCGATGCATTAAAATGGAAGCAAGGGATAAAAAAAAGATTTATAATAAATTTAGATCAATTCGAACTAATTACTGTTGTTACAGTGCATTGGGACATTGTGTCTTTAAGTCGTCAGTTACAACAATGGTTGGTGTTGTCACGTTATTTTCAAGAATTTAATAATGTTGATCGCGAATTATTATTAACTTATCGATTATTAAATTGGCAACAAGGTACTGTTGAATCTTGTTGGCATTAATGGGGTATATAATGCTATGTTTTTAGTGGATTCTCATTGTCATCTAAATCAATTAAGTTATCCAAATATTCATAAAAATGTATCAGATGTTTTGAATAAAGCTAAAACCAAGGGAGTTCAGTTGGTTTTGTCGGTGAGCCTCACTATGTCGGATTATGATGATATGGTGAAATTAATTGGATATAGAAGTGATGTTGTGTTTTCTTGCGGAGTACATCCTACATATGTATATAATGTTAAGAATGTTGATAGTGAAAAATTGTATATTTTGTCTTCTAAAAGGAATGTAGTAGCTATCGGTGAAACTGGATTAGATTATTATCATAAATTAGAATCAGATAGTAAAAAAAAACAACAAAATGCATTTCGAGAACATATTCGGGTTGCTAAAGCAGCAAAAAAGCCAATTATTGTACATAGCCGTGATTCCTGTAAGGATACTATCACTCTTTTACGCTCAGAATCGGCAGAAGAGTGCGGGGGTATATTACATTGTTTTAGCGAAGGTATAGATGCTGCAAGATTGTTGTTAGATCTCAATTTTTATATATCTTTTTCTGGAATGATAACGTTTACTAAATCTTATATGATGAAAGAAGTAATTAAATATGTACCTTTTGATCGTATTTTATTAGAAACTGATTCTCCTTATTTAACTCCAGTTCCTTATAGAGGACAAGAGAATCAACCTGCTCGCATATATGAAATTGCTAAATATGTAGCATTTATAAAAAATATGGATATGGATGAATTAGCAGTTATCACTACATCTAATTTTCGTACCTTGTTTCATTTGAAATAAAATTATAGGTAGTATGTATGTGATACACATGGTATGTATGAATAGATTATTTTTCGTATTTTTATTAATTTTTAGGATGTGATAATTATACTGAATGTATTATGTGTCAGTAAGTGTAAGATTCATCTCTATAGTAATAATAGGGGAAAAATATAGAAATAGTATATAAAAATAAATATAGTTGTAGTCTATATGTTGTTATGTTAGGAGTGTAATATTGGTTAATGCGTTTAAAAAAATCATTGTAGGATTTCTATTATTTGTAGAAATGGGATAAGTTATGAAAAAAGACAATATTTTTATAAATATTATTCAAAAAAAAGTCAAAACTGATATCTTATATCAAGATGAGTTAGTTACTGCTTTTTATGATTTACATCCTAAGGCGCCGGTTCATGTATTGATTGTTCCTAATATTTTGATTCCTACTGTTAATCAGGCAACAATTCATGATGAAATAATGTTGGGTAGGTTATTTATAGTGGCAGCAAAAATTGCTGAACAAAAGAATATACATGTGTCAGGTTATCGTTTAATAGTGAATTGTAATAATCATGCCGGTCAAGAAATTTATCATCTCCATATGCATTTGTTAGGTGGGAAACCTTTAGGTCCTTTGTTACAACAAGATAATAACAAGTTTAATTAAAAATAAATTGTTCATCATCATCAGTTTTGTGTATTTTCTTAAATAAGAAGGTGTACTTGTTTATATATATGTACGATATGTGAACAATAATGTGCGTCGCTTGTTGAATGAAATTCATGTTATTAAATAAAAATTTTTTGTAATAATATTTATTTTATTGTTATCAACAACATCTTATATATAATTGTGAATAAACAAATAATATATCTATTTCTTAGTATGATTGTTTTAGATGACCATGTTGGGGTATGTAACAATAATGTACCTATTTTGACGACCAAACCTACTTTATTAACACCATCAAAAATTAATTTAATTAATTGGCAACCGGTGTTATTAAAAATGTTACAAAGTGTATTTTTTTTTGATAATATTGAACGTGATAGCGTGTTATTAGTAAACATAGTAAATAATAAAACTAATGGTATTTTGCAGGCTAGTAAAATTACGGATATTTTAATTCGTTATATTGCAGATAATACCCAAAAGTATAATGTTGTCGATATGAAAGTATTGTATTCTGTGTATAGAGAATGGGGGGTGTTTCCAGAAGATAATAGAAATTCTTATAATTTTTCTATTAAAATAGCAAATTACTTAAAAGCGAATTATATTTTGTATAGCATTGCTTCTGGAGATTCAGTACAACCAAATTTAGAATTGCAATTGATATCAGTTAAAACTGGTGAGATTTTACGTATTGTTAATAGTTCTGTAGGATATAAATAGTTGTTTAAGAGTATGGATATACTGGGAATGTAAAGATTCTTTTGATGTATTGAAAATGCAATACTGAGAAATAATTCAGTGATTAAAATTTGATTACATAATTATATGTATTTTTTTATAAATATTGCGTCTATATGCAGATGTGCATTTCATTATATATTTCATATAATATAAAATATATAATTGTTTTTATATTTATGGGGTGATCCAAACAAATATTGATGCATCGATCAACTATATTATTTATTGCGATACGTTATATTTTGGGAAAATCGATAGATCAATTTGGTCGGTATATTTATTGGGTTTCTAGCGTTGCAATTATGATAGGTGTGATGGCTATGATAACTGTATTATCGGTCATGAATGGTTTTGAGCGTGAGTTTAAACAGAATCTTCTTAATTTCATACCTCATGCATTACTTACGACTCCCAAAGGATACGTACATGTTAAAGATGAACCAAACTCAGTATTAGATCAGTTACACAATATCATACGTAATCAACCGTTGGTAGTATCCAATGTGATACTACAAAGTGCTAAGAAAATATCGTTTGGAGTTATGTTAGGGATTGATCCAAACTTTTTTGAACCATTATGTAATTATTTAGTAAATAAACATGAAAATCAATTAATTTTAGGAAAATATTACGTAATTATTGGTTCAACATTAGCAAAACAACTTAAAGTACGTATTAATGATCAAGTTCGTTTAATTATTCCTTCAGTTATGCAGAAGACTCCTATTGGCTATATTCCCAGTCAACGTTTGTTTACAGTGTTAGATATTTATATTACTAATAGTGCAGTTGATTCTTATCAAGTATTAGTTCATCAATCAGATGCTTCTGCGTTAATGCATTATCCATCAGAATGTGTTACTGGATGGCGTTTATGGCTACATGAACCTTGTTTACTCGCTAACTACATTCAAAAAGTGCGATTGTATAAAGACTGGGTTTGGAAAGATTGGAGAGAATATCAGGGATCTTTATTTCAAGCGATGAAAATAGAAAAAAATGTAATGTCTTTATTGTTAAGTTTAATTATAATAGCAGCAGGTTTTAATATTGTTTCTTTTTTAGTGTTATTAATATTAGAAAAAAGAACAGACATTGCAATACTTAAAACATATGGTTTTACTCGCCGACAGATTGTCTTTATTTTTATGATTCAAGGAATTACTAATGGTTTTTTTGGAATTGTGTTAGGAACAGTATCAGGGGTATTATTATCTCATAAATTAAATCAAATATTATTGTTTTTTAAAATACTTCCCAATACTATATTTCTACCTATAGAAATAAAATATTCTCAAATATTAAGTATAATGTTCATTACGTTTAGTATAATCTTATTAGCTACATTATATCCTTCGTGGCGTGCAGCTTCTTTTCATCCTGCAAAAATTTTACGTTATGACTGATATCCCATTGTTGTATTGTGTTCGGTTAACAAAATATTATCAACGTGCTGATTTTTTAATTAAAGTGTTGAATTGTATTACTTTGACTATACAAACTAATGAAATTGTTGCTGTAGTAGGGACATCTGGCTCTGGTAAGAGTACATTGTTACATTTGCTTGGAGGATTAGATAAACCAACTGAGGGGAAGGTATTTTTTGAGGGCCATGGGTTACATCAATTAACTGACAATGAACGCGCTATGATACGTAATAAACGTATAGGGTTTGTTTATCAATTTCATCATTTATTGTCAGATTTTAATGTTTTAGAAAATGTAGCAATGCCCTTGTTGATTGGAGGTCTTGAGTTTAATCAATCAAAAAATAAAGCGCAATGCGTATTAGAATCAGTTGGATTAATAAATCGAATTCATTCTTTTCCTCATGAATTATCTGGAGGAGAAAGTCAACGAGTTAGTATAGCTCGAGCTATCGTAAATAATCCAGTTTTAATATTAGCTGATGAACCAACCGGTAATTTAGATCAAAAAAATTCAGATAATATTTTTCAATTATTAAAAGATCTGAATACATGTTATGGCACAACATTTATAATAGCAACTCATGATTTGAATTTGGCTAAGCAGTGTCATAAGATATTAATGATATCTAATGGTAAAATAAAACTGATGCAGCATGATTCGTTTAGGTAGTTATTTATAGATGATGTTATCTTTTCAAATTGCATTAAAATTTTATCGAGGTTCGAGTAGTAATATTTTATTATCTTCAATGTCTTTGATTTCCGTTATTAGTATTACTATAGGAATAATAATATCTATAATTGCATTAAGCACAATGAATGGTTTTGAATATGAATTAAATAATCGTATTTTGGCAGTTATTCCTCATGGAGAAATCGAACCAATAATAGCACCATTCATTGATTGGAAAACAGCTTTGAGATGTATTCGTCAGATACCAGATATTATTCATGCAACGCCTTATATTAATTTTTATGGAGTTGTTGAATTTAACAATAAATGGAATGTGGTTTATATTAGAAGTATAGATTTAAAGCAAAATTTATATGACAGTACATTGCTTAATTTTATAGAAAAAGATTCTTGGAAATATTTTTGTGAAAATATAGGACAAATTATTGTAGGGAAAGGCATATCAGAAAGTTTAGGAATTAAAGCAGGTGATTGGGTTACTGTTTTAACTACTAATGATTTTCGTTCGAACAATAAACTATTGTCATCTAAAAAAATTCGCTTACAAGTAGCTGGAATATTAAGTTTAAATAGTCAATTAGATTATAACATTGCTATAATGTCTTTATCAGATATACAACATTATTATGATAAAACGTCAGATGTTTCGGGAATAGCTATTAAGATTAATAATATTTTTTCCGTTAATAGAATACTATATAAAATTAAAAGCATGCTTAACCATCAGGTTTATGTGTGCAGTTGGATGGAAACTTATGGATATATTTATAAAGATATTCAAATGGTTCGCATAATTATATATTTATCAATGATTTTAATTATAGGTATTTCTTGTTTTAATGTAATTGCTGCATTGATTTTGTCAATAAAAGATAAAAATTATGATATTGCGATAATGCGTGCGTTAGGAGCTAAAAGTATTTTAATTCAACGTGTATTTTTTTTGTACGGGTTAATTATTTACACGATTTCTGGTATTGTAGGTACTGGAGTGGGTGTCTTTATAACTTTTAATTTAACGAATTTTATTACAACATTTAATGGGCTATTAGGTAATAAAATTTTATCAGAAGGAGCTTATTTTGTTAATTTTTTACCTGTTAAGTTAAGTGAGTGGGACATATTATTGATATTAAGTATCACATTATTACTGGGTTCATTAACTAGTTGGTATGCAGCATCAAAAACAAGACGGGTTAATTTGTCTAAAATATTAAAATAATAGGTATATATTATGATTTTTTTGTTAGAGTATCATTGATAGTTTTTTAAATAAGTAAGTAATATGATTAGGCTATATAATCGCATTATCAATAAAAAATTAAATTTAATAATAAATATAATAATATGATGCTGTATATATGGTTTATTATACATTATATTATTATAATGCGAGTATTTTGGTTTTTATGCATTAAATTAAATAGCAAACATTAGCTATATGTTACGATTGTTGTATCGTAATGATGATTGAATTACGTATGAATTGATTAATTATTTTATTATATTATATCAGTGATGTCATTTGTGATGTCTTCTGCTAAACCTGTGTAATCAAGTGGGGTAATTTTTTGTAATCTTTTTTTTTCTGTTGTTGGTAATGGCAATGATTCAATAAAAATTTTTATTTTTTCCGGATTAATTTCTGAGTTACTGACGAATTTTTTTGTACATTCATAAGATTTGTGTATATTGTGTCGTCGCATTACTGTTTGAATAGCTTCGCTTAATATTATCCAGTTTTTATTTAGTTCAGTTAACACGTATTGTTTGTTAACTTTCAGTGTTTTTATTCCTTTTAATGCGCTATGATAGGCAATTAAGGAATACCCCATTGCCATTCCTAGATTTCTTAGAACAGTAGAATCGCTTAAATCACGCTGCCAACGTGATATTGGTAATTTAGCAGAAAAATGATTCAACATGGCGTTTGCCAATCCTAAATTTCCTTCAGAATTTTCAAAGTCTATAGGATTTACTTTATATGGCATGGTAGAGGATCCAACTGTAGTAGTGTTATGATTTTGTTTAAAATAGTTGAGAGCAATATAACCCCATATGTCTCTATTAAAATTTATTAAGATGGTATTGAACCTTGCAATACAGTCGGATAGTTCGGCAATATAATCATGTGGTTCTATTTGTGTTGTATAAGGATTCCATTCCATACCTAAAGAGACAACAAATTCTTCACTGAATTTTCTCCAATTTATTTCTGGATATGCTATAACATGAGCGTTGTAGTTTCCTACAGCACCATTAATTTTTCCTAAAATTTTTATTGATCTTAATTGATAGTATTGACGCATCAAACGGTATGCAAAATTAGCCATTTCTTTCCCGATAGTGGAAGGAGTAGCGGGTTGTCC
This sequence comes from Blochmannia endosymbiont of Camponotus sp. C-003, assembly GCF_023585685.1. Lineage (NCBI taxonomy): Bacteria > Pseudomonadati > Pseudomonadota > Gammaproteobacteria > Enterobacterales > Enterobacteriaceae > Candidatus Blochmanniella > Blochmannia endosymbiont of Camponotus sp. C-003. The sequence goes on from NZ_CP097764.1 coordinate 163,019, forward strand.
ATGAGTTCTAGATAACATAGGAATATTTTTATAATGCAGACTCATTTTTTTTATTTCATTAATGATTTTTTTCCAAATGGGCAAAAAAACAGTTTTTCTAGTATTAGTCAGCATTAATCCATATGCAAGATTGTTAATATCGTCTGAAGTACAAGCGAAATGAATAAATTCACTGACTTTTTTTAGATTAGGTAATATGCTAATTTTTGATTTTAAAAAATATTCTATTGCCTTGAGATCATGATTAGTAATTTTTTCTATTTCTTTAATATGTTCTGCGTCTTTAATATTAAAATTGATTACTAGTTTATTTAAGAAATCACATTCAATTTCTGTAAAAGGTGGTATTTCTTTAATAGAAATTGTGTTGGCTATTTTTTTGAACCAATGAATCTCTATTTGAACGCGGAATTTTAGTAAACTGAATTCACTAAAAATATTACGTAAGGGATCAGTTTGTTTGTAATAACGGCCATCAATAGGAGATATAACAGTTAGGGGGGATAATGCTATCACATTTTTTCTCCTCTTTATAATTGTAATGGGATATTTATATTTTTATTATATTTAAATATTAAAAGTTTATTTAAGATAATAATATGTGTATCTTAAAATCTTTTAATTTTTATACGAAATTTTCATTTTGCAAATGTAGGTGACTACGAATAACATTGGCACTATTGTATCAAAATATACGGGATGATTATAATCAATAACAACGTATCATAATGACAGAAATTATTTTGAAGAATATTGAATGATTGATTAAATTCATATTTATTTATAGAATTTAGTTGTAACTAGATTTATAGAATTGTAACATTTATTCATCTATGATGAAAGTGTAAATTAATGTAATAACGATTAGTTATATTTGATTTTAATATTGATATTATTGATATTTTTTAGACCAATTATTCTGGTGTTTTGGAATTTAGAAAGGGTATGTTTTTGTAATAATTCCTCCGCCCAAACAACGTTCTTTTAAGTAAAATACTGCTGATTGCCCTGGCGTAATTGCCAAAACCGGAATTTTTAAAATAACTTTAAGATTATTGTTTAAAAGAGGGTATACCTGACATTGTATATCGGGATGTCTATATCTGGTTTTAACTGTGCAATATAAAGGCGATGTAAGTGTGTGTCGTTTTACCCACTGGGTTTGTTCGGTAATGAACGCGATAGACATCAGCCGTGGATGATTGCGGCCTTGTGCTGCAATTAATATATTGTTTGATATATCTTTATCTACCACATACCATGGTTGTCCATTTCCTTGTTTTATTCCACCTATTTTTAGGCCTTTTCTTTGTCCTAAGGTATAAAACGATACTCCTTGGTGTGTTCCAATTATATCTCCATTTATATCAATTATAACCCCTGGTCGTATTGGTATATAATTGCTAATAAAATCTTTGAATTTACGTTTTCCAATAAAACAGATACCAGTTGAGTCTTTTTTGTTTGCTGTGATTAAGTTTAATTTTTTAGCGATATTTCTAACTTGAGATTTATTTAATATTCCTACAGGAAATAAACATTGTTTAAGTTGTTTGTAGCTGAGTGTATATAAAAAATAACTTTGATCTTTATTTTCATCTGTACCACGTATTAGATAAGTTTCTTGATTTACATCAAGACGGCGGGCATAATGTCCGGTGGCAATGAGATCTGCTCCTAGATCTTTTAGTGCAAATTCTAAAAAATTCTTAAATTTAATCTCTTTATTACAGAGTATATCCGGGTTAGGAGTGCGACCCATTCTGTATTCTTCTAAAAATACCTGAAATACATTTTCCCAATATTCTTTAGAGAAGTTTATAGTGTGCAGGTATATGCCTAAATTATCGCACACAGAATGAGTATCTAATAAATCAGATGCTGATGAGCAATATTCTGAGGTATCGTCATCTTCCCAATTTTTCATAAATAAACCTTCTACTTTATATCCTTGTTGTTGTAATAACCATGCAGATACAGAAGAATCTACACCGCCCGACATACCAACAATTACTTTTTTTGCGTGATTGTATGACATAATTTATAATAATATTAAAGGTATAAATGATTTATGAAATATGTAATATAAGGATTTTGTGTTTTATAATATTTATTTATGCAAATATATACGGATAGTAATAGTATATCGAATCATTTGTATGTTTTATAATGTTTAAATTTGTAAAATATGTATTTTGGAAAAACAAATATCTTTTGATTCATATAGAATACCGTAATCAAAAGATATTTGTTTAAGCTATAAATATAAATGATATAATATATCCAATGATATCATCGTCATTTAAAGTAACATAAAATATATTATATGTGTTTTAGTCAATATGCTATCAATCAATTATTATTTTATCCAAACATGTTGTGATTATCGCCATAATACATTCAATATATGGATAAATCATGATAGATCAAGATATTTTTTATGTGATTAATCTTTGAAAGATATAATTAAAGAAGTGAATCTAAATATTGTAGATAGTTGTTTTTTATTTAATGAGTCAGTATTAGAGCAATACATTTAATTTATTTCTATTTTTTTATTAGTATAAATGTAATATTTGTTATTTTTTTTATTTATATACATTAGTTGATATATCAGTATTTACTGATATGTGAGCATAGAATGTAGATTCTTAATTGTTATATTTATATATACAAACAAGTATATAACGATGTTATTCATTAAAACACAATATCTCCTTGTGTAATCGATAAGAAAGTATTGTTGATTTGTAATTATGTAGAATGAGATTTTTTTATGACTAAAAATAATATAGAAATATTGTCCAATAATTTAGCATGTTTTATAAAAAAAACAGATAATTTACAAGGATTTATCCAGGTTCGAGCAGCACATCGACGTGAGCGTATTGATGATTATATTGAATTAATTGCAGATTTAATTCAAGAGCGTGGGGAAGCTCGTCAAGTAGATTTAGCATTAAGACTTGGAGTAAGGCAACCAACAGTAGCGAAAATGTTAAAAAAGTTACTTGCTTCCTCTTTGATTAAGCAAAAACGTTATTGTGGAGTGTCGTTGACAGAGCAAGGGAGACAATTGGCTAATGAAAATCATATACGACATAAAATTGTAAAAACTTTTTTAATAGATTTAGGTGTTAACAAGAAAATTGCGCAAAGAGATGCAGAAGGAATGGAACATCATGTCAGCAATGAAACATTGTTAGCGTTTTTTCAATTTTCTGAGCGCTTCAATAGATGATTATCTATTTACTTTACATAGATATATATAAGAAGCAATAAGTTTAAATATTCTGTATTATAAATCATTTTGTAACCTACAATGGTGTTATAGATGTTTTTATTTGGGTTTTTATTTTAATAATTTTTTGTTTAAATTTATTTAAGAGGTTATTATTTCATTTGAATAAAATAAACGTATAAAACTTATGTTATCTTTATTTATTCAACAAAATATTTTGTTATATGTAAAATCATCAATGTTTTGATATTTTTAGTATATACTTTAAATATAATTATTTACATGATAAAAAAGGTAACATGAATCATGATGTATTTATATATAAATGTATATATATAAATAAATGTTCCTACATATTTTAATTGTTAATTTTATGGAAAACTAATTTTTAAAATATGAAAACATCACTTTTATATAATGATTTTATGAAAAAGTTTATATTTTGATTATAAAATCATGAAATTATGAAGATATGTATAATATATTTAGTTGTAATTTTTCTATTCACAACTTGTGCTCAAAAAAATATTGAAAAAAATGCTACATGGACATTATATACTAATTCAAAATACAATGCAATTTATCTTCCTAAACGTATGACACCATCTATGTATAATGATTATATTCATTATTGTGCTATGAGTTATGGAGTAGATGCGTCTTTAGTGAAAGCTATTATTCAAGTAGAATCTAATTATAATCCGACCGTGATCAGTAAATCTAATGCTGTTGGATTAATGCAACTTAAAGCGGATACTGCAGGAAGAGATGCTTATCGTTTAAAAGGGTGGAGAGGAGAGCCTAGTGTTCATGAATTGAAAAATGCTGCTATTAATATTGATCTCGGCACTGCTTATTTATCTATATTGCAAAAACAATTGGAAGGAATTATTGATGCAAAAACTAGACGTTACGCTATAATTGTCGCTTATGTGAATGGGTTAGGTGCGTTGTTGAAAACATTTTCTATTGATCGTAATTGTGCTATTGAAAAAATAAACAAACTTGATCCGGAACAATTTTACCAATATATACAGTCTCATCATCCATCTAAACAAGCACAACGTTATTTGTCTAAAGTTAATTCTATTTATGTTGCGAAAAATTAATGATAATAGTAAGTGATTTATACTAAAAATTTTATTTTTGATAAGTTTTGTGAGATGTATGTCAATGATAATTGTGATTTTTGACGAAACATATTATTGGAATAATTTATTCAATTAAGTTGGATATTTATAATTTAAATAAGTAAATGGATATATTTAGTTTTAGTCGGTATCGAAATGAATGAATATAGATGTCGATAGACTTTTGGACGATAATGAATTGTTGTTCTAATTAAGTTAAGGTGTTTATAACGATATTATAAATATAAAAAAAATACTTTTTAAAACTAAACGATTAACAAGCATTTTATTTAGCGCATAATCTATGTATAAAATTTTGATGGATAATATAGATATTTATATATATCTGATGATATGCATTTAATTATTGTTGTGCACAGTACGTATATCAGTTTATCTGCATGATTTAGATATAATATGATTTTTATTTGTATTATTTTATCAGACAATGAATTAGAAAACAATAATTTTTTTAATTTTTGTGATTATTATTGTTTATAATGTAATTTTTTAGTAAAGATTAAATAATGATGAGTAATATAGTGAACGTTGTTGACAATATGACATTGTGTGTTAAACAAATAGATTAATAGATATATCATAATGTTCGTTAAATTGTAGTAAAAAAAAGAAGGTGCTTTTAATTTGGTTAATTTATTTGATTAAATTTATAAATAGTTGCTTTAATTAAAGAAGTAAGTTATAGATTGAAGGAAATATATAAAGAAATGTATACATATTGTTAATATGTTACTGGTAATTATTAAATGATAATTAACACGTTTAGAGTATCTATCAAGATGTAATGCGATATGAGTTTTAATTAAATAAGCTATTTGACTATTCTATGTAATTTCAGTGCACTGCGTAGTGCAGTCGTTACATTCAAATCCCAATTCTGAATGAAAAGTACAAATATTGCATGAGTTTATTTCTTTACAACAATATAATTTAATATGATCTTTTTTAGTATATAAATATACGAAACCAATACTAATTAATATTGCGACCATTATCGTCAGAGTAATCATATATTTTATATGAGCTTTTATATTTAGCAAAATAGAAGATGATAATGAATTATTGTTTTGATCTGTGGTTTTATATGGGAGAGGAGACACATATGGGCGATCTTCGTGTATTTTTTCTATGATCAATTGATTGTTTAGCTTTAGTCCTCGTTTGGGAATAGTTATGATGGATGAAGAATCTAATCCGAAAGAAGTGAAAGTTTTTCGTATTAAACTAATTTGTTGATTTAAGTTTCCGTTAGATGGTTCAAGTCCATAAGATCTCCAAACGGTTGAAAATAAGTGTTCTCGAGTGACTGGTGCGCAAATATCAATATTGCGGTGTTTAATCAGTTCTTCTAATACCCTTCCAGCAGAATTAGACATTTTTACTGATGTTCTGGAATCAGTTAATAATGTCAGAGTATATTCTGTAGTATCAAATATTATAGTTGATTGAATGACATATTTCATTTAATTACTCTATATGAACTGTGCATGGGTGAATCAACATTTACACCATTGTTTAAATAAGGTTCAAATAATATAATTTTTTTTGACTAAAATATATAATAAATACTATAAAAAATATTTCATCATGAAAATGCATTAACATGATTGTAATTTATGTTGCTTAGATTGCAGATGTATTTACAGTTTATTTATTGATAGTATAACAATATTTTATAAAAATCTAGTTTATTAAAATATGTGTTAGGAAAATGAATATTATTTTAATAATTGATTTGTTTAGTTAGTTCTTTTAATAAATTAAATAAATTATGTTGATGAAACTGTAGTTTGAGTATGCAGTATAGTAACTATTTTAGTTGTATCAGTGTTAATATAATATTTAAAAAGTTTAATATCGCGTAGGTTGTAATTTTTTTAAGGATTATGATATTTGTAAAGAGTATAAATATTTCACGTGTAATTAGCAATGATCGGTTTTCAATTGAGATTGTTGATATTGTTGATTTATCTAATTTTATATTAGAAGAAATTGAGTTTTTAATATATATTGTGTGGATGATTGTTTAATTTTGTAAGAAGTATGTAATAGTTACGAGAATATATATGGTATATGGAAAACTTTTTTATACTTTTAAACAGTTAATCCATATGATGTCATCTTTGGTATGTTTTGTAGTAATCATATTTATTTTTAATGGTTCTCAAGCTTATTCAAATAATGTATCCGTTATGCATAAACCTCAAGATACTTCGATATCAATATCTAGTGGTATACAAAAATTACCCATATTATTTCAAGAAAAAATGAATGATGATGTCATAACTATTATTTTACCAAAAAATTCTCCACTGATTGTTAGCGATTCTCCTTCAATATCTTTGCAATCGTTGTATGTAGTGGATGCTTCTGATTATTTGAAAAGTATTGCGGGATTTTCTGTGATTCGTAATGGAGGAGTAAATAATGAACCAGTGTTTAGGGGAATGTTTGGATCTCGAATACGCATTTTGATGGATAGTGGGGAAATACTTGGTGCGTGTTTTTCTCATATGGATCCTGTTAGTGCTTATATTTTTCCAGAGACTTTTGATATTTTGAATATTATTAAAGGTCCGCAGACAGTACTATGGGGCCCTGCAACATCTGCGGGTACATTACAATTTGAACGATATCACCCTCGTTTTGATAAGCCAAAAATTCAATTGCGAAGTAATATAACAATCGGTGCAAATAATAAAATAGATAAAAATATAGATAGTATTATGGGGAATAAACATGGCTATATTAGATTAATAGGCAATATTTCTCGTTCAGACGATTATCATGATGGCAATAAAGGGCAGGTACATTCTGCGTGGTATAAATGGAACGCTGATGCGATTTTATCATGTAATCTAAGTACAGATACATATCTAGAAGTTAGTTTGGGACAAGGAAATGGCACTGCAAATTATGCTGCTCGACCCATGGATGGATTATGTTTTGCTAGAGAAAGTTATGGACTGAAAATGGAAACCACAGATATCAGTAAAGTGTTGGATAAAATTGAATTGCAAGCTTGGCGTAATTATGTTAACCATATTATGGCTGATACTGTATCTCATAGTACAGGATTGTCCACTACCAAAAAATGTTGCGGGTTTAATGGCAATGTTAATAATAATGTTGATCGTTTAATATGGGGTGTACGAGGTATTGCTGTATCTCAGTGGGACAACATCAAATGTTGTAGTGGTGCAGATGTTCAAATTAATACACATAGAGCATATTTGGAATATGATTCTGATTGGAAATCGGATATTCTCTCTAGAGATGCTGGTATATTTACTGAATTGACTGTGAATTCATTATCAAACAGGAGATTGATTGGAGGTACGCGACTAGAATACAGTGTAATTAATTTTAATAATTGTTCTAAATATAAGCGAAACGGTATGGTATATCCTTCTGGGTTTATACGTTATGAGGATGAGATTAGTCCGTTGTTGTCGTATTATGTTGGTGTAGGAACGAGTTTGCGTTTTCCTGATTTTTGGGAATTGTTTTATACTAAATCCGGTAACGACATTAATATAGACGATATTTTTCAATTAAAACCTGAAAAAGCTGTTCAAATAGACATAGGAACGTGTTTTCAATATCTACAAATGAATGGATGGATATCATCTTATGCTGGATATGTTAAAGATTTTATTTTATGTAATCATCCTAATGATGATACTATGCGAGATAGTAGTATTAATTACGCGGAAAACATCTATGCTAAAATATGTGGTACTGAAGCCGGATTGAATTATCAATTTAATGATCATTGGCGCACTGAAACAAATATATCGTGGGCTTGGGGTATGAATATTGATGATGGCTGTATTTTATTTAGAAATCCTCCATTAGAAGGTAGGATTATATGTCAATGGATACAAGGGAGTTGTAGTATAGCTGCAAAATGGAGGTTGGCATTAGCACAATCTGTTAATAATTCGTTGATGCTGTCGAAATCGAAGTCTGTTGTTCCTAAAAATATGTTGTCTTATACGGGTGTAGATTGTCATCCTGCTTCAGGATTTGGAATATTATCCATGCATTTGACATGGAAAGGTTCTCAGTTTTATAAATTTAGTGTCGGTGTAGATAATTTATTAAATCATAATTATAGAGAATATCTGAATTCGTGTGTCCATAAACGATTTGGATATTCTGATGGTACTTTGATTTATGAACCAGGGCGCACTTGGTGGATTAAATTAGGGATGGAATTATAAACAATGAAAGATATAAAAAATAGTGTAATAAATCAAGATATACAGATTAGTATCCGTAATTCCTTTGTAAGGTGCATATATATAAAAGTTTGAAACTATATTGTGGAGCTTTTTATTATCGACTACGAAAAATAATTCTTCCTTTACTTAAATCGTATGGTGTTAGTTCAACAGTTACTTTATCTCCTGTTAATATTCGAATATAGTTTTTTCTAATTTTACCAGAAATATGTGCTATAATGACGTGTCCATTTTCTAATTTTACACGAAACATCGTATTAGGTAAGGTATCTAATATGATACCGTGCATTTCGAAATTATCTTCTTTTGTCATTATGATCTCTAAAAAATTAAAAATTGGTCTAAAATTTTCTCATAAGATTAAAATATAATCAAGTGTTGATTATCGTGCATACGATAATTTAAATATTTAAATTTAATAAATTCAGGAGTTTATTTTTCAAATATAGTTATAAATAACAAACAACTATAATAGAGCATAATAGGGTCTATATTGTTAAAAGTTAGTTATTTATTGTGTTTATTTTTAGATGTGTGTATTTTTGTTTTAAAGTACGAATCTTATTTTTATGTTGTATTGCATATATTCAAGTTACAATATACTTATATATATATTGTATAGTCAAATTTATATATTTATTTAAACGTTGTTACTGTGTATATTAAGTAGCATGCAGGTATTAGTTATATTTGTTAAATATTAATGTGGATTTTTGTATTTTATAAATATAGATAATTACAAATTTTATTTATAAATTAATAAATAATTATTAGAATGTGCTTTTATTTGTTTGTTGTATTAAAATAGATAGCAGATAAGTAATGTTCAGCGTCTATTGCAGCCATACAGCCTGATCCAGCTGCAGTAATTGCTTGACGATAGCTGTGATCTATAACGTCTCCTGCTGCAAATATGCCTGGAACAGAAGTAGCTGTTACGTTGCCATTCATACCGGATTGTACGCAAATATATCCATTGTTTAATACAAGTTGATCATTGAATATAGAAGTATTTGGATTATATCCAATAGCGATAAATATACCTTGAAGATTGATTATGTGTTCCTTATCTTGTGTTAAGTCTGTTACACATAAACCGGTAACTTCTGTACCATTACCTAAAATTTCTTTAACAATATGATGAGTATGTAAAACAATATTTCCGTTTTCTACTTTATTCATGAGTCTATTGATTAATATTTTTTCTGCGCTAAATTTGGAACGACGGTGAATAAGATGAACCTTCGAAGCAATATTAGATAAATATAAACTTTCCTCTACTGCTGTATTGCCGCCCCCAACAACTGCAACAATTTGTTTATTAAAAAAAAATCCATCACAAGTAGCACATGAAGATACTCCCTTTCCTTTATATTTTTCTTCAGAAAGTATGCCAAGAGTGCGAGCATATCCTCCTGTACTTATGATTAAAGCGTCACACATATATTCGTATGTATTACCATATAAATGGAACGGGTATTGTTTGAAATTTACTTTCAAGATGTGATCAGAAACAATTTCTGTATGTAAACAAGTAGCGTGTGCATGCATACGATTCATTAGCATAGGTCCAGTGAGATTTTTTGGATCTCCAGGCCAATTTTCTATATCTGTAGTGGTGTTCAGTTGTCCTCCTATTTCTAACCCAGTAACTAATACAGGATTTAAATTAGCTCGTGCCGCATAAATAGCTGCAGTATATCCAGCGGGGCCTGTTCCTAATATGAGTAGCTTGCAATGTTTTTTTATTGTCATGATGATTGTATCTCCTTGTATGTTATCTCAATCATTTGAGGTAAGCATGAATATTTTTTAAGGATTATAGTGAATACTATAAGTCTATCACTTGTAATATATAATACTGTAATTAACACTAACTCACATAAAAAATTGAATGTATTTACGAGATATATTTGCAATATGCATCAATCGCGCTTTGTAGAAGATTAAAAGTGTTCTAAACTGTATTAGAATGCGATCTTTGTTAAAGATACATATATAGTATTGAGATAATATATTTGAAATATCATATTATTATGGTTTTGTAAATTAGTATATGCACATTCACATGTTATGTATATTGAATATATGTCACAATTGTATTGTGAATAATTATTCATATCAATTAACAGTATTAGTATTTAAAAATTAAACGCAATACTTGAAATAAATAAAATAACTATTTAATAAAATTTTTATTAATCCTTAAGTGAAGTAAGAGATATTTTTAGTGATTAATTTTATATTCATTGGTATAAGCATAACTTTATTATATTTAATTGTCGCATTAATTAGTTTTAATCCTGCAGATCCTGGATGGTTACAGACCATGTGGCATGGATCTATTCATAACTTTGGAGGTATGTTTGGAGCGAAAATTTCTGATTTCTTGTTTTTTACTTTTGGTATTCCAGTTTATATAATTCCGTTGTTTATATTTTTTTATCTTTGGAGGATTTGTGTACAGGGTATGCGTATTACTATTCTTATTTTTATATTTAAATTAATAGGTATATTAATACTATTATTCGCATGCTGTGGATTAGCCCATATAATGATGGATGATTTTTTTTATTTTTCTTCTGGTGGTATGCTAGGAAGTATATCGTACCATTTTATTTCATCGTATACACAAATAACTCATCATATCAGTATAATTTTGTTTTTTTTGATTGGGATTATTGATATTATAGTGTTTTTTAATAGTTTTTTTTGGATGGTGTTGAAAACTATCAAGAATCAATTATGTAATTATTTATCCTATTTAAGTACATTATTTTTTTGTTACAAAAAATATAGATATCGATTTATTCATCGAAAATCATGCACTCAGCGATTTATGTATCCATTGGTTTCTTTTCCACAGGATCTTAATTTTTTAAAAATTTCAAGAAATGATTTATTAAACATACACATCGTCCCTGATATATCTAAAAATATTATCAAATCTACTAAACAATGTAGCCCTACCTTAAGAAATAATTCTCTGAAAATGAAATGTATTTCAGAGATCAAGATATTTCGTCAAGGTCTCAATTGTATTGAGTACTTAGTATCCCACTTCAAATTATTCATAAGACAATCAGGTTATGATGATTATCAAAAAAAAAATGTGACTAATGTTAGTTATAAAGAAGAAAAATGTTCTGTAAACATTAATAAATATGACGAAAAAATTTGTAGTAATAACGATATGTATCGTTTTGATAAAAGAGAACAAAAACATAATGCGTCATGGACACAAGATTTAAATGTAATATGTACTGATAGAAATAATATTGATCAAAAAATTCCCATTGTTATTAACAAGAGCATAAAACGAAATGTGCCTTTTTTTAAAGATAAAAATATGCCTATAAGACATCATTATGATTTTTTTTATGACAAAACTAGTGTTACTTTTCCAGATATAAATTTATTGACTACATCTTCTTCAGAAAAAACAATGATAGATTTCTTGGAGTTAAAAGAACATGCTCAATTACTAGAATCGAAATTACTAGAATATCACATTACAGCAAAGGTGGTTAATATTGTTCCTGGACCGGTCATTACTCGATTTGAATTGAGTTTGTCACCAGGTATAAAATCGTCAAGAATTTCTAATTTATCGCGTGATTTAGCTCGTGTTTTATACACAAATTCTGTTAAAGTAGTGGATATAATTCCTGGTACTCCATATATTGGATTAGAAATTCCTAATAAAAAACGAAAAACAGTATATTTGGGAGACATAATCAGTTCAGAACAGTTCAGAAATATCAGTACTCCATTGGCGTTAGTTTTAGGAAAAGATATATCTGGAAAACCGTTAGTTGTAGATCTTAAATCTATGCCCCATTTATTAATTGCGGGAACTACTGGTTCAGGTAAATCTGTGGGGATTAATGCTATGATTATTGGTCTTTTATATAAGGCTACGCCCGAAGAAGTACGTTTTATTATGATTGATCCTAAAATTTTAGAATTATCAGTATATTCAGGTATTCCTCATCTTTTAAAAAAAATTATTACTAATACACAAGAAGTTTATGAAGTATTACAATGGTGTATAAAGGAGATGGAGCGTCGTTATAAACTGATGGCTATACTTGGCGTTCGAAATTTAGAAAATTATAACAACCATGTCACCCAATTTTATTCTAACAAATGTGTAACAAATAATATTATCGGTAAATACATGAACGATAAGATTGTATCTTATTCTGATAAATTAAAAAAATTACCTTATATTGTAATTATTGTAGATGAATTTTCAGATTTGATGATGACCACAACAAAAAAAGTGGAAGAATTGGTTATTCGTTTAACACAAAAGGCCCGCGCTGCTGGGATTCATGTAATTTTAGCAACTCAGAGACCGTCAGTTAATGTAATTACTGGAGTAATTAAAGCAAATATTCCATCGCGTATAGCTTTTACTGTATCGAGTAAGATAGATTCTCGTACTATTCTGGATCAATCTGGAGCGGAATCTTTATTAGGTATGGGCGATATGTTATATTTAGGACCTAATTCTTCCATATCTACTCGGGTGCATGGAGCATTCATAGAAGACCAAGAAATACATGCAGTAACTAATTTTTGGAAAAATAAAATGATTAGCGTATGATTCTTTATGAGTCATTAAAAATTATTATGGTGAACATGAAGATGTGCATAGCCGGATATTTAAAGTTAATTATTTATTTTAACAATATTTTAACGATTATAGAGATAATTAACTAAGAATGATGAAACAGATAATATATGCTGGATTTTTAAGCGTTATAATGATAATTATTACAGCAGTAGCTGATGATACATCTGTTTTTATATTACAAAATCGCCTTAAAAAAATAAGTAATTTTTATGTACATTTTGTTCAAAAAGTTGTTAATTCTGATAACAATACGATATTAGAATCTCACGGGGAATTATGGGTAAAACGTCCTAATTTATTTAATTGGCATATGATATCTCCTGAAGAAAATTTTTTAATATCTGATGGGAAAACACTTTGGTTTTATATTCCTTCTATCAAACAAGCGACTGCGTATTGGTTACACGACTTTTCTGATAATATTTTTTTTATGTTGTTTTTTAGTGATAATGTATATTCATGGAATGAATATGTTGTATCTCAACAAGGAGATTTTTTTTCTTTAATACCAGTGGGTAATAATTTTGATTTAAAAGAATGTAGAATTGAGATCACTGCTTGTGGCTCAATTGAGAGATTTAGTATTTTCGAAGAAAAAGGACAACGTGTAGATTATTATTTATTAAATAAAAAGAGTAATAATAGTATTGATATAAGTAAGTTTGATTTCATTCCTTCAGAAGATATTCAATTAGACGATCAAAGAAAATAATGTTTATTAGATAATTAATTGGATATTGAGTTAAATACACAAGGAAATTATTATATTTGATATGCATGCATATACACATAAAATTATATAAATCGTGTTGAGTTAATTTTTGTTGATATATTGTTGGGAGTTTGACGTATATCATGATATCTATATAATAAAAGAAATTTAAAAAAATATTACAGTTTGACATTCTTTAGTAATGCGCTGTATTTGATTATCCAACTGTTGTGCGCATGCACAACAGTTTTTATGTTATAAAAATATTACACAAGAGTACGTTTTGTGTTACTGAAGGGCAACAGGGAGTACTATTGTGGATATATATGTTATATATTTCGTGCTCTTATTAAAGAAGAGTGAAGTCATTTAAATTGTTTTCAAGTTATTTCATTTTATTATGTAGGCATGTTGATATACGAAAAGAGGTATTGTGTTTGTTAAAAGAATTAAAAATGCTATATAGTGTTACTGCGTAGTGATTTGTACACATGCATCTTAAATACACTCATTGATTTTTAAATATTTTTAAAGAATCAAATTGAATATGTATTAGGCAAGCATATATATGTACTTGAAACATCATTTAACATAATAAATAGCGGTATTCTATATTTGCATACTGAATTATATGACATTGTGGATTGTAATTAATGCAAATATAAATAGATTATTATTTATAATAATGTAAATTTGTTGTAGTTTTTAAAAATATATTATTGTGAAAATTGATGCATGATGCATGAGAGTATAGGTTAGAAATGATTGATCCTAATTTGTTACGCAGTAATCTTGATTTAGTCGCTAAAAAGCTCGCGCGCAGAAAGTTTATACTAAATGTTAATAAGTTTCGTCAGCAAGAAAGTTTGCGAAAAATTTTACAAAAACAAACTGAAAGTTTACAGACTGAGCGTAAAGCTAAGGCTAAAATTATAGGAATAGCTAAGTCTCGTGGAGAAAACGTAGAATTTTTATGTCAAGAGGCATATATTTTAGGAAAAAAATTAACTTCTCTTAAAATTGAAAATAAGGCTTTACAAAATAGAATTAAAGAATATGAGCTATCTTTACCAAATATTCCAGATGATCAAGTGCCTTATGGATTTAGAGATCAAGATAATTTAGAAATTATGCGTTGGGGTAAGCCAGTTCAATATAATTTTCCAATACGGGATCATGTAGAATTGGGTGCATTAACTGATGGTTTAAATTTTTCTCATGCGGCAAAATTAACTGGATCACGTTTTATCGTAATGAAAGGACAAATAGCGCATTTGCATCGTGCTTTGTCTCAATTTATGATAGATTTACACGTTAGATGTCATGGATATGAAGAATATTATCTACCATATTTAGTGAATCAAGAATCTTTGTATGGTGCAGGTCAATTACCAAAATTTTATGAAGATTTATTTCATATTCAACATTTACAATCCGAAACTAATCCATACACATTAATACCGACTGCTGAAGTGCCACTAATAAATTTAGTTCGTGATGTAATTCTTGAAGAAGAAGAATTACCTATTAAGATGGTCGCTCATACCCCATGTTTTCGTTATGAAGCTGGATCATATGGTCACTATACTCGTGGGTTGATTAGGACGCATCAATTTGATAAAGTTGAAATGGTTCAAGTAGTACATCCAGATAAATCTATGCAGATATTAGAAGAAATAACAACTCATGCAGAACAAGTATTGCAATTACTTAAATTACCATATAGGAAAATATTATTGTGTACAGGAAATATTGGATTTTCTTCGTGCAAGACATATGATTTAGAAGTATGGCTTCCAGCGTATAATACTTATTGCGAGGTTTCTTCTTGTTCAAATGTTGGGGATTTTCAAGCGCGTCGCATAAAGGCGCGTTATAAAGAAAAAATGAATAGAAAAACAAGATTGTTACATACTTTAAATGCTTCTGGAGTAGCAATAGGTCGGACGTTGGCAGCGGTGCTTGAAAATTATCAATTAGAAGACGGACGAGTGGCTATTCCTTCGGCGTTGTATCCTTATATGAATGGTATAACACATATTGATTAGGATCTTAATTTTTTTACTATAGTAATATGTTATTAAACATTGTTTTATGCTTTTAACTATTGTTTTGATAAGTAATCCATTTTGAAGAACATTATTTTAATTAATTTAATTATTTAAATGATCGATCATTATATGAATAAAGTATTTAATTTTAGCGCGGGTCCAGCAATGCTGCCACACCAAGTGTTAAGTCAAATTAAAGAAGAATTATATAGTTGGAATAATATGGGGATGTCCGTAATGGAAATCAGTCATCGTAGTAAAGAATTTTTTCAATTAATGCAAGATGCGAAACAAGATATGCGTGATCTTCTTGATATTCCAGAAACTTATGAAGTTTTATTTTGTCATGGTGGAGCACGTGCACAATTTTCTGCGATTCCTATGAATTTATTAAAAACATTTTCATCAAGAGTTGATTATGTAATTACTGGGTACTGGGCATACAATGCAGCAATAGAAGCAAAAAAATATTGTGATCCGCGTATGATTAATGTGGTCGATAAAAAAAATGGATTACATAATATTCAGTCTATATCTAAATGGGATGTTTCTGAAAATAGTCTTTATGTTCATTATTGTCCTAATGAAACCATTGATGGAATAGCTGTATATGAAACCCCAAACTTTTCTGATAAAATAGTAGTGGCAGATTGTTCTTCGACTTTATTTTCGCGCCCGATTAATGTAAACCGTTTTGGTATAATTTATGCTACAGCTCAAAAAAATATTGGTATATCTGGTTTGACTGTAATAATTATTAGAAAAGATCTATTGAAAGAACCTCATCGAGCAATCCCGTCCATTTTAAATTATAAGGTTTTATCTGATAATTGTTCAATGTTTAATACGCCTGTGACTATGTCTTGGTACGTTGCTAGTTTAATGTTTAAATGGTTTAAAGCACAAGGAGGCTTAGAGGAAATTGACAAATGTAATCAAGAAAAATCGACTCTGTTATATAATACAATTGATTCTAGTAATTTTTATTATAATAATGTTAGTTTACTTAATCGTTCGTATATGAATGTTCCTTTTTTTTTAAAAGACGATAGATTAAATGATCTTTTTTTAAAAGAATCAATATGTTTCGGGTTATATGGTTTAAAGGGACATAAAGTAGTTGGGGGTATGCGAGCATCTTTATATAATGCCATGACATTAGAAGGTGTGCAAAAATTAGTTGGATTTATGAAACTATTTTCTGAAAAATATTGTTAATTAGATTCAATTGCTATGTTGTAGCTATGTGTTAAATTTTTAAATACAATCACAATATTATTATAGTAAGTGGTATATTATAGGTTATTAATTTTTAAAGATTAGATATTTTTATATAAAAAGTTGGTGAAAAGTGAATAATTTTATCAAATTAGATCCTATAAGAAAAGTACATGGCACCATTCATCTTCCTGGCTCTAAAAGTATATCAAACCGAGCATTATTGTTAGCAGCACAATCTATAGGCACTACTCAGCTGACTAATTTGTTGAATAGTGATGATGTACATTGTATGCTAGATGCCTTACGAGATTTAGGAGTATCGTATTGTCTTTCAAATGATAGAACAACTTGTGAAATTAATGGCGTTGGAGGTCTGATTCAATCAAGAAATAACGGTAAATTAATTTTGTATTTAAGAAATGCTGGGACTGTTATGCGACCTCTTATTGCAGCTTTATCTGTAAAGAATCAAAATATTGTGCTTACTGGCTATCCTCGTATGAAAAATAGACCGATTGAACATTTAGTAAATGCTTTAAGACAAGGAGGAGCACATATTGAGTATATGGAGCGTAATGGCTATCCTCCTATACGATTGCATGGAGGATATTGTGGAGGCGAAATTTTTATTAAAGGGAGTATTTCTAGTCAATTTTTGTCATCTATGCTTATGATGGCGCCGTTAGCTTCTCGAGATACTCTTATTAAAGTAGATGGAGTATTAGTGTCTAGACCATATATTGATATGACTTTATCTCTTATGAAAATTTTTGGAATCGATATTCAACATGAAAATTATCGTGTTTTTTATTGTAAAGGAAATGCGGCATATCAATCGCCTGGTCATTATTTAGTGGAAGGAGATGCTTCAAGTGCTTCTTATTTTTTAGCAGCATCAGCTATTCGAGGAGGCACTGTTCGAGTTATAGGAGTCGGTCGGAACAGTAAGCAAGGAGATATTTATTTTGCGAATATATTAGAAAGGATGGGAGCAAAGATTAAATGGAGTGATAATTATATAGAGTGTAGTCGTGGATCTGATCTGAGTGCTGTTGATTTAGATGTTAATGATATTCCAGATGCAGCAATGACTCTTGCTATCGTTGCATTGTTTTCTATTAACGGTCCTACAGTATTACGCAATATTTATAATTGGAGAATTAAAGAAAGCGATCGAATAGCTGCAATGGCTACCGAATTACGTAAAATAGGAGCGGAGGTCGTAGAAGGGTATGATTATTTACAAATTATTCCTCCAGTTAAAATAAAATCGGCTTATATTGATACTTACGACGATCATCGCATAGCGATGTGTTTTTCTTTGACGGCATTGTCGGACGTTTCTATGATAATTAACAATCCTAAATGTATTGATAAAACTTTTCCAGATTTTTTTACACAATTATCTAGTATTAGTGTATATGATTAAGGATTTGATGTGTCATGGTGTTCATATATAATTTGAGTCGTATATATGAGAGTTATGATGAGTAATTTTTAAATATTAAAATAATTATTATATAGTGAAGATTGCGTGCTACAAGAGGAAAATTGTGGGCAATATATTTCCAGTTATTACTATTGATGGTCCAAGTGGAGCAGGAAAAGGGACTTTGTCTAGGACATTATCAAAAATTCTTGGGTGGAATCTATTAGATTCGGGGGTTATTTACCGAGTATTAGCGTTAGTAGCTTTAAAAAATAAAATTAATATTCATCGCGAAGAAAAAGTAGCAGCACTTGCTGAAAAGATACAGATAAGTTTTACAAATAGAAAAAATAGTTTTTTTGTATTATGCAATGGTAAAGAAATTAAAGAAGATATTTATACAGAAACTATAGGAAATTATGCATCTAAGATTGCCGCTTTTCCACAGGTGCGTCAAAATTTATTGGCATATCAACGTACATTTCGTCAATGTCCAGGACTTATTGCTGATGGACGGGATATGGGGACAGTAGTGTTTCCTAATGCGGAATTAAAAATTTTTGTTTATGCTTCTTTTGATGAAAGAAAACGTCGTAGATTACATCAATTGCGGAAAAAAAATTTTAATGTTAATTTAAAGTTTTTATTATCACAAATAAAAGAACGAGACGAGCGTGATTATAATCGAAAATTAGCGCCATTGACTCCTGCAATTGATTCATTAATATTAGATTCTACTCATTTATCTGAAGAAGAAGTAAAATCTAAGGTACTTGTGTATATTAGAGAGAGTCTAGTATTCTTTCCGAGAGTACTATATAATACTACGCATAATCAAGGATAATTATGATTATATTTTTTTATAACTCCATCGAAAAATGGAATGTGGTGGACGTTAATTGAAAATTGAAGATTATAGAAATGACAGAATCGTTTGCTCAGCTATTTGAGGAATCTTTAAAAAAAATAGAAACTTGTCCTGGATCTATTGTTCGTGGAGTTGTTGTGTCTATTTTTAAGGATATTGTGTTGGTCGACGCAGGATTAAAATCAGAATCTTCTATTCCTATTGAGCAGTTTTATAATTCTCAGGGAGAATTAGAGATTTCAATTGGTGATTATGTTGATGTTACATTGGATGCGATAGAAGATGGGTTTGGAGAAACTGTGTTATCACGTGAAAAAGCTAAACGTTATGAATCTTGGGTATTATTAGAACAGGCATATCAAGATATGACTACTGTTACAGGTATTATCAATGGAAAAGTAAAAGGAGGATTTACTGTTGAATTAAATGGGGTACGTGCTTTTTTACCTGGTTCCTTAGTGGATGTTAAGCCAGTACGTGATACTTCATTTCTAGAAGGGCAGGTATTTGAGTTTAAAGTGATCAAATTAGATCATAAACGTAATAATGTTGTAGTTTCGCGTCGTGCCGTGATTGAATCTGAACATAGTGTTGAACGTGATCAATTATTAAATCAATTACATGAAGGAATCTCAATTAAAGGGGTGGTCAAAAATTTAACTGATTATGGTGCTTTTATCGACTTAGGAGGTGTAGATGGTTTATTACATATTACTGATATGGCATGGAAACGTGTCAAACATCCTAGTGATATAGTAAATGTTGGAGATGAAATTGTTGTGAAAGTATTAAGATTTGACCGAGATCGTACTCGTGTATCTTTAGGTTTAAAGCAATTAGGTGAAGATCCATGGGCGGTTATTGTTCAACGCCATCAAGAAGGAAGTAAATTAATAGGCACAGTAACTAATTTAACTGATTATGGATGTTTTATTGAAATTGAGGATGGAGTAGAAGGATTAGTACATGTATCTGAGATGGATTGGACTAATAAAAATATCCATCCTTCCAAAGTAGTGACAGTTGGAGAATCTGTTGAAGTAATGGTGCTAGATATCGACGAGGAGCGTAGAAGAATTTCTTTAGGATTAAAACAATGTAAAATTAATCCATGGAAGAAGTTTGAAGATATGTATAATCGAGGTGATCGGGTTATAGGAAGAATAAAATCGATTACTGATTTTGGTATTTTTATAGGATTAGAAGGAGGGATTGACGGTTTGGTGCATCTTTCTGATATTTCTTGGTATTTATCTAATGAAGAAGCTGTGAATAAGTATAAAAAGGGTGACGAAATAATTGCTGTAGTTCTTCAAGTCGATGCAGAACGTGAACGTATTTCTTTGGGTATAAAACAATTAACGGAAGATCCTTTAAATGTGTATTTGTCTGCTCATAAAAAAGGAAGTATGGTATCCGGTAAGATTGTTTCCATAGATGAAAAAGGAGGAGCTACCGTAACGTTGGGTGATAATGCTGTAATTGGTTATTTATCTATTCCTTCTGTATCGAACAATAAATCTATTCATAAAAAAACAACGTATATGTCATTGCGTGTAGGAAATGATATATTTGCAACACTAGATGGGGTAGATCGTAAAAATAGAATCGTCAATTTATCTTCTTGTAATATATGCAATCCAATTCAAAAATCAGAAGTCAACATTGTTGATAATCAAATCAAAGAGAAAGATAAAAATTTCTCTGGTGTTATGGCGGAAGCATTTAAAGCAGCGACTAAAAATGATTAATTATTTTATTAAATAATTTTTTGTGTATTAAATTTATTAATATGTTAAAATAAGTCGTTTTATAGAAAAAAGAAGTAGAAAATAAGTGGATAAATATTTTAATGTATACACGATGCATATATTCAATTTTAATGTGAATGTACATGGTAATCAAATTAATTGGATGATGGTTTAGGATATTATATTAGATAGGATGAGGTTCGTTTTCTTAATAGAAAATAAGGATTATAATTGTTGTATGCCGTGTATTTGTTTCATTTTTAGTAAGTTGCTTTGATTTTTATTACTAAAGGTGATAAAAATTGGTTGATATTAACAATATAATATTATGAGCATAGTAAATTCTATTTATTTATTTAAGTTATATTAAATTAAATTAGTGTTTTATATAGTTGATGGTTAAATAGTACGGTTTTTACAGTCAGCAATAGTTAAAATATAAGTAAGCATAAGCATTAAATTCTTTTGAATCGTGAAAATCACATTTAATTACACAGACTATTATATACTAAAGATCAGAAATATATTGATGTATATCCAAAATAATTTTGGTATACAAGTGTAGTATTTTTTATTTTTATACATATTTATTTTATAAGATTTTTTACGAACCTTGGTGTATATATTTGAAGTATTCCATATTATGTGGTGTGTTGATTACAATTTATTCGAATATTTAGTATGAAATAAGTTATGACTGCAGGAACATAAATGTTGCAGTACAATAAAAACCATTCTTCTACTTGGCAAACTTTTCGTCGTCTTTGGCCAATAATTTTTCCTTTTAGAGTAGGATTAGTTATTGCTTCTATCACTTTGATTTTGAATGCAACAAGTGATGCTTTAATGTTAGCTTTATTAAAACCGTTACTTGATGATGGTTTTGGAAAAGCTAATAGAGATGTATTTGTGTGGATGCCATTGGCTTTAGTGGGATTAATGGGTATTCGAGGTTTTAGTGGTTTTGCTTCGACTTATTGTATATCTTGGGTATCTGGACAAGTAGTGATGCAAATGAGACGTGCATTATTTAAACATATTATGAATATGCCGGTTTCTTTTTTTGTAAAACAATCCACTGGTACATTAGTATCTAGAATTACTTATGATTCTGATCAAGTTGCTTCTTCTTCTTCTGGAGCCTTAGTGACTGTGATTCGAGAAGGAGCGTCTATTATTGGTTTATGTATCATGATGTTTTATTATAGTTGGCAATTGTCATTGATTTTAGTGTTAATTGCACCTATAGTGTCCATCACTATTAAGCTTGTCTCTTATAGATTTAGAGCAATTAGTAAGAAGATGCAGAGTGCTATGGGTCAATTAACTAGTAGTGCTGAGCAAATGCTGCAAGGACATAAAGAAGTATTAATATTTGGAGGGCAACACACAGAAAAAGATAGGTTTAATTGCGTCAGTAATCGTATGAGGCAACAAAGTATGAAGATGGTGCAAACTTCGTCTATTTTTGATCCGTTGATTCAATTTGTTGCATCTTTGGCATTAGCATTCGTGCTATATGCAGCTAGCATTCCAAGTGTTATGGAGATGCTTACTGCTGGAACTATTACTGTTATTTTTTCATCTATGATAGTTTTAATGAAACCATTAAAGTCTTTGACTAATGTCAGCGCTCAATTTCAACGTGGAATGGCAGCTTGTCAAACTTTGTTTTCCATATTAGATTTAGAAACAGAAAAAGATCAAGGTATACTTGATATTGCAAGAGTACAGGGACATATTGTTTTTGATAATGTTACTTTTTTTTATCCTGAAAAAAACACACCATCGCTTTCTAAAATTAATTTTTCCATTGAATCAGGAAAAACTGTTGCTTTAGTAGGTCGGTCTGGTTCTGGAAAATCTACTATTGTAAACTTATTAACTCGTTTTTATGATATAGATAAAGGACGCATATTGCTTGATGGTTTTAATTTAAATGATTATAAACTTTCTTCTTTACGTAATCAAATAGCTGTGGTATCACAAAACGTTCATTTGTTTAATGATACTGTTGCAAATAATATCGCGTATGCTCGCAGAAATTTCTATTCTAGAGAATCTATCGAAACTGCAGCCCGTATGGCATGTGCTATGGATTTTATTTCTAAAATGAAAAATGGATTAGATACTATTATAGGGGAAAATGGGATACTATTATCTAGTGGTCAACGTCAACGTATTGCTATTGCACGCGCTTTGTTACGGGATTGTCCTATTTTAATTTTCGATGAAGCCACTTCTTCTTTAGATTCTGAGTCAGAGTATATTATTCATAAATCTCTGGATACATTAAAAAAAAATAAAACATCATTGATTATCGCTCATCGTTTATCCACCGTTGAAAATGCAGATGAAATATTGGTAATTGAAAATGGTTATATTATGGAACGTGGTGTGCATAAGGTCTTAATACGTAGCCAAGGAATGTATGCTCAATTATATAAATTACAATTTTCTTCTTGATGTTTGTTCGTATTTGGTTTAAATCATCGTTTTTTTATTTATTTTTATTGCCATTTTCTTGGTTATACGGTTTAATCAGTACGCTTAATCGTATTAGTTATCAGTGTGGATGGCGTAAAGTATATCGATTTTCGGTACCAATAATAATTATTGGTAATTTAACGATCGGAGGAAATGGAAAAACTCCAATGGTATTGTGGTTGGTAGAACAGTTAAAACGTCGTGGTTGGAAGGTCGGAGTAATTTCTAGAGGGTACAAAGGTAAATCAAATAGTTATCCAATAATTATTGATACAAATAGTCATAGTGAGGAATGTGGCGATGAGCCTATGTTAATTTGGAAACGAACCGGAGTATCAGTTGCTGTTGCTCCAAAACGTGCTGATGCAGTTGCTGCGTTATTGAGCACGCAAGAACTGGATATCATAATAAGTGATGATGGATTACAACATTATGCGCTTTTTAGAGATATAGAATGGGTAATAGTTAATAGTTCGCTCCGATTTGGAAATGGTTGTTGGTTACCAGCAGGTCCTATGCGCGAACGTATTAGCAGACTGCATACGGTAGAAGCAATTATTGTAAATGGATTAGAGGTAGAAATACAATCTGGAGAAATATTAATGCAGTTATGTCCTAGCGCTGTCATCAATATATTAACAGGAGAACGTAGACCTCTTTATTATTTTTTAAATAATGTTGTGGCTATAGCAGGGATCGGGTATCCTACACAATTTTTTGATACTTTACGCAGTTACGGCATTATTCCTATTCGCTCAATTTCGTTTTCTGATCATCATGTGTATTCTGAAAAAATGTTAACATCCCTTACAAAAAAAGATGAGATATTATTAATGACTGAAAAAGATGCAGTTAAGTGTATAGATTTTGCTCATGATAATTGGTGGTATGTGTATACAGAAGTGAAGATCAATAAGATAGATACGCATAACCTATTGTGCACGGTGGAGGATAAAATCAGGCATTATAAGGATTTAAAATGTAATATGTAATAATTAAATTTTTTACAACATTTGATGATAGATAATGATATAAAGAAAGATTAAATAACATTTAAAAGTGTTCTGTGATTTCATGCATATGAAAGTGTTGATATAGTAAAGTACATTACTTAAATGATAAAAATTATTATTTTTTGAATTATAGAATACATATAGAATAGTTTTTTGTGTACAATATATATAAGTTAAAATTTATCGGTTTAGTAGTATTATGATGAGATATCGGTTATTAAAGATTATTGTGTGTCCTATATGTTATTCGAAATTATCTTTTGATTTAGAAAAAAAAGAATTAATTTGTGATGTTGATAATTTAGCTTTTCCAATAAGAAAAGGAATCCCGGTTCTTTTAAAAAAAGATGCTCGTAAT
Organism: Blochmannia endosymbiont of Camponotus sp. C-003; assembly: GCF_023585685.1. Lineage (NCBI taxonomy): Bacteria > Pseudomonadati > Pseudomonadota > Gammaproteobacteria > Enterobacterales > Enterobacteriaceae > Candidatus Blochmanniella > Blochmannia endosymbiont of Camponotus sp. C-003. Next base: position 188,190 of record NZ_CP097764.1, read on the forward strand.
TTTATATTATAAAAAGGTAAACTATGAATTTTGTAGTAATTATACCTGTCCGATTTTTTTCGACGCGTTTTCCAGGAAAAGCTTTAGCAGACATTAATGGAAAACCTATGATTATTCGTGTTATGGAAAATGCTTTAGATTCTGGAGCCGATAAAGTGATTGTTGCTACAGATAGTTCTCGTATAGCAAGAGTTATTCAATCGGAGCGATCTGAAAGTGAGGTATGCTTAACACGATCTAATCATCAGTCAGGTACTGAACGTCTTTCAGAGGTAGCTGTCAATTATAAATTTTCAGATGATCAAATTATCGTACACCTTCAAGGAGACGAACCTTTGATTTCATCTATCATGATTCGTCAAGTAGCAAGTATTTTGTATTCAATGAGTAGTGCTACTGCTATGGTTACTTTGGCGACGCCATTGCGTTCTTTCGAAGAAGCATGTGATGATAATATCGTTAAAGTTGTTGTAAATGCGAATAGTAATGCTCTTTATTTTTCTCGCTCTATGATTCCATGGAATACAGGAGATTTTAAAAATTATTTAGATAGTGAATTATCTAAGATGTTATTACGTCATATTGGTATTTATTCATATCGAACTAAATTTCTGAGTCGGTATATTGAATGGACTAAAAGTCCATTGGAACAACTTGAACGTCTTGAACAGCTTCGAGTGCTATGGCACGGAGAAACAATACATGTTTCTGTAATTGATGATGTATTTAGTATTAGTGTGAATACTCCAGAATCATTGATGCATGTTAATTCTGTATTTAAAAAATAAATATACTACTTATATAGTTTATTATGACTATATGGAATAAAGTTTTTATCATATTAATAATGTAAATTACTTAATTTTTAAAAAGTAATTATATAGGGAATTTTGATTAATTTTTATTGTTTATAATTAAGCACATATCACTAATATGGGGTTTAAGGATTGCTTTGATTATTATATTAATTGTGGTATTATCATATCTCCTTATAATATGAAGATTATAAGGTTGAAATATGTTTATAATTTTTTAATGAGTGACATTTTGAGAAATGTTTTTAGTAAACGTGAGCATTGCATATAGTATGATTATCATTAAACAATGATACATATATTTTGTTTATGTTGGTTAACTAACGTGGGGTACAAAAAAATAAAATTATGCAGCAACGATTACGTCTAGTGGTGGGAATATCAGGGGCTTCAGGAGGGATTTACGGGATCCGAGCGTTGACTATTTTAAAAAAATGCTCTATGAATGTAGAATCTCATCTTATTGTTACTAGAAATGCTTTGGTTACATTACAACAAGAACTCAATATGAGCAAGCAATCTGTATATGAGTTAGCAGATGTTGTGCATCTTCCTCAAGATATCGGCGCATCAGTTGCTAGTGGATCTTATCCAACTATAGGTATGTTAATTGCTCCATGTTCTATTAGAACTATGTCGGAAATTAGTTCAGGAATGACATCGTCATTGATTGGTCGTGTTGCAGATGTAATGTTGAAGGAAAAACGTAAACTGGTGTTAATGATTAGGGAAACTCCATTGCATTTGGGGCATTTACGCACAATGGTTAAATTAACAGAATTTGGAGCAGTAATTATGCCGCCTGTTCCCGCGTATTACACACACCCAAAAACTATAGATGACATTATTTGTTACACTGTGACAAGAGCTCTCAACCTATTTGGCATTGATACTAATAATGTTTCTTCTACTTGGTTAGGCATACGGCATCGAACTCACGATAGTACTATAAAATTAAATTGAAAATCATTTGATTACCTATATCAATACATATTGTATATATACACTAATGATTAGATTTTTGTAATTTTTTGAAATAATTTAACTCAATAGTTTAACAGTTTTTTAGATATATCTATCTGAAACTAGTGATATATTTTCCGTATTTGTGGAATCAGAGTTTAAAGCTATCACTGCTATCGTCTGTTGCGCAATCTTCGCTGATGGACGATGAAGATTGCGCAAGATTTAGTTTGGCAAACATTTGTTCCATATCACTTAAGTGTTTAGTATTTCTTCGTTCTCTTATAGTATTTTCAAGTTTATTCATATGTTCAGTAGTACCTATTGACGCAAACTTAGATTGCCTGTGTGTGAATAACCGATACGATAAGTCATCATTTTGATTTAATTCAACAATTTTAGAATCCTCAGGATAATAAGAAGGATTACGAGTTTCTTTATTGTAATTTGTGTTGTTTCCAGAATAGGTTTGTTGACCTTCATTAGGAGACATGGGTCTAGTAGATAATGGAAGTATATCATTCAGCGTTGATGATGCTGCGATACATGCCGATGAATCTTTTTCTAAAAAAGAAAAAGGAATCATCGGAGGAGGCGGAGGAGGAGTTAAAAAAGTGCAATCGTCGGCTTTTTTTATAGTATTCTGATCATTTTCTGATGGAGTATTACATACGATATTATTCTGTGGCGCAGCCACATTTGCATTGTTCATTACATTACGCTGATTATCGTCATGACAAATGAATGTATGTTCAGTTATACTTTCTGTGACGTTAACTCCGGAATCATTATTAATTTTAACAACAGAAGCGTCATTGTTTTGTGTATTTATATTTAACAATGTTTGTTGTGAAAAATCTTTTACTACAATACGTATATTTTGTTTTGTTTGTTTATGAGGAACTTGTGTTACATTATCATTAATGTATGAAATGAAAATATTATCTTCTTGTTTAATAGGATACTTAGGGAGATAGAGCGCATAAGTGTTATTTGTTATTGCAACAATATTACCTCCTAGATTTGATAATGATTCAAAATCCCATCGCGCAAATTTATCATTATTGTCCTCGATTTGAATTATTTTAATTTCTCCAGGATGCCCTATTATTTTGTGAGTGTAGCGCAAGGGTGGAATGTGATGATGGTCATTCATTGAAATATCATCGTGGTGGTATTGACATTGAATGATCGTAGGTATAAATGGTTGTATTATAGTATCAATATTATTTTGTATTGATGTATTTTTTTTATGCATATAATTAATTTGTTCCATAATAGGAATACCGAATTGGTAATCTATTAATATTTTACAAATGGTACTATTGTATTGCTTATTTAAAAAAATATTATTGATACTAAAACCTAGTATGGGAATCGGTTGATAATTCAAATCTAACGATAAATAATAGTCATTATTTTTTTTGTTGAAAATTTTTTTGTATTTTTTGTTATAAATAAATTGTTCCAATTTTATTTTTCCAGTAAATTCAAAAAAGTGTGGAAATTTAGTTTGTATATATAGTTGATGTCCTCTTTTTGGATAATATGTGTTAAATTTTTGTAATGATGTTTCAGGATCAAAAATGTTGTCTAAATTATAATAATTATTTAACATGAATAAAGTATTATAAAACCAATATTCTATACCAACATTCATTGAGTATGGTTGATGGATTTTGTTAGAAATAGGACAGTGATAAAAAGCATTATATCCAATAGCGTATTTCTTATTAGTTAGATATCTTTTTCCTCCTCCAAAATTAAAAATTTGTTCTGATAAAAGATTATGTATCCCTAATTGCATAAAGGATAGGTTTTTTTTATATTTGTTGTGTTGTGTATGAAATGCATGAAACATATTGATTGAATCGTTTTGTAGTTGTATTTTAGATTTGTAAGTAGAAGAAAATGGAGATAGATAATTATATGCATGGGCACGTAGTTTATTCGTTGTATCAGGATGAAAATTAAGAGTATGATGTATATGGTCGTGAGTGTATAACTTCATCTCTTGTTGATAGAATCCATCTTGGTGGAATGTGTTGTTGTTGATATTTGGTGTAGCGCGCTCTTTGAGCGTACTACACCAGGCAATTTCGTTATATGCAAATATTTGCAATACTATTCCCAATATAATTAATATCGTCATGTTGAAATTTTAATTAGTATATTTTGTATTGTATGTGTGCAGTATATTTACGTTATTGTTTTGTTATTATAGACAAATAATTAATATATACAAAATTATAAGTCAAATAATTTTTATTTTAAATAGAAATTTAATTTGGAAATAAAATCACTGATTTTGAGTATATGATATATAACGATTATATTTATATAATTAATAAAATCAATGAACATTTTTTATAATTAGAGGTGGTAATTATTATGACGATGCGTTTCGAAAAAGACACTATGGGGACAATCTTAGTACCGAATGATCGGTTATGGGGAGCGCAGACACAACGAGCATTAAAATATTTTAATATTTCTGATGAGAAAATTCCTTTTTCGTTAATTAAAGCGTTGGCTCAAATTAAACTTGTAGTAGCGCAAGTAAATTGCGATCTAAAACTAATAGATTGTAAACGGGCTCAAGCAATTATTCAAGCGGCAGATGAAGTATTATCTGGCATACATAAAGATGAATTCCCAATATCAGTTTGGCAAACTGGATCTGGGACTCAAAGCAATATGAATATGAATGAAGTTTTAGCTAATAGAGCTAATGAATTGTTAAGCAGTGAAGTAAGCGAAAATAGGAAATTTGTGCACCCAAACGATCATGTTAATAAAAGTCAAAGTTCCAACGATGTTTTCCCTAGCGCAATGCATATTGCAGCGGTAGTTAATTTAAATGAACAATTAATACCTAAAGTTAAGATGTTACAAAAGGCTTTGTTTGATAAATCTGTTGAATTTAATAATATTATTAAAATTGGGCGTACTCATCTTCAGGATGCTACTCCATTAACTTTGGGGCAAGAGATTTCTGCTTGGGTATCTATGTTACAGCATAATATAGACCATATAGAAGTTACAATACCTCATTTATGTGAATTAGCGTTAGGAGGAACAGCAGTGGGTACAGGTTTAAATTCTCATCCGGAATATGCTGACCGTGTTGCTGATGCATTATCGTTTCTTACTAAACATAATTTTGTTAGCGCATCAAATAAATTTGAGTCGTTATCGACATGTGATGCATTGGTGCATAGTCATGGATCTTTGAAGGGTTTAGCGGTTTCTATGATGAAAATTGCTAATGATGTGCGTTTATTATCTTCCGGTCCTAGATGTGGTATAGGTGAATTAAGTATTCCTGAAAATGAACCAGGTAGTTCAATGATGCCCGGAAAAGTTAATCCAACGCAGTGTGAAGCTATGACTATGTTGTGTGCTCAAATTATGGGAAATGATGTGAGCATAAATATTGGGGGTGCATCTGGTCATTTTGAATTAAATGTATATAGGCCATTGATTATATATAATTTCTTGCAAACAGTACAGTTGCTGGCAGACGGTATAGAAAGTTTTCATAAATATTGTATTATAGGAATTCAACCTAAGTATCAAAGAATTAAAGAATTACTCAATAGTTCATTGATGTTGGTAACTGCGTTGAGTCCGTATATTGGGTATGATAAGTCGGCAGAAATTGCTAAAAAGGCACATTTAGAAGGATTAACTTTAAAGGAAGCTGCGTTGCAATTGGGTTACGTAAATGACCAGCAATTTGACGAGTGGGTTTGCCCTGAAAATATGATTAATTCTTGAGAATCATGTTAATTATATCAGAAATTAATAATTCAATTATGTTAAACAACGATAGATATTATAAGTATTTTCAATAACAATAAACATTATAAGATAATTCATGCAGTGCTATCGATGAATCGCGTTAAACGGTATCAGATTTTATGTAAATTACGAGATAACAATATTCATCCAGTTATTGGATTGGCTTATCGGTCAGAATTTGAGTTGTTGATTGCGGTGTTATTGTCGGCTCAAACAAGTGATATACAAGTTAATAAAGTAACAAAGAACTTATTTAAAGTAGCTAATATACCAAAAGATATGTTACGTTTGGGAGTAGATGGCGTTAGAAATTATATTAAATCTATCGGTTTATCAAATAATAAATCTAAAAATATTATTGAAACTTGTCGTTTGTTGATAGAAAATCATAACGGTATGTTACCGTCAGATCGTATTGGTTTAGAATCTTTACCCGGCGTTGGACGTAAAACTGCTAATATTATTTTAAATGTAGTTTTTGGTTGGGCTACAATTGCGGTAGATACACATGTATTTAGGTTTTGCAATCGTAGTCGTTTTGCGCTAGGAAATAATGTTTGGTCTGTAGAAAAGAAATTATTATCGGTAGTACCAAAAGAATTTAAGAGAAACTGTCATCAGTGGTTAGTACTACATGGTAAGAATATTTGTCGGGCTAAACAGCCCCGTTGCCGTGTCTGTGTGATTCAAGATTTGTGTGAATTTAAAGAAAAAAATAGTCTATATCATAGTAGAAAGTTATATAATTAAAATATTTAGATAGTGTAATAAGGTAGACTGTGAGATTGTGTTTGTATTTTAAAAGTATATATATTTGAAATCTACAATAATGCATTTAGTTACATTTAGATTATTCCCATTTGATTAAGCAATAGTGTTTTTTTCCACGTTTTAATAATGTAAAACGACCATGTAATCTGTCGATGGAAGAAAAAATATATTCTTTTTTTAATTGTTTTTTTGAGTTTATAGTAATGCTATTAGATGAAATTAATTCGCGTGCTTTCGATCGAGATGTTACTAATTTAGAATCTACTAACGCCTGTTGTAATGTAATACCGGCTTTCAGTGGTACGGTTGGGACGCCATCTTGACATAGTTGTTTAAAATCATCTAAGGTGAGTTTATGTATTTGTCCTGTAAAGAGATTGCTAGTAATTTTTTGCGCTGTTTTTAATCCTTCTTTTCCATGGACTAATCGGGTAATTTCTTCTGCTAATATAATTTGAGCTTGTGGTTTTGTATTTTTTATGCTATCCTCTTTTTTTAAAAGGTTGATTGTATCTACGTCAATGTTGGTAAAAATTTTAAGAAAACGATATACTTCTTTATCAGAAGAATTGATCCAATATTGATAAAATGTATAGGGACTGGTTTTTTTTGCATCTAGCCATATCGTGTGTTGTTCTGTCTTTCCAAATTTAATATTATCAGCTTTGGTAAGTAAAGGCATAGTGAGTCCGTAAACAGTTCTTTTATATGTACGCCGTATCAAATCAATGCCTGATACAATATTGCCCCATTGATCAGAACCTCCAATTTGGAGTATTGCATCATAATTTTTATATAAATAGGTAAAATCATAACTTTGTAATAAATTATAGGAAAATTCAGTATAAGATATGCCATAATTATTTTTTTGTAACCGTTTTTTTATGGCATCTTTATTGATCATTTTATTTATAGAAAAAAATTTACCGATATCTCTTAAAAATGTTAAGAGCGATATAGAAGATAACCAGTCGTAATTATTCACTATACAGGCTTGTGAATGTTGACTGTAAGAGAAGTCTACAAATAAAGACACTTGGTGTTTGATTTTTTCTGTCCATTTTTGCACTGTTTCAGTTACATTGAGTTTTCGTTCCGAGTCCTTGAAACTTGGATCTCCGATGAGCCCAGTGCCTCCTCCTAGTAAAATTATAGGACGATGCCCAAATGCTTGAAATTGTCTTAAACATAACAATGGGACTAAGTGTCCTATATGTAAACTATCGGATGTTGGATCAAATCCGCAGTACAAAGTAATGGATTTTGATTGTAATATTTTAATTAATGTTTTTTGGTTTGTAATTTGTGCTATTAAATCACGTTCGTATAAAAACTTTATTATATCAATATTTTTATTATTCATACAAATATCGTTTCAGTATGTAATGAAGAATGAAGAGTTCAAATGTATATTTATAATGTATTAAGTCAATATTGTTTTATTGAGTTGATTTGTATTTTTATATATTAATATTCATTAAAATTGTAATTGTAATTACGGAGACAAACGGTAAACACTCCATGAATGCTTATATCGTTGATATATAAATCGATCATGTAATCGGTATGTTCCGCCTTGCCAGAACTCCATGCTATTTATATTAATTTTATATCCACCCCAAAATTCAGGAAATGGTACTTTTTTGTGGAGATGATTGTTTTTGAATTCTAAAAATTTGTTTTCCAGTAAATCTTTGGAAGAAATAATTTTAGATTGGTTCGACACCCATGTGCTAATTTGATTGTTTTTTGGGCGTGTATAAAAATGTTTTAATACTTCTTTTTCTGAAAGTTTATCGACATTTCCTGTTATTATTACCTGTTTATCTATTTCATTCCAAAGAAAACATAAACTAACTTTGGGGTTATTGGCTAAATGAATGGCCTTGCGACTGTTAAGATTGGTATAGAATATCATTGTTTTATTAGTAAAATTCTTCAATAACACCATACGTTGATAAGGTTGACCGGTGTGATCTACCGTAGCTAAACACATTGCGGTAGGATCAGGTATTTTTGAATAATATGCTTGATGCAACCATATTGAAAATAACTGAATAGGTTGATTAGTTATATCTTTGTGTCGTAGCTGTCCGGATGTATATTCTCGTCTGATGTTGGAAATGTTATTTTTATTTATTAACATAAAATATGGCACAATACTAGAATAATAATTTCATTGATTTTAAGTTATGTACAAAAAATGTTAAGTAATCGATAAATATTTAAGTGTGTAATTATATACAGTCAACAAAGAATCGTGTTATATTATATATTTTATGAATTATGATATATTTAGAATTTTTAGTACAATATACTTGTATAATTTCTTTAAAATAAACAATATAAATGTGTTTGTGTTATTTAAAGGTACATACGTTCTTAGTTATATGAAATTTTCTAATTTTTATTGTGTAAATTTATAATGTTTTTTTCTAATTTAAAAATAATTTTGCTTAGAAAAATTGTTTCTTCATGGCTAATGCCACTAAAAATTTCGTTTCTAGTGATAGAAATAACACGATTTACTTCATTAATAATAGGTCTAGCATTATCAGTTAATTTGATTCGTTTAGCTCGTCGATCATTAACACAAGTATGTCTTATAATTAATGATTTTTCTTCAAGTTGATCAAGTGTTCGTACTAAAGATGGTTGTTCAATTCCTATAGCTTTTGCTAATTGTATTTGAGATTGATCTGGAGGTAATTGACAAATATTATGCAATGTAATCCAATGTGTTTGTGTGAGTTTTAAAGGTTTTAAACGATGATCAATTAAAGCACGCCATATTCTTACAAGGCGTGCCAAATCTGATCCTAATGGCGATTCCAATTTTTTCTTTCCTTATAATTGAATTTATTTTATTTTAGATATTTTGTCTATTTTAAATAAGTAGATATTCAATATATGAATATGTAATTATGGCATAATCGTGTCTATGATATTACGCTTAATATAATTTAATAAAATTATTGTAAAGTGATTGCTATCCCAGTTTATCAATTAGATACGTTATTATGTATAATTTAATTCATTAAAGTGTAACATACATTTATTATTGTATGTAAATTATTTTTAAGACTTGTGTTGAAAATAATTCATTGAATGAAATGTATTTATGTAAAATGAGTGAAATTCTAATTATAGTTAGAATTCTGTTTCAGAATGGTTTGTTTAGTGATTTGTGTTACAATATCATCCTCAGAAGTTGATTTTAAACAAATTAGTTTATTCAAAAGAAGTGTGTTGGATAAAAAAATCGGTGTTATTCATGATTTTATAATGAGTTATAAATATATTTATTAAAGTATCTGTTATTATATAAATAAGTGGTAGTTATTATATATTTTAGTATTTTTGGTGATTTAATAATAGGTATCAATATATGTAACCATTTTTAAAATTAAAAAAATATTTAATTTCAGGTATATTGATATAAATTGTATTTTTAAATAAAAATATATGTTTTAAAAAAAAATAGTTATTTACCATTTTTCATAGAATATCCGAAGAATCATTGTTACACAATAAATATAAAAATGTATTAAAATTTATGATAACATTAATTGTTTATGTAATGTAATATATTTTATAAATAAAAATGATTTATAAAGATGATCACAATACTCTTCGAACCAGATTTCGTGGGTTTTACCCGGTTGTAGTTGATGTAGAGACAGCGGGTCTTAACGCGAATACTGATGCTTTGTTAGAAATTGCTGTTGTTACACTTAAAATGGATGGGTATGGTTGGTTATGTGTAGATGATTCTCTTAATTTTCATATTAAATCATTTCCTGGAGCTATTATTCAACCGGAAGCATTAGCGTTTAATGGAATTGATTTAAATAGTCCTTTAAGAGCTGCAGTAACAGAGCAAGAGGCATTACAAAAAATTTTTGAAATGGTACATCAGGGTATTGAAACTCAAGAATGCAGTCGTGCTATTATCGTAGCACACAATGCGTTTTTTGATCATAGTTTTTTAATGGCGGCAGTAGAACGTGTAAGTTTTTCAGAAAATAATCCATTTCATCCTTTTGTTATGTTCGATACAGCTACTTTAAGTGGATTAGTATTTGGTCAAACTGTATTAGCTAAGGCATGTGCGCGAGCAGGTATTTGTTTTGATAAAAAAAAAGCACATTCTGCGTTATATGATACTGAGCGAACCGCAATGTTGTTTTGTGAATTGGTAAACAAATGGAAAAGACTTGGTGGTTGGCCATTAACCCCTTATTGTGCTGATTCTTAATGTGCGTCATTAAGACATTGGTATTATTATTATAGTTGTGTGTGTTTTGATGACACTAGGGAGGTTTTAAAATTTGAATATAAAATATATTTTATTCTACTTATGTAGATTTTATATATCCGCGTAATAATTATTTATATATTTAGTTCTCTTGTAAAGGGAAAATAAAAATTTTTAATTTAAATTATATCGTAATTTAACCTGATTAATCAGAGTGTGTAGTTTTCCGTTGCGACTCATATTAATCATGATGTCAGATCCACCTATTAATTTCCCTTCTATCCATAATTGAGGAAAAGTAGGCCAATTAGAAAATGTTGGTAAAGCATTTCTAATATCTATATGGATCAATACATCAATGTAAAAAAAAGATTGAACATGAGTGGATAATATTTGAGCAGCTTTTGATGAAAAGCCACATTTAGGAGCACTCGGGGTACCTTTCATGTATAAAACAATAGGATTTGTTTCTATTTGATTTTTGATTTTTTTTATTGTGTTGTTCATATTATATTTGTGTTAAAAATTAAAATTATATTTCTTAATAAATAAAATGAGCAAGCATTTTAAAATATTTGTATTTATCTCAATACAGATGAAGAATGTGATATTTAAAGCAAATCTTTCAAATTTTTCGTATATTAAATTTATATGCAAATTTATATATGTATTAATGAATACTTGTTGTTATTTTTTCAAATTAACAATAGATAGCGTTCTTTCAAAGCTGTTTATAACAGATTTTATAATAATGTCAACTTCAATATTTACTACATTACCTATTTTTTTGCTTCCAAGCGTTGTTTGTATTGCAGTATATGGGGTTAAACAAATACGTATATAATCATTGAATATTCTACTTACCGTAAGGCTGACTCCATCTACCCCAATGGATCCTTGGTGTAAAATATATTTTTTAAGATATTTTTTTTTTATATTGAACCATATTATTTTGTTGTTTTCTGAAGTAATTATTTTTATAATTTTCCCAGTGCAATCAACATGACCACTCATTAAATGCCCACCAATTTCAGAATGAAAACTTAGTGATCTTTCTATATTAATTAAATCTCCTGATTTTAGCATACCCATATTAGTTAATTTTAATGTTTCATGTATTAAGTTAAAACTAACTAGATTGTGTTGCATGGCAATAACAGTTAAACAACATCCATTATTTGATATAGAGTAACCAATTTTTAAATTTGATAGTAGATGCGTGGGTAATATAATTGTATACGTTTTAAAATTGGTTGATTCATAGATCGTATGAATTGGAACGACAGCCTGTATAATACCTGAAAACATATTTTTCAAATACTATTTAATATTATTATAAATTATATTTATTATAGCATATACTTTTTTTGTGTTAAATATAACTTTAAAATGATTTAAGTTCGTTTTTGATAGAAACATATTTTCTTAATATAAGATATTCTTAAAACATTTGACGTATGATATAATTACATGTATTTTGTTGTGCATAGGTATTGTTTTTTTTAGTAAACTATCTATGAATCTTTTCAATACGGTAAGAAATCAATAATGTGTTAGTAACACATTATGTGGGGATAATGAGTAATTAAGCATTGTTTTATTGTTGTGCGTTCTTAGCTCAGTTGGTTAGAGCGCTATCTTGACATGGTAGAGGTCGATGGTTCAAGTCCATTAGAACGCATTAGTTATTATTGTAATAAATTATTTGGTTTAAGATGATAATAAGGTATTTTTCTTTGTGTATACAGCTCAAAAAATAAGAAAGAAGGTTAGATTATTATCTAAATGTTGTATCAATAAAATTGATTTTCATTTTTAAATGATAGGGTAATTAATTATTTTAACATAATTAAAATGATACGATAGTAGAGTGTTTTTAAAAAAATTAATAAATGATTCTTTACTAATTATATTTTTATATAAGTCCAATTACTAAAGTAATTCTAATATAGGAGAGTATTTAAAGATGAAACCTAATAGATTCATGTGTTGTTCTGTAATCATTTTGAGTTCTTTTGTGTTGGCTAATTGCGCGAGTACAACTAAAATAAAAGAATTATCTTCTGAAATGCGTGATTTAAGCGAAAGAATTGATCAAATAAGCAGTGATATTGATGTTTTGCGTCCTGAGATAGAGAAAACAAAAAATGAGGCGACACGAGCTAATCAACGTATTGATAATCAAATTACTTCTTTTCATAAGTAATTTAAAAAAGATGTCGAGAAAAGTATGTGTACATAAGGATTCTTTAAAAATAAAAAATGATAAAACATTTGATTATAATTATAAATAATTATTGTATAAATATTTTAATTTGGAATAAAGTTATAGTTTATAGAGAACGGTTAACTTGACTCTGTATAGAGTCAAGTATCAGATGTATCCCTTGAGATCGAGATATAGTTAAGTTTTGTTTCAATTGTAATTGATTTATCAGAAAGGGTTTAATATCAATATTAGCGGCTTCTTTTAAATTTAATCCTTGGTATAAACTAAATATTATAGATATAATTCCTTTAACGATAGAAGAATCACTATGTCCGTATAGTTTAATCAAACTGTTATGGGGCGTTATAGAAGAAGTAGTCAAAGCAATCCATGTTTGACTTTGGCATCCAGGAATTAAATATTTGTGTGTACGCATATTTTCTGGAAATTCAGGTAGTAATTTTCCGAGACTAATTATATATATATATTTCTCTTCCCAATTAATGCAACTTAAGAAATTTTGTAATAATTGATTTTTTGTAGGAAATTTCATCATTGTTGTTAAAATAATAATTGTTTATTAGTTTAGTAAATGTTGCGCCTGCATGAGTCCATATGCTAATCGATCAATATCTTCTTTGTTGGTGTACATAGCTAAAGATGCACGACACATACCTGGTACTTTAAAATAATTCATAGTAGGTATTGCGCAATGGTGTCCTGTTCGTATAGCAATTCCGTATTGGTTTAATAACATTCCAATATCATATGAGTGATGTATCCCTAAATTAAAAGCAATAATCCCAACTCGTGTACTTGGTCCATATAATATTAGATTTGGAATGTTTTGTAATGTGTCTACAGCATACCGTATTAATTGATCTTCATGATTATAAATTTTATCAATACCTATGGTATTGATATATTCAATAGCACTTCCTAGTCCTATAATACCACTGATATTGGGAGATCCTGACTCAAATTTCCAGGGAGAGTCTATAAATGTTGTATTGTGAGTTAAACTTACATCTTGAACTATTCCACCTCCTACTATCCATGGGGGCATTTTTTGAAGTAATTTTCTTTTTCCATACATAATGCCAGTACCAGATGGCCCATATAGTTTATGCCCGGAAAATACATAAAAATCACAATCTAGTTTTTGTACGTCTACTGATTGATGTACGATGCCTTGAGCGCCATCTATTAAAATTAGAGCATTACTTTTTTTTCGAGCTATATTCGTTATTTCTGTTAACGGATTAATTGTTCCTAAAACATTAGACATGTGTGATACCGATAAGAGTCGAGTGCGATTATTTATAATTTTGGATAAGCTGGATATATTTAATGTGCCATTAGGAGTTAATGGTATATAATGTAACGCAATTTTTTTATTTTTTGACAATATTTGCCATGGAATAATATTGGCGTGGTGTTCCATTTCACTGATAATAATGTTATCTCCATAATTTATAAAATTATGTCCCCAACTGTTGGCGATGAGGTTGATAGCTTCAGTAGTGCTTTTTACAAAAACAATTTCTTCTCTAGATGCGTTAATAAAATTAGCTATATGTAAGCGTACTGTTTCCATGTGATCAGTTGATTCTGTACTCAATGTGTGAATACCTCGATGTACAGCAGCGTATTTATTACGATAGTAATGAGTTTGTGAGTCTATGACAATATTAGGTTTTTGAGCAGATGCAGCATTATCAAGATAAGTAAGAGGGTGTTGATTTATTATTCGGTTTAATATAGGAAAATCTGATCTAATTTTTTCTATGGGATAAATTGTCATATTTTGATCCTTATTAAAGCTTTATTGATTTTTTTCAATATAATATCTTGTAACATAGCATGTTTAATTAATCCTGTAATTTCAATAGTAAAAGCATAAATAAGCATTTTTAAAGCATCTTTTTTGGGAATACCGCGTGTACTTAGATAAAATAGATGATCAGCATCAATGTGCCCTATTGTTGCTCCATGACTGCATTTTACATCGTCTGAGTAAATTTCAAGTTTAGGTACACTATAAATAGTTGCATCTTGGTTTAATAGTAAATTATTGTTTATCATTATTCCATCAGTCTTTATAGAATTTGGATTTACTTTTATCAGACCATTAAACACACCGGTACTGTGATTACATGCTATTATTTTATGTAATTGCGTACTTGATGCATATTCTTGGTTGTTATGTTCTAAATAAGTGCATATATTTCCAATATCTTGTTTGGATAACAAAATTAAACTATTTAATGATAAGGATGATCCCGAGTGATTAATTTTGGCGCTGGTTTGATGAGATGTAAATTTAGGACCGAGAATTACAAAGATATTACTGTGTACATTTGAATATTGCCCTATATTAATATCGTTGTGTGCTATATGATAACTTGCATTATTCTCGAATATTAGTTTAAAGTGGTCTAATTTGGATCGGTTTCCTGTTGTAATAGACATACGTGCGCCGCTGAAGTGACTGTTGTTTTTATTGATGCTAATAAAATGTTCTATAACGCATGTGTTGGAATCATTGCCAATGTGAAGATGATGATGATAATGAGATGTAACTAATTTGTTTTTTACGTTAGATCCTTCATTAATATATAGTAAATATAATGGTTTTTTTGTTATTTTTTTTGTAGGTAAACTTATATGTATTGTTGCATCACTTAAGTATTCAGTTAAATATAAAAACATCTCTGGTTGAATGGGATGAGTTATTTCATGGCGATTGGGATCTCGATTGATTTTCATTATCCATGGATCAATATTTTTATCACTTAATTCAGGTGCTAATAGACCGTTAACAAATGTTAAGCAATAAGCATCTATAGGAAAACTTAATTTTTCATATTGCGGCGCATTTAATTTAAAATTTTTAGAGAATTCAAAATTATATGTTAAAAATTCTTTAAATGCCGTATGTTTCCAATTATCCTTGTTAAAATTAGGTAATCCAAGTATTTTAATACGTTCCCAATATTTATGCACCAAATCCGAATTAATATTATTTTTTTGTTTAAACAATCCATACCATTCGTTCAATACTCTATCTTTATTGTCCGCATAACCAACCATAACCTTTTTCCTCGATCTTTTTGACTAAAGAGATATCACCAGATTTTACGATATGACCCTGATGTAATACGTGCACATAATCAGGTTTAATATATTCTAAAATTCTTTGGTAATGAGTGATAATGACAAATGAACGTATTTTATTGTTTAATATATTAATACCATTATAAACGATTTTTACTGCATCAATATCTAAACCAGAATCTGTTTCATCAAGAATACATAGTAATGGTTCTAACATCATCATTTGAAGAATATCATTACGTTTTTTTTCTCCTCCAGAAAATCCAACGTTTACTGATCGACTCAACAAGTCATTAGGCATTTTTAACAATGTCATTTTTTTTTGAATCAGCTGGGTAAAATCAAACTTCTCCATAAGAGATTGGTGCCTGTATTTACGTATAGCGTTAACAGCGCTGTGTAAAAATAGTTGGTTACTGATCCCTGGAATATCTATTGGATGCTGAAATGCTACAAAGATTCCTTCCCCTGCGCGTTCTTCTGGCTTCAGAAGTAATAAATTTTTGTTTTTAAACAATATCTCTCCGTCAGTAACAACATAATCTTTTTGACCAGATAATGTAGCAGATAATGTACTTTTTCCTGATCCATTAGGCCCCATAATTATGTGTATTTCACCAGGATTAATTTCTAAATTTAATTTTTTTAGAATAGATATATTTTTTACGCTGACATCTAAATTTTTTATTGATAACATCAGCACTTCTCCTTTTTAAATGACTATGATTTATGAAAGTACTTATATTATGGGATTTTATCCAACGCTGTGTTCTAAAGTAATTTCTAGTAATTTTTGTGCTTCTACAGAAAATTCTAAAGGTAATTTAGAAAATATATCTTTGCAGAATCCATTTACAATCATAGAAATAGCATCATCTTCATTAATTCCACGTTGTCGACAATAAAACAGTTGATTATCGCTAATACGCGAAGTTGTAGCTTCATGTTCTAATTGTGAATTATTACTATGTGATTCAATGATAGGAAAGGTATGAGAACTACATTGTTTTCCTATCAGCATGGAGTCACATTGTGTAAAATTACGTGAATTTGAAGCAGATTTCATCATTTTAACTAATCCTCGATAAGTATTTTGACTGCTTCCAAGTGCAATACCTTTTGAAATAATAGTGGAGCGTGTATTTTCTCCTATATGAATCATTTTTGTTCCAGTATCTGCTTGTTGTATGCCATTAGTAATGGCGACTGAAAAAAATTCTCCAATAGAGTTTTTTCCTTTTAAAATTACACTTGGATATTTCCAAGTAATAGCGGATCCGGACTCAGATTGAGTCCAAGACATCTTAGCATTTTCTCCAGAACATAGTGCTCGTTTAGTAACGAAGTTTAAAATCCCACTTTGAGAATTTTGGTTGCCAGAAAACCAATTTTGTACTGTTGAATATTTTACTTGAGCATCTTTTAGAACAATAACTTCTACAACTGCTGCATGCAGTTGATAGTTATTATGTGTTGGAGCTGAACATCCTTCAATATAACTTACATAACTACCTGTATCTGCAATTAAAATGGTCCGTTCAAATTGTCCGGTTTTTTTAGAATTCATTCGGAAATAAGTTGAGAGCTCCATAGGACAGCGTACATTTTTAGGAATGTATACAAACGTACCATCAGATACAACTGCAGCATTAAGTGCAGCGAAAAAATTATCTTTAAAAGACACTACAGTTCCTAAATATTGACGTACTAAATCTGGGTAATCTCGAATAGCGTCGTGAAATGAACAAAAAATGATACCTTCTTTTAATAAGGTATGTCGGAACGTAGTAGACACGGAAACCGAATCAAATATAGCATCAACTGCCACGTTTCCTTCTTCATATACTGGGATACCTAGTTTATTAAAGGTTTGTTCTACTTCTGTGGTTAAGTATTTTGATTTATTTAAAAAAGTGTTTGTATTTTTTTGTGTTTCGTGGGTTTTTTGTTTAGTTACAGATGCTGGAGCAGAAAAATAGCTATAGGAATTATAATTGATTTTTTGATAATTTCCTTTTAACCAATGTGGTTCTTCCATATTACGCCAAGCGTGATAACCTGAAAGTCTAAATTCTAGCATCCATTTTGGTTCTGATCTTTTTTTTGAAATAGTGTGTATTATATCTTCATTAATACCCTGTTTGAGTTCTTCATTATTTAATTTGGTAAAAAAACCTTCCTTATAATATGAATTATCATGTGTATATAAATTTTTATTAATGTCATATATGTTAGAGTTATTATGTATCATAATAATAATACCTTTTTTTAAATGCTAAAACTTTCACCGCATCCACAAGAATGTTGAGCTTGAGGATTATTAAATTTAAACATATGATTTAATCCTTCTCGTGCATAATCTAATTCGGTTCCATCAACAAATGGCATGACGTGCAATGGTATGAATAATTTAGCTCCGTTACGTTCGTATATTAAGTGATCATCATCTAGTGATGTAACTTTATCCATAAGATATGAAAATCCTGCGCATCCTGATTTTTTTATGGTTACTTTCAATCCTAATATATTAGGATCTTTGTTTTTTAAGTGAAGAATTTGTTGTGCTGCTGCTTCAGTCAGTGTTAGACCATTCCAAGAAACATGTTTTTTGGATATGCAGTGTATATTTTTTTTGATATTATTTTTCATGATAAATTCCTTTAAATTTGTTACATAATATTTTACCATACTAAACACTCAATTATTTTTCATTGCATTAAATATTTATGAAAGTAAAAATATGCAAATAGAAAATGGTTCTACATATCTAATTGTATTAGAAATTATAGTTTATAATCATATGTTAATTTTTATAAATTTTCATTTAAATTCAACGAATGTTGAAATTTAGTACAGTATCTATTTAATAAAAATAGTGTATTAAAGATAGATTGTTGTAGTATTCTTCTAAAATTAATTTTTTATTTCAAACGATGTGAAATGTAACTGATATGGCAACTTCTTTCAGAATAACATATATTAAAAGTGTATGCTAATTGGTTTATTTTTTTTGATTAGTAGAAAATATTTCATATGAATCTTCTTATAATTAAGATGTATAACTACATATATGTAGTTACGTTGAAAATTTTTAAAATTTAATTGAAATTAAAGCTTATTAAAAATTAACAATGAATTAAGATGTTGTTTTGATTAACCAACTAGAAACTTCTGATAATTCTTTTTTGTGTTGAGGCCATATTTTCATCCATTCTTGACAACAAGAGAGAATGCTTTTATTATTATATGGAATGCCTACTAATTTTTTTGCCAGTGTTTCTAAAGGATCTGGTTCTAAACTGTCAGTGAAAATATGGGTACGATGAATAATACCACGTTCTATATCGAAATGTAACGTCACACTGCCCCAATCAAAACGGGTATCTAATTGATGTGTGAATGCAGGAGCGCTTCCGAAATTCCAGTTCCAATCACGTTGTTTATTGAATTGCTTTAAAAACTCTGGGATATTATAAAAATTATCTATAGATAATATTTCTGGCTGTACTCTCACTCCATGATATTGGAAAAACGCTTCTGTTAATCCTTGACATACTTCTTGGTGATTAATTCCAGGTTTTAATTCATTTAAGTTAGCAACTCTTGACCGAATAGAGGTAATCCCTTTAGTTTCTAGTTTTTTAGAATCTGGATTAAGATAATAAGCGAGTTTATTAATATCAACGTGTAAAAGTAGTGTGCCGTGATGAAATTTACGCCCAGATGTTTCACGATATGCAGAACCGCTAATTTTACGTTCTCCATTTGCTGTATGTATGACAATATCATTGCGTCCAGAAATGATGGCTTTAATCCCAATGTGACGCAATCCATTCAAAACTATATTAGAGGATACATATTTGTCATAATTTTCTTGAGTAGAAATGAAGGTAAAACAAGTATTACCTAAATCATGAAACACAGCGCCACCGCCACTACTTCTTCTAGCTAATTTAATGCCATCTCGTTCCATTCGGCGAGTGTTGCATTCTTTCCATGCGTTTTGAGCGCGTCCTATCACTACTGTATTTTGATTTCTCCATAAAAATAGTATAGATTGTTTTTTAGGTATGTTTTTAAATATATATTCTTCAAGTGATAAATTAAACCATGGATCATAAGAGTTAGATAATAATAATCGAAAAGAACGCATAGCTCCCCTTTTTTTGATATTTAATTAAAGCGTGAATCTTATATGCCATATGGAAATATACTATCATTAATAATAATAACTTTAAATTATTTTTTATTAAATTATCAGTATTGGAAATAAATTTGATCTGTGTTTTTAATTTACAATTATATTACAATTAATACAAATAAATCAAATTACTGGGAGGTGAATATAAGTTTCATCATTGTTTAAATATTATTATAATATATTTTTAATTTCTAATTGAGATACAGATATTTTTTATATATAAAACAGTTAAATATTCTTATTGAAATAAGTTTTAAATTTTGTTTACTAAATTTTAGTACAAGATATGAAGATTGTTGGTTTACATAATTAATATTATCTAATTATATTCGGTGTTTATTATATAAAATGTATACTTATTGTGCGGGTGTGTTTTTTTGTTTTGAAAGATTAAGTGATTAAAAAAAGGATATATAATATATATATTATATAAAAATTCATTTTTAATTATTTTTTAAATAGTATATAAATTAACATTTAAATATGATAATAGTAACGATACGAGTATTATTATCTTAATGTTCCATTGAAACGTTTTTTTAAAATCATCGAACATTTGTTAACAATATCAGAAATTTCTTCTTCTTTTAAAGTATGAGTTTTGCTTTGTAAATATAATTTAATAGTAAAACTTTTAAAACCTTTTTCAATGTTTTTACTTTTATAAACATCAGATAACTTGATGTCAACTAATTGATCTTTGTTATCAATTTTTTTGCATTCAGCAATGATAGATTCTGCGGATACTTTGTTTGGTACTATTATAGAAATATCACGAAAATTTTTAGGAAATTTAGAAATGGAAGTAACTTTAGATAATATAAATTGAGAAATCATATTCCACGATAACTCAAAAACTAGTGTTTGTGAACGTAAATTTAGTGTCATTTGTATAGAAGGATGAATCATACCAATGTATCCAATACATATATTTTCCAAATAAATTGCTGCACTTTGACCAGAATGTAATGCTGGATGTGTGTATTTTTTAAATCTAATACAATGTAACTTGTTAGTTAGGTTTAATAAAGCTTCTACATCTCCTTTTATATCGTAAAAATCTACTGGATGTATTTTTTTTAAATCCCAGTGTTCATTAAATCTAAGTCCAGATCGTATCCCAGCTATCATAAAATCTTGATACACTTGATTTTCAAAATTTTTTTGAGGAATAAAACATATACCGCTTTCAAATAATTTAATTTGTTTTTGTTGTCTATTTTGATTATATATTACTGTTTTGATTAATCCAGACCATAAAGATAGCCTCATAGTAGACATTTCTAATGTAATTGGATTTTTTAGAATTAATGGAATTTTTTTCGGGTGTAATAGTTTTTGCATACCAGAACTTACGAAACTATATGTTATTATTTCCTGATAACCACGATCTACTAATAAATTTTTTATTCTTGATAACGGTATAGTTGATGAATGGGTACGATCTGTTATTAAGTTTGTACAAATAGAAACGCGAGGGATATTGTTATATCCATAAATACGTGTTATTTCTGATATCAAGTTTTCTTCTATAGAGATATCAAAACGCCAAGTTGGTGGAAGTACTTTCCAGATGTTATCTGAAAATTTTATTTGAAAACCAAAGCGTCTTAAAATATGTGTAATTTCTGAATCTATGATATGAAATCCAATAATTTTGTCTAATTTAGTTCGATTTAATATGATATTGATTGGTTTTGGCAGTATATTTTTGTTAGTTATATTTACTATTGGACCAGGACAACCACCGCAGTTTTTTAGTAATAATGAGGTGACACGATCCAAAGCTAATTGAGATATGCTGGGGTCGATGCCTCGCACATAACGGAAGGAATACAGATCGTGAATGGGATGTAATATGGATTGACTCGCGATAGTAGACGGAGTAAAAACAGCAGATTGTAACATTATATGACGAGTTTCAGAACAAACAGAATATTTATTTGGAATGATTGCTCCAGCAATTGATAATGGTTTTTTACGATCAGATATGATGATGGTATTTTGCGATAATTTTAAATTATTGTGATTGGATAATGTTAGAATTTCTCCGATTTCAGAAAAACGTATACGTATTATGTTGCCATCAATTTTTGTATAATCAAAAACATGAATCGGTTGTCCTAACTCTAGCAATACATAATTAATAATGTCTACAACTATATTAACTGAACAGATGCCGCAGCGACGTAATTTCTCTGTTATCCATAAAGGCGTAGGAGCTGTAATATGAATGTTTTTTATAATTCTTCCCAAGTATTGTGGACATGCATCTGGAATTTCGACAGATATAGGGATGGTATCGTTGATTGTTGGAATAGTTGGTTCTATTTTTATTTTTTTTAATTTTAAATGATTTATAGCTGCTATTTCTCTAGAGATTCCGATGATACTCAGACAATCTCCTCTATTAGGAGTAACGTTGATTTCAATAATGTTATCATTAAAACGTAAATAGTTATAAAAGTTTTCTCCGATAGGTGCATTTGTAGGTAATTCTATTATATCTACTGTGTGGTTAATGATTCCGAATGTTGAAAAAGTACATAATATGCCTTCTGATTCTTTACCGTGTATTGTTTTTGTTTTAATTTTACGTCCATTTGGTAATACTGCTCCTACTTTAGCAACAACTACTCGAATATTTTTACGACAATTGGGGGCGGCGCAAACAATATTTAATAATTCATTATTACCTTTATTTACTTTTATTATCCACATGTTATTAACATTAGGATGCATTTTGCATTCTACAATTTCACCAATAATTACTCCATAAAAAATATTGATAACAGGTTTTAATTCATTAACTTTAAATCCAGCCATGGTTAATTGATCAACTAATTCAATGCTACTAATTGGTGGATTTATCCATTCGCGTATCCACATTTCACTAAATTTCATTTAAATGTCCTTGTATTATTTAAATTGATCAAGAAATTGTAAATCATTTTTAAAGAAAACGCGTATATCGTCAATATTGTATTGTAACATTGTTAGTCGTTCTATTCCTATGCCAAAGGCATATCCCGAAAATTTTTCTGTGTCAATATCAAAATGATGTAATATTTGGGGATGCACCATACCACATCCTAAAAGTTCTAACCAATTTTTAGTGTCTTGTTTCATTACGTCTATTTCTGCAGATGGTTCTGTAAATGGAAAATAAGATGGTCTAAAACGTAAAGTGGTATTTTTTCCGAAAAAATTATATAAAAAATCATATAATATTGTTTTTAGATGACTGAAGTTAACGTTAGAATCTACCATTAATCCTTCCATTTGATGAAACATAGGTGTATGGTTTTGATCATAGTCTTTGCGATATACTCGTCCAAAAGAAATGATACGAATGGGGGGGGGGTTATTTTTCATGAAACGTATTTGAACGCCGGATGTGTGTGTACGAAGTAAACGTTTTTCATCAAACCAAAAGGTATCATGTTCATCTCGGGAAGGATGATACTTAGAAATGTTTAAGGCATCGAAATTGAAGTAATCATTTTCAATTTCTGGACCATGTATTATGGAGAAGCCTAAAGAATTAAAAAAAACCTTCATACGTTTTATAGTACTCGTTATTGGATGATGTGTACCGGTATCTGATAAACGTCCTGGTAAAGTAACGTCTAATGTGTCGGTGATTAAGGTATTTTTTATATTTTTTGATTGTAAGAAGTTTTTATGTTTAATAAATAATGTGTATATATCTTTTTTGGCTTGATTAATAGCTGCTCCCAATTTAGGCTTAACATCTGATGGACTATCATTAAGATTTTTGATTTGTTGGTTCAGGTGTCCTTTTTTACCTAAAAATTTAATGCGTACTACTTCTAATTCATCTATATTGTTAGATTGCATTATGTTTGATTTCGCTAGTATAACTAAGTCGTTTATACGATCTAATGACATGAACACTCCGCTATAACTAATATAGCAATACAAGGTTGTTTTTTTGATATAATATATATGTAAAGAACAATTATATGATATTTTAATTTAATTAACTGTGCTAATTATTTAATATTACTAATACTAGTTGTAGTTGCATTATTATTATGAATTTTATATTACATGAATATGTATTTCTTATTGAGTAGATTTATGTATGTCTACAATTAATTTTTTTGCTTTGTCGACTAATTTAGAGAAGGTTTTTTTATCGAAAATGGCTATATCAGCAATCATTTTTCTGTTGATATATATATTAGATTTATGTAATCCATTTATTAAATTATTATAAGACATTCCATATTTATGTGATGCGGCATTGATACGATAAATCCATAATCGACGGAATAAGCGTTTCTTCTGACGACGGTCTCGATAAGAGTATTGTCCAGATTTTATAACTGATTGATAAGCAACACGATAAGTACGTGATCTTGCTCCATAGTAACCTGCTGCTTGTTTTAAAATTTTTTTATGACGAGCATGTGCTACTACACTGTTTTTTACGCGTGTCATACGTATTGCGCTCCTAATAATTTAAACGATGGTATATATAGATTTTCTTCAGTAATTCAAATACCATTGATTTATATGTATGGTAAACATTTCATAATTGTAGTCACATAAATTGTAGGAAGTATAGATTTCTGACGTAAATGGCGTTTATGTTTTGTAGATTTTTTTGTTAAAATATGTCGCATATAAGCATGTTTATGTTTGTAATTTCCTAAAGCTGTTATTTTAAATCGTTTTTTGGCCGATTGAAGTGTTTTAATTTTAGGCATATACTGATCTCTATAATTTTTTATTATGTGTTTTAACGCCAAGATCTAGATAATGAAATTGCTATTTATATACATTTAAATAGTAGATATTGTTATTTCTTTTTTGGAGCCAAAATCATAGTCATTTGGCGCCCTTCAATTTTATTAGAAAAAAATTCTACTGTCGTTAATTCATGCAACTCATTACGTATTCGGTATAACATTTTTGTACCAAGTTGGTGGTGTACTAATTCTCCTCCTCTAAAACGTAAGGTTATCTTGACCTTATCTCCTTCGTTGAGAAATTTAATTAAATTACGTAATTTAACTTGGTAGTCTCCTTCATCAGTACTTGGTCTGAATTTTATTTCTTTAACGTGAATCACCTTTTGTTTTTTCTTTTGTTCTTTTGTGGATTTGCTCTTTTCGTATAGAAATTTACCGTAGTTCATAATTCTACATACAGGTGGATCGGAATTAGGACTAACTTCAACTAAATCAAGACCAATGTCTTCAGATTGCTTAAGCGCTTCATGTAAACTAACCACACCGATTTGTTTTCCGTCTACTCCAGTTAGACGGACGTTTTTAGCGCTGATTTCTCTGTTAATACGATTTAATCGTATTGATTGTATTTTTTTTACGAATTTAATAATATGTTATTCCTCCATTTGATAAACACTGTAACTTTTAATTTCGTGTAGTAATTTTTTTATAAATATATCAATATTACAGTTTTTTAATGTTTGACCTCGATATGTACGTATAGCTACTGTATTTTGATTCATTTCTTTGTTTCCGCAAATTAACATATAAGGTATGCGTTGTAAGGTATAATAGCGAATTTTAAATCCTATTTTCTCATTTCTCAAGTCTACTTTTGTTCTTATTTTTTTATTTGTTAGCTTTTTTTCTATAGCAGAAATGTATTCGGATTGTTGATCAGTGACGTTTATGAGTACAACTTGTGTTGGGGCTAGCCACGTTGGGAAAAATCCTGCATATTCTTCTGTTATTAAACCAATAAAACGTTCCATGGACCCAAGGATTGCTCTGTGAATCATTACGGGAACAACGCGATTATTATGATGATCGATATAATATGTGTTTAATAGATTTGGTAAAGAAAAATCTAATTGTATTGTACCACATTGCCAGGTTCTACCTAGAGAATCGAGTAAAGTAAATTCTATTTTAGGGCCATAAAATGCGCCATCATTAGGTTGATATTGAAATGTAATATTATTATGTTGAAGTGCAATAGATAAATGCTGTTCTGCCATATCCCATATTGAATCAGTACCAATTCTTTTTTCAGGGCGGGTAGATAATTTTACTAAGATTGTTTTAAAACCAAACGTATTATATACATCGTACATCATTTTAATGCAGTGATTTAATTCGTCGAATATTTGTGTTTTTGTACAAAAAATATGACCATCATCTTGGGTAAATTCTCGTGTTCTCATGAGCCCATGTAAAGATCCAGATGGTTCATTTCTATAACAATTTCCAAATTCAGCTATGCGATAAGGTAAATCTTTATAAGACTTAATACCTTGATTAAAAATTTGAATGTGTCCTGGACAATTCATTGGTTTAATACAATACTCATTATTTTCTGAAGAGGTAGTAAATATATGTTCATGATAATTATCCCAGTGACCTGTTTTTTTCCATAATGCATGATTAATCATAACAGGACTTTTTACTTCTTGATATTCATATATTTTGAGTTGTATTCGTATAATTTTTTTTAGTTCTTGTAATAAGATCCATCCGTTTTGATGCCAAAATATCATACCAGGGGCATCTTTTTGTGTGTGGTATAGGTGTAATTGTTTCGCAAGATTGCGATGATCATATTTTTTAAGTGCTTGTGACATATTTTGTAAGTTATATATTATTATTTTTTTATTTTTAGAAAAGATGAAAAATACAATAATTTTTTATTTTACTGTTTTTATTCTAGTAAGGTCCATAAATTTTAGATAATTTGAGATTTTGATAAAAATTTATGTTAGGTATATGTGATCCAAAATATATATATATATATTGATATATGTTCATGATAATACAACTCGGTTGTTTAATAAGGTAAAATATTTGTTATATACAATGGATATTGTATATATTCTTCACCATGTGCATAGATAACTCTTCTGTAATTTTTTTAGATAATGTTGGTTGTAATAAATATGCGTTTTTATTTTATCAAGTATTACCTGAGTTTGACATAATTATTAGATTATTTTTTGAGATAATATAAAGATCTATGTCATAATAAAATCCTATGTTTATTGTTGGATTATAATGCTATTTTGGTTGTGTTATAATGGACTGATTTTCTCATTGCATGTTGTTTTAGTAAATATGCACAGTTAAAGTGATTATATGTAATTCCGTTCTATATTTTGTATGATAACTGTAATATTTAAATTTTAATGTGTTAAATTGAAAATATCAGTAACCTTAATAGGTGTCTGTTCAGATAAATAATTTTTTATATAAATTTAGATCCATCTCCTCTCTAAACTTATAGAGGAGATGGAGTATAATTTTATTGATTTTTGTTTTTTAAAGTTATTAAAAGCATTAACGATGGTATTTATATTCTAATATTTTTATATGTTATTTGTTATGTAATAAGGTTTAATTTGTTTAGGTTTATTCTGCCATTTTCATTGGATGAAATACCATCCTGCAGCATATGTTAAACATATTAACTTATTATGAAGAAATAATAGAATACTCGTAGATACTTTCAATTTATTGATGCTTATAAAATATTTTCCTCACACCAGTAACATTTTTGTCATTCTATCATAATATTGTTATGTGTGAAGAATATAAAATTCTAAAAATCGTATTTAAATCCAATTGATATTGAAAATTGATTGATAATAATATAATTTTTTATTAATGCATATATATTTCTGCATAAGAAGTATATAGATCTTTATGTTTGTTTAGAGGATATATTTTTGATGTTCTACCAAATATTAGAATTTGTAATTAGTAGTTATATTATATTAAGTGTTTAATTAATATTTTTTATAAATTTATAATTTTTGTTATCTTGAGTGTATCAAGATTAATTCTTTAAAATAAAAAATATTTTTTAATTAATTATTTATAAATTTTGTTACTGACAGAGATTAATTACTTATTAATTTTTTTAATGAAAATACATTAAAATAATAACAAAAATCAGATAATTCAAGTGTATTTTAAACAAAACATACACGAAAATTTATAAATAAAAACGAATCATTATAGGTAACTGGTACGCATGTATTTTAATTTATTACATAAAGGTATAGGTACTACCTGCATAATATTTATATACTTTATTGTATTTATTTTTTATTTACATAGTGATATCTTATCATCAAATTTTTTGGATGCATTCCATGAATGTAAGATTTGGAAATTATTAGCATGAGTTTTTGTATAAGTAAACGTAACCGATCATAATAAGTTATTATATGTATTATAATACATATAATTCATTAATAATCGTCACGGGTATAATAATATTAAATGAATATTAATAAGAATTCAAATCTATATATAATAATAAAATTAATAAACGATAATAAAATGATAGATATACGACACTGTTTTTAAAAAACAGCAAATGTTATTTTTTTTATGATTTTTATTTAATTTTAAATTATAAATTATGTTTAAGGTGATGTTGTGATTGATCATTGGTACTGGGATTAATAAAATTTAACTGTTAAACATATTAAATTGGTTGATTGGCCTATTCTGAATGTATGACAATTTTTATTATAAAGTGTATATGATGTTATATTTTTAACAGAAGTATATTTATTTTATGATGAAAAAATTTCGAATGGATGTTACTATGGTCATAGTAATGTTTTAAAGTTGTAATATTTTTGATTACATGAAAAAAATTAAATAAATTTAAAATATTTATATGCAATATTAAATTTTAGATACATTGCTATTAAAAAATAATTTTAATTAGAAAATTTTTTTTTTATTATTAATTCAATATTTTGATGTGTAATTTTAAAAAGATTTAACTAATTCATCAATAGCTTTCATCTGCTTTAAGAAATTTTCTAATTGATTTAGAGGTAATGCAGAGAATCCATCACATTTAGCGCAACGAGGGTTAGGATGTGCTTCCAGAAATAATCCAGCTATCCCTACTGCAATACTCGCTCTAGCGATATCATAAATTTGTGTATTTCTTCCTCCAGAAATGGGACTTAATGGATTACGTGTTTGTAAAGAATGCGTGACATCTACTATTATCGGGCAGCCTTTAGAAACGTGATTCATTATGTTCAATCCTAGCATATCTACTATTAAGTTATTATAGCCAAATACAGTGCCACGTTCACATAAAATAATTTTTTTATTGCTAAATGAATGACACTTCTTAACAATGTGTATGATTTGAGTAGGGCTCATATATTGTGGTTTTTTTATATTAATTGGCATACCAGTCTGCGCAATAGATGCAATTAAATCAGTTTGTCGGGCTAAAAACGCGGGAATTTGTAGTACATCTACTACTTCTGATACAGTTTTTACTTGGTAAATTTCATGTACGTCAGTCATAAGTTTGACTCCAAACATTTCCCGCAATTCTTGTAGTAAACGTAAACCTTCTTCTAATCCTGGCCCACGATATGAATCAATTGATGAACGATTTGCTTTGTCGAAAGATGCTTTAAATACATGAGGTATATTTAGCTTATGAGTTATGTTGACATAATGCTCGCAAACTTTTATGACTATATCTCGTGACTCCAAAACGTTCATCCCGCCAAATAACACGAATGGTAAATTATTGGATACTTTTATATTGGAGATATCGACTATTAATTGTTGCATGTATTGTATTTTCCAACATTTTGAGTTTTAAGAACATAAAACTGTAAAATTTTTTAATCACTGATTAGTGCTGATATTCATTAAAAGATAACCATAGTACATCAGCCTCGTAATGAACATTGCTCAGCTATGATTTAGTTAAATAAATATATTATAATATAAAAGATTGGATAAATTTAATATTTTTATAGTATAAATATAGTTTGTGGGTTTGTGTATACTTAAATACTGTTGTATGGTTATTTAAGTTGCGGTGTATCCTTATTGGTTTTTGAATTTATTTATTTAGCTTGTATTATTTATCAGTTAAATATGCAATTTGTTAAAATATAAAATAATAATATTGTTAATAGGATTTCCATTTTCCGTATGTGACGCGCTCATAATGATGATAATCGCGTATCGTATGAATATGAGTAAATCCATATTTTAAAAATAAAGTACGTATATAATTTCCTTGATTCCATCCATGTTCTAAGACTAACCATCCATTTTGGCGTAAATGTTGAGTGGAATATTTGCAAATCACTGTTAAGTCTTTTAAGCCTTTTTGTTGCGATACTAATGTGTTTTGAGGTTCAAAAATCATATCGATAGATTGTAAACATGGATCATTTTTGTCGATATATGGTGGATTACTAACAATTAGGTTAAATTTTTTCCCTATTAAATATTTAAACCAATTTCCATATATAAATTTTACATTTTTAAAATCGAGTAAAAGTTTATTGCTATGGGCAAGAAATAATGCTTGTTTTTGACAATCTACTCCTGTAATTTTCCAGTTGGGTCGTTCTGATGCAAGTGCTAAAGCTATTGTGCCTACTCCAGTGCCTAAATCTAAAACATTTAAGTGAGATACTTTTAATAAATCAAATACATGTCTTACTAAGCATTCTGTATCTGGCCTAGGAATAAATGTACCTGGGGCAACTTTAAGATTTAAGGACCAAAATTCTTTTGAACCAACAAGGTAAGCTATAGGTTCTCCTTTGCTTCTTCTATAGATTAAAGATCTTAACTGAATAATAGTCTCATATTTTAGTAATGATTCTCCAAATGCTAATAATTGAGTACGAGATTTTTTGGTGATTTGACTTAAAATAATTTCTGCATCTCTTTTTGGGCTTATAGATTTTTTTAGTTTTAAATGAGCCCAATGTAACCATTGATCCCATGTCATTATTTGAGCTCTAATAACTTATTAAGTTGATCGGATTGATATTGATTGATAATAGGTTGTATTAAGATATTTAATTCTCCGTTCATTATGTCATTTAATTTATATGATGTAAAAGAAATACGATGATCAGTAATTCGGCCTTGTTGAAAATTATATGTACGAATACGATCAGATCGATCTCCAGTACCTAGTAGATTACGTCGGGTGCAGGATACTTCTTGTTGTCGACGTTTCATTTCAATAGCATGTAATCGAGAACCTAGTACCGATAAGGCTTTGGCTTTGTTTTTATGTTGTGAACGTTCATCCTGGCATTCTACAACCAATCCACTTGGTATATGGGTAATACGGATTGCTGAATCTGTAGTGTTTACATGTTGTCCTCCTGCACCTGATGATCGAAAGGTATCAATTCTTAAATCATGAGGATCAATACTCGGTAATTCAATATCTGGTATTTCTGGAATTACAGCGATTGTGCAGGTAGAAGTATGAATTCGACCTTGAGATTCAGTATGTGGTACTCGTTGTACGCGATGTCCTCCAGATTCAAATTTTAAGAAACTATATGCGCCTTTGTAAGGAATTTTAGCAATGATTTCTTTGTAACCACCGCATTCTCCATAAGCAACATTAATAATTTCCATTTTCCATCGATGCACTTCTGCATAACGAGCATACATTCGAAATAGTTCTCCTGCAAAAATTGCTGCTTCTTTTCCACCGGTTCCAGCTCTTAGTTCAATAAAACAACCTAGCTGATCATTAGGATCGATGGGTAATAATAGTATTTTTAAGTTTTGTTCAAGATTATACTGATTCAAATAGAATGTTTTGAGTTCGTCTTGTGCAATATCATGCATATCTATATCGTCAAGCATTTTTTTTGTATTAGTTATTTCTTGTTTTATATTCAACCAACGTTTAAAATGAATAACTATTTCAGATAGTCGAGCATGTTCCTTAGATAAGGTACGAAAATGTTTTTTGTCATTAATAATATTAGGTTTATTGAGTAATTTTTCTAATATATTAAAACGTTCCTGTAAGGCTATTAGTTTATTGACAATAACAGGATTCATATATATTTTTCTTAAGGAAAAGTAGATTTTTATTGTTTAGAAAATAATTGATAAGGTTAATAATTCACCGGTATAATTTAAACATATATTACTCTGTTGCATGATATTGTTGATTTTTTTTGTACGACATAAATTATATTTTAACTATTTTTACATGCAAAAGTAAAAAGAACCATATATGTTTGTTTATAAATATAATTGAAACACTAACACCTGAATTATGATATCATATATTTTGTATTCATACAACAATTTAATTTTTATTTTTTTAACATATAAACTTATAAGTGATGAATGTTTATCATCGAATAAAATTTTTAATAGTTATTAAAGGATATAGTTGTGCATACAACTAAAATTATTTAAAAAATTTAATTTTGTTACTAATTTAATAAATACTTAACTGTAATGATTATTTGTGTAATAAATTAATATGTATATAGATATTTCGAATAAATAGTAAAAATGAAAATATTGAAATTTAAAAAAATTAAGTAGAAAAAATTGTATTTTTTTATCTAAAGATGTTAAATATTAAATTTAATAAATATTTAGATGAGTCAAATATTATTTATCTTAACTATCAGATAGATAATTGTATTTAAGATATAAATTGTAAAGTGAGTAGAATAAGTGACATTTATATTTTGAATAATGATTTT
Organism: Blochmannia endosymbiont of Camponotus sp. C-003; assembly: GCF_023585685.1. Classification (NCBI taxonomy): domain Bacteria; kingdom Pseudomonadati; phylum Pseudomonadota; class Gammaproteobacteria; order Enterobacterales; family Enterobacteriaceae; genus Candidatus Blochmanniella; species Blochmannia endosymbiont of Camponotus sp. C-003. The sequence continues at coordinate 220,848 of NZ_CP097764.1, forward strand.
TAATTTTAATATTTAAATGTATCAATATAGGTGTTTTCGATTGTTTGGTATAATGATGTTTATTTGTGTTTCTTGTGTTTATCATCATAATTTTGGTTTGTATGAAGATAAATTAGTGTGCATGTGGAACAATCATAAAAAATCAATATCCCGGATATTTCATTATCAAATACAAGGTACTATTATTTATACAGTTAATCACAAAAAGAAGGTGCATGTTAGGTTTACTTGGATTTACAATAATAATAATTGTTGCATGAAATTATTTAATATTTTTGGATTAACTATAATTTCTATATCTATAGAAAATGGGGTTGTTTATATTTTAAATGGTATAGTTTATCAAAACGCTGATTTTAAAAATGAAATCCATAAATGGATTGTAGATTTCAGTTATTTTTTGAAACAATCGCAACAATGGATTCTTGGATTGCCCGGTAATAATGTGGAATATAAGTTGAATTCTACCGGTTGTCTGTCTTATATAAATTGTTGTCATGATGATAAAAATATATCTATATATTATCGTAATTATTATTCTAATAATATACCAACTTTGCCTAAAGTTTTGGAAGCATGTTATGATCAACATCATATTAAGTTAGTAATTAATCACTGGAATATACGATGAATTATCAATGGTCTTCTCCAGGAAAACTTAATTTGTTTTTATATGTAACTGGACGTCGCATAGATGGTTATCATTACTTACAGACATTATTTCAATTCATTGAGTATGGTGATACGATCAAAATAATTGTGACAAATGATGGTAGAATTAGATTATTTGGAATTATGGATAATGTAATATTTCGTGATAATTTAATTATACGAGCGGCAAAATTATTACAAAATTATTGTTGGCCAGATAAAAAACCAGTATTTGGAGCAGATATTTTTATTGATAAAGTATTGCCTGTTGGCTCTGGTTTAGGAGGCGCTTCTTCTAATGCGGCAACTGTATTGTTGGTACTTAATCAACAATGGCACTGTTATTTGAACAAAAATGATTTAATGCATTTAGGTTTGATACTAGGAGCTGATGTGCCAGTTTTTTTATGTGGGTATTCTGCATTTGCTGAAGGTATTGGTAATATATTAACTCCAATTTTTGTGCCTAGAAAATGGTACCTCATTATCGTACCGTCGGTTCGCATTAGTACTTCGTGGGGTTTTCAAATGTATGAATTGGAGCATCATCGTTATTCTCCATATCGATCAATGAGAGAATTATTATCTATTTCGTTTCATAATGATTTTGAGGAAATTATAAAAAAAATATTTCCTGAAATAAAAACGTGTTTTAAGTATTTATCGCAATTTGCATCGGCACAACTTACAGGAACAGGTTCTTGTATTTTTTCTGAATTTAGGACCGAATATCTTGCTTATCAAGTTCAAAGTTATTTGCCATCATGGATTAATAGTATTGTAACACGAGGAATAAATCTATCTCCATTACATAAAGAATTATTGAAACATACTACATTATAGTATTAACAATTTTTTATTTTAATAAATTCTTATCAGCGTCATCATTATTATCTATGTAAATGTTTAATAGTATTAGCAAATATAAAATTATGAGATTTTTTAAAATATGAAACTTTTTACTGGAAATGCTATTCCAGAATTAGCTCAACGTATTGCTAATAGATTATACATTAATCTCGGTAAGGCCTCTGTTGGTCGTTTTAGTGATGGTGAAGTAAGTGTTCAAATTAATGAGAATGTGCGTGGAGGAGATGTATTTATTATTCAATCAACTTGTGCTCCAACAAATGATAACTTAATGGAATTGATTGTTATGGTTGATGCATTAAAACGAGCATCAGCCGCTAGAATTACTGCTGTAATTCCTTATTTTGGGTACGCTCGTCAAGATCGAAGAGTGCGATCTGCCAGAGTACCTATTACTTCTAGAGTTGTAGCAAATTTTTTGTCTAATGTAGGAGTAGATCGTATTTTAACGGTAGATTTGCATGCTGAACAAATACAAGGTTTTTTTGATGTCCCAGTAGATAATGTTTTCGGGAGTCCAATTTTGTTGGAAGATATGATGCGGCAAAATTTTAATAATCCTATTGTAGTATCCCCGGATATTGGGGGGGTAATACGTGCTCGTGCTATTGCAAAATTACTTAATGATACTGATATGGCGATTATAGATAAACGAAGATCTCGTGCTAATATTTCTCAAGTTATGCATATTATTGGAGATGTATGTAATAGAGACTGTATATTAGTAGATGATATGATCGATACTGGAGGAACTTTATGTAAAGCTGCAGATGTTTTAAAAGAAAGAGGAGCTCACCGAGTGTTTGCATACATTACTCATCCAATTTTTTCTGGAGACGCTTACGAGAATATTCAACATTCTATGATTGATGAAATCATAGTGTGTGATACTATTCCATTAAAACCAAAAATAAAATCTTTACCTAATGTACGTGTGTTAACTTTATCTGGTATGCTTGCTGAGACGATTCGACGTATTAGCAATGAGGAATCAATTTCTGCTATGTTTGAGCATTAATAGGATCATATTTGTATATTTAAAAATGTTAATATATATGAAAATATTATATTTTTCTTCATGTTAATCGTTTATGATCATTCTAATAATTAGAATGTTTAGTATATAGTATTAAGGTATGTATGTTGAAAATACTAAATGGTTTTTAGTGTGTGTTAGGTAACAATAAAAATATATTTGTAACATCAAAATTAGTGTTAATTAAATTTGAAATTCATAAAATTGTATGATGGTGTGTATAATAATGACTATTAAGCTTATTGCTGGATTAGGAAATTTTGAAACGAGTTATTTTAATACTAGGCACAATTTTGGTTCCAGATATGTTCAATCTTTGGCGAACAGATATAAAGTAATATTAAGTAAGAATACTACGTTGTGTGGATATATTGGGCAGTTAAAATTAGAAACCAACATTGTAAATTTATTAATACCAGATTCGTATATGAATAATAATGGATTTTCAGTATCTAAATGTGTTGATTTTTATCAGTTATGTCCACAAGAAATTTTGGTTGCACATGATGATCTGAATCTACCGCCTGGTGTAATGCGTATTAAATTAGGTAAAAATATTAATAACAGTCATCGTGGTTTACAGGATGTTATTGTTAAACTTCATAATAAATATGATTTTTATCGTTTACGCATTGGCATAGGTCATCCTGGTGACAAAAGTGAAGTCATTGATTTTGTGTTAAATAAACCAACTGTTTATGAGAAACGTAGGATTAACTATGTAATTAATGAAGCGATATTACATACCGAAGATATAGTTAATAAAAAATTTGTTAAAGTTATGAATCAACTACATACTTATAAGTCTAATGTCTTAAGGAAATATTAATTAAAAATATTAAATTTAATTATAAAAATATGCTTATAAAATTGAATTTTGATACATATTTTGATTGTTTAAAATTTTATGCAAATTGATTGTGGTATTATCGGATTACCGAATGTAGGTAAGTCTACTTTATTCAGGATATTGACTAATGCGCCAGCTAAAATAGCTAATTTCCCTTTTTGTACTATTCATCCCAATATATCTGTGGTGCAGATACCTGATTCGCGTATATATCAATTGATGGATATTGTTTCATCAAATGAAACAGTACATGGTAAGATTAAATTTGTAGACATTGCTGGTTTAATAAAAGGGGCTGCTCAAGGCATTGGGATGGGTAGCAAAATTTTAAATTATGTTCGCTCGGCAAAAGTATTGTGTCATGTGGTACGTTGTTTTGATGACAATCAAATTGTTCATGTTTTTAATGATATAAATCCTCATAGAGATGTGGGTATTGTTAATACCGAGCTTATATTATTTGATATTATGCAATGCGAAAAAAGTATTTGTACATTACAAAAAAAATATAAATTTATTAATGCAGATGTTGAACAACAGTTGTTTGTATTGAAAAAATGTTTGGATTATTTGTATGACGGGGTTCTTTTGAGGAAAGTATGTTTTTCTAAGGTAGAAAGAACGAATGTTGAAAAATTTAATTTTTTAACTATTAAACCAATTGTTTATTTTGCTAATATTGATGAAAAATCTGTTACGAATAATATTTATTTAAATCAATTGATTGCACTTACATCTCATGATGCAATGCCATTAATTTCATGTCGTTCAATGTTATCTTTATTAAAAAATAGAGATGATTGTGTTACAACAATTAGAAAACAGCAAACAGACATATTGTATGATACAGTTAGTGCTATTTTTTCTGTATTAAATTTACGTACTTTTTTTACTATTAATTTACATATGACATGTGCTTGGATATATATGATTGGAATGACTGCATTAGAAGCAGCTAACAAAGTACATAGTGATTTTAAAAAGGGTTTTATTCGTGTTAAAATTATTAAGTTCAATGATTTTATTTTTTATAATGGGGAATTAGGTGTCAAGAAAGTTGGTAAAATATATTATTCAGGTAAAGACTATTGTGTGGAGGATGGGGATATATTGGAATTTTTGTTTAAAATTTAGTGTGCATTGTGTATTGTTGTGTTGTCATATTTAATGACAGTGTTAACAATAAACAGCTAACAGTTACAGAAGATAAATGGCTCGGCCTATTGTTTTTTCTACAGAAAACAATAGGCCGAGCCATTTATCTTCTGTAACTGTTAGCTGTTTATTGTTAACGGCGATTTCCAAAAATGCGAACTATCATTAAAAATAGATTGATGAAATCTAAATATAAAGTTAGCGCTCCTATAATCGAGTATTTGCGAAATTGATCTTGATTATCTATAGATAAAGATGCTCCCATAGATTTTAGTTTTTGAGTGTCATAAGCAGTTAAACCAACGAATATAATAACACCAACATATGTAACAAGCCACATTAAAGCTGTATTTTTCAACCATACATTAACTATTGAAGCTAGTACTATACCAATTAGAGCCATAAATAATAAATTGCCAAAACTGCTTAAATCTCGTTTAGTGGTATACCCATATAATGTCATTGCGCCGAACATACCGGATGTTACAACAAATGCGCTAGATATGGAGGATGTAGTATATAATATAAATACACTGGATAAGGTTAACCCTGTTAACATTGAATACAACATAAATAAGGTAGTCGCTAAAGAACCGCTTAATCGCGTTACCATACCAGATAAAACAAATACTAACGCTAGTTGACCGATAATCAAGCTAAAAAACATTATTTGATTAGAAAATAACAATTGAAGTATTGCTGGAGTTCGAGAAGCATACCAAGCAACAAAGGCTGTTAACAATAATCCACAAGACATCCACCCGAACACTTGTAATATATATGGTTGTATTGCGTTATTAACTCGTTCTGATACTGCGTTTTGAAAACGGGGAAATCGATCCATACTCATCACCTTAAAAAATAGTTGAAATAAGAAAACTTTTTTGCATTATATCGTAAGCAAATCATGTGATCAACAAAATGTTTCATAACATCATTTTTAGAATAAGTGTAAAATTCAAAATAAGCATAACATAATCATGCATTTGATTTATCAAAGTGTTAACTAAACAATATTATTTATTATTTGAATATTATTTTAAATAATAATGTTGAATGGGATATGCGTCCTTGTCGAATTCATATATTAAAGGAACACCTGTTGGTATATTAATTTGAAATATTTCCGATTCATTTAAGTGATTAAGAAATTTTATTATAGCTCGTATAGAATTGCCATGGGCAACGATAATAATGTTTTTTTTTTGTTTAATACAAGGTATTATAGATTGATCCCAAAAAGGGATTACTCTCTGTAGGGTTAGTTCTAAACTTTCGCTGCTGGGTAGTTCATCAGCGCTGAGGTTAGCATAACGATGGTCATTTGTTGCAATGAATTGGCTATTTTCACAAATCCTTGGAGGAACGATATGAAAACTGCGTCGCCATTTTTGAATGGTTTCGTAACCATGTTTCTTTATAGCTTCATCTTTATTTAATCCCTGCAGTGCCCCATAATGACGTTCATTTAGTCGCCAAGATTTCTCTATTGGTAGCCATGCTTGATTTAATTGATCTAGTATAATCCATAAAGTATGAATGGCTCGTTTTAATACTGAAGTATACCCGTAATTAAAAAAAAATCTGTTTTTTTCTAAAATTTTACCAGCGTATTGCGCTTCGGCACGTCCTTTATCTGATAAGTCTACATCAACCCAGCCAGTAAATCGATTTTCTTTATTCCATTGACTTTCTCCATGTCTTATTAAGACTAGTTTAGTTATATTCATAATTTGTTCCTTAATTTTATTTACGAACATACAGAATACATTATATACTGCTTGTTTTAGATTAGCTATTTAATTATGTAATATACAATATTGAAATAAAATGAAATTTGTTAATATATGCATATTATAAATAATATTTTTGTTCTAGTGTAATTTAAAAGTGATAATTTTATGAATTATTTAAAAATTAATATAGATTTATAGTCTCATACTGGAGGGCCATATACGGTATGATTTTTTTAACTTGTATTTAGCACTATTATAAAATGAATAAGCGTACGATGCAAATCGTTTATGTGGCTAGCCCGGAAAGTCAACAAATTTATGTTTGGAAATTAGATAATATTCGTGGGGTATTAGAATTAATGCAGGTAATGTATACTCCTGGGCGCGTGCAGCCTATGGCTGTGCATCCTAATAAACGATTTTTATATGTTGGCATACGTCCTAATTTTGGAATTATTATTTATCGTATAAATCAGATGGGGTTGTTAACGGAATATGGAACCATAGAGATCTTCAGTAGCCCCACTCATTTGGTTACAGACAACACGGGTACATGTTTGTATTGCACATCTTATAGGGATCATACGGTAAGCGTGATCCCTATAAGTATGTCAGGAATGCTGAGTTGTCCTGTACAAATTGTAGGAGGTTTATTAGGTTGTCATTCTTCAAATATAGATAAATTCAAAAAATTACTTTGGGTACCTTGTTTACAGGAGCACGCTATTAGATTATTTAGCATAAATTCATGTGGAATGTTAACGCCATATGATCCGTGTACTATTAAAACTAATATTGGTTGTGGTCCGCGTCATATGACGTTTTATAGTTTTGATTGTTACGCATATGTCATTAATGAATTAGCAAGTACTGTTGATGTTATCAAATATGATAATGTTCACAACACTCCAACAATTATTCAAACATTAAATATAATTCCTAAAAATATTAGCATTAATCGGTGTTGGGCATCTGATATACATATTACTCCTGATGGACGTTGGTTGTATTGTTCTGATAGAGCTGTTAATATTATTAGTTGTCTGAAGATATCTAAAAATACAAAAAAAATAAAATTTGTTGGTTACCAACGAACTGAGGAACAGCCGCGTGGTTTCGCCATCGATTGTCAAGGAAAGTTTTTGGTGGCTGCAGGTCAAAAATCAAATTATATCTCTTTATACAATATTGATTTATACAATGGAAAATTAACTACGTTATCTCGTTATTCATCAGGACAAGGTCCTATGTGGGTTAATGTTGTGACATTGCATTGTGAATAAGTATATATAATAATATTATGTATCTTTTTTATACAGTGATGTTTGTATGAGGACAATTTTTATAAATATAATTTTTACGTACATAGATTAAGTAGTAATTTGTATGAATGCATCTGTGTATTGATATCATTTGTGTTAAGAAGACAGCACAAATTATCATTATAAAAATTAAAATAATAAATTTTTAATTTTTCTGTATTATTATTCATAGTAGTAATAATTATAAGATTTGTTTCTTCTTGTTTTTCTTATGTTTATGTTGTCAGTTGTTTAGCTAATAATCTGAAAAAATTTATAATATATTTGTTTTTCAAGTAAAGTGTCTTATAGTGATAAAGACAAATAATGTAAGATAGATTTTTTTATAAAAATCGTTATAATTACTTGTGGTTATTTTTAATTATATGATTATCGGAAATATTCATTTTGAGTAATTAAATCTACAATTTTTGACGAATCTTCTTAAATGTGCGGATATTTTTTTTAAAAAAGAGCATTTATTTATTTTAATTCATTTTTTCATTTTATTATGGAAACATGAGTTTACTCGTACCCCATAAATATATGTTTTTATCTGCAATATGGATTAGTTAAATTTTTTGAATACTAAACGTAGATAAAATTACATTTAGATTATATCTTCTATTGAAGATAGATTTTTAGTTGCTATATATTTTTAACTTTTATCTAAAATAATATAAGGTAAGACATGCATTAAGAATAAATAAAATTAACGATCATTATCATTACGATATTTAATTAAATAGCGGTATTTTGATTTACATCATTGGTATCGTGGTTTATAAGCTTTTTACTTTTATTATTTTGGAGATCAAAATTGTGTGTTGATCAGCATTAACATTAAAGTAGATTTAAATTATCTTATATTTTTTTCATGCGTGAAAGGTAAAAATTGATTTTAAACAATAATTTGTTACTTATTACTATAATGATAAGTGCATCAAACGTTTTTGAGCTTGTTTTGCTGCGTTGCTATTAGGATATAATTTTCCTACTTGTTTATATATTGTCTTAGCTTTTTCTTTTTGTTCTGTTTCTTGCATGATAATACCACATTTTAATAATGCATCTGATGCTTTCAATGATTTAGGATAATTTTTTACGACTAAAGCAAAATGATGAGCAGCATCATTTTTGTTACCTTTATTATAATAAAGCTGTCCTAACCAATAATGTGAATTTGATTGATAAATTGAATCTGGATGACTTTTTATAAAATTTTGGAAAGCCTCTATTGCTTTATTGTATTGTTTTTTTTCCAATACTAATGATACTGCTTGTTTATATGCAGTTTCTATATCTATTATTATTGCATTATCTATTTTTTGGGTTTTTTGAATGTTTGAGTTACTGGATAATTTACCAGAAGTATTGGTATTAGAATAGTATGATGTATTGTTGTGTTTATTTGAAATATTACTGGTGTGTTGAGATGATGCTTTTGGTTGATTATTTATAATTTCTAATATATGATGCTGTATATCTTGAATATTCCCACGTAGAATATCAATATCTCGTTGATTTTCAGATAACTGTTGTTGCATCTGAATTAAGCATTGGCTGTGTGCATCGTATATCTGGTGTAATTGATTAATGCGTTGATTAGTATCTATCTTATTATTTATATCTTTAGCGTATACGATATTATTATTTGCGATATTGCAATATATGATTATCATAATGAATATATATAATTTATGTAGCAATAGTATCAATTTAAACATATGAATATTATTTATATTTTAATACAGCACGTCTATTTTTAGAGTAAGCTTCTTCGTTTTGTCCTAATACAGCTGGTTTTTCTTTACCATAAGATACAGTTAACATTTGCTCAGATAATACACCTTTACTTTGTAGGTATGATTTGACAGAGTTAGCTCGACGTTCACCTAATGCAATATTGTACTCTGGAGTACCACGTTCATCGGCATGACCTTCAATTATCATATACTGTAATGGATTATTATATAAAAAATTAGCATGGATATTTAACGAGTAAAAAAACTGAGAAGGAATATCATATTGATCTAAAGGAAAATAAATAACATTGTTGGACTTTAATTCTTGGTTTTTTAACTGTATTTGATCATCAATCGCTTTATTATTTTGCGCATTAGCATGTTTAAAACGATTCAATTCAATTTTTTCTTGATTATGAATAGTAGTAGTATCGTCGTATTTAGATGATAATGAAGAACATGCAATCATCAGTATGCTCATGCTTAGTCCAAATATTAGTTGTTTAAAAAAAATGTTCGATTTCATTTATATATCCATTTATTTATTATTTTAAATGTTGACTGCAATGAAAATTAGTTATGTATCTTATTCTAAATGTAATGGGGACCAAGTTGGAAATCTTATATCTCCTTGATTTTTTTGTATATGAGCTTTAAAATGCCCATCAACAGAGATTAATTCTAAATGAGATGTTGTTATTGTTAGATCTTTATTAATATTACTGTATACTACCATGGTATTGTTGGGAGCAATACTAGGAGTGTCAGCCAACAGTGTATCTGTTAGTATTTCTTCTTGTCCAGTTAATAAATTCAATTTAGCAATATTTTGTTTGCCTTGATGTCTATTAACCATTATTAAAAATGTTCCATCTGAACTAACACTTGGATTTTGATTACTAGTATGTAGCCAAGATAATCTTTGAATTTCAGTAGTTTTAATATTAATTTTGTATATTTGTGGTTTACCTCCTTGATCCGAAGTATAAGCTATATTTTGATTATCTGGAAACCAACTAGGTTCAGTATTATTATTTCTATTCTTGGTTAATTGTTTAACTTCTCCGGATTCTAAATCCATAATGTATAAATTTAAACTGCCTGTTTTAGACAAAGAAAAAGCTATTTTTTTGCTATCGGGAGAAAAAGAAGGGGCGCCATTATGATTTGGAAAACTAATAATACTATTAACTAAACCGGTGTTTAATGCTTGAACAACAAGCTCTGAATGGCCGGATGAAAAAGTAACATAAGCAATTTTTTTTCCATCTGGAGACCAAGCTGGAGACATTAATGGTTCTGTGGACCGACAGATTGAAATTGGATTATGACCATCGTAATCAGAAACATATAACTCATAGGGATATTTATCATTATAAATACGTAAAATATAAGCAATACGTGTACAAAACACACCTTTTATACCGGTTAACTTTTCAAAAATTTCATTGCTGATAGCGTGAGCTACATAGCGTAGCCATTTTTTTTCTACTGAATATTGATTTTCTAATATTATTAACGCAGGGTTACTAGAAGTATCTACTAAATGATATGAAATAATATAGTTTTCATCATAGTTTATATGTACTGTTCCTAATACAATTATATTGATTCCTAATTTTTCCCAAAAGGTTGGGATCACATCAGATACTTTGGTCGGTTTATGTGGTAAATATTCTACGGGAATGGTATTGAATTTGCTACTATTGCGTAAATCAGCTGCTATTATCGATGCTATATTTTCAATTGACATTGATTTATGATATTGATTATTAATATATGTAAATGGTATTACAGCAATGGGGTGCGCTGTATTTACTCCGCATGTAATTTCAATATGCATATCTGCAAGAAGTGAAGGTTTCCATACAAATGTGATTAACATTATTGATAAGGATATTTTTTGTAGCCAATTTGATAGTTTATGAGTCTTCTTAGTTATTAAATACATGGAAATTTTATAATTAAACATAGGTTATTTAAAAGACCATATATATTATTATTATTTTATAAATGTGTAAATATTTTGTTTATTGAGGAGAAAAATTTAATATTGTATTTTTAAATATTTCGTAAATACCTAGATTTGGGGGTTTAGGAATTTTTGCTAATTTAGCAGCAATAATTGCAGCTTGGCATAACTCGTAATCTCCAGATATAGCGGTGACTGATAATAACGTGCCGTCAGGTGCTAATTGGATATGTAGGTTGCATTGTTTACCAGTATAATGAGAGGAGTTATAAAATTTTTTTTGTATTGATTCGCTGATCATACATTTATACGTATTAATTTCATTATTTTTAATAATTTCGTTTGAAATGTTATTTTCATTATTGTTTTTTTTCGTTGTTACGTTTAATTTGAATGCTTTGTTATTTTTTTTTATAGATTTTTCTTTGTTAATTAATGCATTCAGTAGATTATCGAGTTTATTAGACTCATGAGATTGATGATAATTTAATTCATCATGTATTAATAAATTTTTTTCTATAGTATTCTGATTTTTCTTTTTAGCAGGGGGGTTGGACAATGTTGTCCCTGCTAATGGACGCTGTGTTTCTGTTATTTTGAATCGATCTGTTTGATCTTGTATATTATTGTTATTTTCTTTTTTGGGATTAGAGTTTTGAATAAAGGCATTAATCGAATGTTTGTTATCAGTTATTTTATTAATGTATTGTTGTTGTTTTTTTATTATGTGTTTATATAGCAATAAAGAAACGATCACATGTACAATGATTGATATCATAACTGCAAATCTAAATTTTTTGTAATATCTATTAAACAAATTTAATAATTATCATCCAAATTATGTAAGAGTGTCGTATGCATTTAAATAGAAGGATTTGTTATCATTCCAATTGAATGTATACCGATGTGATTTAATAAATTTAATACTTTAATTATTTCATTGTATTCTACAGTTTTAGAAGCAGCTATCAAACATGTTATATTAGGAATGGTGTGTGTTTGGTGACTTATTTTTGATGCAATCTGATCTAAACTCATTTTTCCTACATGTTTGTTGCTAATGGAAAGATTATAAAATCCCATACCTAAAATTTCAATAGTAATTATAAGTTTTTCATCATTAATAATATTTGATATTACTTCACTATTTGGAAGATTTACTTCAAAACTTTGTATCAATTTAGACGGTATTAACATAAAGATCATTAAAAGGACTAGTAATATATCTAAAAATGGTATGATATTAATATCAGATTTGATCGTGTTTCTTATACGTCTTCTCTTCATATTGATTTTCCTTGCTGAGTACAGAATCAATATTAAAAAAAATCTGATGATATAGAATCGTAATAAATTCTTCTATAAAATTGTTATAGTCTTGATCCATATTGTTTATTTGTGTGGTTAAATAATTAAATGCCATAACCGATGGAATAGCTACGAACAAGCCAATTGCTGTAGAAATTAATGATTCAGCAATACCTGGCGCAATCATTTGTATATGAATCATCTGAGTAGCGACATTGTTAGTCGTTGTTTTACCTAATTCTATAAAAACGTGTATAATTCCTAATACGGTTCCAAATAAACCAAGATATGGGCTGATAGACCCGATTGTACCTATTAATGGAATATAATCTTCTAATGATTTTAGTTCTATATTTGTTGCAGTATGCATGTTATCCAGTGTTCTAGATATTATTGTTTCAGGTACACAATGTTTTGTTTGATATAACTTAGAAAATTCTTTAAAACCTACGTAAAAAACTTGTTCAATTCCATTTAATTTATTACGACGAGCTACGGATTTTTGATATAAACTAGATAAATCTATTCCAGACCAAAATTCGTTTTCAAATACTTTTAATTTTCTCCGTGCTGAATTTAATACGAAGATACGATGAAAGATAATACTCCAAGATAAAACGGAAAATCCAATTAATACGAATATACTAATTTGCACTAAAATATTGGTGTCTGAAAGTAAGTCAAAAATATTCATATTAATTAGTTTAAGTTATACTTTATATATAAAGTGTATAATGTAGTCACGATAAATAATATTTATATTACAAAAACAATGTAATTCTTAAGATTAATCTAATTGTATAGAGATAATAGTTGTACAGTGATTCTTACAAAAATAGTTTATTTAAAATAATATGTAGTTTTAAAAAATATATTATAATAATAATGTTACTTAATTTTATCTAAAAATGAAATAAGACAAAAATAAAAATGATCATATTATCAGTTTGAACACAATACAACAACATTAATCATGTTGGACCTTGTTATTATTATGATGTAGGTTATTGTAGTTATCAATATTATATTATAGTATACCTGTGTATATGTGTTTTGATATGTAATGTTTATTGTTGTTTATTAATGGATTTAATGAATTGACCAATTTTAATAAAGTTATCTACAATATGTACTCCTGATTTAGACAGTATTTCGTATTTTTCATAAGCAGTGCTGCCAATTCCAGAAATAATGGCTCCTGCATGCCCCATACGTTTCCCTTTAGGAGCCGTGGTACCAGCAATATATGCAACCACTGGTTTTTTAATATATTTATTAATATATGTTGCTGCTTTTTCTTCAGATCTACCTCCTATTTCACCAATCATTACCATTAATGATGTTTGAGGGTCTTGTTCAAATAATGATAATATATCAATAAAATCAGATCCAAGTATTGGATCGCCACCAATACCGACACACGTAGACTGACCTAATCCAAGATCAGTGATTTGTTTTACTACTTCATATGTTAAAGTACCTGATCTAGATACAATTCCTATGCATCCTGGGTTATGGATGTCACTTGGCATGATGCCAAGTTTACATTGGCCTGGAGTAATAATTCCTGGACAATTTGGTCCAATCATCGTACATGTGTTATATTTTTTTAATTGTTGTTTTATTAATAACATGTCCAATATTGGAATTCCTTCGGTAATACAAACAATTAGTTTAATACCAGCATCAATTGATTCTAAAATTGCATCCTTACAGAAAGGAGCGGGTACATAAATAATAGAGGTTGTTGCGTTAGTGTTATTTATTGCCTGATCAACAGTGTTAAATATGGGTAATCCAAGATGGATGTTGCCTCCTTTCCCTGGAGTAACTCCGCCTATTATTTTAGTACCATAGTTTAATGCTTGTTGACAATGAAAACTGGCGTGCTTACCAGTAAATCCTTGACAAATTATTTTTGTATCTTTGTTAATTAAAATGGACATTTTTTAAGTTCACCGCGGTTACAATTTTTTGAATTGCATGAATTAAATTATTCGTAACAAAAATATTGAGTTTGCTATTGATTAATCGATTAGAACCTAATGTAGAATTATTTCCTTCCAATCGAGCTATGATAGGGATGTATTTTGAAGTATGTTTAGATAATGCAGTTAAGATACATTCAGCAACTAGGTCACAACATACAATTCCTCCAAAAATATTTACAAGTATCGCTAATACTTTAGTATTTTTTAAAATCATATTAAAAGCTGATATTATGCATTCTTTATTAGCACCTCCTCCAATATCTAAAAAGTTGGCAGGAATCCCACCCATTGATTTGATTACATCCATAGTAGCCATCGCTAATCCAGCACCATTGACCATACACCCAATATTTCCCTCTAAGGGAATATAATTAAAATTCAGTGTATTATCTGGTTTATTGATCGTGCATGTGTTTAATAAATTTGATTGTCTGAATATAGCATTTTGATCTATAATTACTTTAGCATCTAAACAACAAAAATGATCATCATCAGTAATAGCTAACGGATTAATTTCAATTAACGTTAGGTCATTTTCAATAAGCATATTTGTTGTGCTGACAATAATTCTGGAGAATTGATTTATTTTGGATCCAGATAATCCTAATTTACATGCTAATATTCGTCCTTGATAAGGATATATTCCAACTGAAGGATTTATGATAATTTTGTGAATGAGATTAGATGTTGTTTTTTCTGTCATTTCAACGTTTACTCCACCTTGCGTAGAAGCCATGCATATTATTTGGGATGCATCTCTATCAATTGATACGCTTAAATAAAGTTCATGAATAATCTTCACAGCTGGTTCTATTAAAACAGAACACACTAATTCTCCGATATCGTCAGTTTGATATGTTACCAATCTATTTCCAATCCATTTATTAGAAAATGATAATAATTTTTTTGAGGAGTGTACGATACACACTCCACCTGATTTCCCGCGTCCTCCTGCTTGTATTTGACATTTTACTACCCATGGGCCACTACCTATGCTATTTGCTACAATAGCATGCTCTATATCATTTATGGTACCATATACAAAACCTTTTAAAATAGGTAAATTGTATTTTACCATTAGTTTTTTTGCTTGATATTCATATAAGTTCATAGTATGTGATCGTATGTATTGTGATGTTTAAATTAAAATAATAATTTAGTTAATAGTAATGGTGCTAATTGATTACAAAATATAAGAATATAAAATGTATTTATGTATAATATTATTATATTTCTAAAAATAAGCGCGTTGGATCTTCTAATAACTCTTTGATGTATACTAGAAATTTTATCGAATCTTTTCCATCTATCAATCTATGATCGTATGATAAGGCTAAATACATCATAGGCAATATTGCTACTTGTCCATCTTGAGCTATGGGTCGGTCTTTTATTGCATGCATACCAAGAATTGCACTTTGGGGAGGGTTGATAATAGGAGTAGACATTAATGACCCAAAAACTCCGCCATTAGTAATGGTAAAATTACCTCCACTTAATTCTTCAATTGTTAGTTTTCCGTCCCTTCCTTTTTCAGCTAAATATTTGATATTTTTCTCTATATCGGACATGCTTAATGTATCAATATCTCGTAGTACTGGGGTAATTAAACCACGTACTGTAGATACTGCAATGCTTATATCAAAATAGTGATAATATACTATTTCTTCTCCATCAATGGATGCATTAATTTCGGGAAAATGTTTCAATCCCTCTAAAACTGCTTTTACATAAAAAGACATGATGCCTAATTTAATGCCATAACGTTTTTCAAATAATTCTCCATATTTCTTTCTCAATTTTATGATAGGTTGCATGTTCACTTCATTAAAAGTAGTTAACATAGCTGTAGTATTAGTTACAGATAGTAAGCGTTCTGATATTTTTTTTCGTAAGCGATTCATTAAAATACGTGTTTCTTTGCGATCGTTGTGCGTATTTTTTATGTCATCATAATCATAATCATGCGTAATATTTTTATTATTTTTTTGGTCAGTATAATGTATTTTTTTTTCGGAACGAATATGTGCTTCTATATCTTGACGAGTTAGACGTCCTTTGATTCCAGTGCCTTGAATATTTTTTGGATGTAAATTATGTTCTGCTATTAGTTTTCGAATCGACGGAGTTAAAATGTTATGATTTTCTTTGTTTTGAGCTATAATATCTTCCTGAAATGTAACGGAAGTAGTAGATTTTTGATCTTGAAATATTTTTTTTGTATCTTTTTGAAAAAAAAGATGATCGATATTTAAACGTCCTAAAATTTGTCCGGATGTTACTGTTGATCCTTCTTGTTCTAAAATTGATTCTAATACTCCTGTATTTGGAGCAGGAACTTCTAGCATAATTTTATCTGTTTCAATTTCCAACAAAATATCATCTTGTTGAACTGTATCTCCTGGTTTTTTATGCCAAACAGCAACAGTAGCGTCTGCAACTGATTCGGGTAAATTGGGAACCAAAATGTCAATATTACTCATTTTTTATCCTTTTTAAAAAAAATTAATTTAGATTTAATGCATCATCAATTAATTTTTTTTGTTGTTGTTGATGCACTGAAAAATATCCTACTGCAGGTGCAGCGGAATCAGGACGTCCTATATAATTTAATGTAATATTTGAAGGCATTATGTTATGTAGACAATCTTGTATGTAATACCAAGCCCCTTGATTTTTAGGTTCTTCTTGACACCAAGCAAAATCTTGTACATTCAAATAAGAATCGAAAATAGCCTGTATATTTGTATAAGGAAAAGGATATAGTTGTTCAATGCGAATAATGGCTATATTATATTGTTTATTTTTACGTCGTTGACTCAATAGGTCATAATATACTTTTCCAGAGCATATTATCACACGATTGATTTTATTTGAAATGATATTATTATCAATTTCGTTAAAGACCGTTTTAAATGATCCATATACTAAATTTTTTAATGAAGTAGTTACCATGGGATGTCTCAGTAGAGATTTTGGGGATATAATAATCAGTGGTTTTTTTAAATTAATATCGCATGTTGCGTGTTGAAGTAATATATGGTACATTTGGTCTGGGGTGGAAGGTATACAGATGTGTAGATTATATTCAGCACACAATTGTAAATATCGTTCTATACGAGCAGAAGAATGTTCCGGGCCTTGTCCTTCATATCCGTGAGGTAAAAGCATCACTAAACCGCATAATTGCCCCCATTTTTGTTCACCAGAACTAATGAATTGATCGATAACAATTTGCGCTCCGTTAGAAAAATCTCCAAATTGTGCTTCCCAAATGACTAACATATTATGTGCTAAACTGGAATAACCGTATTCAAAAGCTAAAGATGCTTCTTCGGATAATACTGAATTCCATATAAAAAAAGACCCTTTTTTATTGTCTGTATTAATCAAGTGTGTTAAAGGGATGTATTTTGTACCATCATTTTGATCATGTATTACAGAATGTCTATGAAAAAAAGTTCCTCGAGCGGCGTCTTCTCCAGATAAACGAATAGAAATTCCTTGATCTAGCAAAGTAGCGTATGCTAGAACTTCTGCTGATCCCCAATCAAACAATCTATTACCTAAAGCCATCTCTATTCTTTCATCATAAATTTTTTTTACTCTAGAATGCATAGCGATACTTGATGGAATATCGTTGATACGATAGGCTAAATTTTTTAAGTATTGGGTGTTTATTTTATTAGAATTCAGAATATTTTTGTTATTATGTAATCTATTTGTATGTAAAGAAGTACGAATATGCACTGGCATCCATTGATGCAGAACACAATGTTCTTTTTCTAATTTTTCACGATATGTATTAATCATTTTAGAACTTTCATTTGCACTAATAATTCCATTTTTGTTTAAAAAATCAGAATAAATATTTAGTACCGTTGGATGATTACGAATTTTTTTATACATAATAGGTTGAGTCACACTTGGTTCGTCAGCTTCATTGTGTCCGTGTCTACGGTAACATACTAAATCAATTATTACATCGCGTTTAAATGTATTGCGAAAACTTAATGCGGCGCGAGTAACATAAACGACTGCATCTACATTATCTGCGTTAACATGGAATATAGGAGCTTGTATCATTTTTGCGATATCTGTGCAATGTTGAGTAGAACGAATGTCATGGATATTTGATGTTGTAAATCCTATTTGATTATTAATAATGATATGCAGTGCACCTCCTACATCATAAGCATGAGTTTTAGACATGTTAAAAGTTTCTTGAACAATACCTTGAGCGCTAATTGCTGCGTCTCCATGTATTGTGACTGGAAGTACTATATTATGGTCTTTTTTATCGTGATCAGTTGCTTCAAGAATCAATTGATCAATCCGAGCTCGAGCGCATCCCATGACTACTGGGCTCACAATCTCCAGATGAGAAGGATTGCATGATAAAGATAAATGTACGACTTCTCCATTAATTGTAATATCTGAATAAAACCCTTGATGATATTTGACGTCGCCACTACCGCGAATAGTATGGTGTTTATTAGAAAATTCGTTAAATAGATCTTGAGGATTTTTACCTAAAATATTAATTAATACGTTTAAACGGCCACGGTGAGCCATTCCTAAGAATATTTCTTTGATGTTATGATGGCAAACGGAATGACGTATAATTTCTTTTAGCATAGGGATTAAAACATCGCCCCCTTCTAATGAAAATCTTTTAACTCCTGGAAATTTTGTTCCTAAATAACGTTCTATTCCTTCTGCCGCAATAATTTCTTCAAGGAATTGTTTTTTCTCTTCGGAATGAAAGTTAAATACTCCCGCTGTAGATTCAAAGTAATTCTGAATCCACCGCGTTGTATTTATATCAAGAATATGCATGTATTCAATACCTATGGGCCCGCAATAAGTTTGTTTAAGAAATTCATATATTTCTGACAAGGTCATTGATTCTTTATTTATTCCGAAATGGGTCATATCGAATTTTTTATGAATATTTTGTAAAACAGCATTATAACTCTCTAAGTCTAACAGATAGTTTTTGTATTCATTTTTTCGTAATTGTAAAGGATCTAATGTGGCGCATTGGTGCCCATATATTCTGAAAGAATTTATTAATTGCAATATTCGTATATAAGTAATATTATCGCAGATCTTGATATGTACGTCTGTATCAAGAGGTGCAATGTTGTGTTTTAATTGAGAATATGTGTTGTTTTTTAGATTATCAGAAGATTGATCTTCATAATTTTTTTCAATAGATAATTGTTTAAAAACTTTAATCCAACTAGAATCTATGGAATCAGGATTTTTTAAAAAATCCTTATAAATTTGTTCTATGTAAGATTGATTATTTTTTGATAAATAAGAAGAATTTAACCAATTTTTCAGTGTGTCATTATACATATTAAAATCCTTGTATTTTATTTATTACATTTATTTTTTAATACTTAATGTTAAGTAATTAGTTTAATAAAGTATTTTACTATATTATAAGTAATTGATTTTTGATTTTATCAGATACTGTAATCATACATAGATATATATAGCACTTCGTTTGAAGTGTTATTGCGCATTATTTATTGTAAAGTACGATCAAATAATGATTGTCGTTCTCTTAAATGTTATGTATACCAATTAAGTTTTTTGCTAATATTCGTTTAATATGACCTATAGCTTTAGCTGGATTTAGTTTTTTAGGACATACATTAACGCAATTCATAATATTATGACAACGAAAAATACTAAAAGAATCTTTTAAGAGTTGTAATCGTTCTTTATCATTAGTATCACGACTATCCATTAAAAAACGATATAAAGTCAATAATCCAGCGGGACCAATAAATTTATCTGGATTCCACCAAAAGGAAGGGCAAGAACTGGAGCAACATGCACATAATATACATTCATAAGATCCATCTAATTTAGAGCGTTCTTCTGGAGATTGTAAATGTTCATGAAGTAACTGAGATTGTTGGTCAGAGTGGTTATTAATTAAAAACGGTTGTATTCTTTCATATTGAAGAAAGAATTGACTCATGTCTACTACTAAATCACGAATTATTGGAAATCCAGATAATGGACGTATTACAATTGCATTCTGATGATTACTATCATATAATCTTTTTAATGAAGTAATACATGCTAGGTTGTTTACACCATTTATATTCATGCCATCTGAACCGCATACCCCTTCTCTACAAGAACGACGAAATGTTAGAGTTGAATCTTGTTCTTTCAATTTAATTAAGGCATCTAATAACGTCATATTTTTCACGTATAATAAATTAAGTGTATAATGTTTCATGTAGGCATTTTTACTCATTTCAGGATTGTAACGATAAATGGAAAATTTAATTTGCATATTTAAACTCCATTTTTTTAATAAACACGGGTTTTCGGGGGAAAAGGAGGGCGAAATTTTGGTTGCATATTCACATTACGACGAGTCATAATATCTTTTTTTGGTAAATATAATGTATGACACAACCAATTTTTGTCATCACGCATGGGAAAATCATAACGGCTATGAGCTCCTCTGCTCTCGGTTCTAAAAATAGCAGCCATAGCAGTTACATAAGCAGTTTCTAATAAATTGTCTAATTCTAAACATTCAACACGTTGTGTGTTGAATGTATAAGATTTATCTGATAAAATTGCACAATTTAATCGGGTACGTATTTCTTTTAGTTCTTCCAATCCTTTCAGCATGTTTTGTTCTTCTCTGAAGACGGAGAAATTGCTTTGCATGCATGATTGCAAATTTTGACGTATTGTTACTGGATTTTCTGTTACGCTCGATTTGTTGCTATTCCAACGAGTGTAACGAGCTAACGATTTTTCTATATCAGAATTAGTAGGACCACGAGTAGGCCATTCTTCTTCTGATAAATATGTTTGTATACATTTTCCTGTAGCATGTCCAAATACGATTAAATCTAATAAAGAATTTCCACCTAGTCGATTAGCTCCGTGTACTGATACACAAGCAGTCTCTCCAACCGCAAATAAACCTGGAACTATCGTATCTTCACCCGCATTATTTATAGTAATTACTTCTCCGTGTACTGTCGTAGGAATGCCACCCATCATATAATGGCAGGTAGGAAATACTGGAATTAACTCTTTTACGGGATCTATATAAGAAAAAGTACGTACTAATTCCAAAATACCAGGTAATCGTAATTCTAATAATTCTTTTCCCAAATGGTCTATCTTTAATTTAACATGAGGGCCGCATGAACCTGAATAACCTCGTCCTTCTTGAATTTCCAGCATGATTGCTCGAGCTACCACATCTCGTCCAGCTAAATCTTTTACGTTGGGAGCATATCGTTCCATAAATCTTTCTCCTTCAATATTTAAAAGATATCCTCCTTCACCACGGCATCCTTCGCTTACTAAGATTCCGACACCAGCTATTCCAGTGGGATGAAATTGCCACATTTCCATATCTTGAGCAGGAATACCTGCTCGTAACGCCATGCCCATTCCATCTCCTGTATTGATATGAGCATTGGTGGTAGATTGATAAATGCGTCCCCCCCCTCCAGTTGCAAGCACTGTAGCACGTGCTTTAAAATATACTAATTCTCCTGTTTCAATAGAAAAAGCAATACAACCAAGTATTCTTCCATCTTGATTTTTTACTAAATCTAACGCGTACCATTCTGAAAATATAGTTGTTTTGTTTTTTAAATTTTGTTGATATAAGGTATGTAATAGTGCATGTCCGGTACGATCAGCAGCTGCGGCAGTACGTGCTGCTTGTTTTTTTCCGTAATATAAAGTTTGTCCTCCAAATGGACGTTGGTAAATACGACCATTTTGTAGTCTAGAGAATGGTAACCCCATATGCTCTAACTCTAATACCGCTTTAGGTCCTGTTTTACACATATATTCAATAGCATTCTGGTCTCCTATGTAATCAGATCCTTTCACAGTATCGTACATATGCCATTGCCAATCATCTTCGTGATTATTGCCAAGAGCAACTGTAATTCCTCCTTGAGCAGATACTGTATGTGAACGTATAGGGAAAACTTTGGATATTAAGGCGCAAGAAAACCCCATTTTAGAAACCTGTAATGCAACGCGCATACCTGCTCCGCCAGCTCCTATAACAACAGAAAAAAATTCTTTAACTGGTATTTGATGCATCTATATACTCCAAATGATAATAATTCCAAAAAATAAGTATACGCACAATATAGAACCGGTTACCCATATTCCTAATTGTCTTAATACTGGCAATGTTATATAGTCTTCTAATATGTGGCGCATACCAATCCAAGCATGACTTAGGGCAGACAATAAAGTTATGATGCTAAATATTTTAGTGGTCTTCTTGCTGAAGAAATCATACCACTGATCATAAGATAAGTTGTTAGAAAAAATAATAAAAATAGAAATATATATAATGTATAGCAATATCCATATGGCAGACATTCGTACCAGCAACCATTCGTGTACTCCATGACATTTCAAGATTGATTTAATGGACACCATATTAAGATTCCAATGAAAATAGACAACAAAATAGTCAAAATAAATATAATTTTTGCACTCATTTTACCCATTAGTAATGTTTGGTGTAAACATCCGAAATCCATTAATATCTGACGAATACCAGCAAATACATGATAACTTAGTAGGATCATAACTATCCAAAATAAAAACTGAGAAATATAATGATTCATCAATAGAAACTGATGAATTTTGCAAAAATCATTATTAGAAGATAAAGACAATTTTAATATCCAAAGAATTGGTCCAATTGTTATGAATAATAGAATTCCCGAGATTCTGTGTAAAATAGAAGCAATAGCAGTGATAGGAAATCGTATAGTTCTAATATTTAGATATATTGGTCTTTGATTTTTTTTGATCATATAAATACTCTCAAATATATAATAGTATTGCATATTTTTTGCAGCGACATACTTTATATAGTTAAAATGTCACAAAATATAGATAATTAATAGTACAAAGATAGATGTTATTACAATTACATCTTATACAGTGTAATTATTTTTTGAATATATAATATATATATATTATTTTTTATTTTGATATCTGTATGTTGTACTAATCGATTTGCTGTCATAACAAATGATTAGATTATGGATAATATCATATCTTGTATATTATTAACAATTTAATAATATTATAAAATTTGGAATAAAATTCGATTTTTAATTTTCAAAAGGGTACGTGTATGTAATAACGAAAGTGAGATAGATCATGAATTTTGTTTTTACCTTACTCAGAAAATAACTAAAAAATAATAGATTTAAAATATGATAATTGATTTACTAAAGTATTGAGTTTTAGTATTTAAAATGTTTGTAGCATCTTGATATTCAATATATTATTGAATGTACCAAATATTTATGAGTTGAATTATATATGATAATATCTGAAGATATCATTAATGATAACATGTGATCAGAAGAAACATAGAGTTCACATGATAATGATGTTGTATTTTGAAAATATTCTTGTTGCAAAAAAAAAATTGTGTTGTTTTGGTGTTATTGAATATTGATTTGTCTTATTTCATAAAAGATAAAGAACTAAGAAATTGTGGATATATTATTTGTGATTATTGATGTTGTGTGCGACCGTTTAGACGGTCTAATAAAATTTATTTTTATTGCAAAAAAAAAATAGTTGTCAAAATAACAAATATCCCAATTGAGTTAATAATGTTGATTTTTTAATTGTTCAATAATGTGCTAGCCGTGTTTCAAAATAAAAACATTAAAATATAAATAAGTTGTTTTGTATTGAGCATAGTATGTATAGTTTTTGGTTTTTATACAATGTATTATTGTTTATGCTCTTAATTTTAAGGTTAGCAATAAATTTGTATGTTGATATCCATATATGTTTTCTCGTAATGAGAAAGAGTGTATTATTTTTAATTTTGAAGAATATGTAATCGATTCTTCGAATAATGGTTTAGATATATATATGATCATTTTCATGTAAGTTTACCAACTGATTCATATATATAAAGTATCGTTGATATAGCATATATATATAGATCTGGAAAAAATAGGGACAAACATATATAACCATATGTAAGGATAAACTGGATAACCACATACTCCAATTATGTTTTATGTTGGTAGTGTATCAAATATATTGTAAGTAATAATTAGGTCACATATTTCATGTAAATTAATTAAAAAACTGTTACATTAACAATGTTCTTTGCATGATTCATATTTTGTTTGAATACAGTTTTAGTTTAAAGCGTATGTCCTATTTAAGGATCGTTTTAAAAACATGAATGCTTTATGTCTATGAGTATAGTATTATGTTTTATAATATTTTAAACAAACAATATAGTAATCAATAACATTGATCAGGATCGTGCGTGTCTATGTTTTTTAGTTCAAGAATAACGAACACATAAACTTCTCTGTGAAATCCTAAGTGTTCACAGCAATAACGTATATATGTATATATAATTTTTTTATTTATGTCTATTTCGTATTATTGATTATGAGGTTTTTGTTAAATAACAATTAAAAGTTTAATAATCTGTAATTATATAGTAGTAACTGCTGTATCGAATATAGTATCGTGTATCTTCTATTTTAGGGTTAGTTAATGATATTGTTGATGACGCTTATTATTTCTTTTTCAATCTTTTTTTTATGAGAAACACTTAAAAAACTTTCACAATAAATTTTGTATACTGGTTCGGTGCCTGACAATCGACACGCCACCCAACCATTGTGGGTGATGATTTTTACGCCATCCATGGATATTTGATTTTTTGATGAACTTATATTGATGATCTGAATAATAGGATCATCTGCTAGTTCTGTCATATTAATTTGATTAAATAATGTCTTGGAGATAAGGGATTTTTGTGCGTAATTAATAGGTAATTGAATACGATTATAATTAGATATTTCAAAATTTTGAACTAATCGGTCATAATACTCGTGGAAGGATTTATCGTTGATAGCAATCATTTCAGCTGCTAATAGACACATAATTAACCCATCTTTATCTGTGGACCAGGGAGAACAATAAAAATCTAAGAAAGATGCTCCTGCGCTTTCTTCGCCTACAAAACCGAAGAAACTATTAAATAATCCTTGTACAAACCACTTAAAACCTACTGGCACTTCTATCAGTGGACGAGATAGATTACATGCTACGCGGTTCATCATAATACTAGATACATAAGTTTTTCCTATGAACAGTGGATGATTATGCCATAATGGGCGATTGTTGAAAAGGTAATGTGCTGCAATAATAAGATAATGATTGGGTTTTATCAAACCAAGAGGAGTAATAATTCCATGTCTATCGCAGTCTGGATCATTAACTAAAATCAAATCAAAGTTATCATGTGGTTTTATTAATACTCCAGCCATGGCGAATTCAGAAGAACAGTCTACTCGGATGCAGCCATCATAGTCAAGATGCATAAAACTAAAAGTTTTATCAATTTTTTCACTGATTAAATTTAAATCTAATTGATAATATTGGGCAATATTTTGCCAATAATCTATACTTGACCCACCTAATGGATGTACTCTTAATTTTAAACCGGATGCTTTTATAGCTTGCATGTTAATTATTGTAGATAGTTTTTTTACATAATTTTGAATGAAATCTTGTGTGTGTATATAACCGCTTTTCCAAGCATTATGCAATGTCATACGATGCACGTGTTGTAAATTATTTATTAAAAATTTATTAGCGATTTGTTCAATTGAGCGAGTTATATCGCTAGAAGCTGGCCCCCCGTATATTGAGTTATATTTTATACCCCCATCTTCAGGTGGATTATGAGAAGCAGTGATGATGATGCCATCAGCTTTTTTCGAATGATCATTGCGATGATTTTTATTATATTGAGTGATAGCATGTGAAATAACAGGGGTTGGAGTGTAACCATTATTTTTTTGAATAATAACATCAACAAAATTAGCTGCTAATACTTCAATTACAGATATGAACGCTGGTTCAGAAAGAGCGTGCGTATCTTTTCCAATGTAACATGGTCCTGTTATACCTTGTTGTGCACGTACTTGTGCGATTGATTGGCTAATTGCTAATACGTGTGCTTCGTTAAAACTGTATCGCTGAGAACTACCCCTATGACCTGAAGTACCAAATAGAACATTATGAGCGTCATTATTTGGATCTGGAGATAAAGTGTAATACTGTGTTATTAATTGAGACGTATTAATAATTTCATTATGTGACGCTAGTTGTCCAGAACGGATATGGTTTTTCATGTGAAAATCTCCTATATTGATTGTTTTTGAAATTTTAAAAATATTGTGATATATTATCATTAGGTTTATTAGATGCATTGGTATTTCTAGTCTTTAATGTACAGGAATATTAAAACATGTTTTGATAACTATGTTAGGTTAATTTTAAAAATATTACATTCATACTTGTGAATTAATGATATAAAAGTTTATGAAAAAATGTAAGCTTGTATCATTTCATTAGGTATCCTGATACGTCGTACTAAATATATAATATTGTTTAGGTAATGATAAACAAATATTACAGTGTTATTAATAATAAGTATTATACTATATGCAGCTTAATTATCGATTGCAAATGCTTAACTCTGCATTAACAAAAACTCCAGTCATAATGCTTCATGGGCTTTTTGGTGATCTTAATAATCTTGGGATTATTGCAGAAGGAGTAGCTCGGTATTGTTGTGTCGTGCAAGTTGATTTACGTAATCATGGTCGTTCTCCTCATGAACGATTTATGAATTATTCGGTAATGGCGCAAGATATTTTAGATTTGCTAGATCGGTTGTTAATAGATAAATGCATAATTATTGGCCATTCAATGGGCGGTAAAGTTGCAATGAAATTGTGTATGTTGGCTCCTCACCGCATAACCAAAGTCGTGATTATTGATATAGCTCCAATAAAATACGATATACATAGTCACGATAATATTTTTCATGCAATTGAGCGTGTTAATATCTTTGGAGTAAAAAATAGAAATGAAGCTGCGCTTCTTATGCGGCAGTATTGTCTCGATCAATCATTAATATTTTTTTTATTGAAATCTTTTCGTCAGGGATCTTGGATTTTTAATTTTTCATCCATTAGAAATAATTATATTCATATTAGTGGTTGGAATACATACCAAACTTGGTGGGGTCCAGCATTATTTATTAGAGGTGCATTATCTGCGTACCTCGATAATCGTTTTTTAAATGATATTTACCATCAATTTCCGAAGGCGCGCATTTGTATGATACCTAATGCAGGGCATTGGGTGCATTGGGATAATCCCGTGGATGTGTTAAGTGCGATTAGTGAATTTATTATGCATTAATTTTTAAAATATATGGTATATTTTATATATTATTTTTCAAAAATTTATGTAATTCAAAAATAAAAGATGTTAACGATCTATTACAATTGATTATGTGTCATCATAAATGATTATATAAACATGTGAATTGTATTGATATTTTGATGCGATATTGAATGAAATTGTATGCGTTTTGATTGATGATAAAAATGTGATTTATACTATACAATATATAAGGTTGAAATATTATGAAATCAGCGTTAGTAGGTATTTTTTTTAGTAGTGATACGGGTAATACTGAAAAACTTGCTAAAATGATTCGGACACAGTTAGGAAAAAGTATTGCAGATGTTTTTGATATAGCTATGAGTTCTAAAGAAGACATAGAAAATTATGATAATTTATTATTTGGAATCCCCACTTGGTATTACGGAGAACCGCAATGTGATTGGGATGCTTTTTTACCTGTGCTAAGAAATATTGATTTTTCTGGAAAAAAAGTAGCAATTTTTGGATGCGGAGATCAAGAAGATTATTCGGAATATTTTTGTGATGCAATGAGTATTTTATATGATATTATTTTGAAAAACGGAGCTATTGTTACAGGATTATGGTCTTCATCTGGTTATCATTTTGATACTTCAAAAAGTTTAATTGGTACAGATAAGTTTGTAGGATTAGCTATTGATGAAGATCGTCAACCTGAAATGACAGAGATTCGTGTACAACATTGGGTGAATCAAATTCGGAATGAAATGAATATTTACAATTACAACAAATAAAAATAATTGCATTGATAATTTTGTGTATACAATTAGAATGATTACAGGTTACTCTCTTTGGGGTTTTATGTACCCTGGGATGTAATGGGTTTTTGGGAGCTAGTTGGGAATTGTGATTGAAGGCAGTATTATTAGTGCATAGAAGATTGTCCAGACATGATTGTATAATAGTTTTGAATTTATTTATTTAGTAATGTTTAGATTCTTTTAAGGTTACGGTTCTATTTAATACTAGATGAGATGCTTTAGAGTAGTGGCGGTCTATAATGAAATACCCTTCTCGTTCAATTTGATACGGACCAGGACTATAGGAGTAAATTATATTTTCTTCAACAACTCCTCGAGAAATTATTAAAGATTTAGGATTGATATTGGTAATCCAATTGGTTGCAATAGAAGGATTGGGATGAGTAAATAATTTGTCGTATAGACGAAATTCAGCTGATATGTTCCTGGTCGCCGATACCCAATGTATTACTCCAGTAATTTTTCTACCATCTGTTGGATTTTTGTTTAAAGTAAGTGGGTCGTAACTGCAATAAATACAAATAATATTCCCGTTTTTGTCTTTTTTGATGTCCTCTGCTTTTATGACATAAGCATATCTTAATCGTATTTCTTGTCCCAAAGTTAATTTATAACATTTATCATTATTATTTAATATTTCACTAAAATCAAAATGATCAATAAAAATTTCTTGACTAAAAACGACATGACGAACTCCCATATTAGAGTTATTAGGATGATTCGGCATTTCTATTATTTCCTCATATCCTGTAGGAAGATTGTTAATGATAATTTTTATTGGGTTGATCACCGCCATTAGTCGTGGCGCATGTTTGTTTAAATCTGCACGAATACATGATTCTAAAAGTGATAATTCTATTTGACTTTCTTGTTTACTGATACCGATGCGATGACAAAATTCTCGAATTGATCTGGCTGTATATCCTCTACGTCGTAATCCAGAAATAGTAGGCATTCGAGGATCATCCCATCCATTAACTATGTTTTTTGTAACTAATATATTAAGTTTACGTTTAGATGTGATTATATATTTTAAATTAAGACGAGAAAATTCATGTTGATCAGGGTGTATATCTATATCAACATTATTTAATATCCAGTTATATAAAATGCGATTCTCTTGGAATTCTAAAGTACACAAAGAATGAGTGATACCTTCTATTGCATCTGAAATGCAATGACTAAAATCGTATGTTGGATAAATACACCATTTTTTTCCAATACGATGATGTGGAGTGTATTTAATACGATATAATACTGGATCTCGCATCACCATAGAAGAAGAGGCCATATTAATTTTAGCGCGCAAACACGCTCCGCCTTCTAGAAAATCTCCATGACGCATTTTAGAAAAATACATTAAATTTTCTTTAATACTACGAGATCGGTATGGGCTATTTTTACCAGAACGTGTTAATGTTCCTCGGTATTTTCTAATTTCGTCCGTAGATAATTCATCTACATATGCTAATCCTTTTTTAATTAATTTAATAGCATAATTATGTAATTCTTCAATATAATCAGATGAATAATGTACATCTCCATGCCACATAAAGCCAAGCCATTGAATGTCATATTTTATACCTTCAATATATTTTTCGTGTTCTGTCTCTGGATTGGTATCATCGAACCGTAAATTGCATTGACCGTGATAATATTGGGCAATACCAAAATTAAGACAAATAGCTTTAGCATGTCCGATATGTAAATGTCCATTAGGATCTGGAGGAAATCGTGTGCGTACGTTAAAATGTTTTTTTAATTTTAAATCTTTATCAATAATATGGTTGATAAAATTAGGTCGATAATTCATGAGAGTCTTCATTTTTATCCTTTTTGTAAATATATAATTATTGTGTTAATCCGTAGGAAAAATATCTTTATTATTATCGGTGATGATATTGAATTAAGATTATTATATGGAAAATATAAAAATTATTAAAGAATATAATTTTTTTATAAAATTATAACATGCGCTTGTGTAATGTGTTAATAAACACATAAATTAGAATTTAAAATATTTCGTTGTTGTAATTGTTATTTAAATGTAGATATATTGTGTGAAATAATTGCGATATAAATTATGTAATAATGGATTTTATTTTTTATATTAATAATGTATGATTTACATATGGAAATAAACATAATTTGTATTTACATATTTTTATAGAGATACTATGGTCTTTAAGATTATTTTGTTATAAAGTAAGAAAAATTGTAATGCTGTAGATATTTGTTTGTACATAAATTGAGAATAATTCAAACGTTATTTTGATGTTGTAATTTTTCTATATCTATATGCAATATAATATATTCATGACAGTTTTAGAATAAGTGCAATGATGTTGTTGAAGTGAATTGAGAGTGGATATTGATTTAAAGATGATTATAGCAAGTAGGAATGCTCATTTCATTAGAATAAATGTATGGAACGTTTGTATAAATAGAAATAAACACATATATTGAAGTATTAAAATAATCGAGGAATCATCGCGTGTTGGTCATATTATTACTCAATAATTATTGGTATATTGATATTGAATCAGCTACGCAGTGAGATATGTTAATTTTCATGGTTTTTTATTATTTTCAGTATTGCATCAATAAAATTCTGATCTTTATACTTACAAGATATCACATCATATTTACTACTAATGCAGATGCGTAGAATTTGTAGTATTTGTATTAGTTTTAACAATAAAATATAGGATGATTTCATTATCAACCCAATTAAATAAGGATTCTTACATGAGAGTTGTATTTTTAGGTACCTCTGATCACGTTGCTCAATGGGTTGCGCATTATGTTGTTAATCGTATTAATGCTTTTCATCCTACCTTCGACAATCCGTTTGTATTAGGTTTACCAACAGGAAGAACTCCAATAAAGACTTACGAGAATATTATAACAATGTATCGATCTAATCAAGTAAGTTTTAAATATGTAGTGATATTTACTATGGATGAATATCTTGGTTTATCTTGTACAGATTCAAACAGTTATTATACGTTTATACATACAAATTTTATTAATTATATTGATATCCCTAAAAAAAATGTATACGTTTTAAATGGAAATACTAACAATATTGAGGATGAATGCAAACGATATGAAGAAAAAATAAAATTATATGGAGGTATGCATTTGCTGATAGGAGGAGTTGGTAGTGATGGACATCTTGCTTTTAATGAGCCTGGTTCTTCTTTAGCGTCACGTACTAGACTTAAAAACTTGAGTAAAGAAACTCGTATATCAAATGCTAAGTTTTTCAAAAATAATATTGATTCTGTTCCTAAATTTGCATTAACTATTGGAATTGCTACATTAATGGAATCACGAGAAATAATAATAATAGCAACTGGAGCAGATAAAGCGATAGCAGTACAAGCGGCAATTGAAGGTAGCGTTAATCATATGTGGACTATCAGTTGTTTACAATTGCATCCTAAATCGGTATTAGTATGCGATGAATCATCAACCGAGGAATTAAAAATAAAAACAGTCAAGTATTTTCAAGAATTAGAAATAAATAATCAGACGATCATAATATAGTTTATTAAAATATGTATGCTTTAATTAATAGTACAATATACACTGGTAAAAAAATTCTTGACAATCATGCGCTTATTGTTTCTGATAATTTTATTAAAGCTATTTGTTTGAAGAGCGAGTTACCTAAACACATGGAGGTACATGATTTATCAGGGTTTTTGTTGACACCTGGATTTATAGATTTACAAGTTAATGGGTGTGGCGGTGTGCAATTCAATGATCATATCAATGCAATATCAATGTGTACACTCAAAACAATGCAAATAACTAACCAATTTTCGGGTTGTACTAGTTTTCTTCCAACGTTAATTACTAGTAATGATGTTTTGATGCAACGAGCTGTTAATGTCATGCGTACTTTTTTATCTCAAAACAACAACCAGGCTTTAGGATTACATTTGGAAGGTCCATTTTTGAACTCTACAAAAAAAGGGATACATAACTCAACATTGATTCGTGTGCCAACAGAAGAGATGATAAATTATTTGTGTGAGAATAGTGATGTTATCAGAAAGATAACTCTTGCTCCTGAACAATTATTGGACATGACATGTATTAAAAAGTTACAAAAATCAGGTATTTGTATTGCAATTGGACATTCTAATGCTACCTATAAACAAACCCGATTTAGTTTTTCATATGGTGTTAGTTTTGGGACTCATTTGTTTAATGCTATGCCTCCGTTAACTGCTCGTGAACCTGGTGTTATCGGAGCTATTTTTGATGCACCAGAAATATATTGCAGTGTTATAGCAGATGGTTTGCATGTTCATTGGGCTAACATTAGATATGCTAAAAAAATTAAAGGAGATCATTTAATTTTAGTAACTGATGCTACTAGTCCTGCGGGATTGAATAAGGGGAAATCTTGTTTTCTTTTTTCTAACAAAACTATATATCATAGTAATAATAGATGTGTGGATAGTAAAGGCGTACTCAGTGGATCAACTTTAACAATGATTCAAGCAATTAAAAATAGCGTTGAATACGCTGGAATACCATTAGATGAAGCTGTGCGTATGGCTACTTTATATCCAGCTAAAGTTATTGGAATGGATCATTGTTTAGGTAGCTTAGAAATAAATAAGATTGCTAATTTAACTGTTTTTAATACAGACTATCAAATAAAAAAAACTATTGTTAATGGGAAAATAGTGAATACATCATTGTTATAAATTTACTTACATATGGACATATATGTTTTAATAAATGCTATTCATGATGGAATGTTTGTTGTATTGATTAAATTTTTGGTGTTAGATTAGCAATTTTTAAATTGTAATCACTGTAAGTTATACGTTATTGTATAATACACAAATAACATTGAGTTATTATGTGAAATAATTTTCATAGTAAGTGTTTATTTAAACGATGACTTTTATTTTTTTTGCTTTGAATCAATGACATTGTCATTTTTTATATGAGCGTGATTGTCAGGTAAATCACATAATTTTATAATTTTTATAATAAAATGATAAGTTTACATAAT
The DNA here is from genome assembly GCF_023585685.1 of Blochmannia endosymbiont of Camponotus sp. C-003. NCBI lineage: Bacteria > Pseudomonadati > Pseudomonadota > Gammaproteobacteria > Enterobacterales > Enterobacteriaceae > Candidatus Blochmanniella > Blochmannia endosymbiont of Camponotus sp. C-003. The sequence continues at coordinate 254,597 of NZ_CP097764.1, forward strand.
AATTAAAAATATACCTATATATGTATATAAAAAGAAAGTTGACGGATATTTTATAGTTGTTGCATAATAATGATATTATGAGTTTGTGTTTTGGTTGGTAATTGGGTTATCGATGAAAAAATATGCAGAGATATTGGCTACGTAGCTCAGTGGGTCAGAGCGCAGCACTCATAATGCTGAGGTCACAGGTTCAAGTCCCGTCGTAGCTATTTATATATCAGATCAGTACAAGCGGGAGTGGCGAAATAGGTAGACGCGTCAGAATTAGGATCTGATACTGAGAAGTATGCGAGTTCAAGTCTCGTCTCCCGTATTTGTTTATTTGAATAAGCATAAAAAATATGCATATATAATATAAATCAAATATCAGTATGCAAGACATAAGGTAGATATGTTAAATGGATGATTGGGGCATAGCCAAACGGTAAGGCAACGGGTTTTGATCCCGTCATTCCCAGGTTCGAATCCTGGTGCCCCAGTGGGGTTGGATTATGTTAATCGTTATGCTTCTTAATAAACAATATAATACATTCGAAATGTTTTGTTGTATTTTTACAGTTCAAATCATTTATTGTTTGAATAGATTATTCAATATGAATATTCAAAATATACTTAAGCAAACAGTATTGTACACATACATGTGTATATGGAAAAAATATAAATATAAATTTTAATTTAAATAATTAAATTTTTAATAATTCAATGAGAATCTTTATAGTAGTATACAGCTATAAAGATTCACTATAGTATGATGCTAGTGTAAAATTAGTGCATATACTATATGCCTACAGCATATTTCAATATTTGTTTTTTTAGATATAAAGAACGTTCAATTGTCATAAATGCAAGATTTCTGGCTATTTTTAGTGGTAAATAATTATTATGAAAAATAATATATAACCAATCTATGAATGATTGCATGAGGAAAGAATCGTATTTACGACTATTTTGATAGGATGTTAATACTTCTGCAATACTTGAATATTCGTCAAACACACGTGAATCAATTAATAATTGTGATAAACTCATGACATCACGAAGTCCTAAATTTATTGCTTGTCCTGCTAAAGGGTGTAAAGAATGCGCAGCATCTCCAACTAATGCTCCTCCTGGAGTTATGTAGTTGTGTGCACACTGACGAATCAATGGAACTACAGTCATGTTGTGTAACCTAATGCGACCTAGTTGTTTTCGAAAATTATTTTCGATTTCTTTTTCTAATATTGATATAGGCAATTGTTGTAATTTATGAATACGCTCGGGAGTGTTGTACCACATTAATGATCCCCAATGATTATATAAAGGTAAGAACCCTATAGGACCATAAGGAGTAAATATTTGCCAAATTGTTCCCTTTTTGTGTTTGTCTGTTTTAATGCTGAGTAACATACAAAGTTGACGATATTTCCAACCAATTACTCCAATTCCTAATATTTTTCGAATTTGAGAATAAATTCCGTCAGCTCCTATTAATAAACGACTCACAACTATAATACCATTATCAAGAATAGATTTCCAACAAAACCCGTCATAATGTGTAGATAATAATATGGATGGGCAATACAATGTTATTGTTTTGAAGTTCATGAAGCTTCTCCAAAGTGCTGATTGTAAACGGTTATTTTCAACGATACATCCCATTGTAGATATTCCTACAGACATGGAATGAAAAATTACTTTTGATGATGGGCATTCCCACGCTTCTAGGCAGTGGTATGGTGTACAAAAATTAGAAGGAATTTTTTTCCATACATTAATTTGTTGCAAGAATTTTATTGAAGCGTGATTAATGGCAGCAACTCGAATATTCGGGTTTTTTTTTATTGGAACAGGATGTTTATGATCTACTATAATTACTTTGATACCGTATTTAGAAAGACGCAATGCTAATGATGCACCTATGATACCAGCTCCGAATATCAAGACATCACAGAATAGTTTATTCATAATATTTTATGATCTAATACAAAGGTTCATCTGTATATATGCGTATTTTAATGTGATATTAAAATTTTATGTAATAAAATATCAACCTACTCAGGATAACAGATATATATAACATATAGTCATTTTAAATTAAATAAATATTTTTAAATCTGCAGATTTAATTACAATCATATGTCCTTGACTTATGATTGTAATTGTTTTACCCTCAAATATATATGTATTATATATATTACATTAATATATTGGTTATTTTATTAAGTTATTGATTTTTAATGTTTTGGGGCATGTTTATTTCCATTTTTTGAAATTTAAAAGTTGCATTTAAAAGTGAAAATATTAAGAAGTTTTTATCGTTATAAATGGTAGATTTTTTGTTTCTAAAAATAATGTTCCCCAATGTTATCTTTAACATCTTGATGTAATCTAAATATTATTATCAATTGTTTTTATTCCAATTAATTTAGGAGTAATGTTTGAATTTAAAAACTAAAGAAATCAGGTTACAACCAGCAAATAATAAACGTTTGATAAGTCTATGTGGGCCTTTTGATGATAATTTGAAGCAATTAGAACATCAATTAAATATTACTATCAATCGGCGTGATAATTTTTTTAGATTAATAGGAACATCAGTATCAGTTGATACTGCTACTAATGTTTTGGTGTCTTTATATTCGGATACAGAAACCAAATGCGGTATGATTCATGACATAGATCCGAAGCAAGTATATTTGACTATTAAACAAATCCAGGTATTACAAACTCAATATAAATACACTAAATCAATTAGTAATAATCGGATACACATCGCAACAAAATATGGAATCATAAAGCCTCGTACAAAAAACCAAACACAATATATTTATAATATTTTTAATCATGATATCACTTTTGGAATAGGACCTGCAGGAACGGGGAAAACATATTTGGCTATTGCTGCTGCAGTAGATTTATTAGAACGTAAAATAAATAAACATATTATTTTAACTCGCCCTGCTATTGAAGCTGGAGAGAAATTAGGTTTTTTGCCGGGTGATCTTAATCAAAAATCTGATCCTTATGTACGCCCATTATATGATGCTTTATTTAATATACTTGGACATGAAAGAGTAGAGCAATTGATACAAAAAAATATAATAGAAGTAGCTCCATTAGCTTATATGCGTGGACGTACATTAAACGATTCTGTCATTATTCTTGATGAAAGTCAGAATACGACTATTACTCAAATGAAGATGTTTTTAACCCGTATTGGATTTCATTCTACAGTAATTATTACAGGAGATATTACCCAAATTGATTTACCCCCTAATCAGTCATCAGGTCTAACACATGCCATTAAAGTTTTGACCATGATTAAAGATATTAGTTTTAATTTTTTTACTAAAGACGATTCGGTACGTCATGCAATAGTAAGTCGCATAATAGATGCCTACGAAGCATGGGATAACAAGAAGAATTTTGAATATATATCAACATAATAAGATACATACAAGAATGATTATGAATTAAATTATAAATAAAATAAATAGTAGTGATAAGAATTATTATAATAATAAAGGATTATAATAGATGGAAAATAATAAAGTGATTATCGATTTGCAGTTGGCATGTAAAAATTTACATAGATTACCTGATAGGAAAATGTTGCAATCGTGGGCATCTGTTATATTTTCTGTACATAAAAAGAAAATAGAATTAACTGTACGTATAGTGGATATAAAAGAGATGCGTTATTTAAATTGGTATTATTTAAAAAAAAATTATCCCACTAATGTTTTATCCTTTCCTTTTACGCCGCCGTTGGGAATTGAGTCATCACTAATTGGAGATATAGTACTTTGCCGCCAAGTTATAGAATATGAATCTAAAAAAAGAAATATACCTGATGATAGATCACATTGGGCGCATATGATAATTCATGGATCATTACATTTATTAGGGTATGATCATATTGTTGATGAAGAAGCTATATTAATGCAACGATTAGAAAAAAGTATACTTCAACAATGTGGATATCGAACGTGTTGTTATGTCGCGCATAGATAATTAAATTTTTTATAAGATATAAGCAAATAATATTATGAATAATAGTAATTTAGAGGAGAACGTTAATTCTATTCGTAAAAAAAGTTTTTTCACTTTTATATTACATCATCTCTTTCATAGTAGCCCTAAAAATCGCAATGATTTATTAAACTTAATACGTGATTTTGAACAAAATTCTTTGATAAATTCAGATACTCGAGATATGTTAGAAGGAGTTATGGATATTGTTGATCAAAAAGTTAGAGATGTTATGGTGCCTAGGGCGCAAATTATTTTTTTAAAAAATACTCAGTCTTGGGATGAACAACTCAATATTATCATAGAATCTGCTCACTCTAGATTCCCAGTTTTATATGGTAATCAGGATAAAATTAAAGGTGTGTTGATTGCTAAAGATTTATTACCATTTATATTAAAAAAATCACAATCATGTAGTATTGATAAAATTGTACGTCCAGCGATGGTAGTGCCAGAGCATAAAGGAGTAGATAGGATGTTACAAGAATTTCGTTTACAACGTTGTCATATGGCTATTGTAATAGATGAATTTGGAGGAATGTCTGGGTTAATTACTATCGAAGATATATTAGAATTAATTGTTGGTGAGATTGAAGATGAATACGATAACAAAGATAGTTTTAATATTTGCCAAGTAAATCAACATACTTTTATTATTAACGCATTAACCCCTGTTACAGATTTTAATAAGATGTTTAACACCTGTTTTCATAATGAAGAAATAGATACTATTGGGGGGTTTATCATGCAATCTTTTGGGCATTTACCTTCAAATGGAGAATCTATTAATATTTTAGGTTATAAGTTTAAAGTTACTCTCACAGATAGTCATCGTATTGTGCAATTGCTTGTACAAATCCCCAAAAACTCATCATATATACCTAAAGAAGATAATTTGTAGACATGATTGTTGTTGTTACTACATATTATAAATATAAACAATATCTTTGGTCTTTCATTGTGTTGTTATTCGGAGCATTTGGTATTTTGGGTTTTTCTCCATATAATTTTTGGCCAGCTAGTATCATTTCTTTAACTGTTTTATTAAAAATAATTTTAGATTCTACGTGGAGACGAGCTGCATGGTATACTTTTTTTTGGGGTGTTGGATTCTTTGGTAGCGGATTAAAATGGATCTATATCAGTATAGACCAGTTTAGTAATATGTATAGTTGTATCAATATTTTATTAATTATTTTGTTGGTGTTATATCTGATATTATTTCCTATATTATTTTCTGTTTTATTGTCGTTGATGCAATCATACGCAACGATATGGCATACGGTAAGTGCTGCTCCTGTGATATGGTCAATTGTTGAATATATTAGGGGATATGTGTTTACCGGATTTCCATGGTTGCAATTTGGATATACTCAAATTGATGGACCTCTCAAAGGTATTGCCCCTATTTTTGGTGTGGAAGGTATTACATTTATTCTTATTTTAATCAGTGGATTATTAGCTGTTTCTATCAAAAGAGCGCAATTATCATCGACTATCGTATCTTTGGCAATATTATTATTGTCATGGCCCTTAACACGAATACAATGGTATCATTTACAACCACAACGTGCTGTTCATGTTTCTTTGATACAAGGCAATATTGATCAACGTATAAAATGGAATTCGAATTATGTAGAAAAAATACTGAAGACATATATAGGCCATACCTTACCTTTACTTGGAAAAACGAAAATAATTATTTGGCCAGAATCAGCTATTCCAGGAAATGAAATTGAGCATAATATAGTTTTGACATTATTAGATCATAAACTTAGACAATCCCAAACGAATTTAATTACTGGGATTATTGGAATACGTTATTCCAAAAACTATTATCATTATTATAATAGCGTTATAGTATTAGGAGAATCTGAATCCTACAAATACCCAAATTGTAATCGGTATGATAAACATCATTTAGTATTATGTTCCGAGAGATTTCCATTTCAAAGGTTTTTTAAACCACTGCTAAATTTTTTTAATATACCTGTACCTTTCATGCAAAAAGGTTGTTATTTTCAACCCCCATTGAGTGTGTCGTGTATAAAGATGACTACTGTTATTTGTTATGAAATAATTTTTGGTAAACAAATACGTGATAATTTTAAATCTGATACTGATTTTTTATTGACTGTTGCAAATAACGCATGGTTTGGTAATTCTATTGGACCATGGCAATATTTCCAAATGGCTCGTATGCGTGCTTTAGAGTTGGGAAGGCCTTTATTATGTAGCACAAATAATGGAATTACTGCGATTGTCAATGCAGATGGCTCTCTGCAAGCACAACTTCCTCAGTTTATTTCCGGTGTGCTTAGCGATCAGGTTATTCCCACCACAGGTTGGACACCATATGCAAAATTTGGATCTTGGTTTTTTTTGGGAATTGTTATATATATTTTTTTAATTTTTAAAAAATATTATTAAAAATTCAAAATGCTTAATGTCGAATTACATAGAGATCTTAAATAATTATATGTTGTATTTTTATTAAGTATGAAATGAATATTTTTATAAAATATCAATAAAATTGGACTAAATATTATTAATGATGTATATATTGTATGTGATCGTTATTTTTTTATTGGATAAAAACAATTTTCATTCAGTAAGTATTAATATTTCTAATTAGTTTGGAAATTATTAATTAAATTAACAAATTTTTTTTATTGATTGTGATATTTATTATGCGTAAATCGTATTCTCCAAGCGATATTGAAAGTGTTGTGCAAAAACATTGGTATAAAAATAAGACTTTTTCAGTAATAGAAGACAGTAATAAAGAAAAATATTATTGCTTATCTATGATTCCTTATCCATCGGGAAACTTACATATGGGACATGTACGTAATTACACAATTGGCGATGTAATCTCTCGATATCAACGGATGCTTGGAAAAAATGTATTACAACCTATAGGTTGGGATGCTTTTGGATTGCCTGCAGAACATGCTGCAATTATAAATAATACAGATCCATCGAATTGGACATATTCTAATATTAGTTATATGAAAAGTCAGTTGCAATCATTAGGTTTTGCGTATGATTGGGGTAGAGAACTTATAACTTGTCATCCAGAATATTATCGATGGGAGCAGTGGTTTTTTACTGTATTATATAAAAAAGGTCTAGCATATAAAAAAACTGCATCAGTAAACTGGTGTTCATATCATAAAACGGTTTTGGCTAATGAGCAAGTTATTAATAATTGCTGTTGGCGTTGTCATACTCGTATAAAATATAAAAGAATTTCGCAATGGTTTATAAGAATTACTAGTTATGCGGAGCAATTGTTACATGGATTAGATCAATTAATACATTGGCCTGAACAAGTAAAAGTTATGCAACGAAATTGGATTGGACGTTCAGAGGGTGTAAATGTCACTTTTAAAATTGAAAATTCTAAAGATATATTGATAATATATTTGACCCGATTAGATATTTTTATGGGCATTACTTATTTGGTTATATCTATAGATCATCCAATAACATTAGAGGCTGCAAAAATTGATTTAAATGTAGCGGATTTTATTCAAAAAAATAATGATTGTGCTAAATTAAACACAAAACATATTTTTTATTGTGAAAAAAAAGGAGTGCCTACTAATGTTTACGCGATACATCCTATTACTAATAGTAAATTGCCAATTTGGGTTACTAATTTTGTAATACCTGTGGAACATGATGGAGTAGGAGCAGCTATATCGGTTCCAGCTCATAATCAACAAGATTGGGAATTTGCTCGTAAATATAATTTACCAATAAAACCTGTTATAAAAAATCTAAGTGCAATTGAACCAAGAGTTATAATTCAAACGCAAGCAATGATTTGTGATGGGATATTATTTGATTCTGGTGAATTTGATGGATTAAGTTCCTGTATTGCGTCTAACGTGATTGCCAAATGGTTAATTGAGCGTGGTGTAGCTCAGCATGCCGTTAATTATCGCTTAAAAGATTGGAGTGTTTCGCGTCAACGTTATTGGGGGGTTCCGATCCCTATGGTAACATTATCGAGTGGGGTTGTGAAACCAGTATTGTTTCATAGATTACCAGTAATTCTTCCAAAAAGTATATCAACTATACAAAACAATAACGATGATGAATATAGATATATTAATAATTCTTTAAAAATGTATTCTAACTGGATTCAAACTACTTATAAGGGGCAACCAGCTATTCGGGATACTGATACTTTTGATACTTTTATGGAATCGTCTTGGTATTACGCTCGTTATACTTGTCCTCATGATAATGAAGCGATGTTAAATACGCATGCTGCTAATTATTGGTTACCAGTTGATCAATATATAGGTGGAATTGAGCATGCTGTTATGCATTTGTTGTATTTTCGATTTTATCACAAATTAATGCGTGATGAAGGATTAGTATATTCTGATGAACCTGCAATACGTTTATTGTGTCAGGGCATGGTATTAGCAGATTCTTTTTATTATTTGTCCCCTGATGGTCGGCATATATGGGTAGACCCAACTAATGTTAAAATAAAACGTGACGGAACAGGACACGTTATAAAGGCTACTGATAAACACGGACGTGATTTGATTTATGATGGAATGTGCAAAATGTCGAAATCAAAAAATAATGGTATTGATCCAAGTATAATTATTAAAAAATATGGAGCAGATGCAGTGCGTTTTTTTATAATGTTTGCCGCTCCAATTGAAGCAAAGTTGGAATGGCAAGAATCTGGAATAGAAGGTGCACGGCGTTTTCTTAGACGTGTTTGGAACTTAGTATATTGTCACATTCAATATGGACCTGTAGATACATTGCGTGTTGTAATGCTGAATCATGTACAAAAATTTATTCGATATAATGTGCATAAAACTATAGAAAAAGTAACTGACGATATTGATCGTAGACAAGCATTTAACACCGCTTTATCGGCTATTATGAAATTAGTAAATACATTACACAATGTTTCTCAAGCAACTATGCAGGATAGAGCGGTGTTACAAGAGGCGTTATTAGTAATAGTGAGATTGTTATATCCATTTACCCCACATATTAGTTTTGTTTTATGGAAAGCTTTAGGAGGTTCTGAAGATATTGATAATGCAACATGGCCTATTGTAGATACAGAAGCGATACAAAATAAAAGCACTCTTATTCTCGTTCAAATTAATGGAAAGATGCGACATAAGATTTTTGTACCGTTGAATAGCGATAAGAATGTAGTTTATCAATTGTTAGAAATGGAGGGAATTTTAAACAAATATCTTATTGGAAAAAAAATAAACAATATAATTTACATTCCAAATAGAGTGATCAACATTATTGCAAAATAGTAATATGTCAGGTGTTGTTTATATAAAAAAAATTATCTGTTTAATAATTGCAAGTGTTGTAGCTGTAATTATATTCACAAGTTGTAATTATCGGTTGTATACAGATAGTACTGGAGAAAAATTACAAAAAAATGTTATAAGATCTATAATATTGTGCAGTTACGATCCATTTGGTCCGATAACTCGGGCTATAATAACTGAGTTGAATACAAATCGTATTGATGTTTTTGGTGATTTAAATGATTTAAATGATAACGTGTGTATACAAGAGGCACAAATTCCTCGTTTAAACATTATCAATGCTTCAGAAAAACGCATAACCACTTCTGTATTTCAGAACGGAAAAGAAGCTGAGTATCGTTTAACATTGCATATAGAAACTAATTTGTTCATTCCAAACAGTAATTATTATCCTATCAATGTTAATGCATATCGTTCATTGATAAGAAATCCTGAAAAAGTTTTGTTTAATGACATGCAAGAACATGATATGCGTAAAGAAATATATCGAGATGCGGCTCAACAGTTAATATATCAATTATTTTTACGATTTGAAGATTTTTATAATTAGGATGTATATGAAATTGTTGTTAAAATATTTAACATAAATTTTTTATTTCACCATTGTATATATTATGATTTGGATATATCCAGAACAATTGTTGATAGAATTAAAAAAAAAATTGAGATCTGTTTATGTGCTATGCGGAAACGATTCTTATTTTTTGAGAGATAGTTATCTGAATATTGTTCAGTCAGCTAGAATGCTAAATTTCAATGAATCTGTTAATGTAGAATTGGATATGTATTTCGATTGGGAGAGCATATTTAATTTATTCAGAGTATCAAGTTTATTTGAAAAACGTAGAATATTTTTACTGAAATTCCCTCGAAACTATCCTGTTACTTTTTTAAAAAAAAATGTACCTTTATTATCCTCGTTTCTTCATGATGATTTAGTATTAATTTTACATGTTCATGAGTCAAATCAAATTAATAAAAATAATATTTGGTTACAATGTTTTAGAAAAATAGGAATGTTTGTTGATTGCAACACTCCATCATATACCCGTTTGATGATGTGGGTGGAAAACAAAGCTAAAAATATGAAACTTGTTATAGAAGATTTAGCTTGTCAATTATTATGTTATTATTATGAAGGTAATTTAACATTATTAAATCAAACGTTGCATAATCTGTTTTTAATCTATCCTGATGGAAATTTAAATTTTATTCGTGTAAAAAAAATAGCGACTGATTCGGCATTGTTTAATATGCACCATTGGATAGAATCGATTTTAATAGGCAAAAAACAACGTTCTGATCGTATCTTAAAACAATTGGAACACGTAGGTGTCGATTTAGAACTACTATTATTCAAAATTAAATCTGAGATACTAATGTTAACTAACATCAAGTATAGTATGCTCCAAGGAGAATCGTTATTTAATTTATTAAAAAAATATAAAATATACAAAAAGTATCACGGTACGTTATTATCGAGAGCAGTTAATCGATTAAGTTTATACCAATTACATCAGGCGATAGAATTATTAGTACAAATAGAATTAACATACAAAAAGAATTATATGGATTTATCCCGATCAAGTTTTGAATTATTATCACTCATACTATGTTGCGACAAACAAGTTGTTCTGACATAGTAAGATAATTCTAAAGTATATTAGCTATATTTATAATAGAACTTTTTATAAGTTTCATTTATTAGATGAGATTGTAATAATTTTTTATTTTAAAAATAAATACTTATATAATATACACATTATATGTTATTAAAGTAATTTCCGATAAAAATTTTAATAGTTTTGCTAGATTAAAGTAAAATGTTGAAAAATAGTTTTCAATTTTTTACTAACATATAGTTATATATAGTACTGTATGTATTATTATAGATAATACCTAAAAATTTAAAAAATTTATACTTCTTATCAAGAAGATAAACAATTCTTATATATTCGATACGAGAATATCTGGTGATAATTGAATGTTTAACTGAGCAATATATGTATGTAGAACTATATAAGAACGATAAAACATAACAACAAACTAGCGTTTGCTATATTTATTATGTAAAATTTAGAAGTTGAAATCATTTTTTGTTAGAATTAGTGATGTATTGTAATACTTGTATTTATCTTAAAAATTAAAAAATTGATAAGATAGTTATTGTTTCAATGTATCAAATACCATACATTAATTGTATACTAAGATAGTGTAAAAATTATAAGCAATACATATTTGGACATTAAACTGTGCAATCCGATGTTCTAAAAGAATTTGTAGTTAATGTTATATGTAATATGCAGGGACAGGATATTATATGTTTTGATATGTCTGGTAAAATTAATATTACAGATATCATGATTATTTGTACTGGTATGTCTCGTCGTCATGTGATTTCTATATCTCAGGATATACTACGAGAATCCCGTAGTTTAGGTTTACAACCTTATGGTACAGAAGGTATGAGTATTGGTGAATGGGTTTTAGTAGATTTAGGTAATTTAGTTATACATGTAATGCAAAAAGAAATTCGTAAATTATATGAATTAGAGAAGCTTTGGAATTAACGTAAATTAAAAATATCTATTTAGATCATGGTATTACAATGAATAGTAATTTATTTATTAAATAAGTGTATAATTATTTATATTGATAATTTATATTAGATATAAATAAATTTTGATTACATGAAGTTCAATGCTCATCAAATTTTTCATAATTATTCAGCGGAATCGTTGTCGTTTGTACGTCGTGTAACTATTGCGTGTGTTTTTATGTTGTTGGTCATTGGAATTTTATTTGTTCACCTATATCTAATACAGATAGTTCATTTTGATATGTATACTACTCGTTCCAATGAAAATCGGATTAAGATCATTCCTATTCCGCCTAAAAGGGGAATTATTTATGATCAAAATGGAATAGCTTTAGCATTAAATCGCACTATTTACCAATTAGAAGTGGTTCCGGAAGATGCAGCAAATTTAAGCCATACGATTCATGAATTAAAACTATTATTAAATTTAAGTGATCATGATATAGAACGTTTTGAAAGAATTCGGAAACATTCTGCTCAATTTGTTTCATTGCCTATTAAAATTGATTTAACGGAAGAACAACAAGCTCGATTTGCTGTTAATAAGTTTAGGTTTTCTGGGGTCACGATCAAAAGTTATCAACGTCGTTACTATCCTTATGGATCTGATGTAACTCACGTTATCGGATACGTTGCTAAAATTAATGGAGAGGATATAAAACGATTAAACAAGCAGGGTATTTTGGGTAAATATATTGCAGCTCCTAATATAGGCAAATTAGGCATTGAACGCTATTACGAAAATATTTTACATGGGACACCGGGTTATGGAGCTGTAGAAATAAATAATCGTGGAAAAGTAATTAGAGAATTATATAAAAAATATCCAATACCAGGAAAAAATATTGTTTTAACATTAGATTTGAATTTACAACAATACATTATAAAATTATTGGTAGGCAATCGGTCTTCTGTGATAGTTATTGACCCGAGAAATGGGGGGATCAAAGCTTTAATTTCTCATCCTAGTTATAATCCAAACTTGTTTGTTGATGGTATCTCCAATACAGAATATAGTATTTTATTAAAGGATAACAATTGTCCTTTGCTTAATCGCGCTACTCAAGGGATATATCCTCCTGCATCTACAGTAAAACCTTATATTTCTGTATCCGCTTTAACATTGGGAGTGGTTAATCAGAATTTTTTGTTTTCCGATCCTGGGTGGTGGCAATTACCTGGTTCAGAAAAACGTTATCGTGATTGGAAACGTTGGGGGCATGGTGAACTAAATATCACGAAAGCTCTTGAAGAATCTTCTGATACTTTTTTTTATCAAATAGCCTACAAAATGGGAATAGATAATTTATCAGAATGGATGCGTAAATTTGGGTATGGTCGATATACTGGTATTGATCTATTTGAAGAGTTAACTGGTGTTATGCCAACCAAAGCATGGAAAATACAACGTTTCAAGCAACCATGGTATCAAGGGGATACAATACCGGTAGGAATTGGACAAGGTTATTGGACTGCTACTCCTGTGCAAATGTCTAAAGCTTTAATTACTTTAATTAATGATGGCAACGTGCGTGTTCCACATTTGCTTGATAGTATTGTATTAGAAAAAGATCATGTTCCATATCATCAAACAGAATTTGATCAAGTAGGCGATCCAAAATCAAATGTATGGAAAATTGCTAAAGATGGAATGTTCGGAGCAGCTAATCGTCCAAATGGCACAGTAAGCAAAAGTTTTGCTGACGCTTCATATAAAGCAGCGGCAAAATCTGGTACGGCGCAATTATTTAGTTTAAAAAGTAACCAAAATTATGATCCCAGTAAGATTTCTGAATCTCTTAGAGACCATAAATTGATGACTGCCTTTGCTCCATACGAAAATCCCACGGTAGCTGTAGTGGTAATTTTAGAAAACGCTAGAATTGGAGTATCAATAGGATCAATTACAAGAAAGATATTTGATTATGTTTTACTACAATAATTATATATATAATTAAATTATTTTTTAACTCATTAGTTATTATAACGCATCCATGTATCAAATTATTCAAAAAAATTCATTATGGAACAAATATCATATTGATTTAACATTATTTCTGTTAATTATTTGTTTATTATTATATGGAACTTTTATAATGTGGAGTGCGTGTGGTCAAAATTTTGAAATGATCCAATTAAAAGTGTTACAAATGATAGGAGGATTATTGTTGATGTTTTTTTTAGCACAAGTTCCACCTAGAGTTTATGAATTTTGGACACCGTACATATATTTTTTATGTCTTATATTATTAATTTTAGTTAATATGATAGGGCAAGTTAGCAAAGGAGCTCAACGTTGGTTAGATTTTGGTATCATAAGATTTCAACCATCAGAAATAGTTAAGATTTCTGTTGTACTAATGGCAGCGCGTTATATTGATAGAGAGCAACATCCGCCATCTATCAAAAATGTTGGTATCGTACTGTTATTAATTATGACTCCTACCATATTTATGTTGTTACAACCAGATTTAGGGACAGCAATCTTAACGGTCAGTTCTGGATTTTTTGTGTTGTTTTTATCTGGAATTAGTTGGAAATTAATTTTATTTACATTACTATTAATAGTTTTGTTTACTCCTATATTTTGGTTTTTTTGTATGCATGATTACCAGAGATCTAGAATAGAAATATTATTACATCCAGAAATTGATCCGCAGGGCGCTGGATACCACATTATTCAATCAAAAATTGCTATCGGTTCGGGTGGTTTTTATGGAAAAGGGTGGTTACATGGAACACAATCACAGTTAGAATTTTTACCGGAACGTCATACTGACTTTATTTTTTCAGTGATAGGAGAGGAACTAGGATTTTTTGGAATATTAATATTATTGTTGTTGTATTTGGGAATTATATTGCGTGGATTGCTGATTGCTGTTAATACACAGCATATGTTTGGACGATTAATTATCGGTAGTTTTATGTTAGTATTGTTTATGTATATATTCGTAAATATTGGAATGGTTAGTGGTTTATTACCAATAGTAGGTATTCCGTTACCATTAATAAGTTATGGTGGTTCATCTTTATTAGTATTAATGGCGGGATTTGGTATTGTTATGTCAATAAACGGGCATAGAAAAATGATTTCTAAAATTTTATGAGTTAGTAACTATAAATATAGTATAAAAATTTTATTGTTTACATTATTAATTTTTATCAAAAATTTTAAAGATCTAAAAATGACACAGATATATAAATATGGTTATTTTAATATGTGCAAATAATATTCATATAGACGTAATAATGTAACAAATAATAATATTATAAATAAATATGATGACGTAATGGATTTACGTACTACTATAATATTAGTTAGTATGCCTATGTAAATAAGCATAAGAAAGATGTATTATTAGCACAGATAACAAATTTGGATTTGTATAAGTTAATGAATATGCTCATGATGATATATACAATAAGTGTTATCATCGTTTATTGTTGATTACAGTTGTTGATTGGGTGTATTACATGATTTTTATTTACAGTAAATGGAATAACCATGATATATTCTGTTTTCACAACAGTTCTTTCAACTATTTACTGAAAGATCAATGATTTGCAAAAATTATCTTAGTATGTGTTTTTACGAATTTTCATGATATATGTAACTCCAGAAATTAATAAAAACATCCCAACTAAAATTAAGGGAGATGGCCATAGTTGTTGATGTATACATGAGTATATTAAACCTGCCACAGTTTCTACTACAATCAATGGGCCTATTAACGTTGTTGGTAATCTTTGGCTCGCTTCATTCCAAAAGAATGTGCCTAACCAAGAGCAACAGAATCCAATTAATACCATTAATAAAATAAAAAAAATTGGTCTAGGACCAAAGGGTAGTGCGAATTCATCTTGAATTAAATCTGAACAGCAAATACATACAAAAAAATAAACGAGACATGATAGCGGTAATGTAACTATGCCTTGTGCATTAGCCCAGGTCATAGGTTTATTATATGGATGAGTTTTTAACCAATGTGCATTCCTTAATGCATACCATGCCCAACATACAACAGAAATAATTGCTAAAATTATTCCGCTTGTGTATTGCCATATACTCAGTATAAAGAATTCAGATCGCAGTTCAGAAATATTCACACATAACAAACCCGATCCCATTAGCAACAATGATATTAATAAAGTATGGTTTGGTAATTTTTTTTCATTAGGAGAAACAATATGTGTCGTTACAGTTAACATTAGAGGTAATGTACCGACAATAGCTGTTGAAATTGGCACCCCCACGCGTTGAATAGCACTTGTTAAACAAGTGTAGTATATTAAATGACCTGTTAAAACTAATTTTATTGCTTCTAACCAATCTTTTAGTAACAATCTACGTAAATGTGCTCTATCATACCATGATAGTGGTAATGAAATTAATCCAAATGCGATATAACGACCCGATGCTTGTAATATGCTGGGGTATTCTGGTATCAATAAAGGACCTATAAAAATTAATCCCCATAACAATCCTGAGATTACAGCAAAAGCAATTCCTAATATCATGATATTTTATCATACTAATGAAATATACTTAATACTATTATTTAGCAGAAGTCTATTTTTATTAAATCACAAGTATACACCTATTAAGTATACACATTTTTATTAAACTATGTTATATGATTTGTTTAATTGAGATTTATTTATGTAATTGATAACCATAATATATGATGAGCATTATGTGTAATTATGCGCCCTATAGGATTCGAACCTATAACTTACAGCTTAGAAGGCTGTTACTCTGTCCAGTTGAGTTAAGGGCGCGTCATTTGTATATTTTACTAAATATATATTCTTTTTGCGAGATGTCTTGTTAGATTAAATATTTGTTAAGCAGTATGTTTTATGAAAAAGTGTATAGTTTAAAATTAATAGTGATATGTATTTGTTATAAAATAACATCATTGTGTTCATACATAACTTATTGGATATATTCTGCAATGATCGCCAAGATAATTGATGGTAAATATGTTTCTGAAAAAATAAAAAAAGAGATGGCTAATCAAGTACGTAAAAATATGAGTTCTGGGAAGCGTGCACCGGGATTAGCTATGATCCTGGTAGGAGATAATCCAATTTCTCAAATATATGTAACTAATAAGAAAAAAGTATGCGAACAAGTGGGTTTAATTTCGTTTCTTTATACTTTACCTATTACGGCTACTGAAAATGATATTTTTCAATTAATTGAAGTTTTAAATAATGATTACCGTGTAGACGGTATTTTAATTCAGCTTCCATTACCAAATAAGTTAAATAAAATAAATATTTTAGAACATATTGCCCCTGATAAAGATGTAGATGGTTTTCATCCGTATAACGTAGGGCGTTTATGCCAACGATCTCCTACGTTACGTCCGTGTACTTCTCGCGGTATAATTACTTTGTTGAAATGGTATAATATAGATATGTTTGTATTACATGCGGTTGTAGTTGGAGCATCAAATATCGTTGGTCGGCCTATGACTATGGAATTGTTATTGGCGGGATGTACGGTATCAATCACTCATCGTTTTACTCAGAATTTAAAAATATATATTGAAAATGCTGATTTATTAATAGTAGCAGTGGGTCAAGCAAATTTTATTCCTGGTGGTTGGATAAAACGAGGGGCTATAGTAATAGATGTTGGTATTAATCGATTGAATAACGGGAACCTGGTGGGTGATGTTCACTTTTCTAGTGCTTATGAACGGGCAGCATATATTACACCTGTTCCGGGTGGGGTAGGTCCTATGACGGTAGTAACACTTATTCAAAATACTTTGCAAGCATATGATGATCATCATATGGAGGAGAGATAGTTTCATTTATTTCACTTTATTGTTACTATTTATATTATTTGTAATGCCATTTCGTAATCCCTGTAGACTTGTCTTCTAATGTTATTCCCATAATGTTTAGTTTTTTTCGTATTCTATCAGCTAATTCCCATTGATTATTTTTTCGTGCAACTTCTCGGCATTGAATTAATTTTTGAATTTTTTCAATATGATATTTTTTATTATTTTTTGATGTTATTTTTTTTAAGAAAATTTCTGGATTTTGATGTAATAATCCGATAATGTTTGCTAAATATTTTAAGGTAGCAGCTATACCTTGAGTAAGCGAATGACCTTTAATTTTTAAATCATTTAATTTGTGTGCTATTTCAAATAATACTGAATATGCTTCTGGTGTATTGAAATCATCGTTCATTTTAGAATTAAATTTTGATATAAAATGTTCCCCCCCATTTGGTTTTATTGTAGGATTAGTATCTCGTAAAGCTATGTATAATCGTTTTAACGATGCTTGTGCATTTTTAAGGTTATTATCATTATATTTTAATTGACTACGATAATGAGCAGACATTAAAAAGTATCTTATTGTTTCAGGATCATAATGTCTTAAAATATCACGTATAGTAAAACAATTATTCAATGACTTTGACATTTTTTCATAGTTAAATAACAGAATACCAGAATGCATCCATATATTTGCATAAGAAGTGTCATTAGCACATTCAGATTGAGCGATTTCATTGTCATGATGCGGAAAAATTAAATCTGTTCCCCCTCCATGAATGTCTATTTGATTACCAAAAATGGAATAATTCATAGCAGAACATTCAATGTGCCATCCTGGACGGCCATCTCCCCATGGAGATGGCCAACACGGCTCCCCTGGTTTAGATGTTTTTTTCCATAATACAAAATCCATAGGGTTTCTTTTTGTGTTTGATATTTTTAAGTTATTATAATGTGTTTCAGGTAAATTTTTTTTATTGGATAAGAGACCATAATTGCGCATCGTTTTTACAGAAAACATGATATCTCCGTTAGGAGCAGTATATGCATGTTTTTTTGAAATTAATAGACAGATAAATTTAATGATTATATTAATATGTTCTGTTACTTTTGGTTCATAATTTGGGCGTAATATATTTAATGCATCTAGGTCTAGATGCATTTCTTGAATCATACGTTTAGTTAGTTGTTCAGTAGTCTCGTTATTTTCATAAGCTTTGTTTATGATTTTATCATCTATATCTGTTATGTTACGGGCGTAATCTACGTGATATCCGCAATGACGTAAATAACGAATAATACTATCAAATGCTATAAATGTTCTAGCATGTCCGAGATGGCATAAATCATAAACTGTAACGCCACAAACATATATTTTAATTTTACCAGAATCGATAGGTGTAAATTTTTCTTTTTTTCTTGTTAAGGTATTGAAAATTTTAAGCATTTTAATTCATTATATAATTTTGATACGTAATCATATTGATTTTTAGTGTATAAGCTTAATAGGTTAATAGGATCTTTAAACTAGATTATATATATAATCTAGTTATTAATTTGGTATTGATGTCATCGTCTTTGCATAAAAACATGACATATGTTATCTTAATCATGAGGGTATGGCAATGTTTATTATATAGTAAGTATAATTATGGCATATACTATATGCATATATTCATGTATAGTATGATTTTATTTACATGATTGTTTTTATTTGATTATTAAATTTTTAATGAATAGTTTTGATCTGAAATATTAAAAATATAACAATATTAAAATTGCCATTATTATAATTATTCAATATATATATGTATGTCTATTTTATTTATTTCAGATGTTCATTTGTGTGTTAAGTCGTCATATATTACTAATGGGTTTTTGTGTTTTTTAAAAAATTATGCAATACGTGCTAAAGCTCTTTATATTTTAGGAGATTTGTTCGATGCTTGGTTAGGAGATGATGATTGTAATCCACTGCATATTAATATTGCTAAAGCTTTGAAAGCGTTACATCGAAAAAGAATTTCGTGTTATTTTATTCATGGAAACCATGATTTTTTATTAGGAAAGAAATACGCTAGCGCTTGTGGAATGAAGTTATTATCTTCTAAGCAAGTGTTACAATTAGAGTCTGGAAAAAAAATAATTATTTTACATGGGGATATTCTATGCTCTAATGATGGCTCATATCAATTATTTAGAAAATGTTTACGTCATATTATAACGCAGCGGTTATTTTTATCGTTACCATTGTCCGTACGTTCACGAATATTCAGTTCTATGCGTGCATGTTGTACACAACATGCAAAATATAAATCAACAAAACAATTAGATATCAATTTAAAAACAGCTACAGATATTTTAATACAGAATAATGCGGATATCATGATTCATGGACATACTCATCAACCTGCAACTCACAATATTTACAGATCCAGATCTAAAAAAGATATTCTTAAGATAATAGTGTTAGGATGTTGGAACAAATACGGTTCAATTGTAGAAATAAATGAAAAGAACAACGATATACTATTTACAGAATTTCCATTATATAAATAAATAGAATGTAAAGTTAGTATTTTGTATTAATAGTTAAAATATCTATATGTTATTCATAAATATTTTCATGAGAAATGGAACATTTATCATTTAGCCTAATATTTAGAATAAATGAAATGTTAAACACATGTTTTATATATATACGAGATATATATAAATAGGGAATGTATATATTTTTATTAAGATTACTTATAAATATAGATGTGGTTTAATTTTTATTAAGGATATATATTTTAAATATAATTATTTTTTTGTAGATCTTTTTCTTTTTTACAATAGTTTGCCTGTTCTTGTATAATATTAAACAGTTTACTACAAATTGTTCGAAAAGTAAATGTAAGTATTGTTGATGTGATTACTAGATTTTTGTTATTTAAAGATAATTTATTGTTTGCAAATAAATTATATTCTGTCTTATTTGAAGAGTAGAATGAAAACATATAATATGTCCTGGTAAGATTCACATTATTATGGATAACTATTGATAGTTAAAAAAATAAAAGTTAGATTTAGACAGATTCATCATAATCAATATTTTATAATTGTTGGATATATTTTATATGCTGCATACAGCAAGTTAGATGAAAATTGTTTATTATATTGTATATATGATTTCAAAATAGTTTATATATTTATAATGTTATCTTTGAGTGTTTATCATTTGTCGCTTGTATCTGCACGTCTACATTATAGAAACAATGTATCGATTTATTGTGTTTTTGATAGTTAGTATTTAGTGTCCATTATATACATTAGTGATTTTTACAATAAAATTATATATTTTTTGAGAATTAACTAAGCACTGTGGTTGATGAGATAGTGTATTTTGTGTGCTGATGATGTTTATTATGGGTGTTGATATCATAATGAAACTGAAATGGACACTCTAATAAGTATTATAAATTGATAATATTGATTAATTCTTTGTAGATTTCAGAAATATCACGATTTCCATCAACAGCAAAATATTTTATTTTTTTATCTTTCGATTCTTTTCTATAATAATCTGATACTGGTGCAGTGTGTTGATAGTAATTATGTAATCGTTGACGTATAGCTTCTTCGTGGTCGTCTTTTCGAGTAGTTAACACTTCCCCAGTAATATCATCTAATCCATAATTTTTAGGTGGATTAAATTTTATATGATAAGTTCTACCAGAACTTACATGTATTCTCCTGCCTATAATACGATCAATGATCACAGAATCTGATATAAAAAATTCTATGATATAATTTACAAAAATTTCATATTTTTTCATAGATTTTGCTTGTAAAATTGTTCTAGGGAAGCCATCTAATAAAAATCCATTACGACAATCGCGTTGACTAATGCGTGTGTTGACTAATTGCAACATAAATTCATCATTGACTAAATCACCAGCATGTATAATATTTTTTATATTTTTATTCAGTTCATAGGACTGATACGAGCTGTTATGTATCGTTTGACGCAACATCATGCCTGTAGAAATATTTGGAATGTTGTATTTATTTGTAATAAGATGAGCTTGCGTTCCTTTGCCTGATCCGGGAGGGCCTAAGAATATGATACGTATCAAATTTAATTCTCAATAAAATTATAAAAATTTAGCAAATAATGTCTATAATTATTGCAAACATACATCTACTCATATATAGAAATAACCCTTATCTAAACGTATATTTAAATTGGTATTAATCTGATCTAATTTTAATAATTGTTATTATATCATAACTAAAGTATAAAATTATATTTTATTATCTAATTATTGTAGATTATGCTGTAAGAGTGATGTTTTGATTTTATATTATAAGTAGTGATTAATAGTTAAATTAAGAACACGAATTGATAAATTGAGTAGGATGACAGTATTTACGCATGTTTCTAAATGTATTGTCGTTAAATGTCATTGTTTATGAATAATTTTTATTCATTATTACAAATGAAGGTTGATTATTGTTTTGATTTAACTAGCTTATTTGTATGGGTCAATTTTGAGTTAAAAATGAATCTTATTGATTGATAGTTTTAATTTAATTTTTTGATCATTAGGTATATAAAATAGTAATTAATTTTTATAAAAATCATGGTAGTAGTTATGTTAGTCAATGAAATTACATGTTTTTAATGTGCAGTTAATTTATTTTTTTAGACTACATATACAATATAATTGATATGAAATTAAAAGTAGTATTATTTTATTTATTTAAATTTTATAGGTTTTTTGATGCTTAAAGTACTTGAATATCATTTTCATCTATTTCAGCATCAAAAAAAGATTTAATCATTTTAACGTACGGATCACTTGAAAATTCTTTCTTTACTATTGATGATATTTTTTTTTATATAAAGTATGTAAATATTCCATTGGTGTTTTTATTGCATAGTTGTCATTTTTTTTGATGTGTAATTTTATCGGTATGCCCATATTATGGCTGAGTGATTTTTGTATGATATTGTGTAGTTTTATGGAATTTAAATGTTGATATTCGGAACGAACATGTAGGCATATTTCATTTGAAGAAATTTTTTCTTTCCATGAGTTCATAACTAATTTTTTTGCTGGTTTTGGTAATGATAATTGATATATTTGTGATATCCATAAATCTTTATTTATTGCTTCTTGAAGTATTTCTTTTATAATATTGGGTATATTTTGATGTTTTTGTAGGTTGAGTGTATCGTTAGTGTTATTATGCGACTCCAGATATTCCGATAAATTTTCATTAATTTTATTGAAACGATTAGTACTATTTTTTAAAATTATTGTATTAATATTGGCAAATCTATCTAAGATACTTTTTGTTTGTTTTTGAGATTCTGAAGTTAAATTTGATTTTTTTTCTATTACATGTAACTTATTACATTCTTTATATTGTAATAATTTTGATCGGGCTTCTAATATTTTAGAAGTGATATCTTCAATCTTTCTATTAGATAAAGATTTTGAAATTTTTGGTTTAGTATTATCCATATTGAATTTATATTTTTTAAGATTTAAGAGTAATGTATCATTTGTTTTTTTTGGTTTTTCTATATTTAATGGATGGCTACTATTTTGATAGTGATTTATTGATTGAACAGGACCAGTAGTAATATGTTGTGTAGTATTAGTATTTATTTCAGAATTATTATCTGAGCATACAGGTTTTGAAGGGATACTACTGCCATCATTGCCATTATTATTATTATTATTTTTGTTTGTTGTATCTATATCAGGACGAAAAGCTAATGCGCGTAGCATGGTCATTTCTATTCCCATGCGATGACTAGGAACGTAAGGTAATTCCCGACGACCTAACAGAAAAATTTGATAATATAATTGTACATTTTCTGGGGTAATACGATTACTTAATTTACGTATACGTTGATTGATGTGTTGTGTTACATTATTATCTTCTTTTTGTACAGAATTTGTTAGAAATTGACCTATAGCTATTTTTTGCAAGATAGTAAGAATTTCGTTGAAAATATAATCCCACTGGATTCCTAAATTGTTCAAATTTTCAATTTGGTGCATGATATTGTGTATATCCGCATCAATTAAGTTTTCAATCAAACATAATGGATGTTCGACGTTTGATATACCAAACATATTATTAATAACATTATTAGTTATATTATTATTTCCTAAAACAATAGCTTGCTCTGCTAAGCTAAGCGCATCACGCATACTTCCTTTTGATGCATATGCTAATGATTCTAAAGCAGAAGTCTCTATTTTTATGTTTTCTTTATGAAAAATATATGTGAGTTGAGTGATAATTTGAGAAATATTTAGAGGCTTCAAGTAAAACTGTAAACATCGGGATAGTATAGTTTCCGGTAATTTTTGGTATTCTGTAGTAATTAAAATAAATTTAACATGTGCGGGTGGTTCTTCTAACGTTTTTAATAAGGCATTAAAACTGTGACGCGATAACATATGTACTTCATCTATGATGTATACTTTAAAGCGACCTCGAGATGGCATGTATTGTACATTATCCAAAAATTCTCTAGTATCCTCTACTTTAGTGCGTGATGCTGCATCTATCTCAATAAGATCAATAAAACAACCTGATTCAATGTCTTTGCAATTATTACATTGACCGCACATAGTATATGTTGAACCTTGTTCACAGTTTAATCCTTTTGCGAATAATCGAGCAATAGTAGTTTTTCCTACTCCTCTTGTACCACTTAATATATAAGCATGGTGAATTTTATTTAATGAAAAAGTATGTGTGATTGCTTGAATGATATGTTCTTGTCCTACAAGATCAGAAAATTTTTTTGGACGCCACTTTCGAGCAAGTACTTGATAACTCATAAGATATAACTCATATAGTAATTATTATGAATATGAAGATCTAAACTTATTAGTTTAGTAAGATGTAATTATTAATCATGATCAGAGAACGTTACCAAACTGTAGGAATTTATTCCTATATTCTTTAATGATGATTTTCCACTTAAATTTTCTAAATCTATTATAAATCCAGCATGATTTACTTCTCCCCCTAACCGTCTGATTAATTTTACTGTGGCTGCAATTGTTCCACCCGTTGCTAGTAAATCATCTATAATTAAAACTTTATCACCTGGAGTAATGGCATCGGTATGTATTTCTAAAGATCCGCTATCATATTCTAAAATATATGGTTCTTTAATGGTATCACGTGGTAATCTTCCTGATTTACGGGCTGGAATAAAACCTAGTTTTAATATTAATGCTAATGGAGCGCTGAATAAGAATCCTCTAGCTTCTATACCTACTACTTTGGTTAATTTATGATTTTTGTAATGATGAGCCAAAAGAGTAACACTTGCTGAGTATGCTTGAGGATTTTTTAATAATGCAGTAATATCTCGAAATAAAATTCCTTTTTTTGGATAATTGGGTACAAATTTGATATTTTTTTTGATTAATTCTAATTGTTGATTTGTAACATCTATCATATTTTTTCCAAAATAGAAACAAATGTTTATTTGGATTTGTATACATTTATATATACAAAATTTTATTTCGTCGTTATATTTTATCAGATCGATTTATGAGTAAAATAATACTATACTTTTGTATAGCTTATAATATTAGTTTATTAAACATATATTTATATATGATTGATACATGTTTTATATATATTTTTAATAAAAATTTCAAGTATTTATTTAAAATTAAATACTTTATATAGGAATATTTTAAATATAGTAGTATAAATATATGATTTTAATATATTTCACTCATTGAATGAGTGATGATGGACGAGTGCATTTTATTTTTTAATTATAAAATGAAAAATTAATTGCATAGTCAAGAATAATGTATTTTTGACTAATATATTAGTATTTAATAAATAAATTTATTATAATATAATTAGTAATTTTAATTTTTTGGAATGTATTTCATCTTTTTTAAAAAGATTTTTTTATTCAGATTAATACCGAATATAATTAGACATTTTTGGTGATTATTTATTTGTGTTTGAAGTATTGTGTATTCTAAAGATTAAAAATTATGGTTGTTAGAAAAAGTACAAAAAAATTAAAAATTGATATATTTGAGCAGATACAAAAAACTATAATGAAAAATATAGCTCTTAAAAATAAAACACAATGCTTTCAAATGACGGTTTTTGAATTTTTTGATTTTTATTTGTACGACATTGCATATATTCACATATATATATTTTCGGAAAGAACATGTTTAGTTTTGGTTAAGTATTTTTTATAATAAAACAGATAAATGTATTGATCACGTTTCACTACATGACACATATGTAGTGAGTTAAATAAATCAAGAGTTATGAAAAATTTCAATAATTATCTTATCGGGATGTTAACAAAAATACTCATTATAGCTCCTTATTACGGCTGCTTCTTTCCAGACCTGACCGATTTTTAAAAAATTACTATGAATAATTTGATAACATCCCTCCTGTAAGAGTATTCCTGATTATTTTAAATTTTTCAAGTGAAAATTGCACATTTAAGTATGAATTAATTTTTAATCTAAGATATATTTTGTTTGTGATCATGTGGTTTAAAAATATTTTTTATTTTTAAAGTTAATTGTCAGAAAGCTATATTTGATGTTTTAGAAATTATGTTATGAATAAGCAATCGGTATTTTATTTATTTGAATTTTTATTAACATATTTTGCATTAAAAAATTTTTAATTATTTTTCATATTTTTTAATTAATTATTATTTTATCTCGACAGGAGATGTAAATATTTAAAAAATTATATTGAATAGTTTAGTTGCTGTTATTCTTAGCTCTTAATCTAAAAATAGATACAAATGTTCAGTTTATATAGTATGTAGTTTCATGGATATGTCATACCACTGTTTTATAATATAATAACGATAGCTTTATGTACGTGGAATATTTCACAACAATCAATAGTAAGACAATTTTTTAATTGTGATATAAGATCAACAGGTGTTATTATGAAACTATAAACTACTATTAGTGACACTAATATATATGTTTTATCAATAAAAATCAAAAAATAGCAACATTTTATTTTTTTGATTACTTGTTAATCAATAAGATTGATTCTATTGAGTGAGAATATTACATATATAGAAATATGTAGATTTATGTGTTATTTATACGCGACTATTTTAATAAACTGATACACCCCATATATTTTATATATAATGTTTCTACAATTACACGATATGTCATACTAATGATGATTTAGGTGTGACTTCAGTAGAATGAAATGGGATATTTTGTAATGCTAATATTAAAACCTCGTCTATTTGTTTGACTGGATGAATATTTAAGTTATCAACTACAATAGCTGGCATATCTTCTAGGTCGCGTTTGTTTTCATACGGTATTAATACTGTTTTAATACCTCCTCGATGTGCAGCTAACAATTTTTCTTTCAATCCACCAATAGGTAATATTTGTCCTCTTAAAGTTATTTCTCCTGTCATGGCTATGTTGGCTTTAACAGAATTTCCTGTTAAGCAAGAAACTAAGGCGGTGCACATAGCAATTCCAGCACTTGGTCCGTCTTTTGGCGTAGCTCCTTCTGGCACATGTACATGAATGTCTTTTTTTTCGTAAAAATCAGTATTAATACCTAATTTATCTGCACGCGCTCTTACCACAGTTAATGCAGCTTGAATAGATTCCTGCATCACTTCACCTAAAGATCCAGTATACGTCAATTTTCCTTTTCCAGGAACGCAAGCAGTTTCAATAGTTAAAAGATCCCCTCCTACTTCAGTCCAAGCTAGTCCGGTAACTTGTCCAATACGATTTTCTTGATCCGCGTGGGTACAATCATAGCGTTGTACTCCAAGAAAGTCTTTTAGATTATTTTTATCAATGCTGATACGTCTTATTGTTTTGTTCATTAAAAGCGTCTTTACTGTTTTACGGCATAATTTAGAAATTTCGCGTTCTAAATTACGTACTCCAGCTTCACGTGTATAATGTCTAATAATGTTTACTAACGCATCGTCTTTAATGGTTAGTTCTTCTGGTTGTAAAGCGTTACGCTCTATTTGTTTAGTGAATAAATGCTGTCGTGCTATATTTAGTTTTTCATCTTCGGTATAACCAGATAAACGTATTACTTCCATTCGATCTAATAAAGGACTGGGAATATCCATTGAATTAGAGGTAGCCACAAACATAACATCAGATAAATCGTAATCTATTTCTAAATAATGATCATTAAAAGCAGTATTTTGTTCTGGATCTAATACTTCTAGTAAAGCAGCAGCTGGATCTCCACGCATATCTAAAGACATCTTATCTATTTCATCTAAAAGGAACAAAGGATTTCTTACTCCAACTTTAGACATTTTTTGTATGAGCTTACCAGGCATTGATCCAATGTAAGTACGACGGTGACCTCTAATTTCGGCTTCATCACGCATGCCGCCTAAGGCCATACGTATATACTTACGCCCAGTAGCTTTGGCAATAGACTGCCCAAGTGATGTCTTACCTACTCCAGGTGGTCCTACTAAACATAAAATAGGTCCTTTAATTTTATTAATTCTATTTTGTACTGCTAAATATTCTAGAATACGATCTTTAACGCGATCTAACCCATAATGGTCTTTATCCAGGCTTTCTTGAGCTTTCAGCAAATCTTTTTTCATTTTACTTCTTGTATGCCAAGGTACTGACAGTATCCAATCAATATACCCACGAACTACAGTAGCTTCAGCAGACATAGGGGACATCATTTTTAATTTTTGCCACTCTGATTCTACTTTTCTTCGAGCTTCTTTAGGCATTTTAGCTGCTTCTATTTTTCGTCTAAGAGCCTCATTTTCATCGACAACAGCATCCAGTTCTCCCAGTTCTTTTTGTATGGCCTTCATTTGTTCATTTAAATAATACTCGCGTTGGCTTTTTTCCATTTGTTTTTTTACGCGATTGCGAATACGTTTTTCAACTTGTAAGAATTCAATTTCTGATTCCATCATCGCTATTAAATATTCTAGTCGTTCAGTAACGTTTGACATTTCTAAAATGGATTGTTTATCATTTAGTTTGAGCGGCATATGAGCGGCGATGGTATCTGCAAGATGATCTGAATTATCAATATTGTTTAAGGATGTTAAAACTTCGGCGGGTATTTTCTTATTGAGCTTAAGATATCCTTCAAATTGATTAATAACAGTACGCATTAAAACTTCTTGTTCATGTTCGATTGGTGCATCAATATGAAAAGTACTTGCATGAGCTTTAAAATGGTTGTCAGTATCCGTTAATTCAATGATACGGGCACGCATTAGTCCTTCCACTAATACTTTGACAGTACCGTCTGGTAATTTAAGCATTTGCAATATTATAGATATTGTTCCAACTGAAAAGAGATCACTGATGCTTGGTTCATCAGTTGACGCTTCTTTTTGGGCTACTAACATAATTTTTTTGTCGTTGTTCATAGCAGACTCGAGACATCTAATAGATTTGTCCCGCCCTACAAATAAAGGGATCACCATATGCGGATACACCACCACATCACGCAAAGGCAATACAGGTATTTCTATGCGATCAGGTTGCTCAGTGTTCATAGAGCGATCTCTCTTAGTTATAGCTTGCCAAGATTATAACATCTTTAATATTCAGCTGCACCATTTTAATAATCAAATAATTAGAAATATGGGGATACATTGAGTATATTCAACATCGAACGTTATGAAAAATAAAAAATAAATAATTATTTAATGTTGTATTTATTTTATCATTCAATATTTATTGATGTTTGCATGACGCTACAAACTATTTTTAATAAATAAAATTTTTAAACAAAAAATTGTTTTGTGGATTAAAACACACTAAATATTTTAAATGTTTAATTTTCATTAAAACATCGATATATGTTTCAATATTCTATTAACTATGAATTTTTTTGGATATAACTATTTATTTCATCAAAAGTATATCAGTGGTAATTAAGTATTTACATATGTATAGTGTATATAATATTGATCAGTTAATATAATTAACTGATCAATATATCAATTATATTATTAGATAAAAGTAATTAATTATTTTGAGATAATAAGTTTTTATTTTCAAATTGAAAGTATAGAATAATATGTAAATAATCATCATAATATGATGAACGAACAATTTTTATTTATCATCATTAATAATGATTACAGATGTTTTGATTTAATTTAATAATTAGCAATGCTAATGATATTCGAATTTTCGTGTACATATAATGATACGATCAAATTTAGTAAGATTTATTTTTATAAAATTATTTTTTAATAGTAAAAGATTATACTAATAAATGATTGTTATTGTTAGTAGTTTTGGATACTAAATTTTAGTACACAATTGTGTGTATTATAAGATGTACATTACAATTAATTAAACGTTATGTATGATATAAAAGAAAGGAGTATTTTTTATTTTTCATAACATTTAAATACATATTTTTATTATATTAAAAATTGTTTCGGTGTTTTATTGTGTTATTAACATTTATTTATGATTATTAAAATAGATTATGTTGTTGTCAACATGATTTGTTTGCAGACAATGTGTTGTAGATATTATTATTTAGATATAGATTTGTTTATTTGATAGTTTCTTATTTTAATATTTTTTATTATTAATATCCCAATTTAAATTGGATTTTTGGAACGATATAAATTAGAAAAGTTATAAATTTATTAATTCTTACGATGATCATATAATGATTGTAATACATTACATTAGTGTATGTATATTCATTTAAAATGATAGCATATTATGCTATAAATATCATTAAATCCTAAACAGATTTAATTTTTTTTTTTTTTTTACGCTGTAAAACCATAAGAATTGTTATATTGAATTGATTATGATGATTTTATTTATCAAGTATACCCATATATAACATATATTTTATGATGTTAAAAAAAGATATTTTTATTTTTAGTAAAGGTTATATTGCATCATTATTTCAAATTCCCGCTATCTTCATGGAAGATATTAACACGGACCCACAATGAATATGACTGCGCGTTTCAATATCGTGCCCAATAGAATCAATATTATAGAACATATCTTTTAAATTACCAGCAATAGTAACTTCATTGACTGGATATTGAATATCGCCGTTTTCTACCCAAAAACCAGCTACCCCGCGTGAGTAATCTCCAGTAGTAATATTAATTCCTTGCCCCATTATGTTAGTAACAATAAGTCCGCGTTGCATGTTTTTGATTAACTCTATAAAACTTAAATTTTGATGACTAATATACCAATTATAAATACCATCAGCGTGTCCAGTGTTTTTTAGTCCTATTTTCCGAGCAGAATAACTATTTAAAATCCAATTTTTTAGTATACCATCTTCTACAATAGATCTATTTAAAGTATGTACCCCTTCGCTATCAAATGGAGCTGAACCTAATCCTTTTAATACATGCGGGCGTTCGTCAATGGATATCCAAGAAGGAAAAATTTTTTTCTTCAAATCATTTAACAAAAAAGTAGATTTGCGACATACATTGTCTCCATGAATAGCACTTGCTAAATGATGGAATAAACTTGTAGCTACTTCTGCAGAAAATAATACTGGAGATTCCATTGTTTTTAATTTTTTGGGGTTTAAATGCTGTAGAGCTCTCTGAGCACATTCTTGTCCAACCCATTCTGGAGAACGTAAATCATTAAATGAGCGACTTAATGTATAGGCATAATTTTGTTCCATAATATCATTACTTGCAGCAATCACTCCACAACATAAAGAATGTTGGCTGCTGCTGTAACTTTGTAACATACCATGACTATTCCCAAACACTTTAGTGGTAAAATAACTGCTGAATCTACCTCCTTCAGTATAAATTATACGCTTATCATATTGTAATGCTGTTTTTTCTGCTGTAGATGCTAAATCCATTCCTAATTTAGTATCTAAACTAATGGGATGAAATAAGTCAAGATTCATAGGATTGAATGCTAATAATTCTTTATCGGCAATCCCAGAATGTGGATCTGAAGAAGTATAAGATGCTATATCCGCTGCAGTTTCTACAGTACGATTTATTGTTTTCTCATTTAAATCATTTGAAAAAGCAGTACCTTTTTTTTGTTGACGAAATATAGTTATACCTAAGACACCCCGATTATTAAATTCTACATTCTCAAGTTTTCCGTAACGAGTGCTGACTGTAATTCCTGTAGTTTTAATTACTGAAACTTCTACTTCCTTTGAATATGCATGTGCTAAATTTAATGTTTGATATACTATATTTTCTAAAAAGTTACGTTGTTGTATTACGTCGTCTATTATATTCATCTTATCCTCCTGTAATAAGAGTTTCTAATTAGTATATATGTATCTACCAATATGATCTACATTGATCAACATCAGTCACTGATGTTGATCAATGTAGATCATGATATTAAAAACAAAAATTTGTTTTTAATTACTAAAACAATTTATTAGTTAAAAAATTTCATAGATGTATTATTTGTAATAATTAATAATATGCATGTAATTAATATTATTAAAATTAATATTTCTTAAAGTATAATAAATCAGATAATAATGTGCATTATTTCAATCATATGTAGTATATAATATTTTTTACAATCAAAACCTATATATCAACCAATATTTTGATTATTTGATATAATAAATAACATTATTGATTTTTTAATTACTTAATATTAATACACATGAAACATATAATTAGGTTAATTAGTACCTCCAACAGTGATATTATTTAATTTTATTGTTGGTTGGCCAACGCTAACTGGTATGTTTTGTCCGTTTTTTATACATGTACCTATTCCTGTATCTAACGATAGATCGTTACCAACCATAGAGACACTTTTCATGATTTCGATACTTGATCCTATCAACGTAGCTCCTTTTATAGATTTGGTGATACGACCTTTTTCTATTAGGAAAGCTTCAGATGCAGAAAAAACAAATTTGCCCGATGTAATGTCTACTTGGCCGCCACTAAAGTTTGCAGCATATACTCCGTAATCTACACTGTCGATAATTTCTTCTGGGGTCGATTGCCCTGACAACATATAAGTATTAGTCATGCGAGGCATAGGTAAAGCAGCGTAAGATTCTCGTCTACCGTTTCCTGTTGAAGTGCATCCCATTAGTTTCGCATTTAATTTATCTTGCATGTATCCTTTTAGGATACCATTTTGAATCAATATATTATATTGACCAGGAATTCCTTCGTCATCGATAGTTAATGATCCACGTGAGCCCTTCAATGTAGCATCATCTACTATTGTGCATAGTTCAGAAGCTACTATTTTTCCGATTTTGTTAGAAAATATAGAACTACCTCTTCTATTAAAATCTCCTTCTAAACCATGCCCTACTGCTTCATGCAACAAAATACCAGGCCAACCCGACCCTAACACTACTGTCATAGTTCCTGCTGGAGCTTCTACAGCTTCAAGATTAGTTAAACTCATTCTAACAGCATCTTTAGCCCAATAATCAGCTCGAATTTCTCCTTCTACAATAGTATCTAAAAAAAAATCATACCCAAATCGTCCACCACCACCACTTATTCCTTGTTCTCTTTTTCCATTTTTTTCCACTTGCACTAATATAGATAAACGTACTAATGGTCGAATATCTGCTGCTAAAATACCATCTGTAGCTGCTATTAAAATCTGTTCATAAATACCTGATAAATTAGCATTAACTTTTTGAACTCTAGAATCAGTAGCGCGCGCTGTTTTATCTACTCTCATTAATAGTTCTATTTTTTCTTCTTTAGATATATTAGACAATGGGTTCATGTAAGAATATGCAGTGGAATAGGAATACTGTTGAGTAGGACAAACGTATTTATGTTTCTTTAAGTCAACAATAGTATTATTATTATTATTGTTGCGGCGATGTTCGCTTGTAATGCTGGTAGCAGCTTTCATGCTACGTATTAGTGCATCTAGAGTTAATTGATCTGTGTAAGCAAATCCAGTTTGTTCTCCTATGATTACTCGCACACCAGCACCTTGATCGATAGTGTAGGATCCAGATTTAATAATGCTATCTTCAAGAGTCCATGTTTCATGCAAACATGATTGAAAATACAGATCTGAGTAGTCTATTTGAAATTTTTCTGTCATGTCTAACAAATATAAAAGATCATTATGTTGTAATTTATTAGGAGTGAGTAGTCTTTCAGTAACAAAATTTAAGCTCATATAACCTCTATTTAAAATATAATAATTAGTATATTTGACTAAATGGAAAGAATTTTTTAAATATTTGTTTTTAACAATTTTTATATATTTTATTTTAAAATGTTTTACTGAGTATTGGTTAAATGTGTAGTATACTCGTTCTTATTTCGGTTTAAAACCCTTTTATCTCATTGATAACATATTATATGTATAATATGCTTATTATGAATTAAATAGTTTAGTAATTATTATTACTTTTTATATATATGTATACACAGAGTGATTAATTTTATTGATGAAATAATTCTTATAACTCATTAAATTAATTAAATATGTATTTTGCTTTAATGATGTTCTTCTTCATGTGAAAAATACGATTATTCAATTTTTGTTTAATATTTTCATGACATTCCTGAAACAGTGTTGTTAACAATGATTTCAATTTTTTATAAGTTTATGTAAATATATTTATTCAATAAAAATAATTATTTAATATTAAAATTATTACTATTAGTATTTTTTAAAAATCATCAATTGTTGATTAATTTCGGCGAATTTTGTGCATTAAAAAAACTAAAAATGGCCATGATCCACCATCTAATAGGCAGTTCCAAAATATTTCCGGTGCATACAAAACTTTGGTTATTAAAAATTTTATTAAAAATGTAATGCTTTGATGAATAAAAGAAAGAAATATAATAATAAAAGTTTGTTGCCAGATAGGCATGTATCTAAAAAAATAAATGTTCCGGATTACCAAATAAGCAAGTATACTTAAAGATAAAGAGTGTATTCCTAAAGTAGATCCTAGTATGATATCAATTACTAATCCTAAAGTAAATCCAGTACCGATATTCACCTGATTTGGAAGTATTGTAATCCAACGAATTAACAGTATCATTGTCCAGGATGGATGTATATTCCACGTTCGAAGACAAAAGGGAATAATTTGTAAAATAATTGCAATGATAAAAGAACTATATACTACCCACAATTTATAATTATTGTATTTATTGTGCATGTTTTTAAAGTTGTTTTTATTGCAAATATTATTATGTTAAATATAATAAATAATGTTTTAATATTAATTACATTAATTTATTTCCAAAGTAGTATTGCATAACATAAAGATTGTAATTTAACTGTTGGATGTGCTTGAATGATGGTAGAGTCTTGTTCTGAATCTACTATTATATTAGATACTGTTGCTACTGGATATCCTTCTGGAAAACGACCATCTAATCCAGATGTTATCAAGATATCTCCAATACATACATCTAAATATCCTGGATATTCTGCACGTAAATCTGCGCCATATCCACAACCCATTAAAATAAAACGCATATTATTTCGCTTTATTTGTACAGGTAAAGCATGTTCAGGATCACAAATCAACATAACACGACTGCTAAGTGTATTAGTAGAAATTACTTGCCCTATGATTCCTGAATCAGTAATAACTGGTTGACCAATATAGATGTTATGATTCTTTCCTTGATTTATTATAACTTGATTGCCGTATAAATCTGCGTTAACAGAAATAATTCTAGTGATTATTTTTTGTTTATCATAACACAAAGGAGAGTGAATTAATGCATGTAGCTTGTAATTTTCATCTTTATATTGATCCATCAACAATAATTCACTGTTTTTTAAACATAACTCCTGACGCAATGTATTATTTTCCAATATTAATTTGTCATATCCTGATAACAATTTTTTAGTATAATTGTATATATTATGCGACTTATCGCATAAGCAATAAAACAAATAAGTGGAATCTTCCATGTAACTTTTTAATTTTAGGAACATATTTAGTTTTTCATCGGAAATAATAATGATAACAGACATTATTATTGCAAAAAATAAACGTAATTCTAAATAAGGAAATTTATTGCTTATAGCACTATACATGGAAGATACCTTAATCTTAATAAGACTAATTAATATATATCATTAAAAGTAATACATTTTAATTTATGTGATTTTATTAATTTAAAATGTATAAATTTATTTATAGCGCTTTTAAAAAAAATTATTCTTCACTAAATAAGTCTCGACCGTGTACATCAATCATATCAAGTGCTTTACCGCCACCCCGTGCAACACAAGTAAGCGGGTCTTCTGCGATTACCACGGGGATACTAGTTTCTTTTATCAATAAACGATCAATATTTCTCAATAGTGCCCCTCCTCCAGTTAATACCATTCCATATTCAGAAATGTCAGATGCTAATTCTGGAGGACATTGTTCTAGTGCCGCCATAACTGCACTGACAATGCCAGTTAATGGTTCTTGTAATGCTTCTAAAATTTCATTATTATTTAATACGAAACTTCGTGGTATTCCTTCTGCTAAATTTCGCCCACGTACTTTTATTTCACGAAGTTCATCATCTAAATATGCAGAACCTATAGTATGTTTTATTCTTTCTGAGGTTACTTCTCCAATCAAGGAACCATAATGACGTCTCACATAACTAATAATAGCTTCGTCAAAACGGTCTCCTCCAATCCTAACAGATGATGAATACACTACTCCATTCAGTGAAATTACTGCGACTTCAGTGGTACCGCCTCCAATGTCTACTACCATTGAACCAGTAGCTTCGGATACTGGTAAACCTGCTCCAATAGCCGCTGCCATAGGTTCTTCTATTAAAAAAACTTCACGTGCTCCTGCTCCTTGTGCAGATTCACGTATAGCTCTACGTTCAACTTGTGTAGCGCCTACTGGAACACATACTAACACCCTCGGGCTTGGTTTCATGAAACTATTGCTGTGCACTTGCTTGATAAAATGCTGCAACATTTTTTCAGTAATAAAAAAGTCAGCAATTACTCCGTCTTTCATGGGGCGAATAGCCGCAATGTTTCCGGGAGTTCGCCCTAACATCTGTTTCGCTGCATAGCCTACAGCAGCTACACTTTTGGGCATTCCGCCTCGATCTTGTCTAATGGCTACAACAGAAGGTTCGTTTAAAACAATACCTTGTCCTTTTAAATAAATCAAAGTATTGGCAGTACCGAGATCAATAGATAGGTCGCTAGAAAATATGCCGCGGAATTTTTTAAACATAATAGTAATAATCTAAAATAAGTTTATAAATTTTTTTAAAATTATTCATTTGTGATTGATCTTTTGGAGAAAAATAAAATTAAATGATCGCATAATATCGATAAATGTATTTTCAAGTTATTGTGTTTAAAATATTGCATATTATTTAATTCTCTATATTTATTTAATATTAAAAAATTGAAACATATACTACGTATATATATTGCATTATAAATATAACTATATATGTGTAAAAATAATAAATTATATTTGGTATACTATACAATTAAGATTGTCAAATATTATTTTAGATGCTTATTGTAGTTCGTGTAAGATTGCAATAATCAATTTTATTGAAAATATTACATTCTAATATTATAATAGTTATCTTGAAAAAATAAATTATTTATTACATGAATATTGTGTATGACAGTTATTTTTATTAAAAAAATTTAAAACCTAATAAAAATCAATTGTATTTTTAGGCATTATTGGTTTTTAATTATAAACAATAAACATATATATTTGAAATTATGATAATTTTCTACGAAATATATTATTGAATAATAAAAAATTATTATTACTGTACTACAGACAACATTTATTAAATATTAAATATAAAATGATATGTAAAGTTATAATTGTGCACTGAGGTGTTGAATTGATGAGGATGTTTGAATATCATGACAAATAAATGTCGTATTTTATTGATAAATGGGCCTAATTTAAATTTGTTAGGTATACGTGAACCACATATATATGGATATGAAACTTTATCTGATGTTGTAGCAAATTTATATAAGACTGCTGAATCGTTAGGTATTCAAATGGATCATTTTCAATCTAATGCAGAACATGAATTGATTGAATGTATACATAAAAATTACAAAAATACGGATTTTATCATAATTAACCCTGCAGCTTTTACTCATACCAGCATAGCGTTGCGAGATGCATTTTTATCTGTGAATATTGATTTCATAGAAATTCATCTTTCTAATATATATATCAGGGAAAAATTTAGATATCGTTCATATTTGTCTGATATTGCGCTTGGTGTTATTTGTGGATTTGGGGTATACGGATATCATTGTGCTTTACATATGGCGCATAAATATTTATCTAAAAATTAATGAGTAACAAATACACATAGGTTTTGCTATGGATATTCGCAAAATAAAAAAATTAATTACACTGATTGAAGAATCAAATATATCTAAATTAGAAATTTCAGAAGGAAATAAGATAGTGCGTATTACTCGTTCTACATCTACAACATCGTCCGATTCGGCTCTTTTGTCTACAAAAAAAGAGTCAGAAATACCAGTACGTATTCCAAGCGCAACAACACGTTATGAAAATGTTAAATTGATAAATAATGGACATGTTATACGTTCTCCAATGGTAGGTATTTTCTATATTGCTTCTAGTTCAGATTCCAATCCATTTGTATCAATTGGTCAAATGGTTGAGGTCGGAGATACTGTGTGTATTATTGAAGCCATGAAAGTTATGAATCAAATTCAATCAGATAAGTCAGGCATAGTCAAAGCAATTTTAATGGACAATGGTCAACCAGTTGAATTTAATGAGCCATTAGTTATTATCGAATAATGAGAATAAAATGTTAGAAAAAATTGTCATTGCAAACCGAGGAGAAATAGCGTTACGTATTTTACGTGCATGTAAAGAATTAGGGATAAAAACAGTGGCTGTGTATTCAACTATAGATCGTGATTTGAAACACGTGTTGTTGGCTGATGAAACTGTTTGCATAGGACCTCCTCCTGCAATACATAGTTATTTAAATATCCCGGCTATTATTTCAGCTGCAGAAATTACTGGATCATCAGGAATTCATCCTGGTTATGGGTTTTTGTCGGAAAATGCTGATTTTGCGGAACAAGTTGAACGTTCTGGTTTTGTTTTTATTGGGCCGCATTCAGAAACTATTCGTTTAATGGGAAATAAAATATCCGCTATAGCTATTATGAAAGAATCAGGAATAAAGTCTGTTCCAGGTTGGAATTATGAATTGAATAAGAACATAAATAATGAAATTTATAATTTTTCACATCAAAATTTACATATTGATTATCCAATTATCATAAAATCTGCTCATGGAGGAGGAGGACGCGGCATGTGTGTAGTTAAAAAAGAATCAGATTTACAAGATGCTATACGTATGATGCGATCAGAAGCAAAAAACACGTTTAATAATGATACTATTTATGTAGAACAATACTTGAAAAATCCTAGGCATATAGAAATACAAGTTTTATCTGATGGAAAAGGCAATACAATCTATTTGACAGAACGTGATTGTTCCGTACAAAGGAGATATCAAAAGATAGTAGAAGAAACTCCTGCGTTAGGTATTAGTTCTACAATGCGGCAACATATAGGAGAGAGTTGTATAAAAGTTTGTTATAAAATTGGATATCGTGGAGTAGGTACATTTGAATTTTTGTATGAAAATAATGAATTCTTTTTTATTGAAATGAATACTCGTATTCAAGTGGAACATCCGATTACAGAAATGGTTACCGGGATAGATCTCGTTAGAGAGCAGTTGAAAATTGCTTCTGGATATACGTTAGATGTTACACAAGATGCAGTTAAATCTTCAGGACATTCTATAGAATGTCGTATTAATGCTGAAGATTCTCATAAATTTATACCTAGTTCGGGATGTATTACTAGGTTTCATGCTCCTGGGGGATTGGGTGTACGTTGGGAATCTCATATTTATGCTGGTTATTCAGTGCCTCCTTATTATGATGCAATGATAGGGAAATTAATTTGTTTTGGGGAAACACGTGAGATAGCTATTGCTCGTATGAAAAATGCGTTGTCAGAATTAATTATTGACGGAATCAATACCAATATTGAGTTACAATTAAAAATTGTAACTGATGAGATGTTTCAGAAAGGTAACGAAATTAATATTCGTTATTTAGAAGATAAACTTAATATATAAATAATTAGAAAAAAACATATATGGCTACATATGAAAAGGAGTCTTGTCTTTACTTAAAGAGATTAAAATATACCATTAGATCTTGAGATTATTAAATGTAATTTAATACTATTAAATTAATAAAATAAAACATAAAAAATTAAAAAAGATATATATGTATATATTTTTGTATGGTTGTTTGTTTTTATTATATCTGGCAAGAACGCTAGACTTTCAATAATCCAGTTTGCTGTTGTTTTAGTTTTTTTTGTTATTTTTTTACCGCTAGATACTAGCACTTTAGTTCCAATACCTGCAAATTGACCTGCTAGCATATCATTTTCAGTATCTCCCACCATATAAGAAGCAGTCATGTTAATATTAAAACGTTTTTTTGCATCTAATAACATTCCCGGATTAGGTTTTCGACATAAACAAGATCGTTGGAATTTTTTCACTATTCCCTGTGTATGGTGCGGACAAAAATAAATAGCATCTATATATACATGATGGTATGTCTCTAAATAAGAAATCATCCATTTTGTTAATAATAAAAAATCATATTGAGTAAATAAACCTCGTGCTATTCCAGATTGATTAGTAACTATGATTAAAAAAAAATTCATTTCTTTCAAAGTTACCATTGCATCTATGACATTTTCAATGAAAAAAAAATTATCGATATTATACACGTAGTTTTTATCAATATTAATAGTACCATCTCGATCTATAAATATAGCATTATTCACGATTAGCCTTGTATTTATTATTATAATTACGAATGTTTATTTTGTTAAACAATGTTACAACAAAAATTAATATTATATAATAACATATAATTATTAAATTTTGTTTTAATTGTAAAACAGCATTGTTGTAAAATGTATTATTATCAGATTATCAACATTTTCTATAAAGTAGGAAAATGTTATTAAATGGTTATATACTGATATATAAGCCTATATTAGAGTATAGAATTGTATTCTTTTAAAGAAATACTAAATGTGTATTTATATAATAGTATATATTAAATCAAAAAATTTAATTCTTAAATAATAAATATATTTATTAAAAGGGCGATTATTATTTTATATCACTTATCAGGTGAAAATAATGCGTACTAGTCAATATTTATTAGCTACTCTTAAAGAGATACCTAAAAATTGTACAACGATTAGTCATCAACTAATGTTACGAGCTGGCTTAATTCGTCAAGTGTCATCTGGTCTTTATACCTGGTTGCCTACTGGATTACGAGTATTGAGAAAAATAGAAAATATTATTCGAGAAGAAATGAGTAAAATTGGTGCTATTGAAATAGCTATGCCGATAGTTCAACCTGCGAGATTATGGAAAAAAAGCGGTCGTTGGACAAAATATGGTACAGAACTATTGCGTTTTAAAAATCGTAACAATCAGGAATTTGTACTAGGACCGACTCATGAAGAAGTGGTGTCAGAAATTATTTGTAAAAAAACGATGTTGTATAAACAGTCTCCATTAATTGTGTATCAAATTCATACTAAATATCGTGATGAAGCACGTCCTCGATCTGGAGTAATGCGTGCTAGAGAATTCATTATGAAAGATGGATATTCTTTTCATTTCAATCAGAAATCTCTTCAAAATACATATAACAATATGTATCAAACATATCACACTATTTTTAATCGTATTGGACTAAATTTTTGTGTTGTTCAAGCTGATCCTGGTAGAATTGGAGGGGTATTGTCTCATGAGTTTCAAGCATATTCTGAAAATGGTGAAGATACTATCGCAACTCCTATGATACCTGATAATGATTTAATTGATTTTCAGTTATTGAATGATGTGATTTCTATTAAAATGCAACCAAAAATGGCTACAGAAACAATGCGTTTAGTAGCAGCTCCTCATATTAAATCTATAGAAGAACTAATTAATCAATTTAATTTGTCTATACATCAAGTTGTGAAAACAATAATTGTACGCTCTAAAAATAAACATATCAATGATAATCATTCTTTATTAGGATTGGTAATTCGGGCTGATCATCAGATTAGTTTAAAGAAAATTTCGATGATTCCACAAGTACACACTCCGTTATCTTGTATAGATCCAAAAGAGATGCATACAATTACTGGAGCACAACCCAATTTATTAGGACCTATTAATTTATCTATACCATTAATTGTGGATTATAATGTAGCAACAATGAACGATTTCGTAGCTGGATCTAATATGAGCGGTAAATATTTTTTTGGAGTTAATTGGAATCGCGATATACCGCTTTTAAAAGTAGCAGATTTAAGTGAGGTATTACATCATAATTTATATACTAATAAAAAAAATATTTTATCCATTCATAATTGTATTGAAATAGGGCACATATTTCAATTAGGACAAAAATACTTAAGCTTAAACACTAATCATATAAAAAAAAATAATGAACATAAACATAATTTTCCGATGGAAATGGGGTGTTATGGTATAGGAATTACTCGTATTGTTGCCGTAATTATTGAACAAAATTACGATAACAATGGTATTTTATGGCCTGATGTAATCGCTCCATTTAAATTAGCTATTGTACCAATTGATATGTATCGTTCCGTCAATGTAAGAAGTATTGCAGAAAAAATTTACCAACAACTTCTATCTGTTATAGGAATAGATATATTAATTGATGATCGTAAAGAATATCCAGGCACAATGTTTGCTGATATAGATTTGATAGGAATACCACATGTTTTAATTATTAGTGATCGTAGTTTAGCTAATCAAGAGGTGGAATATAAATATCGTAAAAAAAATGAAATAAAAAAAATTAAACTTGAAATATTAATGCGATATTTAGTTGAAAAAATTGTTTCTTCATGAAGTTTTTAATTAATTTTAATTGAAAAGAGCGTTGATTTTAAGGTTAAAAATTTTAATTATATTTAATATATATATATTGCGATATGATTGTTTTGATTGGAATTCTATTGAATTGTTCTTCCTATTGATACAATAAAAATTTTATTTTTATAGTTTTGAAGTTAATTATTTTTATTTAACTAATAAAAATGAAGAGCATTATTCTAAATGATAACGAACGCTGTTTTTAAAAATTTTATGAAATAAAATGTTTTGTAACCAAGATATTTTCCATAATATGGTTGTTTTATTTGTAATTTTACCATTTTGAGTAATGAATACTCCTATAGCAGTAATTAACGTTTTATTATAAAAAAGTAAAGGAATACGGCTTCTCAGCCACGGAGGTACACCTAATTCTTGCCAAATTTTTTTTAAATGTCGACCATGATTTCTTCCCAAAATATATAATAATCCATCTATATTTCCAAACATAATTGATATTTTTTCATCAGATTTTGGGGCCCGAACAAAACAATGTGTTAATACTTTTTTATATTTTTCAGAAAAATTATAAGACATATTTAATGAAAAATTTATGTTTAGATGTGTGTTGAATGAATTTTTAGATAAACATTCGTTGATACTTAATGGTTGATATATCAACTTACCTAAGTTATACGGTAGTATAAATGCATTATACATGATATTCCACGATAATTTAATTTTATTTAAAGAACATTTCATATTTACAGGTAAAATATACAATTTTTCACGGAAACGACGACATAGGCATTTATCTAATTGTAGTATTGGAGTGGCATCTCGACGGCTTAGTACTACTTCTTTCCAAATACGATTTACAAGTTGATAGGAAGGCATCTTTATAGAAAAATTTAATAACCAACGGCGCAGTAATGCTTGTCTTTTTGGTATGCTGCATTGGAATAGTGGACTAAATAGTAAAGAACCGTCTGATTCATCAATTAGTTTTTTCAAAGATTCTGATAACAATTCATTTAACAAACTTTCTTGATCTTTACACAGTTGAGCGGTACGCGCAACTACTTGATTGAAATGAGGCCAACGCTGATATATTGATGGTAAAATTTTTATGCGTAAAAAGTTACGATCAAAACGTGTATCTGAATTCGTGTCGTCTTCTATCCAGTCAAGTTTTTTATTATAGGCATATATCTCTAATTGTTCGCGAGAGCAATCTAATAATGGCCTCAACAACCTGTATTTATTAGCATACAACGTATTTTTACTCATTCCAGATAGTCCAGATGGGCCACTTCCTCTTTTTAATGCAAGGAGTAAACTTTCCGCTTGATCGTTCATGTGATGCGCGGTCAAAAGTATTTCTTTTGAATCTAAATGATCATATAATTTCTTATAACGAAGATTGCGTGCTAATGCTTCTGTGTTACGTCGTTTATTTTCTGAGTTATAACAATTAA
The DNA here is from genome assembly GCF_023585685.1 of Blochmannia endosymbiont of Camponotus sp. C-003. Classification (NCBI taxonomy): domain Bacteria; kingdom Pseudomonadati; phylum Pseudomonadota; class Gammaproteobacteria; order Enterobacterales; family Enterobacteriaceae; genus Candidatus Blochmanniella; species Blochmannia endosymbiont of Camponotus sp. C-003. The sequence continues at coordinate 298,843 of NZ_CP097764.1, forward strand.
TATGAATTACCGAGAAAGGTATACCTCGCGTTTTACATTGATCGGAACAATGACTAGCCCATTTATCTGCATCATTACTGATGCCATGATTTACATAAATTGCGCGTAAAATAAATGGAGATGATGTGAAATGATCGATTCTATTTCTTAATTTTGTTAAGATATCTAAAAGTACTGTAGAATCTAATCCCCCACTATAAGACAACAACAATTTTTTATATCCAAGAATACAATGTGTTACAGTACGATATAAATTCCAATTTTCTGACGATGTGTTGATTGCAATCATATTGTTGCTAATGTAAATGTCATAAAGTCATGATGATTTAATATCATAACAATGATTATATCAATCTTTAGTATATGTATTATATATATTTTACATGATTTATACTATATATAAATATTTTAAAAAAGTAATATATTTTGACTTAAAATTAACAATATCCATAATGCATCAATCTGTGATATCGTCGATCTAACAATTTTTTTTCATCAAAAGAATCTAATTCGCTTAAATCTAATAATAATTGAGTTTTTAATGAAATAGATGTAGTTAATATGTCTCTATGTGCTCCTCCTAATGGTTCATAAATCACATTATCAATTAGATTTAGTTCTTTTAACCGATAAGAAGTAATACCCATTGCTTCGGCAGCTATAGGGGCTTTTTTTACGTTTTTCCATAAAATTGATGCACATCCTTCTGGAGAAATTACAGAATATGTACTATATTCTAACATATTAACTTTATCGCCAATGCTTATAGCTAAAGCTCCTCCGGAACCCCCTTCTCCGATGACGGTACATATAATCGGTATTTTTAATACTGACATTGTACGTAAATTTTTAGCGATTGCTGAAGATTGTCCGCGTTTTTCTGCTCCTACCCCAGGGTAGGCGCCTGGAGTGTCTATAAAAGTAATCAGTGGTATCTTGAATCGTTCTGCCATTTTCATTAGACGTAGTGCTTTTCGATACCCTTCTGGAGCAGGCATACCAAAATTTCGTTTAATTTTTTCTTTAGTGTCACGACCTTTTTGATGTCCAATAATCATAACTGGTCGGGAATTGAGTCTTGCTATGCCACCTACAATAGCTTTGTCGTCAGCGTATACTCGATCACCAGATAATTCGTCAAAATCATTAAATATACGCTCTATATAATCTAAAGTGTATGGGCGCTTAGGATGTCGTGCTAACTGAGCAATTTGCCAGGCATTTAAATTGGAAAATATTTTTTGGGTAAGTTCGATATTTTTAAAACGAAGACGATTAATTTCTTCATTAATATTTGTTTTTGATTTTTTATCTAAGTGTACTATCGATGTTAAAGAATTAATTTTTTCTTCTAAATCTAGGATAGGTTTTTCAAAATCAAGAAAATTTAAACCCATAAAATTCCTGTTATTATATATAAAAATTTAATGTAATTCTAATTTGATTTGTTTATCCCCAACAAGACTGCGTAGATTGGTCAATAACTGATCAGTCAGGGTAACATACCATTTTTTTCCACAATGTAATTTGATTTGAATGTCATTTTTTTGATAAAAAAAATATACTGGTAAAGTTCCAAGTCTATTTTTTTCTAAAAAAAAATGAATATTCGTTAATAATTGATTGTTCACTTCTTTATTATTTAAAGTGATAGATAAACTGCGTGCATGTTTTGTATAAATATCGTTAATATCTTCTAATTTCTGTGCAATTATTTTATAATAACCATGTATCTTATCAATACTAATTACTCCTGTAACAATCAATAAATTATTTTCCTTTAAACAATATTGATAGCTATGAATTAATTTTTCAAATATCATTATTTCTAATCGACCAGAATAATCTTCTAAAATAAAAAATACAACACGTTTTCCTCTTTTACTTAATTTTGTTCGAATTGATACAATCACACCAAAAATATGTATCATCTTATTATTATTTGTTTCTAGTATAACATCTTTTATAATAACAATATTAGGCATATAACTTTTTATTGTTTTCATGTATTGAACAGTAGGATGACTAGTTAAATATAGTCCAAGAGCTTCTTTTTCTTTTTCTAATAATAATTGACTGGACCATTGTGAGGCGTTGTAATTGCAATCAGCTGTTGTAACAGTGTTAGATATGTCCAAACGCATGTCGAATATATCTGTTTGTTTGCTATATTTATTTTTAATATGCTGATTAGCGCGTTTTAATACATCATTAAGTGATGCCACTAATTTTAAACGATGTATTCCAAACGAATCGCAGGCTCCAGAAAGAATTAATTTTTCAATCATACGATGATTTATTTTTGTACTATCGATGCGGATACAGAGGTCAAATAATTCTTTAAAATTACCATCCTTATTGCGAGATGTTATTATAGATTCTATAGAGGTTTTTCCTATTCCTTTTATAGCTCCAAATCCATAAACAATTTCTTTATGTTCGTTAACATAAAAATGATGTTGGCTAGTATTTATATTTGGAGGTAGAATTTTGAGATTCATTTTTTGACATTCACCTATTAGGTGAGATACTTTATTTAAATTGTCCATATCAGAACTTAATGCTGCCGCCATAAATTCAGAAGGATAGTGTGTTTTTAGCCATAACGTTTGATAAGATATTAATGCATATGCAGCAGAATGGGATTTATTAAAACCATAACCAGCGAATTTTTCTAAAAGATCAAAAATCTTCATTGATAATGTAGTATCGATGCCATTTTTTGTAGCGCCTAAATTAAAAAAAGAGCGTTGTTTAGCCATATCTTCTGGTTTTTTTTTACCGATAGCACGTCGTAGTATATCGGCTTGTCCAAGTGTATAACCTGCGAGCACTTGCGCTATTTGCATAACTTGTTCTTGATATAAAATAATTCCATAAGTTGATTCCAATACTGGACGTAAGGATTCGTGCTGCCATTTAGCATCAGGATAAGAAATAGTTTCATAACCGTGTTTTCTATTGATGAAGTTATCTACCATACCTGATTGTAACGGTCCTGGGCGAAATAAAGCAATCAATGCTATCAAATCTTCAAAACAATCTGGTTTTAAACGTTTAATTAATTCTTTTATACCACGTGATTCTAATTGAAAGATTGCTGTAGTTTTCGAAGATTGAAGTGTACGAAAGCTTTTTTGATCGTGTAATGATAGGGAGTGTATATCAATAATAGCAAGGTCATGTTTAAGGCGTGTGTTGTTAATCATTTTTAATGTATGTTTAATAATAGTTAATGTACGTAAACCAAGAAAATCAAATTTTATTAAACCAATACGTTCAATGTCATCTTTATCAAATTGGGTCATTGGATGAATGCTATCATTATCATAGTACAAGGGAGAAAAATCAGTAATTTTTATAGGTGCAATTACTACTCCTCCGGCATGTTTGCTTACATTTCTCACGATACCTTCTAATTGACGGGCCATATCAATTAGTGTTGTAATATCTTCGTCGTTTTCATAAAGTAGTTTAAGTTGAGGTTCGATAGAGATAGCTTTTTCTAATGTGATGCCTGGTTCTGATGGAATCAATTTAGCAATGTGATTGATCAACGTATAAGGATGACCTAGTGCACGTCCTACATCTCGGATCACTGCTTTGGCTGCCATAGTCCCAAACGTAATAATTTGAGACACAGCATCTGATCCATAAGTTTTAGAGACATGCTCAATTACTAAATCACGATGATCCATGCAAAAATCAATATCTAGATCGGGCATAGATATACGTTCTGGATTAAGAAAACGTTCAAACAGTAAATCGAATTGTAAAGGATCAAGTTCTGTAATTTTTAAGACATATGCTACTAGTGAACTGGTTCCAGAACCCCTTCCAGGACCAACTGGAATATCGTTATTTTTAGCCCATTTAATAAATTCCATAACGATTAGAAAATAACTAGGGAAATTCATACTATTGATTACTTGTAATTCATGTTGCAATCGCAAATCATATGGTATTCGTTTAATAAGGCGTTCTTTAGTCTTGGGAAACAACAAAATTAAGCGCTCTTCTAATCCTTTTTCTGCATATGTGGTAAGAAAATCTTGAGCAGATCTGCATCCAGTAGGAAATTGTGGTAAAAAAGATTTACCTAAATCGATGGTAATATTGCATTTGTACGCAATTTCTACACTATTTACCAAAGATTCCGGTATATCGGAAAATAATTTACACATTTCTTCTTCACTTTTCATAAATTGTTGTGAACTATATTTGCGTAATTGCTGAATATTATTTAATTGAGTACCAGCGTATATTGCTACTCGAATCTCATGCGCTAAAAAATCTTCTTCATTAATAAAACGTACATCGTTGGTAGCTACTACCGGTAGTCCCTTGACCATTGATAATTCTATAGCTAATTGTAAATAAAATTCTTCGTTTTGACGACCAGTACGTATTAATTCCAGATAATATCTATTTGGAAAATATTTTGAATAAAAATATAAACATTGTTCTATTTTTGATTTTTCATTTCTTAATAAATGTCTTCCGATCTCCCCGTTACACCCCCCAGAAAGTAGAATTAAACCTTTGTTATATTCTATGAGCCAATGGCGTTGAATTGTAAGAGCAATATTATTATGTTTATTTTTATATGCTTTGGAAATTAACATAATTAAATGATAATAACCTTGTTTATCAGTGGCCAAGCATGTTAATTTGCTCGGTTTGTTGCCAATGTTGACATCTTGTAGTAAAAAATCTGCTCCAATGATTGGTTTGATTCCTGATTTATAAGCAGAATCATAGAATTTAATAAATCCAAATAAATTGTTAAAATCAGTAAGAGCTAATGCGGGCATTTTAAGAGACGCTGCTTTTGCTATTAACTTATTTACTGTAGATAATCCATCAAACATGGAGTAATCGCTATGTACGTGCAAGTGAATAAAGCGTGGTTTTATCATAATTAAGAGGTCATAAATAATAATATATATCTAAATATCGAGTTGCCTATTAATATCACAAATTACATGTTTTACAGGAGCAAAGCTTTTTCTATGCTGTGATATAGGCCCGTATAGCGCTAATTGTTTTAAATGAAAATAGGTAGGATATCCTTTGTTTTGAGCAAATCTATATTTTGGATATTGCGCATCTAGTACGATCATATCTTGATCTCGAGTAACTTTAGCTACAATAGAAGCTGCGCTTATAACTGCTATTCGATCATCTCCTTTGATAAAACATTGATAAGGTATGCCTGTGAATTCTGGAGAATTATTTCCATCTATTAAAATCAAATCTGGCTTAATAGATAAATTGTGTACTGCTCGTTTCATTGCTAATAAACGAGCTTTCAAAATATTAAAACGATCAATTTCTATAGCATCAGCGCATCCGATACTCCAGGCTAATGTTTTTTCAATAATATTTTTATATAAATTAAGTCTTTTGTGTTTATTTAATGTTTTAGAATCAGCTAATCCAAAAATTGGTCGTATTGGATGCAATATTACTGCAGCAGCTATTACTGATCCGACTAATGATCCGCATCCTGATTCATCTACTCCCGCAATTAATTTAAATTTTTTGATAGATAATGTTTTTGATATTTCATGATTTTTTAATTGCTTGTTACATAACATTGTTGTCATTTGATTAACCTCAACACTGCGTGGGCTGCTTGTTCATCTGCTTTACATCTAATTCTATAATGTAACTGTCTAAATGTTTTTTTCAATACTATATGTTGATTATTATCATCATTTAATAAGTCAATTAATGTTTGTGCTAAATTTTCAGGACGACAGTTGTTTTGAATAAATTCTTTTACCAATTCACGATCTGCTAATAAATTAGGCAGTGATATCCAGGGAACATTTATAAAATGTTTGACTAACATAAATGTTAGGGGATGCATTCGATAAGCTACAACCATAGGACATTTGACTAACATACATTCTAAAGTTGCTGTGCCAGCGGTCACTAAAGAAACATCTGCTGCCATAATTATTTCCCATGCTGATTGGTTGTTGTTTAGAATACGATACTTAATTGATGTTGATACGACACTAATAAATTTTTTTACAGATGTTTGATTGTGTAATGGTACTAAAATTTCAAGATTAGGAAAATTATTTTTTAATAATTTAGCGCATAATAAAAAATCGTGAGCTAACATTTTAATTTCCCTAATTCTGCTGCCTGGTAATATTGCTAAACAACATACGTTACAGGGAATCCCTAATTTTTGACGAGCAAAGACTTTATTTGGATTCAAAGGTATTTGATCTGCTAATGTATGTCCAATAAATTGACATGGTATATTGAAGTGATCGTATATTTTTTTTTCAAAAGGAAAAGTAACTAAAATATTATCGGTGGCTTTTTTAAGCGCAAAAATACGTTTTTTCCTCCACGCCCATACTGATGGGCTAACATAATGGATCGTACGAATTCCATGTTTTTTCAAACGATTTTCTAAAGAAATATTAAAATCTGGAGAATCGATACCAATGAAAACATCAGGTTTTAAGTTAATAAATCTACGAGCTAAATTTCTACGAATGTGCAATAGTCGTGGTAATTTCAGAATAATTTCAGCGAAACCCATGACTGATAATTCTTCTATATTGTACCAAGATTTCATATGTTCAGATTGCATACAGGGGCCACCAATCCCAAAAAAACATACTTTTTTTAAGTATTTTTTTAATGCACGGATTAATCCTGCCCCTAAAATATCTCCAGAAGCTTCTCCTGCTACTATACCTATAATAATAGTACGATTATGCATAGACGATAGATTAACATTGTTAACGAATAATTCCCCTTTGAGAACGTATTAAAAAATCTACAAATTCATTGATGATCGGATGTTCTGCTGCTAATAGTTTTAAAGCTGTTTTAGCTGATTCAATAGTTTTATTGCTACGGTATAAAATTTTATAGGCATCTCGAATAGCGTGTACGGAGGAACGACTAAAACCTCGTCGTTTTAAACCTTCAATGTTTAATCCAAAAGGTGTTGCATGATTTCCTTGGGCTATTATGAATGGTGGAATATCTTGGACTACACCAGAACATCCTCCAATCATAACATGTGTTCCAATAAGGCAAAACTGATGGATTGCGGTCATTCCTCCAATAATAGTGTGGTTATCTACTCTTACATGTCCTCCTAAGGTAACGTTGTTAGCCATGACACAATGATCCCCGATTATGCAATCATGAGCAATATGCACGTTAATCATAAATAAATTGCTATTTCCTATTTTGGTCACTTTTTTACCTTGTATAGTGCCACGATGAATGGTGACACTTTCTCTAATCTTATTGTCATGGCCAATTTCTATTCGTGTAGATTCTTTTGCGTATTTTAAATCTTGGTTCACTTCTCCAAGAGAAGCAAATTGATAGATTTGATTATTTTCTCCAATTTGAGTAATCCCGTTAATTACAATATGAGATTTCAACAAAGTTCGCGCCCCTATCTCAACTTGCGCTCCAATAAAACAAAATGGTCCGATATATACGTTGTTGTGTATTATAGCTCCTTCTTCTATTATAGAACTAGGATGTATAATGGCAGATTGATGAATCATCAGTTTAAATTTCCTTTCTACGAGCGCACATCATTGATGCTTCACAAGCCATTTCTTCGTTTACTGTAGCGATTCCTTTAAATCGTGCAATACCGCGTCTTTCTTTAATAAATTCTACATCGAGTATCATTTGGTCACCAGGTTGTACTGGACGCTTGAATCGAGCTGAGTCAATAGCAGCAAAATAATATAATTCTCCTGGAGCTAATTTACCTGTACTTTTGAAGGCTAAGATTCCTGTAGCTTGAGCCATAGCTTCTAAAATTAATACTCCAGGAAAAATGGGTTTTCCTGGAAAATGTCCTTGAAAAAATGGTTCATTAAAAGAAACATTTTTTACCGCTCTTAAAAATTTCCCTTTTTCAAAATTTAGTACACGATCAACTAATAAAAATGGAAATCGATGCGGCAAAAGCTCTAAAACTTCCTCAATATGCAAAACACAAGTATCAGTAATCAAGGTTTTTATTCCTGTTTAAGATAATAAGTCGTATTAATAACATTCATTTATCCTGTTCATCCTAACAGGGTAAAGAATAAACTGTCCTAGTTATCTTAAAATTTATAGGCACAGTATTTTTTTTAATTTTTGTTCTATAGTTTTTATACGTTTGTTTATATTACTAATCCGCATAATTAATGCGGCGGTTTTCCACCATACTGTATTTGGTTGCACAGGAATACCTGATGAGTAAATACCAGGTTGTGTTATCGCTTTAATCACCATTCCCATTCCGGTGATAGTGACTCTATCACAAATATTTATGTGTCCATTAATTACACTGGCTCCGCCTATCATGCAATATTGTCCAATAGTTAAACTCCCGGCCATGATAACACCGCCTGCTATTGCGGTGTGTGCGCCTATTTTGACATTATGTGCAATTTGGCACTGATTATCAATAATTACTCCGCTTTCAATTTTAGTATCATCTAATGTTCCTCGATCAATAGTAGTACAAGCACCTATTTCTACATTATTTCCAATTTTTACTGTTCCTAAATGAGGAATTTTGATCCACACGCCATGATCATTAATATACCCAAATCCATCAGAACCAATGATAGCTCCAGATTGTATTAAACAGAATTCACCAATTTCTACCTCATGATATATAGTGACATTAGCCCATAAACGTGTACCTGTCCCTATCTTTGTTTTTTGTCCTATGAAGCTACCAGGACCAATGATTACATCATCACCCAAAATTACTTCAGATTCTATAACCACATTAGCACCTATTCCTACTCTTTGACCTAATATTGCATCTGGAGCTATGATGGCTTCAGATGCAATATTCCTCGCTGGTTTCGGGCTATTATCCATCAATCGTGCTATTTTAACATATGCGATATATGGGTCTTCTACTACCAATGCAGCAACCTTACAAAAAATCAAGTTGTTTTTAGATAATATCACTGCTGAAGCGCGACAGGAGCTTAGTTGACTTAGAAATCGTTGATCTTTTAAAAAAGTAATATGTCCTATTTGTGCGTTATTTATAGAAGCAATGCCAGTAATAATAATATTTTTGTCTCCATATAATTTAGCGTCTAATTGCTGTGCTAAATCTGATAGCTTCATTTCGATCATAATTTATCCAACTTGTTTCATTACAGAATTAGTAATATCTGTAATGTGAACGCTGTGATATACTACAGCATTAGAGTCAATTACTATGTCATAATTTTCTTTTTTGGCAACATTTGATACTACATTGTGAATCATATTAAGAATTTTATCTCTTTCTTCTGTTTGACGCGAATGATTTTCTTGTTGAAATTCTTTAGCTTTGTTAGTGAAAATTTCACGTTGGTTTATTAATGATTTTTCTAGTTCATTACGTTCGATTGCTTTCATGGTGGTGCCATCTCGTTGTAATGTTTGTATTTTTATTTGTAAATCATGCTCCATCTTTTCTAATTCGGCAGCACGATCTTTAAATTCATATTCAAGTTGTTTAATGATTTTAGCGCGTTGTGAAGATTGTTGAAAAATATTAGAAATGTTAACTATTGCAATTTTGTCGGTAGCCTCAACAGAGTTAATTTGTGTTATCCAAATCATTATACTCAATATATATGTCCACTTTTTCACTGTAAACCTCTTAGTTTAATAAGATATGAAATTTATTATTTTGATAAGATATTTTTTATTAGTATATTATGTCTGAATGTTACCATGTTTTTCCGATACTAAATTGAAATGGTTCTTCTATATCTCCGGGATATTTTTTTATTAATTTTGAATAGGAAAAAATCATTGGCCCAATTGGAGATACCCACTTCAAAGATATACCACTAGATATGCGAATATTATTTGGAATGCTATAATCTACAATACCGGCTTTTTGTGTTGCTTCAGTATTCTTCCAAAAAGTATCCCATACAGTACCTGTGTCTAAGAACACAGAAATACGTGCAATATCAGAATGTTGCGCATGAAAATATATCATAGGAATGATTAGCTCAGTTTTGAAAAGAGTTATTGCATTTCCACCAACAGCATCTTGAGATTTTTTTATTGCACATGTAGCATAGTTTTGTCTAGAATCGTTGCAATGATAATAAGCAGCTTTTGGACCTATACTATTTAGTCTAAATCCACGTATTGTTTCAATACCTCCGGCATAGAAGTTATCATAAAAAGGATTTTCTTTTTTATGTATACCGCCAGCATAACCAGTGTATATCGAATTCATCGTTATCCAATTAGATTGTCGATATAAAGGTATATAACTATTACTATTAATTATTATTTTATAATATTGATTATTAGACCCAGGTAGTGTCAATGTACTTGATATATTGGCACGTACACCATATGTAGGGAAATAAGCATGATTTGAATTATCAAAAGTCCATCCTGAAGTTAATAAAAAATCATTTGTATGAAAATTGATAGTATTATCTACAATTTTACTGTTAATTGATATTTTTGGATGAATATTTGTAGATTTTAGATAACGCCATATTGCTACTTGAGGGGCTATTTTACTTAAATAATTAGATACATGATTTAATCCTATATTAAACGTATTGTATTTAACGATCGGGTATGAGCAATTAATATTAATACCACAATTTTTCAAATTATAATCTGAAAAACTTGTATTGTTAGTGTTTAAATCATTATAAAATATTTTACCGCCTATACTAATGTTATTAACGCCATAGTAAGGTTTTAAAGATGATATTTCAGTATAAGTTTGATAATGATTTTTAGTGCTAGCAACAGCTATAGAATTTCCTGAACCTAACACATTTTCTTGATACATTCCAAATTGCAAATTTATACCACTTTCTGTTCCAAATCCGACGCTCAGATTTAAATGACCAGTATTATGTTCTTCAATTTTATAAATAACATCGATTTGGTTTAAAGTATTTGGTACATATTCAATGCGAGTATTGACAGTTTTAAAATAACAAAGACGTTTAAGTCGGGTTTGGTCTTGAATAATACGATTATAATCTAATTGTATTTGTTCTGTTTGACGTATTTCTCTTCGAATGACTTCATCTTTAGTAATATTATTACCTTCCAAGCGTACTTCACGTACATAAAAACAATGGCCTACATCGACGTATACATATAATTTTATTGTTTTATTGTTGTCATTTATGTCAGGTTTTATTGATAAGATAGGTTGCATGTAACCATGTTTGCTTAACATATATCGTATGTTCCGTTCTATTTCTTGAATTCTATTGTTACTATATAATTCTCTAGGATAAATGTTTATGTATTTTTTAATATTAGGAAAATAATCTAATATATTTCCATGTAACTCTACAGAATCAAATGAATATTGCATGCCTTCATTGATATATAAAGAAAGATAAACATATTTTTTATTTGGTGTAAAATCAATTTGCGTCTCATCAATATGAAATTTAGCATAGCCATGGTTTAAGTAAAAATTACGTAATTTATCTAAGTCATGGAATAATTTTTGTTCTTGATATTGTTGATTAGATAGTATAGGTCTCCATTTAATTTTTCTATACAATTTAAATTGTGATAATAATTTTTTTGTATGGAATGCATGATTACCAAAAATGTTGATTTGTTGTATTTTAGCGGTTTTACCTTCTGTAAACATTATTTTCAAATTAACACGATTTCTTGATAGAGGGATGACTATTATTTTAGTTGTAGCTGAAAATTTACCAAAGTTATGATACAGATTATTCAACTCTTGTTTTAATTCAAAAATAGAGCATTCGTTAAATGGTTCACCTGATTGTATTTTTTTTATATTTAATGTTTTTTTTATTATATCTTCTGTAATTATTTTGTTTCCTTGAAAACTAATATTATCAATGACTGGGCGTTCTTTGACCTGGATTATAACAATTCCATTTTCATTATGAGAAATTATGACTTCTTCAAAGTATCCTGTAGAAAATAACACTTTAATACTATTAGCAATATCTTCATCATTAATAATGGATCCAATTTTTAAAGGTAAACTAAATAATGCCGTATCTAATGAAATTCTTTTTAATCCATTAAAAAGAATTTTGTTTATAATTGTATCATCGCTGTGTGCTGCATGACTAATGATCAATAAGAATGCTATAAATATTTTTTTCATTGATTGTTATTTATTTTAATCTTTTTGGGTTAAATTTTTTTATTTATTACCATAATCTAGATATGTCGTTGAAAATCGCTAAGCACATCATTAAAGTAAGTATAATAGATCCAATGATATAACCAAAACTTTGTGTTTTTTTTGATATTGATTTTCCTTTTATTTTTTCTATTACGAAAAAAAATAAATGTCCTCCATCTAGTGTTGGAAAAGGTAGTAAATTAATAATACCTAAATTAATGCTAATTAAAGATAAAAACATGAGATAGTAAATTGCTCCAGATTGAGCTGATGCACCTGCTCCTTGTGCTATTGCGATTGGACCGCTGAGGTGGGTCATCTTAATATCTCCAGTAATTAATTTAAATAATGTATTAGTCGTTAGGCATATCAATTTCCATGTTTTTTCACAAGCTTCCAGTATAGCTAGATGCAATCCATATTGATGAATTATATGATGTTTTGATGGGATACAAATGATTTGAGGAGAAACACCTATAGCTCCTTCTGTTTTTTCAGAGGAAATCAGATTTTTTTTATCTGGTGTTAAGCTGAAGTTGAGTACTTTATTGTTCCGTTCTACCATAATTTTAAAAGTTTTTCCTGGGTTATTTTTGATGATTGTTATGAATGACTCCCAATTATGTATTAATTGATCGTCGAGTGAGATTATTTTGTCTCCAACTTTTAAACCAGCTCGTTGTGCAGCAGAATCAGATTGTATTTCTGATAATATCAATGATACATGTGTATTAAAAGGAAGAATACCTAATGTTATTATAGGATCTTTGTTATTAATAGATTTATTGAACCAATTATGAGATAAATGAATGGTGTAGGTTTGAATATGCGTATTATTTATTGGTGTTACAGAAATGATAATTTCTTTCTTGCCTATGGTGTTAAGAATCTCTAAACGTACTGCATCCCAATCATGAGTCGGAATATTGTTAATTGATTTAATTTCTACACCAGATGGTATGTTTGATTGATCAACAATGGAATTAGGTATAACAGAATGGATTATTGGTTTATAAATAGGCACACCTATCATAAAAACTAATACATATAACACAATAGAAAAAAGAAAATTAAAGATGGGTCCTGAAATCACAATAATAATTTTTTTCCAAATATGTTTGCATTCAAATGAATTATTACATTCTGCATTGCAAGATGTTATTGTTTGTTGAGTGTTAAACAATTTAACGTATCCACCAAAAAGAATAGCAGAAATTACATATTCGGTATCATTTGCATCTCTCCAACTCCATAAAATAGGACCGAATCCTATAGAAAAGCGCTCTACTTTTACCTTCAAAAAACGTGCTGCTACAAAATGTCCGTATTCATGGACTGTGATAAGAATACTCAATGCAAGAATAAATGTAGTTAAATTCCATAAAAAATGTAATATCATGATGTTGATGAATTCTCTATTTTTTAATAAGGATATTAATATAAATTTAATAATATTAGGTAAACGAAAATAGGCACTGCGGCAACTAAGCTATCTATCCGATCTAACATCCCTCCATGTCCAGGGATCAAATTTCCGCTATCTTTAATACCAGATGCTCTTTTAAACATGCTTTCAGTTAAATCTCCTATTATAGAAGCTATAATTGTAATTATAGAATAAATAAATATAAGAGATGGGTTTATTATCTTTATTGGCATATATTTACTGAATAACCATGATATCCCTGTTGAAATTAATATGCCGCCAATAAATCCTTCCCAAGTTTTTTTAGGAGATACAGTTTGTAATAATCTGCGCTTTCCTAATGTTTTACCGATGATATATGCGCTTACATCATTAATCCAAATTAATATTACAACATACAGTAAACACCATGTTCCGATGATTCTATCGTCGATATGATGAAATTGACGTAACGTCAATATCCCCCAAAAAAATGGTAATATTGTTAATATCCCGAACAAAAAACGAAGTATATTAGATTTTTTCCAGAAAATAGCAGAATCAGGATAAGATAATATTAATAAAAAAGCTAGTATCCACCATGCTATACTAATGCTACTGAAAATATACCAAAAAATATACCAATTATTGAAGTATAAAAAGCTTTGAGTTGTTACAATTAATAATAATCCAAATATAACGCATATCCACATTCGGTGTATACAATCGGAAAAACGCATCATTTTTCCCCATTCCCATGCACTAATTAAGCAAATAATAGATACAACAATCAAGAATTGTATAATAGGCAACAGGAATATCATACAAATGGTGATAGGAATCAGGATAGATGCGCTAATTAAACGAGTTTTAAACACAATTTTCTCCTTGTTGAAATTAAGTAGATACGCTATTTCCGAATCGGCGCTCTCGTTTCATAAAAGTATTTAATGCTCTTTTAAATATGATATTATTAAAATCAGGCCATAGTACATCTGTAAAAAATAATTCAGCGTATGCTATTTGCCAAAGTAAAAAATTACTAATACGATGCTCGCCTCCTGTTCGAATCACCAAATCTACTGGAGCTAACTCATTCATACAAATACACTTACACAGAGCATCCTCGTCAATTTGATTAGGAGTTAATATTCCTTGCTGCACTTGTGTGGCAAGTTGTTTTACGCCTTGGATAATATCCCATCGTCCTCCATAATTTGCAGCAATATTAAGTGTAAGCCCACTATTATTGGAAGTTAATTGTTCAGAACGGTGTATGTTTTTTTGTAATTCAACAGAAAATCGATTAATATCTCCGATGATTCTTAGTTTGATATTGTTCTTATGTAAAACATCTATTTCATTGTTTAAAGCATGAGAAAACAATTGCATCAAAGAATCAATTTCTTTATCAGGACGTTTCCAGTTTTCACTGCTAAATGCATATAGAGTTAATGCATCGAATCTGTGATTAACAGCGAAATGAACAGCACGCCGGACTGCATTGAATCCAGCTTGATGCCCAACAATACGTAATTTTCCTCGTGTTCTTGCCCAACGCCCATTACCATCCATGATGATAGCAACATGGCGTGGTAGTAAATTGGATGAAAAAGTGCTAAGATCTTGATTATGTTGAGATAATATCACACTTATTTATTTTCCAAATTAAATACCTTGTATTAAGTAAAAAGTATTTATTCTATAATAATTAATATTATAATTACAGATTAATGAAGTTACTTATAATTTTTATGATATATATGTAGTAATTCTGATAAATTTATTAAAGACAATATTATTTAATCATAGGATACATATAGATATTGCTTTTTCACGAGCTTTTTGATCAATATATAAAATATCTTCTATATCATTAGGATCATTTATATTTATTGCATCAAGTACACGACGAATAACATTAGGAATTTCGGTAAAAGCAATCATTTTATTCAAAAATGATTCCACGGCGATCTCATTGGCTGCATTTAGAGTAATAACAGCTGATTGACTACAATTATCAGCATCTATTGCTAGTTGTAAGCAAGGATAACTGTGAGGATCCAATTGATCGAAATATAATTTGTTAAGATGACATATGTCTATATTGGACGATGTTTTTAATCCTATTCTATTAGGATAAGTCATTGCATGTGCAATAGGGATTCTCATATCTGGAGGCGCTAAATGTGCCAATATGTTTCCGTCTGCATAGTATACCATAGCATGGACAATGGATTGTGGGTGTAATAAGATTTCAATCTCACTCGGTTTAGCATTAAATAAATGGCGTGCTTCAATATATTCCAATCCTTTATTCATCATGGTAGCAGAGTCTACTGATATTTTACGTCCCATAGACCAATTAGGATGTACACAAGCTTGTTCTGGTGTTATGGCGGTCAATTGTTCTGGTGGCATTTTAAAAAAAATTCCTCCAGATGCTGTTAGCACAATACGTGATATACCGCATTCAGATAAAGATGTATTTCCCAAATTTTTCTGACATGTTACTGGTAAATTTTGAAAAATTGCATTATGTTCGCTATCTATGGGTAGTACACAAGCATGATATTGATTGGCTTCTCTCATAAATAATTTTCCACAAGTAACTAAAGTTTCTTTATTTGCCAATAATATTTTTTTACCGGCACGTAACGCGGAAAAAGTAGGTTTTAATCCAGCAATTCCAACTATAGCAGACATTACCATATCAACATCATCAGTTGACGCCAACTCACAGGCATGCATTATGCCAGATAATACTTTAATATCGCATTTTCCAGCAGTGATTAAATTTTTTTTCAACATCCGTGCTGCATCTTCAGATATCATACATGCATATTTGGGAGACATCGTTATGCACTGTTCTGTCATTACAGCAACATTATTTTTAGCGACTAACGCGTGTACAAAGAACTTGTCGGTATGTTGTTGTATTACAGATAGGGTAGCTTTTCCAATAGATCCAGTACTGCCTAAAATTGTTAAAGATTGCATATGCATAAATCAAATTATTCATTTAATTGTAAATATAAAATTTATTATTGCCCGTTAATATGTGTGTGGATATGTTATTAACATACGATTTAATATTTAAAATTTCATTAATTCTGATTCTTTTTCTGTGAGAATAATATCAATTTTTTTAATCCAAATATTAGTTAATTTTTGAATTTCATTGTGAAAAAAATGTTCTTCGTCTTCATTAATTTCCTTGTTTTTAAGTAAAATTTTGGTTTTATCATTAGCAATACGACGCACATTTCTTATAGCTATTTTACTTTTCTCTGCTTCAGAGCGTACCATTTTTATTAAAGTACGACGACGTTCTTCAGTTAATGCAGGTAATGTCACTCGAATAATATTTCCATGAGAAATAGGAATTAATTGTAAATCAGACATAAAAATAGCTTTTTCAGTTGATTTGATGATCTGATGGTCAAAAACTGTAATAGCTAAGGTACGTGAATCTTCTGCTACGGTATTTGCCAGTTGAGATAATGGAGTAGATATTCCATAGTAGTCTACTCGGATATTATTTAATATTTTCGGAGAAATGCGTCCTATGTGAATATTGTTTATATTTGTTTTGAAATTGTTAATACAATTTTTCATATGTATTTCTGAATCTATCTGAATATTATCAATTTTATTGATCACATCATATACCTCTGATTTTTATTTCTACATAAAAAAATTAATTTATATAAATTTAAATATGCATTTGAGTATACAATCCTTAAATTATTTGGTTATTAAAGTCCCTTCTTTATACCCCATTATTATTCTTTTTAACGCCCCAAGTTTATTTATATTAAATATACGTATTGGTAAATTGTGTTCTCTTGCTAATGTAAACGCTGTTAAATCCATAACTTTTAATTCACGATCTAATACGTCTTGATAACTCAATTGTTCATATAATGTAGCGTCAGGATGTTGCATTGGATCATTAGAAAATACACCATCTACTTTAGTTGCTTTGAGTACTACATCTGCTTTAATTTCGATACCCCGTAAACAGGCAGCAGAATCAGTAGTAAATAAAGGATTTCCAGTTCCAGCTGCAAAAATTACCACCCAATTATTAGATAATAAGTTAATAGCTTTCATCCAACTATAATGATCACATACTCCATTTAATGGAATAGCTGACATTAAATGGGAATGAACATAAGCATGATTTAATGCGCTTCTCATAGCTAATCCATTCATTATAGTGGCTAACATTCCTATGTGGTCTCCTACTATACGATTCATTCCGGATTTCACTAATCCAGCGCCACGAAACAAGTTGCCACCTCCCATAACTATACCTATTTGAATACCTATTTTCACTAGTTCTTTAATTTCTGTAACCATTCGATTTAACACAGTAGTATCGATTCCAAAACCTTCGGCGCCTTGTAGAGCTTCTCCGCTCATTTTAAGTACGATACGCCGATAAATTGGTTTCGTGTGAGTTACCATTAATTATATTCCTCACAAAAAATGGCATAAACAGGAGCAAACACTAAATTATTTAAAGTATAATATGCATATCAATAAATTATTCTGACTTAACCAATTTAATTAATAGTTTTTGTTGTTAAAAATATTAAATATCTTATTTTAAAAAACAATGATAATCTGTGTTAATTAATTACAAATTTTAGTGATAGTATTAAATACTAATTTATATATCTTCACCTAATTCAAAGCGAGCAAAATTATTAATTTTTACGTGATACTCAATTAATAATTGTTCGACTGTTTTATTAATATCCATTATGAAGTTTTGTTGTGTTAATACAATGTCATTGATAAATTTTTTCATACGTCCTTCGGCTATTTTTTCTGAAATTTTGTATGATTTTCCAGATCTCATGGCAATATCCATTTGAATATGATTTTCACGAATCATGATATCTTTCGGAACATCATCTATGGTAATATATTTAGGGTTTTTAGCTGCGATATGCATAGAAATATGTTTCATTAAATCTTCAGTTACACTTCTGCTAGTAACAACTATTACCCCGATTTTGGATCTATGCACATAACATCCTAAAAAATTACCTGTTAAAACAATAAATCTACGAATGTTTATATTTTCTCCGACTTTTGCAATTAAATTAGCACGTTTCTCTGCAAATCTAGTTTGTAGTATATTAATATCATTAATTTTTTCATTCAATCCTGTGATAATAACAGTTTTAACAAACTCTTGAAAAGTACTATCTTTAGCTACAAAATCAGTTTCACAATTTATTTCTACCATGATACCGTATTGCCTATTGGATGCTATTTCTATTGCGATTAGACCTGATGATGTTGTATGTCCAGATTTTTTGATAGCAGTTTTTAAACCGGATTTTCTCATGTTATCTATAGCTAATTCAAGATTTCCATTGGCTTTAATTAAGGCTTGTTTGCATTCTAAAATACCAATGCTAGTACGTTTACGTAATTCTTTAATTAAATTGCTATTAATATCAATCATTTTTTCTTTCATAATAATGTCATCATATTAAGAATATATATGGAGAGTGTGATTACACATTTAATTGTCAATAAATTTATTGCGTAGCATTAATTATGTGAATCATTGAACATAATTTATGTGTATCATGTTAGATATTGTGTTTAAATATAGATTAATTGCGCGTACAGCATCATCGTTGCCTGGAATGATAAAATCTATTCCATCTGGATTAGAGTTGGTATCAACTATTGCAAAAACTGGAATCCCTAAGCTATTTGCTTCTTTTATAGCAATATGTTCATGTGTTGCACCAATAGCAAAAATTGCGTCTGGCAGTCCGCCCATATTTTTGATGCCTCCTAAACTATTTTCCAGATTCATAAGTTCTCGATTCAAAATCAATGCTTCTTTTTTGGTTAATTTTTTAAAAGTACCGTCTTGAGATTGAATTTCTAAATCTTTTAGACGTTTTATAGATTGTCGCACTGTTTTCCAATTGGTTAGCATTCCCCCTAACCAACGATGATTAACAAAAAACTGATTACAAGCCATGGCTGTTTTTTTGACTGCTTCACTAGCTGCACGTTTGGTGCCTACGAATAAAATTTTACCCTTAAGCGAAGCGATTTTGTTTAGTTCAATTAAAGCTTTCTTAAACATTACATTAGTTGTTTCCAAATCAATAATATGTATTTTATTACGAACTCCAAAAATGAAAGGTTTCATTTTAGGATTCCAATAACGGGTTTGGTGGCCAAAATGGACACCGGCCTGAAGCATATCACGTATAGAAATGTTTTCCATTATATACCTCTATGAGTTGTTAAATAGATTACTTTTAATGGTTTCTACTGGTTATCAATATTTAAATATAGATAGATCATATATTACATGTTATAATAATTTTTGATAAGTTAAATACGATGATTAGTCGTTTACTAATACCCTAAGAATAAATAATTTAATACGTGTTTGTAAATAAAATATATTTATATTTAATCACAAATTAGTGCGAGTTATGCAATTAACTGTGATGCGATTGTCTTTTAATTAAATGTATGGATTTATGTATAGATCATGTTATGTAGCAACAAAAACATTGTGTATTTGTTAATGCGATTAGTAACATATATATTATGAAAATTATCATTAAAACACTTACAGATATAGCAAAAATGCGCATTGCTGGGAAGTTAGCAGCAGAAGTATTAGAAATGGTTGAAGCTTACGTGCAACCTGGCATTAGTACTGGAGAATTAGATGTTATTTGTCATAATTATATTACACAAATACAACATGCTGTTTCTGCTCCTCTCGGTTATCGAGGATTTCCCAAGTCTATTTGTACTTCAATTAATGATGTGGTGTGTCATGGTATCCCAAATAATTCAGATAAATTAAAAGAAGGTGATATTATAAATATTGATATTACAGTAATTAAAGACGGATTATATGCTGATACTTCACGAATGTTTATCGTTGGTCAACCGACAAGATTGGGGTATCGATTATGTAAGA
This sequence comes from Blochmannia endosymbiont of Camponotus sp. C-003, assembly GCF_023585685.1. NCBI lineage: Bacteria > Pseudomonadati > Pseudomonadota > Gammaproteobacteria > Enterobacterales > Enterobacteriaceae > Candidatus Blochmanniella > Blochmannia endosymbiont of Camponotus sp. C-003. The sequence goes on from NZ_CP097764.1 coordinate 319,414, forward strand.
TCACTCAAGAAAGTCTTTATTTAGCAATTCGTATGATTAAACCAGGAATACGTTTAAAAAAAGTAGGTCGGTCTATTCAAAGGTTTGTTGAAAATCAGAATTTTTCAATAGTAAGGGAATATTGCGGGCATGGTATTGGAAAATTTTTTCATGAAGCTCCCCATGTATTGCATTATGATGCCGATGATGAAGGTGTGATATTGAAATCTGGCATGACATTAACAATAGAACCTATGGTAAATGCAGGTACTCGTCATATTTATACTGACAATGATGGATGGACAGTAAAAACAAGAGATCATAATTTGTCAGCACAATACGAACATACTATTGTTGTTACGGAAAATGGGTGTGAAGTGTTAACGCTACGTTCTGATGAGTCTCTATCATCAATTATTTAAAGAATCGTATTAATTGATAAAACCATGTATTTTTACACTAAATCATTTTTCGATGTATTTTAAATTATTTTGATAGATGAATTTTCATAAGTGCAAATTGTGATTATATGGAAATATATATGCATAGTATTTATTGTTTTTGGTGAAAATATAAAAATTATTACAATTATTATTGTTATTTAACAAACAACATTATTTAAATTATATATGCCATTTTAGTGGTGTACAATCTAAGTGATAATTTTATAGATATTAGTAGTTCTGCATCAAATCAGATTTATTGAATATAAATAAACTCTGTTTAAAGATATTAATAATTAATATAATAATCCTTAAATAAATATCACTTGATAATACGAAAGAGTCATTATAAATCATAATGATGTTAAATGTAAATTTATAATATTTATTTCAACAAAAATATTATTCTTCAAAGTCAATTAAAATAATACTCCTCGAATAAATCTATATTATAGGATATAGAACATATGAATCAATTACGAAAAACAATAGAAAGTGCTTTTAAAGAAAAAGAATATATATCAAAAAATAATATTGACCCTACCCTTGAGAATGCAATCCATGAAATTATGGATGGTTTAGATAATGGAAGATTGCGTATATCAGAAAAAATCAATGGTATATGGATAACGCATCAATGGTTAAAAAAAGCAATTATGCTTGCGTTTTATATTATGGACAATCAACTAATAACCTGGGGGAATGGTATTTTTTTTGATAAATTTCCTATGAAATTTTCTGGATGGGACACCACGCGTTTCGAAAGTAAAAAATTGCGTATAATTCCGCCAGCTACTGTACGTTATGGGGCTTATATTGCTCCTAATACAGTGATCATGCCTTCTTATATCAATCTTGGAGCTTACATCGATGTAGGCACAATGGTGGATACTTGGGCTACAGTTGGGTCTTGTGCTCAAATTGGAAAATATGTACATTTATCTGGAGGAGTAGGGATTGGAGGAGTATTAGAACCCATTCAAGATAACCCAACTATCATTGAAGATAATTGTTTTATTGGATCCCGTTCTGAAATTGTAGAAGGGGTGATTGTTGAAAAAGGTGCAGTGATCTCTATGGGAGTATTTATAGGTCAAAGTACTAAAATATATGATCGTGATAGCGGCAATATATATTATGGACGTGTACCGGCTGGGTCAGTTGTAATTCCAGGAAGTTTACCTTCTCAAGACGGTTGTGTTAATACTTATTGCGCAATAATCGTGAAAAAAGTTGATTGTAAAACTAAAAATAAAGTTAAAATAAATGATTTATTACGTGATATATAAAATATTTTAATTATTTTAAAGTATTGTATTTTATAGGATATTTTTTATTATTTGATTTATCTATTTAAACGTAATTAATAATAATCAATTTTTATAAATAAAATATAAAGATCAGTGTTTTGATATTTTGTTTAAAATAAAATTATAACAATGTAGTTTTAAAAATTAAAAATTATAACTTCATTATTTTAAGTAAATGTAAACAATAATTATGTACACCTTAAATGTTTTGGATTTTCCTTTGTATGGCATCAATTTAATTGAGGCTTCAGCGGGAACTGGTAAAACATATACTCTTATAATAATTTATCTTAGATTGTTGTTGTGTTTAGGGAGTAAATCAGATTTTTACCGTCCTTTAACAGTCAAAGAAATACTTGTAGTGACTTTTACTAAATCTGCAGTACAAGAACTGCGTCATCGCATAAAGGAATACATTCATCAGTTTAGATTAGATTGTATGCGTGGATATAGTAATAATTTTTTATTGTCTAAGTTATTATTACAAATACATAATGTAGATTTAGCCATACATCAATTATCTGAAGCAGAAAAAAAAATAAATCAAGCATCTATTTTTACCATTCATAGTTTTTGTCAAAATATATTAAATTACAATACAATCGAATTAAATATGTTGTTTAATACAAATATTATTGATAATGAAACAATATTGTACCAACAAGCGTGCACTGATTTTTGGAGGCGGCATTTTTATGCACTTCCACTGAATATAGCTAGTTTAATTCAAGAATATTGGAAAGATCCAAATTCTCTTTTCAACGATATCATTCCTTATATACATAGATCTAGATCTAGTCTGCATTGTTACAATTGTAACATACATGAAGATAAAAAAAGTATCGCAACTTATTATGGACAGATTCTGGATTATGTCGATAATGTTAAAAAGGAATGGCATAAAAATAAATATAATATAATTACTGTTGTCAACTCTTATGACATTAATCGTAGGATATATAATAAAAATAACTTAATACGTTGGACGGAAAAAATTAATCAGTGGGTCGAACAGCCAACAATTGATCATACTATACCTAACGATTTACAACGTTTTAGAGTAACTGAATTAAAGATATATAATAATAGCAACAAATCTAATGGTGTATATGCTTTATTTGATTTGGTGGAAAAATTATATCGTCAATTATCGTTATTTAAAACATTAATATTTGAAATTGCAATAAATGAGATACGCAATGATTTAAATGATATTCAATATCGCAGATCAGAAATCACTTTAAACAATCTTGTTGACGTGTTATCTCATCATTTAGTTAAAGATAAAAAAAATAAATTAGCGCACATGATGCGAGCATGTTATCCGGTAACGCTTATTGATGAATTCCAGGATACAGATTGTCAGCAATTCAATATTTTTAGCTCGTTGTATGATAATAATTCAGAAAATGCTCTTATTTTAATAGGAGATCCTAAACAATCAATTTACGCCTTTCGTGGAGCTGACATATTTTCGTATATGAAAATACGTCGAACAATATCTAACAAATACAATCTTAATATTAATTGGCGTTCATCATTAAGTATGGTTAATGCTATTAATCAATTATTTCGTTCGGTCTCTAATCCATTTATTTTTGAAGATATTCCTTTTATTCCTGCAGTAGCTGCTAGTCGAAACAATATGTATCGGTTTTTAATAAATAATCAATCACAAACAGCTATGTGTTTTTGGTTACATCCCGATGAGATAGTTACAATAGATGACTATAAACAATCAATGGCACAAGAGTGTGCTGCTATTTTATATAATTTATTAAATGAAATACGTAATGGGACAGCTTGGTTGGAAAATGATAAATATAAAAGGAAACTAGAAATCTCAGATATAACTGTATTAGTACGAAATCATGAAGAAGCATCATTGATGTGTTCTGCTTTATCACAATTAAATATATCAACAGTATTTTTATCTAATAATAAAAATATTTTTGAAACAATGGAATCTTATGAATTATCATTATTATTACGATCAATTTTATTTCCAGAAATCCATACTATTTCTACTGCTTTAACAACTGTTTTTTTTGGATTAAATGCTACTGATATTGAAAGTATTAATAATAATGAATTTAAACAGGAAAGAATATTTGAAGAATTTTTTGAATATTATTCTGTTTGGAAAAAAAAGGGTGTGTATTTGATGATACAAAAAATAATTTTTCATTATAAAGTACCAGAAAAATTATTATCTACACGAGGAGGTGAAATTAGTTTAATAAATATTTTGCATTTAAGTGAATTATTGCAGGATGTTGCACAACAGTTACAAGATGAGAACGCACTTATGGAATGGTTAATGTTAAAAATAACACAACCCAAAAACAAAAGAATATCTGATCAAAATTTACGATTAGGTAGTAATCATCAATTAATAAAGATTAGTACAATACATAAATCTAAAGGATTAGAGTTTCCATTAATATTTTTGCCATTCGTAGCGGACTTTAATGGTGTAAAAAATCCCTTTTTTCATGATAGAAAATCATATAAAACTCATTTCAATTTTAATACATCTAAATCAAATTTAATATTGGCAGATGAAGAACGTTTATCAGAAGATTTAAGACTGTTATATGTAGCAGTGACTCGTAGTATTTATCATTGTTCTATAGGTGTTGGTCCAGTAGTACGACGACGATATAAAAGAAAATCTAATATCAATGATTTACATCACAGTGCCTTAGGATATTTAATTCAAAAAAAAATTGCTGGAAATGCAGTAACATTAAGGAAACATTTAAAAAATCTCAGTGTTTATTCAAATGGCGATATTTCCTTTCGTATTATTTCAAAATCGCAAGAACTATTTTCTAACATATCACCTGTTGTATCTAATCAATTTCTATGTGCGAAACAGTGGAAGACACCATCAAATTTTATTCCATGGAATATAACAAGTTTTAGTTCTTTAAAACATACTGATGTTGATGTTACGACGTGTTTAGATTTGGACAAACAATTAGATATCAGAGAACATGTTCAGAGCCGAAATAGTGATACTCCTTTGACACCACATACTTTTCCTGCAGGGAAAACATGTGGTAGTTTTTTTCATAGTATCTTTCAAATTTTGGACTTTAGAAAAATTGTAGATATAAAATGGTTATGTGCGCATATGGTGAGATATAATATTGATCCAATTTGGGGGTTTGTTGTTCGAGAATGGATATACATAGTACTTAATACCCCTCTTAATAATGATCATTTAACTCTTTCACAAATAATTCCTAATAATAAAAAAACTGAGCTTAAATTTTATTTATCTATTAATACGCGTTTATCATCGGAAGAATTAAATTGTTTATGTAAAAAATATGATTCTTTATCATGTAAATCTGCATCGTTGAATTTTTCGGATATTACAGGAATGTTACAAGGGTTTATTGATTTAGTGTTTCGTTGGAATCATCGATATTATTTATTGGATTATAAAACTAATTGGTTAGGTAAGAACAATGAGGATTATGTTAATTCTAAAATAACACAAGAAATGGTTAAACATCATTATGCATTACAATATCAATTGTATACTTTAGCGTTGCACCGATTTTTACGTAATAGACTCGTGTCTTATAATTATGAGAAAGACTTTGGGGGAGTATATTATTTATTTATACGAGGTATGGATGGGTCACCGTTGAGTAATGGAATTTATTTTTTTCGTCCATTGTCAACATTTATTAATAAATTAGATAATTTATTTTCTAAAAAATAATCTGAACATCGTTATTATATTCTATTCTATGGAATGGTAAAATTATATCTTAAGTAAGATAATATAGATGTCATTTAATATATGAAATGATTAGAGTGTATATTTATTGTAATAAATATACATGTTGGATGTATATAATAATTATGCAAATAGATGATTTACATCTAAAAGAATAAATATAGATTATTAAGTGAAATTTTAAAAATTATAATTATCTGTGTTTAATTAAAATACAGTTTTTTGTTTTTTAAAACATATAACTTAATATATGGATCGTACAATAATTTTCTCTTTTCTTCTTCTATTATATGAAAGATGTTGTTAAAAAAATTTTAAAATTAGGATTGTGGCATTCATTAGACGTGCAATTTGCTGATGTATTGGCCCTTCCCATTTATGATGACAATAATATAAAAGAGGCATTAATTTTAGCTAGTGCAACTTTAAGTGCTAACGTTAGGATTGGTCATGTTTGTTTACCTTTATGTTTTCTTACTCCTGATAAATTATTTCAAGGAAATTATCCTGAATTAACGAATACGATATGTAGAAAATTAGGAAAATTATCTATAACTGATTGGCAAGAATTATTGCTTTCTTGTCCCGCGGTTAGTGATGGATCGCGGGTCACCCCATTAATATTGGAAAATAAGAATTTGTATTTACATCATATGTGGAGAGATGAATGTATAGTCGCTCAATTTTTTAATCATAAATATCAATCAAACATCTTTCAAAAAGAAAAAATAATTTATGTATTAAATCAATTATTTCCTGTTTCTTATACAGAAATTGATTGGCATAAAATAGCCACTGCTATTGGAATAACACATCATAGAGTATTAATTTCTGGAGGACCTGGAACCGGAAAAACATCTATTATAGCCAAGATAATAGCAGCATTATTGTTATGTAATAACAATAATAATTTAAATATCAAGATTACTGCTCCAACGGGAAAGGCAGCGGCTCTTTTGACTGAATCTTTTAAAACAACAATTAATAATATTCCACAATTAAAACAGTATTCTTTGCGTAATTTACCAGAAAAAGCTACCACTCTACATAGTTTACTTCGAACATTATTATATACAGAAGAGATGCAATATAATTACTTCAATTTTTCGAATTTAGATCTGGTAGTGATTGATGAAGCTTCTATGGTTAGTTTGTCTATATTAGCTCAGCTAATTTTAAGACTTTCTCCTCAAACGAATGTAATTTTGTTTGGTGATCAACATCAATTATGTTCAGTGGAACCTGGATCTGTATTTAAAGATGTGTGTCAATTTTCTAATTTTTTTTATTCTCCTGAACGTCATCAAGAACTTATAGATCTTACAGGTTACACATTGCCTGTTGTATCTCCTTCTGAATCATCTATGCATTATAATTATAATAGTATTATTGATGGTACATGTATACTAAAGAAAAATTATCGATTTAGTGAAAGTTCAGGAATTCATCAATTATCTAGCGCTATAAATGCAGGAGATTATATTAAAACGTTGTCATTATTAAATTCAAATATATACAAGGATTTATATTATATTTGTTTCGTAGATAAAAAAAGCTATATCACTATGATTCTTAATTGCGCAATGAAATATTCTAACTATTTTAAAAAATTGAAACACACTAAAATATTAACAAAAAATATTTTAGAGATTTTTTCTTATTATAGAATATTATGTGCATCACGTGATGGTCCATTTGGGGTAATAAGGCTTAATTATTATGTTGAACAAATATTAAATGAGAAAGGATTAATTCAATTAAATAATTCTAGGAACTATATAGGTAGACCGATTATTATATTGCGTAATAAACCATCATTAGAATTATATAATGGAGATGTTGGAGTTTTGTTGTTAAATGATCAAAACAAACTGTCTGCATATTTTATTTCATCACAAGGCGGTATAAAAGTTATACAAATATATCAATTGCCAGAGCACGAAACTTGTTTCGCTATGACTATACATAAAGCACAAGGCTCTGAATTTCAACATATCTCAATAGTATTATCTGATAGACATACACCATTACTAACGCGAGAATTGTTCTATACTGCTGTCACTAGAGCTCGTCAATATCTTTGTTTATACGCAACAGATCACGTAATAATAAGCAGCGTCAATTTGCCTACACAACGTTATAGCGGGCTATATAATAAAATAAAAAATAATATAATGTCTATGGTTTAAATAAATAAAAATTTTTTATTTTATACTTGGCATTATTTGCCAATGTAATATTTGTATTGTGTAATATATAGTATTTTAATTGTTAAAATATTTATTTTTTTGTGATGTGAAAAATTTGGAAATCATTATATTATTCTGTATTTCATTGCGTTGAAAAAGTAATGTTCTGCAGTTTCAGTAATTTTTGAGATGGTGTCTTCGCTTAAGTCAAATGAGATAAGTTTTCGAAAATATGGATCGTGACTTTCTCTAAAAAGAGAATATTTGGTACCTTTCCAAATTTGGATTAGTTTTTGGCGCGCTTCTTGTTGACAATGTGGGTTTGAAGAAATTGTTCGAGTATTCCAGTCGAATATATGATTCATCCAAGCTCCTCCAGCATGATGTAATAGCAATACTGGTGTGTTTATACCGCTACAGTAATCCGATATTAGAGTGAATAGTAACTTTTTTGCATGTAGTCTTGATAAATTAGGAAAATGCCATGTATTACTAGTACCAAATAATCTACTACTGCCCTTTCCACCTATAGCGCAATAGATGATATGTTCTATCCATAATAATAATACATCTTTCATAGAAAGATGTCGAGGTTGCCAACGTATCAACCCATTTTCTTGAACTGAAATTAATTGACCGATTAATTTAGTCGTATCAAATATTAAAGAAATATTTAGGCTATGTTTTTCAATACAATGAAATGTTTTTATTTGATTTGCCAGTATTGTCATTTTTTTTTGTTGTTTAGTCCAATATAATTTTCCAAATACACCATAAGGTAGAATTCCAGAAGCACGTACATTACGATATAGTTCATCAATGTTTTTATTATGAATTAGATAATCGATCAATTTTATATTTAGTTTATAACGATTGAGTCTATCTACCGAAAAAGGTTCATCATTTGATAATTTTAATGTGTTTTGATCAAAATAAACATTCAAACGGTTTTGAAACCATGTGCGTACTGGATGGCGATAAAAATTGTATAAATCTTGAAACATTATTGTTTTTGTAGCGTGATAAGAAAGTGGAGTATTAAAATTCGGATAGATTAATGGAGAGTGATTGTTATTAATATTTATTGTAGATAGCCATTCTTTAGCAAAACTTTGTTGGTTATTACTAGAATTAAAATTGTCAGGAGAAAAAGGAAACGGATGATGCCATTGGCATAAACGCTGACGTATATGTTTTATGTTAATGTTTATGTCTATATTTTCATGTTCTTTTGAGTAAAAGTTCAAAGCAATATATTCGAAAAGTTCATTAACTAGCACAGAAGGATAATTCATGGCAATATCATACATTGAGTGCCCGATAAAACTAATATATATCCGTTCTTGAGCTAATAACAATGCCATCAAAAATGAATAACAATCTTTTTCGTATATGTTATCGTCATTTTTGCGTGGATTTTTAACCATTAAATTAAAGTCTGGGGTAATTTTATTGCGAGGAAATTTATCGTCATTCATGCCTAAAAAACACACTATTTTGTAAGGAATACAGAAAATTGGATTAATATTGCAAAAATTAATTACATTTGGTATAAATCGGGGGATTATAATATTTTGTGTTAATTTTTGACATAATTTATCGCGTAGCACTGTTATACTGATAGTTTGATTATATTCTGCTTGTATGCCTGATTCTAATACATCTTCGTAGCAGTTTTTTAAGAATAGTAAAACTTTTTTGTTGTCTGAATCCAGATGATCACAATAAAAAAAATCGTCAATTATTTCTTTGAAATAAGATCTCCATTCTATCAATGGATAAGAATGACTGAATCGATCTCTCCATTTTTTTAATGTTTTTAAAAATTCACCTAATTGACCAATAACATTAGAATGGTCTCTGATCGTTATATCATCATATGGTAAAAATTTTTCCCAGGTATTATGTTGATGTTTGATAGCATAACCTAATAACATTCGATTTAATCCAAAATTCCAGGTATTTTGATTAATGATAGGCAAATTAAAATTATACATGGTAATATCATCAAGCCCCCACCTAATACCAGATTCAATAGTCCACTGGTGTAATAATTTCACTTCTTCTTTGTTCATGTTAAACCGAGATGCGATAGGTGTTATTGTTAAAAATGACAAAATTTCTTCAGAAGTAAATCGACTGTGTGTTATATTAAGTATTTTAATAAAAGTTGATACAATGGGGTGAGTATTTTTTTTATAGCTATTTGTTGCGATATTAAACGGTAGATGTCGATCTTGTATATTATCAAATATACTGTGAATAGCTGATTTATAATAGTGTATATCGTAAGCCATAACTATGATGTCTCCCGGAGACAGTGATGGATCATCTGTCATCATGGATAATAAATTATCATGTAACACTTCTACTTCTCGTTGAATACTATGGCAAACATGACAAGTAATTGATTGATCTTCTAATGTTAATAAATGTCGTTCATTATTTTTAAATGTTGTGGTATTACTTTGTTTTTTTTTATTTTTTGTATGATTCTGAAATTCTAAAATGTTTTTTTGTATTATGTGAAGTAAAGAATTTTGTTTAGGAACAATGAAAGATGTTAGTTCTATTTTATCTTGTAATTGAGTAAATAAAGATAGAGTATTGCGAGCGACGTTTCCCCATGAATTTAATAAAGGATGATTGATATTATCATGATTATTACGTTTGAAAAGGTGAGCAGTAACAAATGAAGATGAATGTGATGAAGCAGTTGTTTGGTTGATCAATTGTTTTTCTTGTTGTGTTATAGTATCTTGATCTTGATTAGGTATATAAATCAAATTATGACAACATGGATTTATAAACCATAAGTAAATATCAATATGATAGCTTAATAATTTTAATATATTCCAATATATAGGTGGTATGGATGTGATTCCAAAAATAAATATTCTACTTGGAAGATGATTGCAAATTATATTTTGGGTGTTTTTTAAAAAATTAATGCAACGTTGTAAAGGATGTATATTATTATTATTCAATTTTTGATGATCACATTCTATATTCTCTATAAATATGCGCCATATTTTTGATTGCCAGGACTGATGCGTGTCATCTAAATCATTTATTATTTCATTGGATTCCCAGCTATTCAACCAATCTGGACGATATATTAAATATTGGATAAATAAATTGGAAAGTTGTTCAGAAAATTGACCTATTTTTTGTTGATTGGCATCATCGTGTAAGTATTTGTCTATAATAGGGCACTGGTTTAATATTTGCGTTTGAGATAATATTTTCATAAATTTCCAATATATGCTAGAACATGAGAAATTATTCGTTATAGAGTTATTGGGTTCTATTTTATTAGAAATATATTGTATGAAAGACATTAAAGTCATAAATTTGATATTACATGCAATACCAAAGTGATTAGCTATCTCAATCTGTATCCATTGATCCATAATACTGTGTTCTGTTAATATTATTTCAGATTGCATGGGATCAGGTAATGATTGATCTGACATAGTATTAATTAATAGTTTTTTGAATGCATTTGATTGATTAGAGTGATAAATAATGAACATTGTGTATTAAAATTATCTAATTAGATAAGGCGTATTTTTGTCAATTTGATACATATATATATATGTTCTGTATAAACATATGATATGGGTTATGTTTGTTGTAATTACATATAACTAAAAGTATAACTATAAATATGCAATATAATTTGTTCAATTTCATAAATATGAGCTATGTGTATTAGTTCAAACCGAACTAATTTTAATTAATTCATATATTTCAAAAAACAGAAGAAATAAACAAATGTTGTTCATGATTAAATATTTACAAAATTGATCTTTTTATCATTATTGATTTGCTGTCTTTATTTATTATATAAATGTAGTAATATAAAAAGTATATATAATTTTTTGATGTTTTAAACAATATATATATATATATATATTTAATAAATTAACTATTTATAAGCGACATAAATTATAACTATTCCCAATATAATCATGGGACATGACAAAATTTGACCCATGGTGAGTATGTTATTAATTAATCCTAGATGACTATCAGGTTGACGAAAAAACTCTGCTATAAAACGAAACACACCATAACAAATTAGAAACAATCCAGATACACTACCTACAGGATGTGGTTGACGAATAAACTTGTGTATAATAACGAATAGTATCATTCCTTCTAAAAACATTTCATATAATTGAGATGGATGACGAGGCAGTACACCATAATTATCAAATAGTGGTTGCCATTCAGGATGATCTAGTAATGTTAACAAATCTTGATATACGGAATTAGGAAATAAAACAGCCCATGGAATATCAATGGCTATTCGACCCCATAATTCTCCGTTAATAAAATTTCCTAATCTACCGAGTCCTAATCCAAAAGGAACTGCTGGTACGATAAAATCCGATATTTGAAAAAAAGATTGGTGTTTTTTATAAGAAAACCATGCAATTGATATAATTACACCTATTAATCCGCCATGAAAAGACATACCTCCTTCCCATATATTAAATATCGAAAGTAAGTTTTTAGAAAAAAAAGACCATTGATAAAATAATACATATCCAATACGACCACCCAATAAAACACCAAAACAACACAAACATAGTAAATGTTCTATGTTTACATGCGTCCATAAAACAACATTATTAGAATATCGTATACGATGCGATAATGACCACATGGCGTACATAAAAGCTAATCCATACATCATTCCATACCAATGTAGCGAAATAGGTCCTATTTTAAAAATTACTGGATTAAACGTATGATAATAAAGATCTTGCATATTTATTGATGATATTATACGATGTATAATTGTTGTGATTAGTTTTTAACTAAAATATATAGTTATATTTATATAAAAATAAAACATATTTTGATGTGTCATTGGTATTTTAAAGCTGCAATATTTTAATCACAAATTGATCTATTTTTATTGATTATATTAGATGTTGTTTTATTTTTTATAAATAATAACAGTATTTCACTATGAAATTATTACATTAACAAATTCTTGCATAACTTTTCTATACACATTTCTTTTAAAAAAAACGACTCGGCGTATTGGATACCACACACTAACCCATTTCCAGCTATCAAATGTATGATCTTCATTGTTTTGTATATTAATATGGGTATCTTTAGATAAAAGTTTTAATAAAAACCACTTTTGTTTTTGACCAAAGCAGATCGGTCTAATTTTCCAACGAATTAATTTCTTAGGCAGCCTATAACGTATCCAAGATTGGGTTGAAGATAGAATACGAACATCTTGATAATTCAATCCTATTTCTTCAAATAATTCCCTATACATGGCTTGTTCTGGAGTTTCTCCGATGTTAATTCCGCCTTGAGGAAATTGCCAGCAGTAATGTTGCTTACATTTTCTGGCCCATAATACCTGTTGTTGAGTATTACATAGCACAATTCCTACGTTTAATCGGTAACCGTTACTGTCAATCACCAGATGGCCCCAGTTTTATTAAGATATTTTGTTAAATTTTAAATATTCATATTCACAACAAAAATAACTGTTCCATTGCATTTTTGTATAAATTTAGGAATTATAAAGTATTTAAAATATATGCAAAGCTGCACATATACCCGCTTTGTTTACGTTAGTTAATTAAAATTATTATAGTATCAACATACTTTTTGTATTCTATATTATAATTATAGTTAACTCAAGGAGTTTTATTACGGTGTTGTAAGCTTAAGTTCGTACTTTTCACAGAAATTTTTAATTAAAAAATTTGATTATAATTTGTGTCAGTGTTCTGATTGAAAGTGATATTGTTAATCATTTTATAAAAATTGGAGATATAATATTGCTTATGGAAACATCATTAATAATAATCAATCTATATTTAAAAATTTTAAAATAAAAAGTATAAGAATATGTTTTGATTTGTATCGTTTGGTTCATAATTTGTTTGTTTTTGTCAAAAACACACATAATAAATAATTCTAAATAAACAAGATAAAAATAAGATTAAAAACAATTATATGAGATATAAAAATATTATTTAATTAACATTTTAAATATATTAAATAATGATTTTTTAATAAATATATAGTGTAATATTTAATAATTCTAATACTTTTATTTATGAAAATTTTCCATCGTTTCTAACATAAATAAATCTTCTAGTTTTTGTTTTCGGCGAATTTGACGCATTTTCCCATTTTCAAATAAAACCTCTGGTAATAATGGACGCGTATTATAATTAGAAGACATAGAAGCACCGTATGCACCAGTATCATGAAATATTAAATAATCTCCTACTTTTGCTGAACAAGGTAATTTACGCGTCAATACTGTTCCATTTATATTTTGTGTAAAAATATCTCCAGATTCGCATAATGGCCCACCAACAACGGTATCACATAATGTTTCTACAATCATGTTGCGATTATCTCCGGGTATCAATGAAATATGGTGGTAACTGCCATACATTACTGGGCGCATTAAATCATTATATCCTGCGTCTATTAATACAAAATGACGAGTACCCATTTTTTTTACTGCTCTAATTTGTGCAATTAATATCCCTGATTCCGCAACAAGAAAGCGACCAGGCTCTATTTCTAATGTTACTGTGTGATTTAAATGTTGACTGATGTATTTTCTTGCGTTATTCCATAATTGAAAATAATGATTTACATCTACAACTATGTCGTTGTGTTGATACGGTATTGTTAATCCTCCTCCAGCAGAAATAACATGTACATCTATTTTATATTTTAAGATTTGCTGAACCATCGCATTACATACTTTAGACAAATGGTCGTATTGTACCCCGGAACCAATATGCATATGCAGCCCAATTAATCGTAAATCATAATGATGAATATAATATAAAGCGGTTGGTATATCTTCATGCCAGATACCATGTTTGCTATTTTCTCCTCCAGTATTAGTTTTTTGATTATGTCCATTTCCAAATCCAGGATTAATACGTAACCATACTTTATGCCCAGGAGAACAAATGCCTAATTGCTCTAACATATCTATCGATCCTGCATTAACAACTATATTTAATTTTAATATTCTTAATAGAGTTTCTTCTTCTAAGATGTCAGCAGTGAAAACTATTTCATTACTTTGTTTTCCTGTTTTAAAGCCAGCTAATAATGCTCGTTCAATTTCTCCTAAAGAAACAGCATCTATTTTCACTCCATGATTGTGCATTAATCGCAAAATATGAATATTAGAGCAAGATTTTTGAGCGTACCGTATAACATCAAATTGTTTTAATTGTGTAATACGATTAATTATGATTGAGGCATCGTATACCCATACTGGTCCTTTATATTTTTGATGTAATTTTTTTAAGCTTTCATAAGGAAGAGAGTTTATTTGCGTACAAATACTATGTGCCACGCTATATTCCTATTATCTTTGTTGTATATATGTCAATATCAAGATGTTTAGAGATTGTATCTCTAATACATATATTTTGGAAATATTAAACATAGATTTGTATTATGAAAAAGTGATCAGATAAATCATCAATATGTAATCATGTCTTAAGTACACTGCGAAAATATGAATAAATTTTACTTTGGGCGAAGTGTAGGAAATAAAATCACATCACGAATAGTATGATTATTGGTTAGCAGCATGATCAAACGATCAATTCCTATTCCAATACCTGCTGTAGGGGGTAATCCATATTCTAATGCAATTAGATAATCTGAATCATAATTTATGTGAACATTATTATTATTATTTTTATCTCTTTTTTCATATGTTTGTTTTAAAAAACGTTTTTTTTGATCTTCTGGATCGTTTAATTCTGAAAAACCATTTCCTATTTCTCGCCCAGCAATAAAAAGTTCAAATCGATCGGCACACTCTGGATTGGTATCATTACGACGTGCTAATGGAGATACTTCTATCGGATAAGAAGTAATGCAAGTTGGTTGAATTATTTTTTTTTCTATTGCTTCTTCAAAAATAGCCATGTGTATTCTATGTAACGTCCAGTAATTCTTAATTTTAATGCCAATTGATTTTGCAATAGAAATAGCAGTGTATATATCGTCTATATTTTGGAATTTAGTTTCTGGTAGATAATGAAATATAGCTTCTTTTATACTAATTTGCGTAAAAGGATGTTGAAAATCTAATTCATAATTTCCATAATTTATGATATTTTTACCTAATACTTTTTGTGTTACCGATTTTAATAAATCTTGAACCAAACTGATGATATCGCGATAATCGGCATAAGCCATATATATTTCCATCATTGTAAACTCAGGATTATGATGTGAAGATATACCTTCATTACGAAAATTACGATTTATTTCAAATATTCGTTCGAAACCACCTATCACTAATTTTTTTAGATATAATTCTGGAGCGATGCGTAGATACATATCGATTCCTAATTTATTATGATGTGTAATGAAAGGATGTGCTATAGCTCCTCCTGCGATTGTATGCATCATTGGTGTCTCTACTTCCATGAAATTATTTTTCATCATGAATTGACGTATTTCAGAAATAATTAAAGAACGTATCCTAAATGTTTTTCTTGTTTTTTCATTAATAATTAAGTCTAAATATCTTTGACGATATTTTGTTTCTTGATTGTTTAAACCATGAAATTTATCTGGTAATGGACGTAATGCTTTAGTTAACAATCGAATTTCTTTGCAATATATTGATAGTTCCCCAGTACGCGTTCTAAATAATGTTCCGCGTGCTCCTATGATATCTCCTAAATCCCATTGTTTTATATTTTCATCGTATAAATTTATTGATAATGAATCAGCAGTAATATACAATTGTATGCAACCTTCAATATCTCGTATAGTTATAAAAGATGCTTTTCCCATGATACGTTGACTGATTATGCGTCCTGCTATGTTGACTTCAATGTTTAATTGTATTAATTCTGAATTGGATGTATGAGCGTATTTTTTGTGTAGTTGATTAGAAATAGAACTACGACGAAAATTATTTGGAAATGCTGCGCCTTTTTTACGGAGTTTTGATAGTTTTTTTCGACGAATATTTAATTCATCATCGACATTAAATTTTTTATGTGATTGATCTTTTGAATATATGCGTTTAGTCATTGTAAGTCTCGCTTAGAGTATTTTTGATGCTAATTTTTATGAAATCGTCTAGATCTCCATCTAAAACAGCTTTAACATTACGTTTTTCAAAACCAGTACGCAAATCTTTAACTCTAGAATTATCCAAAATATAAGATCGTATTTGACTACCCCAAGTGATATTTACTTTGTTGTTTTCTCTCATTTTTTTTTCATAATTTTTTTTTTGTAATTCAAGCTCATATAATTTAGCTTTTAGTTGCTTCATGGCTTGATTTTTATTTTTGTGTTGTGAACGATCACTTTGACATTGGGTAACGATATTTGTCGGTATATGGGTAATGCGTACTGCAGATTCTGTACGGTTGACATGTTGACCTCCTGCTCCAGAAGCTCGATAAACATCACAACGTAAATCTTCTGGACGAATGTGAATATTTATACTATCATCTAATTCTGGATACACAAATACTGAAGCAAATGAAGTATGACGTCTTCCAGCAGAATCAAAAGGACTTTTACGTACCAACCTGTGTACACCAGATTCAGTGCGTAACCAACCATATGCATAAGACCCAATAACTTGAACAGTGACAGATTTTATCCCAGTGATTTCTCCTGTTGATTCTTCAATAATTTCGGTGATAAAGCCTTTATGATCCATCCAACGTAGGTACATGCGTAATAACATACTAGCCCAATCCTGTGCTTCAGTTCCTCCGGATCCTGATTGAATATCGACATAACAATTTGAATCATCATATTTTCCTATAAACATACGACTCATCTCTAATTGAGATAACGTACGTTCTAAATCAATTAATTGATCGTGAATTTCAGAAAGCAGGATCTTGTCATATTCTTCCGTTAATTCTAATAAATCATTTAAATCTACTAAATTTTTATAAAGTTGATCAACAATATTGATAAAAATTTTTAAAGAAGATGACTTTTGTCTGAGAATTTTTGCTGTTTTAGGATTTTTCCAAATATCGGGTGATTTTAGTTTGTTGCTAATTGTTTCAAAATATTTTTTTTTGAGATCGTAGTCAAAAATCATCCTTGAACTTAAATATTCTATTTAACATAAGTTGAATATGTTGTTTAATAAGATTGATATCTACCATAAAATTTTATTCCTTAAGATGTATATTTTTATTCATTGTTATTTTATATGGTATATATATACTAATATAGTGAATTCAATTGAGTAGCAATTCTCTACTTAATATCTATAAGAACGTATAATTTCTTATGATATCAGTTATATAATTTAGTTTTGATTTTTTTTTGATCATTATCACTAAAATGAGTTATTAGTTATATATAAATTCGAACTGTCGTATATGTTTTTATTTATTTTATTGGAGGTAAAACTGTAGATAATCATACATTACAAAGATAATAGCATTCAATCAATGATTGTTATGTGTTTGTAACTATTTATTATTATATTAACTATATATAGTGCGAAATAGATAATTGTTCAATTATTAGATTTACGATAATACATAATTAACGTGTGGCTCAATTTTTGTTGAGCGTAATATGTAGACATTTAAGTAATGGAATGGAATTGATATATAGTTATTTTTATTCATAAGGAGAGATATAGTGTTTTCTCATACGACTTTTTCAGGACAGTACCCTGTTCCCTCAAAAGATTTGCCCCTAACATTTATCTCCTTAGAAGAATGGACGTTAGTGAAATTATGTGGACCAGATGTTATACAATGTTTACATAATCAATTTACTTGTGATATTCAAAATTTAGATGAACATAAATATAGTTTTGCAGCACATTGTAATCCAAAAGGCAAAATGATTAGCAATATGTATGTTTTTCATTTTAAAAATCAAGAAATGGCATTGATTGAACGTTTAAATATATGCAAGAAACAAATAGAAGAAATGAAAAAATATATGGTATTTTCTAATGTTACTGTTGTCCCTGATTACGATGCAATACTTATTGGAATAGCTGGAAGAAATGCAAGAAATCATTTAAGTATGTTTTTTTCAGTGCTTCCAAATGAGACGCATACAATAATTCATGCTCAAGATGTAACTTTACTTTACTTTAGTGCGCCATCGGAACGATTTTTATTGATTATTAATAAAAAATCAGTATTAGATCGCTTGTTAAATGAATCACAATTTCACATACAACTTAACGATAGTCGCCAATGGGTATCGTTGGATATGGAAGCAGGTTATCCAATTATTGAGCCAACGACTAGTGAATTATTTATCCCTCAAGCTGTTAATATGGATATATTACAGGGTATTAGTTTTGATAAGGGTTGTTATATTGGACAAGAATCTATTGCGCGCATTAAATATCGTGGATGTAACAAACAAACGTTATGTCGGTTAAATGGTGTCATTGATTATACGAATCGTTATAAATTGCCTGCAGCTGGTGATCAGGTAGAGTTAAAAGTAAATAATCAATACTGGAAAAATATTGGAGTTGTTTTGCATTCCTGTCAAATTAAAAAAAATAATGTATGGGTACAAGTAGTGTTAAATAGATCGATTTTAGAGCCTTCAGAATTGAGAATTACAAATATACAAACTCATGACAGTCTTATTTTTCATTATTGATATTTGATTAATTTAAATGATTTTTTAATAGACTAATGCTTTTAGTTATAATGGTCTTTTAGTAACCATTCCGGCATATTATTTAAGCCCATAATACGATGTAAAATATGCATTTTTAAATTGGGAACAGTGTTTATCAGATAATAAATAAAACATTGTATGTATTTTACAAGATTATTTTTATTGTGAAGAAACATATACATATGTGGCATATACATGAAGTCTTTAATTATTCTGTGTTTTCTATTGTGTTCATAATATTTTAAATAACTATAGTATCCAATATCTTTGTTACTTTCTTTTAGATTCTTTAGATAATGTAATAAAATTGCTGCATCTATCAGTTCTGAATTGATATTTTGAAAAAATAAAGGACACATGGTGTGTGCGGCGTTGCCTAATAATACTAAACGATGGTTTGTACATTTATGTGTATATTGCATTCTAAGTAGTGAAATGTTATATTTTTTATTATCACACATAATACAAAGACCGAGTATATTGCAAATTTTAATTAACGCTTCATTAATAGATTGATCGGCATCGGATACATATAAATACTTTTTAGCAGCATATGGAGGCAATAACCAAAAAACAACGGAGAGATGCATATTTTTTAATGGTAATAACATTACTAATCCATCGTTATGAACAATATAACGAAGAATGCTGTTGTGGGTTTTCTCGGTTTGAATAATAGTAGTTAATCCATAATATTTATTATCTCTAAATATTATGGAAAGATTTGCAGCGTTTCTTACCCAAGAATTTATTCCATCTGCTCCTATTACTAATTTAGCTTTAAATGTATAATTATTGGCTATTGTAATAAATGCTGCATCTTCATGATAATTGATTGATTCAGGTACGTATGAAGAAATAAATGTGATATTTTTTAATTGTTGTGCACGATCAATTAAAGCTTGATATATTAAATGTTTATCAATAATATATCCTAAATCAAGGTATCCTAAGTAACCGGAATTAAAAACAATTTTACTTATATTATGATTTTTAAGAATTTCCAGTTTATGTAATGCAACAGAGAAATCTGATATTTTTGGATGCCAAATTTTTAAATATTGAAGAATTTTTATGCTAGTTATATTAACTAATGATGTTTCCAAATCCCATAGATTTGCTTCATACGTATGAAAATGTGTATGTTCTATAATTGCAATACGAAAACCATCACCTAATCCACAGGCTAATGCTAGTCCAGCGATTCCTTGATTTACAATTAATAGATCGAAACTGTCCATATTATTGTTTATTTCAATAAAAAAATTAATCTGTTTTCCAATTTAATATTGTATTTACCAAAAGGCGCCTTAGAAAGGTACTGTAGTGAACAAAAAATAAACCCATACTTCGAGCAATAATCAATGGTAAGCAATGATTGCTAAATAGACGCACTAATCCATCAGTGATGGTAATGGTTCTATATTGATCTAAATACCTGTGTTTCTGGTATGTATTTAGCACAGAATAGTCTCCAATATCTACATTCTGATATAGTGCTTGTGTAATTATTTTCGACAACACTACAATATCACGTAATCCAAGATTAAATCCTTGCCCTGCAATAGGATGTAGACTTTGCGCCGCATTTCCGACTAATGCCAATCTGTGACTAATGTGACTATTTGCTCGGGTTAGCCAAAGATCGTAAAAATATCTTTTTCCTACATCTAAAATTTTTCCTAATTTCCATCCGAATACATTTTGTAATTCTTGAGAAAATTTATCTTTCTTCCATGTAGATACTTCTTTTTTTTGCTTGTCAGAAATACACCAAATTAAAAAACTAAAATCGTTAGCCATCGGTAATATTGCTAATGGTCCATGTTCTGTAAATTTTTCAAAAGCTCTTCCAAAATGCGGTATTTCAGTAGTAATTTTAGAAACTATAGCAGTTTGTTGATAATTCCATCTGAACCATTTTATACCACAATTAGAAGCTAATGTGGAATCAGTACCATCTGCCGCTACCATTAATTTTGAAATAATTTGATGACCATTATTTAAAATAATTATATTGTTTTTTTTTCCGCGCTTGATTTTTTGTAGAGTTGCTGGGCAATATACAGTCACAGTTGATTTTTTATGTAAAAAATCAAATAACTTTTTTTTAAAAATGTTTAATTCGATAACATAACCTAATTCTGATAATTGATAATCTTGAGCATTAATGAATATTTTATGTAACCGATGATATTCACTGATCTCTACTTGTTTTATAACAGTGGAGCAAGAAGATAAAATTGAAGCCATATTAATTCGTATCAATTCAGAATAAGCTCCTCGTGATAAAGCTATTACATGAGGAGGGTATATATTCGAAGATAATTTTGTATCATAACAATAAGGAGAATGTTGTTCTATTAAAGATATCTCTAGGTCTCCTTTGGTTAATTTAGATAACATTAAGGCTAGTATTGCGCCTGTCATTCCTCCGCCATTTATAACAATAGACATTGATTATTTATTACTTAACGTATGAATACTTTAAATTTAGTATTTGAAAAAATATAGCGTATAAATTAATATAATCGGATTCAATTTGAAAATATTAATATTATATATCTTAGTAATGTAATTTTTATATAATTTAATACTCGACATAAGTTAGTTAACCATATAACAACAAAAAACATAATATGTAAACATCTTTGTAAGAATTAATATACTAGTAGATAAAGTATATTTTTAGTTAATTGAAATATGGGTTCGACACGCATGTCAAAATTTTTCGTATTCATTGTGTAGTATAACTAATAAGATTAAAATCTAATTGCAATAATTCTTATTCATTATAAAATATGAGATGTATTTATGCTATTAAATGACGATCATAAAAATATGAGAATTGACTGTAATATAATTTCAGTGGTTAGTGTTTATAGTAAATAAGCTTATATTTACAAAACATCCAAACTATTACTTGTATTAATAAAATGAATTGCAGTGGTTTATAGTATATTGAATATTCATATTTTTATTTTAAATGTATCCGGTTTGCAAATATCTTTGTAGCCTATAGCCGCTATGAGCTACAAAGATATTTTATAATTTTTTTGAAATACCTAATTTTCTAATTTTACTATATTTACATACATATTAATTATCTTCTATATAAGATATTTTTATGTTTAATATTTTCAAGAACTTAATAATGATTAATTGCTGTACGTGTTTAAAATGAAACAATGATTATTATTTTTTAATCAAATATTTATGTACAAAATAAAATTTTGGTATGCGCCTATAACTCATATAGTAATTATTGCAATAATATGATTATTGAAAGTATAAACAAATTGAATTTTTTCAGGAAAGAAATATGAATGAACAACCAATAGATATTCAAATTTTCGGTCGAACATTACGTATCAATTGTCCGCTTCAACAACAGGATGCTTTAAATAAGGCGGTAGAAGATTTAACTCAACGTTTGCAGGATTTAAAAATCAGAACAAGAGTAACTAATGCCGAACAATTAGTATTTATAGTTGCTTTAAATGTATGTCATGAATTGGCTCAGGAGAAATTAAAAACGAGTGAATATGCAGCTAATATTGAGCAACATATTCTGTTGTTACAACAAACTATCGAAAGAGCTTTAATTGCACATACCCATATTACTGAACATGCTAATAGATCATTGGAATGTTCTAAACACCTATAATTTAATGTGTTATACATGTTATGTATTGTGTATAGTCGTAATAACGTCGTCAAAATAATGAATATTAGTGTAGTTAATGTTATGTTTAGTGTAAGCAGAATGTGTTATGTTGTGTTCATGCAATAATATCAATCAGAATATGTATGCCGATGACAAAAAATCATACAGAAAATTTCTTCGTATGTATATACGCAAAATACGTAGGACTTTAACGTTTCAAGAACAATATATAGCGGCACAATTAATAACTAACAAGATTATAATTATCAATCATATACATAGATCTGCGCGTATAGCAATGTTTATTGATTGTGATGGAGAAATAAATACTTCTTTGCTTATTAGAACTTTGTTGTTGATGCATAAGCAAATATATTTACCGATTCTGACTGGTTCAGGATCTAAATATTTAGAGTTTGCACGATATACATTTTCAACGCCTCTCATATGTAATCATTTAAATATATATGAACCTAAATGGAACACCAGTTCCATTATGCCTATAGAAAAAATAGATGTTATATTTGTTCCTTTAGTTGCATTCGATATTGGTGGAAATCGATTGGGAATGGGTGGTGGTTTTTATGATAGAACACTAAAAAATTGGAAGCATCAGGGCCATTATATACCTATAGGTTTAGCGCATGATTTTCAAAAAATACCTACCCAATTGCTTCCTGTAGAAACATGGGACGTAATATTACCAGAAATTATCACTCCATCTCATCATGTGATCGTAGACGATTATTAAACAATAAATACTCTGATAAAGTTATATTGTTGTAATGTTTAATTTTTATGGTGAATGATCATATTTTTTGAATACGGAAAGGGATTGTATAAATTTTCAGCAATTAATTATTAGTTAATTGAATTTATTATTTAAGGATTTTCCGACAATAATCATATTAAAAATATATTGATTTACACCGACTATATCAATTATCAATAAGCTTCATTTTATGTTATTTAAACTAATTTTTTTAGTATATCAAAAAAATTACATAATTATTTTTATACCTTCTTTTGTTCCAATTAATACTATATCTGCTCGTCTTTGAGCAAATATACCAACACTTACCACTCCTGGAATATTATTAATTTTTGTTTCTAATAACGACGCATCTACAATTTTCATATTATATACGTCTAAGATGTTGTTGCCATTATCAGTAATTACATTATGTCGATATTCTGGTAAGCCACCTAAACGTACTACTTCTCTCGCTACTAATGATCGAGCCATAGGAATGACTTCTATTGGCAATGGACCGCGTCCTAAAATAGAAACTTGTTTGCTGCTGTCAACAATACAAATGAATTTTTTAGCTGCAGTAGCGATAATTTTTTCCTTAGTTAAGGCGCCACCTCCTCCTTTAATCATTTGCATATGTGAATCAATTTCATCTGCACTGTCAACATATACATCTAATTCGTGTAAGTTATTAAGATTATATAGAGGAATACCTATTTTTTTTAATTGATTAGATGAGTAATTTGAGCTAGAAACTACGCCGTCTATTCTTTCTTTTACACTGTTCAGTGCTTCAATAAAATATGTAACGGTAGAACCTGTTCCTACTCCGATAATTCTGCTAGACTGAATATATTTTAAAGCTTCCCAACCTACTGATTTTTTTAATTTATTTTGTACCATACAGCACCTATACAAGATGTATATAATATAATTAGCATACTGATTTCGATCTATTATTGTTGATGTTTGATGATAATTTTCATTTTATATATATATCAAAAAAATAATGTTTAATGGAAATTAAACCATACATTAGATAATTTTTATGATTTCGTGAAGAGATTACATTCTGCAAACAACAAACAAATTTTGTGATTTATTTATTTTGAAGTTCTATTTAATCTTACTTGTTGTAAGACATAATACTAGTAATACTCATCTAACTGCACTGAGCATAATTCGGTTTTATTAATACATGAATTTGATCTAATGTAATCATAATTTGCTATTAAAGCATGATTTTACAAAATGTTAATAGCATTTAAAGTACAAAATATTTTTTCTAAATACTTAATCATTGATTTTTGTCCTTCACGAATCCAGATACGTGGATCATAAAATTTTTTATTTGGTTGATCGTGTCCATACGGGTTACCTAATTGAGTTTGAAGAAAATTTTTATTGTGTTGATAGTATTTTAAAATTCCGTTCCAAGTAGCCCACTGTATATCAGTATCAATATTAATTTTTACAACACCGTAACTAATAGCTTCTTTAATTTCTTCTTCTGTAGATCCAGATCCTCCATGAAATACTAAATTTAAAAAATTATCAGGTAATCCAAATTTTTTAGAAACGTATTTTTGTGATTTTTGAAGAATTTTTGGATTTAATTGTATGTTTCCTGGTTTATATACACCATGTACATTTCCAAATGCTGCAGCTATAATGAATCGAGGGCTGATGATATGCAATTTTTCATAAGCGTAAGTTATATCTTCTGGATTTGTATATAAAAGTGAACGGTCCAAATGATGGTGATCAATACCATCTTCCTCTCCTCCTGTGCAACCTAATTCTATCTCTAAAGTCATATTTAATTTATTCATACGGCTTAAATATTTTGAGCTAATTGCTATGTTTTCTTTTAAAGATTCTTCAGATAAATCAATCATATGAGATGAAAATAATGGGCTACCAGTTTCATAAAAATGTTTTGTACCTAAATCTAACAAAGCATCGATCCAAGGCAAATTTTTTTTAGTGCAATGATCAGTATGTAAAATAACAGGAATACCATAGTGTTTAGCAATGTGATGCACGTGTAGACTTCCAGAGATAGCTCCTAATACTGCTGTAGGGTAATCATTGTTATTGTTATTTAAACCGTATCCTGCCATAAAAGCAGATCCTTTCTTAGAAAACTGTAAAATAATTGGAGACTGCATATTAGCTGCAGCTTCTAGCGCAGCATTAATTGAATCTATGTTTATACAGTTTATTGCTGGTAAAGCAAAATTA
This sequence comes from Blochmannia endosymbiont of Camponotus sp. C-003, assembly GCF_023585685.1. Lineage (NCBI taxonomy): Bacteria > Pseudomonadati > Pseudomonadota > Gammaproteobacteria > Enterobacterales > Enterobacteriaceae > Candidatus Blochmanniella > Blochmannia endosymbiont of Camponotus sp. C-003. The sequence continues at coordinate 345,448 of NZ_CP097764.1, forward strand.
TTTTTTTTTGCAAAATTAAACATTTTCTGTACACTATCTCCAGTGACTACGCCTGGTTTTATAAAATCGAGAATCTTAGTCATTTATTTTCTTCTGTTGTTAATGAACATATTATATATCTAAAAGATTATTTAAATATAGTAGTGATGTTTTCATATTTAATGCTAATTAAATTATGGTGTTTAAAGCATGTTTTTCAAGCATTTTTACCGATGGAAATGTTTTACCTTCAATGAATTCTAAAAAAGCACCACCTCCAGTAGAAATATAAGAAATTTGATCGGAAATATTAAATAAATCAATAGCCATTAAAGTATCACCTCCTCCAACAATGGAAAAAGCATTACTTTTAGCAATAGCACGTGATATCATTTCTGTACCTTTTCTAAAATTTGGAAATTCAAATACTCCAATAGGGCCGTTCCAAAGAATAGTTTTAGCACAATTTAAAATATCTAATATTCGATCAATAGATTCGTCACCTAAATCAAGAATTTGCTCATCATCTTTAATATCAATTATAGTTTTCATAGTTACTTGGGCGGTTTCAGAAAATTCTGTACTTACTCGTACATCAGTAAGAATAGGTATATCACAATTTTCTAAAAGACGTCTTGCTGTAGGTATAAGTTCTTCTTCATATAAAGATTTTCCTACTTTTTTGCCTTGAGCTGCTAAAAAGGTATTTGCAATACCTCCTCCTACTATCAGATAATCTGCAATTTTTGATAAAGAATCTAAAACAGTTAATTTAGTAGATACTTTAGATCCTCCAACTATCGCAACCATTGGTCTCATAGGATTATATAGGGCCTTTCCTAAAGCTTCTAATTCTTTTTGTAATAAAATTCCAGAACAAGCTGAAGAGACAAATTTACCTATACCATGTGTAGACGCTTGTGTACGATGAGCGCTTCCAAATGCATCCATGATAAATATATCGCATAACATGGCATATTTCTTTGATAATACCTCATCATCTTTTTTTTCTCCTTTATTAAACCGCACGTTTTCTAAAATCAAAAGCTCTCCTTCAACGAAGTTTATTCCTTCTAAATAATCTTTAACCAGCCGAACTTCTTTGACATATCTATTAATTAGTTGTTTTTTTAAATATTCCACGACGGGTTCCAAAGAAAATTGAGTATTATATTCTCCTTCTATTGGTCGACCTAGATGAGAAGTTACCATAACATGTTTACTTTTCTTTAAAGCCGATTTAATAGTAGGTAATGACGCATGAATTTTTCTATTAGACATAATAATTCCATTTTTAATAGGTACGTTTAAATCAGAACGAATTAACACACGTTTCCCTGTTAGGTCTAAATCACTCATTTTGATCATAGTCATGATAGGTAACCTTTTAATGTAAAGCAATATAGATAGTCATATACTAATGATGAAAAAATATATTTTAACTTGTCTATATATATTACGCTTTTTGTTAGTTTATTGATTAATAATTTAATAAAATAATGATATATGACTGAAAATAAATTTTATTTTTTTAAATAATTGATTAATGACATGAACACTCTAAAAAATTAACATCTTGCAAAAAGTTGCTATGTGCTGAATAACATCAATATGCATATAGGAAATATATAATATCTTATAGAAGCATGAGGCATTGACTTGCTTAATGATAATTTGATTTTATAAATCATTTAATGGATTTAGTATTGCAATCATATAGTTATTTAGTATGTTACGTAATTAATATTATCAGTATTGTGATTTGGTATCAGTGTTTAGTATTCTAAGTATAGTACTATTTCATAGTTCGATATTATTTTTTTGTGTGATTAATTGAAATTATGTATGCATTACAAATGCATATACTAAATTAATTTTTAATTTTTTTAACTTTATTTGAGTATAGATAATTTCTAATCTTAGTGTAGCAGTTGCTAAATCAGTAATTTTCGTGTAACCATAATCTGGATCGACTTCTGCTAAATCAATACCTATAATGTTTAACGTTGAAAACCTCGTATTAATTTTAGTACATGGTCACTTTTTAATTTTCCAATTACTGGAGTTCTAGTACCAGGTGCTATGGTTAGATCCAAACAATCAATATCAAAAGTTAAATATATTAGCAAGTATTTAGTAATTGATGTCGTCATCATTTATGATGACATTTATGTCAGTATCGTTAATATATTCTACATCTAGCTTTGCAAATCCGAAACATTTTTTATGTTCGGTACGAATACCAATTTCGTATTGAATGTGCTGAATCTATTAATTTTTCGTTAAACGTATGTAATATCATAACGCCATGATCATATTTACTGTCGTCATCACAGTAATCTGCATGTGCGTCAAAGCAAATCATTCCATTTTTCCAAAAATTTTTGCGTATGCTCGTAATATAGGTAGTGTGATATAAATGATCGATTTCTAAATAATAACATTGTTTTCCAGACATTAGCAAATTTTCAGCATAATTGTAAAGAGAACTGGTGAAATCTTGTATGTCTTCAATTTTGAATACTAAATTTTTTCACAGTTAACTACATGTCAACTTTTTTCGTACATTCATACATACTCCAAGGCCAACGAAAATGTTCTAGGTTAAATTAATAGATGCTTGTTCTACAGTGCAGCTTGTCTAATAACTGTTGGTCCAAATTTGTTTTCTGAGCGTCCAGAGGTAGCCATATCATAAGGTACCCTAGTAATTACCCCTCTATTATTATTATAAGGATCCAATTCTCATTTAAATTGTAAAAATACAAAGGGATCTAAAAATAAGGAGTTATCATTTTTTTTATAATTTAAAGTGTCCATGGATTTCCGTTATTTAATTAGTTTTATAAAATAGTTTTTATATATCAAATATGATTTGAGTAAAATCAAATAGAATGTTTGCATAAATTGATATTTGTAAAGGTTTAAATCCAGTCTATCGATAAAATTATAATCAAATAGAGTGTTCAGATTTAAAAAATTTTATAAATATGCTTAAATTATCCTATATTTAAATGTATAGATGATATTTATATAGTAAATTATATCACTAACAAGTTTTATGTTTGTTTATTTTTTTTAATTTGATTATTTTCTATAACACAGGGCACAAACATCATTATAAAATGATACATAAAATATTGGTTTGCATAAATATTTAATGTTTGTCAGAAATTTTAAATTTACGTACGTAGTGATATTGAGTGAGATAATTTATCTCTTTAATAAATCAATTAAAACGCATGATTCGATAATAGAAATTAATAAGTGTATAAAGATGAAAATTAGTGACTATATGCCTATACAAATAGAAGATGAAAAATATTAGAAATGGAAATATTTTTAAAAAAATTTTTTTATGATCTATTAATAAATTATGTAAACTACTTTATTAATATTTGATGTTGTAAATTTAATAATGTTAATTTACTATTAAATGTAAAAGAAATCATAATGTATGGGATTTACATAAAATAATTTTGTATAATGATTGATCCAAATAAATTTACCATACTTATATTTGGATCAATTAATGTAAGATCACAATTCTACACTAGAAAGGATATGATACATGTCACAATATTCATTTACATCTGAATCCGTATCAGCAGGTCATCCAGATAAAATTGCAGATCAGGTTTCTGATGCTATATTGGATTCTATCCTAGCGCAAGATCCAAGAGCTCGTGTTGCGTGTGAAACTTATGTTAAGACAGGCATAGTAATAATAGGTGGAGAAATTACCACCACTGCCTGGGTAAATATGGAAGAAATCGCTAGAAATACTATTCGTGATATTGGTTATGTTCATTCAGATATGGGGTTCGATGCAAATTCATGCGTAATTTTGAGTGTAATTAATAAACAATCTTCAGATATTCAATGTAGTATTGATCAAAGTAATACAAATGAATTACAACGAGGAGCAGGTGACCAGGGATTAATGTTTGGATACGCTACTAATGAGACTAATGTTCTGATGCCTGCTCCGATAACATATGCACATCGTTTAATTAAAAGAAAGTCTCAAGTAAGAAAAAGTGGGGTGCTACCTTGGTTGGGGTTAGATGCGAAAAGCCAAGTAACCGTTGCTTATGAGAATGGTAAGATAATTGGTATCACCACGGTTGTGTTGTCTATTCAACATGCTTGTGATGTAAAGTTAACAGATTTAAAAGAAGCTGCTATGGAAGAAATCATTAAACCTGTGTTGCCTAACAAATGGTTGTCTAATAGCACTACATTTCTGATTAATCCTGGGGGACGTTTTGTTATAGGGGGTCCTATTAGTGATTGTGGTTTAACTGGAAGAAAAATTATTGTAGATACTTATGGAGGTATGGCGCGGCATGGTGGCGGATCTTTTTCTGGAAAAGATCCTTCGAAGGTAGATCGTTCGGCTGCTTACGGAGCGAGATATGTAGCTAAAAACATTGTGGCGGCCGGGTTAGCAGATCGTTGTGAGCTTCAAATTTCCTACGCAATTGGTCTTCCGCATCCAATTTCTATGAGTATTGAAACTTTTGGAACAGAAAAAAGATCACATGATATTTTGATGAAATTAATAAAAAACTTTTTTGATTTTCGTCCTTATGGTTTGATTGCTATGTTAGATTTATTAAAACCGATTTATAAAGAAACAGCTGTGTATGGTCATTTTGGTCGTGAATGTTTTCCTTGGGAAAAAGTTGATAAGGCAGATCTTCTTCGTGATGCAGCTGGTTTAAAATTTACATCGCTCTAATATTTTTATATTTATTTTTTTAAGTAAATTTGAAATGATTTTTACTAATATGAATATGTAGTTAGTTGATCAATAAGTATACAATAATAAGATTGATAGATTGATATTGATCTTACATGTAAATACGGATATGTTTGTGTGAAAAATTAAAAATTATGTAATCAATTGTTGATGATTTTAATAAAAAATTAAAAAATTTCATTTATGTATGTTGATATATATTAAAATTGATACTTAATTTTAATTTAATAATAAATATTATAATTTATGCAAATGTGATAATTAAAATTGATTAAATTTTGCAAAAATTTTTATGAAATATGCATATACAATAAATATTTTTTTAAATATAATAAAGTGCATTAGATTTATATGATGAATTAATATTATAAATTTTTTTATCAGTTTTTATCAAACAAACATATTTGATATGTACTATATGTATTGAGGATTTTTTAGATATTTTGAATACGTAGTAGTTTCGGTTAATTTTAATACAACAATTAAAATACACATGTGTTACATAACAAACATATGTTGAAGATGTGATATCAATTAGTATTGATCTTTTAAATTTACAACGTTATCAGTGTAACAAAATATTATTAACATGTTTGCACAATACATATTGTTTTAACAACAATTTAAAAACATTTAAATACTTTTAAATTGAATCATGGTTTATATAGAAATAAATGAATAATCATTGATAGAAACAGTATGAATTAATTTATACAAAATAATGAATTTAATTTTTAGACTTGTATTTTAATACATAAATTTATAAGTAGTTTATGTCAATACATAAGATAATAAATTTACAAAATCATTTTCTAATAGCTATGCCTGCACTGAAAGACCCATTATTTAAACAATCAGTGGTATATATTTGTGAGCATAATAACACAGGTGCTATGGGTATTGTTATTAATAAACTAGTTACACGATGCACAGTAGAGACAATATTAAACAATTTGAAAATTGTATCTCCCATACGTGACCCGTCTATTCGATTAGATAGTCCAGTGTTTTCTGGAGGTCCTTTATTGGATGATCGAGGTTTTATTTTACATACTCCCAAAAAAGGTTTCGGTTCTAGTGTTAATATTTCTTCAAAAGCTATGATTACTACTTCTAAAGATATCTTAGAAACTTTAGGAACCCCGAATCAACCAAAAGATGTGTTAGTGGCGCTTGGCTATTCTGGATGGGATAAAGGTCAATTAGAACATGAACTAATGGAAAATACTTGGCTTACCGCTCCGGCTAATGAAAAAATTTTGTTTCACACGCCTATTGTTGCTCGTTGGCGTGCAGCTGCAAAAATATTGGGCATTGATATTTGTAGTATTGCTGTCCAGACAGGTCACGCGTGATGTCAATTGGTGGTGTTGATATAGTCATGGGTTTTGATTTTGGTACTGAGCACATAGGTGTGGCTATAGGTCAAACATTGACCTATACTGCACAACCTCTGACTGTATTACGGTCAGAATCTGGCGTTCCTAATTGGAAACATATTAAAAATATTTATAATACGTGGAAACCAACAATTGCAGTAGTAGGATTACCTTTAAAAATAGATGGAAGTGAACAACCTATTACGATTTTGGCAAAAATATTTGCTATGCAACTGAAAGAGCAACTTCCTGTTACAGTCAAGATGCATGATGAGCGTTTTAGTACAAGTGAAGCGCGTTTAAACTATTCCGAATATTGCTGTAATTATTTATGTGTTAAACCAAATATTAACATCAATGCACTTTCAGCTGGAGTAATTTTGGAAAGTTGGTTGAATCAATCTTAAGTACAACAAATAATATGTGTTATTTTAAAAAATTTTAATAACAATACTAAAAATAATAATACGTTAAGTTTTAAAATTTATCATTTGAATTTATATTTAATAGTTTTATTTCATATATAATAAGAAATGTTAATTTTTGATAGAAATATTGACTAATTTTAACAGTGGAATTGTTAATTCACGCATTAATTGTCGTTATCAGAAATATAATTTGAAGTGATACTAAAATTATAGGTTTTAAAAAATGCACTTATTTTAATACAATGATGATGAATTAATTGATTCAATTTTTATTTAATTTTATTAAAATTAAAAGATTATATCAAATTTTGATAGATAACTTTGATTGTATATGTTTTATAAATTTCAAATTTCAATTGAACACAGAATATTTGAAAGGGTTGTTTTTGTGTGCTTGTTTTTTAAAAATAGATAATCAGTATAAATAAAAAAAATTAGGGATTGTGATAAAGAGATAAAATATCTGAATTTTAATTGAGATACTTAGAATACAGCATTATATTAAAAATGTTTGTGATGTTTGTGCCATTTTTAGTAAACATTTACAATAATCACTTTTAATTTCATTAAAAATGTGCATATGAGTTGATTTATACTCAACGTATATGTACTGATATATGAATACTATTTTTAGTCATTAGTAAACAACAGGATTGATAAATTTTTTATATCTCAAAAAAATGGTTTATCGTATAGTGACATTTTAAATAAATAATTACAAATTAACATATTAATTCTTGAATTAGATTTCATATCTTATTGGTTAATTGAAACAATTATACTTACTTTAACGAAAAATTAATCCGGTGTTGTTATTTAGTGTAATTATTTTTAATTTTTTAAGAATATCTTTTAATAGGATTTTTAGTTAGTTATGTACTATGTGGATAATATTTAATTACGTTTGATTTTTTATATAACATAAAAACATATGGCTCAAGATATTATTTTTTCAGAAAAAATACTACTGTGGTATAAGAAATATAGAACGCAAGATTTACCGTGGCAATTGAATAAAACAATGTATAAAACTTGGTTATCTGAAATCATGTTACAACAAACACAAGTAAAAACTGTAATTGTTTATTATGAACGATTTATTTCAAAATTTCCAACAATTAAACAATTAGCGACAGCGGAATTAGATGAAGTATTATTTTTGTGGAGCGGATTAGGATATTATGTACGGGCTAGGAATCTGCATAAAACAGCTAATATTATTTTAAATTATTATCATGGTAATTTCCCAAAAGATTTCGATACTCTTATTTCTTTTCCTGGTATTGGAAAATCTACTGCAGGAGCTATATTGTCATTAACATTAGATCAGCATTATCCTATTCTTGATGGTAATGTAAAACGGATATTAATTAGATATTATGCCCTTGATTATTATTTATCAAGAAATAGTTCTAAGGTGAATAATAAACTATGGTTATTAATCGAGCAATTGCTTCCTAATGTAGAAGTCGCGGCTTTTAATCAAGCTATGATGGATCTTGGGAGATTAATATGTACTAACATGTATCCACTTTGCAGTGATTGTCCTCTTCAAGAAAATTGTCAATCTTTTTTGAATCATTGTGCTGATCAATATCCCAGAAAAAAACTTCAAAAAAGATTACTTAAGAAAACTATCTGGTTTCTGTTGTTGTTGTCACAACAGTATCAAATGAAAATGATATGGCTGGAAAAACGATCATATCAAGGAATATGGGGTGGATTGTTTTGTTTTCCTGAATTTTCTAATCTTAAAGTATTAAATAATTGGTTATTAAACTACAATCTTAATAGTAATCAACGTATAAATCTGTCTATTTTAAAACATAAATTGAGTAATATTGATTTAGAAATCAAACCAATATTGATCAATATAAACAAGAAGGTAAATTATAAAAAAGATGGGATTTGGTATGATTTGATACATCCCCCAACTATTGGATTACCTAAACCAATTTCTACTCTACTACAGAAATTACAGTTATAATATAGTAAACATTAAATATCCAAATTTTCATAAAATGATTGTTACAATACGGGATTTTAATAATGTCCAAAATAGTTTATTGTATTTTTTTAAAAAGATATGCTGAAAAATTAGATGCTCCATGTTATCCAGGAGCTTTGGGAAAGTATATTTATGAACATATCTCTAAAATTGCATGGATGCAATGGAAAGATAAGCAAACTATTTTAATCAATGAAAATAAATTAAATATGATGAATACTTCAGATCGTACAATACTTGAAAAAGAAATGAAAATTTTTTTATTTGGAAAAAATTTTTCAATAAAAAATAATTAATTATTTAAAGTTTTTATTTCAATTATAATTATTTTTAATAACAACATTATAACTAAAAATAGTCATGCATTGATGATTAACATTATATGCAAATTTTTTCAATCTTATATTTACAGTAGTGTAAGAGATTATGATGTAATGAATTTTTTATTCCCAATGTATAAGAAGTGTTTACATGTAGTTATTATTCTACGAGAGAATACACTTAAGTTTGGCTAATTTTATGATGAAGTGTAGATCAACAGTGGTTTTGATTGTCCAAATATTACTGATTCGTCAATTATTATTTTATCTATATTATTTTGAGAAGGTAACTCAAACATTATATCTAATAATATGTTCTCTAGGATAGTTCTCAGTCCACGAGCACCAATTTTTTTTTCCATAGCATTTTTAGCAATAGCAATCAATGATGTTTCGGAAAATTCTAATTTCACTCCATCAATATGAAATAATGTTTCATATTGTTTTATTAAAGCATTCTTTGGTTCTTTTAAGATTTTAATTAATTCTTTTTCTCTCAGTTCATCTAAAATAGAAATTATTGGAAGTCGACCAACAAATTCTGGAATTAAACCAAATTTAATTAAATCTTCTGGCTCAATTTGTGTTAATAATGCATGCTCAGTGTTTTTTGTTATATCGTTGTTATTTTCTAAAACTCGAAAGCCAATTGTACGTTTGCTAGTAGTGCGTTGCTGAACAATTTGATCCAAACCAAAAAAAGCACCCCCACAAATAAAAAGAATATTAGTAGTATCTACTTGTATAAATTCTTGCTGAGGATGTTTACGCCCCCCTTGTGGGGGTACCGCAGCTGTGGTCCCTTCAATCAACTTCAATAAAGCTTGTTGTACTCCTTCCCCGGAAACATCTCGAGTAATAGAAAGATTTTCTGATTTTTTAGATATTTTATCTATTTCATCTATATAAATAATTCCTTGTTGTGCTTTATTCACGTCATAATTACATCGTTGTAATAATTTCTGTACAACGTTTTCTACATCTTCACCTACGTAGCCCGCTTCTGTCAAAGTAGTAGCATCTGATATAGCAAATGGTACGTTAAGAAACCGAGCTAATGTTTCTGCTAACAATGTTTTACCGCTTCCTGTAGGACCGATTAATAAAATGTTACTTTTAAATAATTTTGTATTATTTGCGCATATCTTTTCATTACGTAAACGTTTGTAATGATTATATACTGCTACTGATAGTACTTTTTTAGTATATTCCTGTCCAATAACGTAATCGTCTAAATAATTTTTGATTTCACAAGGTGTGGGGTATGTAATTGATTGTTCGTTAATTATTTTATCTTGACTTTCTTGGATAATTATATCTTTACATAAAGCAACACATGTATCACAAATATGAGCTGACAATCCAGCAATTAATTTTAATACTTGATTTTGATCTTTTCCACAAAATGAACAACATAATATATTTTTTGAATGATCTTGATGATTATCGTTCACAGTTTGATATCCTTCCGTTTACGATTAATTAATGTAAAAATAAGCTATAAATTATTTTGATATATAAATAACAAATTCAGACATAAAATTTATTATGTATGATTGATTACGATAAAAAATATAAATCAAGTAATAATTTAAATTTATATTCGTTGAGATAATACACAATCTATCAATCCATATTTCATGGCTTCATCAGCAGATAGAAAACAATCTCGTTCTGTATCTTTATTGATAGCATCAATAGATTGTCCGGTATGTTTGGCCATAAGCTTATTGATATTGTTTTTAATTTTTAATATTTCTCTGGTATGAATAGCAATATCAGTAGCTTGTCCTTGAAAACATCCTAATGGTTGATGAATCATGATTCGAGCATTCGGCAAACAAAATCGCTTACCTTTAGTACCAGAGGCTAATAGAAAAGCACTCATTGACGCAGCTTGCCCCATGCAAAATGTACTAACATCAGGTTTTACAAACTGTATAGTATCGTATATCGACATCCCTGCAGTGATTACTCCTCCCGGAGAGTTAATATACAAGTGGATGTCTTTTTCTGAATTTTCTGATTCTAAAAAAATCATCTGAGCAACAATCAAATTAGCTATGCTATCTTCAATTGTTCCTGTCATAAAGATAATTCTTTCCTTGAGTAATAAAGAAAATATATCGTATGATCGATCTCCGCGAATAGTATGTTCTATGACTGTTGGAATTACTATCATAGGATGATAATAAAATGTTGTAAAATTATATGGATATTATATAGTAGCATGTATTGCACCCTCTTGTATTATATACTTGTTATACCGAATTGTTGTGTAAACCTCGATATAATATAATTTATGAAAAATTTCAAACTAAATTTAATATTCATATTCTATTAAGAAGCAATGATTGAGCGTTATAGTTTGCATTAATTGATTATTGATTAAATTTTGCAAGACTATAATAGAAAATGTTTACAAATTTATATATGTGTTATCTATTCTTGTTGTATTTTATATACGACTCACTATTGTATGTAAAAAATATGTTGAAAAAATTTTCCATTGATGAGAACTGATTATTTATAATTTAATTAATTTGATTAGTCAATTAATTAAAATAACTATTATTGCAATCGATATTCCTTAATAATTTAATGTTACTTATGCACTTTAATATAGATTTATTCAATTGTTACATGTAATTTCTTGTAATTAATTTTTTTAAATCAAGAATGAAATTAATTACTGTTCTCCAAAAAGGGAAACTAATATATTTTTATCTTTGTTGTATTTATGTTGTATGATAACATTGTTTGAAACGTTGAGTTTGATGTATTTATATATTATTAATAATTTTTATTAGTTAGAAACCATAATTTAACATTTAATTTTTAGATAACGTTACTACATCATAGTAACGTGAATTTTATGTAATGTTTTCCTTGAATTTAAAGTTAACTATTCTTAGCAAGAATAGTTGTAGTGATTTTTGTTTATAGGTTTGATTTGGTATTATACATTTTGTTATCTTATTGCTTTGAAACTATCAGTTTATGTGTTATTAAATATAGAAAAGAATTCAACATTATGAGAACAGTGATATACTGTTTTGTTATTTAATTGTTTATTTATTCTAAATAATATCATTGGTAATAATATCAACGAATTCTTGAATTTTCCCGTATATTTATTTTTTGTCGTATTATTCTGTGGAATCGTACATTCCATATAATGCTGATTTGCTTTTAAAAACTTTAGAATTTTCATGCTATTAGAAATCATCATAATAATAAATCTGTGTATCTTCTTTAATAGAGGACAGTAAAACGATAATTTATGTTGAATATTAATTTTTATGTTAAATATATTTTCTATGCATAATTAAATATCTTTTCTTATAAATTGTGAAAACTGATTATTTGTATTAATCATAATAACAATATCCCCCAATTTTTATTATCTTATATTCTATCATAAGATAATACGGCAATGTTAAAAGCGATCCTATTTCAACGGTAACTTTTTTATTACCGCATTTCTGTGTACGTATATTGTATATATTTCTAAAATCTATAATCAATATCCGTTTTTGATTTTTAAATTTTGATATTTAATATATATGTTTATTATGACAACATGCACAAAGTTTTTATTATTTTACAAAAGTATATATTGCTGTATGTAGTTCAATTAATTGAATTGATTTTTTTTGATAATAAAATTCATAATAATTTTAATTATATCCAATGTTACCATGATTTTATGTCGAATAATTACTTCATAATTTTCTTCTAAAAAGAAAAGTATTTTTTTGAGTATGAAATTTTATGAATATATATTTTTTAGAAAGATATATTGATTGCGCAAATATTCTGTATTTAACAATATCTGTGGAATAGAATAACAGTAACGTATCTCCATTAAATATGTAATATTTTGAATCATTACGCGTACTCGATTTATTTATTTTTATTTTATACACTACATAATATAACAGGCCTTCAATTTAAATATACATCTAATAAATAACCACTGAGTGGTTAACTTATATTTTTGAATTTGTTAATATACTGAATTGTAATAACATCATATGTATAAATATTACATGATTCTATTAATAAATAGATATGTGAAATAATTAATTAAATTAATTTTTGCTCTAAATTTGTGTGGTAATAAAATGAAACTAATTATATGGCAATATAAGAAGTATTGGTACAAATTACTAAGTAATGGAGTATTTAGTGTTGTTTTGGCATTGCTAATGAAGTTAATTTTTGAATAATATATTCACTTATATTTAACATCTTTTAACCAATGGTAGTTATGAAGATTTTTTAGATATATATATAATTTATTTACATTAATGAAGGTTTGGAGTAGGATGTTTAATGTAAACACTTAACAAATATATATATATATGCATATATATATATTCGTATTAGAGTTATTGATGAAATTCAGAGCATACAAACATAGAAAAATATGTATTTCATTATTGCTATATAGCGTGACAACAGTATTAAATGGATGCAGTAGTTTAGTTTTATTAAATCCTAAAGGTCAAATTGGGATAGAGGAACGTTCATTGATCTTAACCGCATTCGGATTAATGCTTAGTATAGTTGTCCCGGTAATTATGATGACGGTTTTTTTTACTATAAAATATAGAGCGTCTAATCTTAGAAATACGCGATATAGTCCTAATTGGGTAAACTCTAAAAAAATAGAATTTATAGTGTGGGCTGTGCCAATTTTGATTATTCTGTTTTTAGGGACTGTAACTTGGAAATCTACTCATAAATTAGACCCTAAAAACCCTATTGTATCATCTATTGAACCACCGATTATTATTAATGTTATATCATTAGATTGGAAATGGCTTTTTGTTTATCCAAAACAAAATATAGCAGTTATTAACGAGCTTGTTTTTCCGGCAAATACGCCAATAAAATTCAACGTTACTTCTAATTCGGTTATGAATTCTTTTTTTATTCCTCAATTAGGGGGGCAAATTTATGCGATGGCTGGAATGCGTACGGAGTTATATTTAATAGCTAACATGGCAGGTCAATATAAAGGTATTTCATCAAATTTTAGTGGTCGAGGATTTTCTGGTATGAAATTTACTGTTGTTGCTACGCAAACGAAACAAGAATTTGAACAATGGATACAAAAAGCTCAAAAATCACTTTACCAAATTAATAATATGTCAATGTATGAGAAATTAGCTAAACCTAGCGAATATCATCCGATCATTTATTTTTCCAATGTAGAACCCCACTTATTTGATAATGTAATTAATAAATTTTCACATCAAAAAAAAGAATATTTTTAGATATAATTCATGTTTTTTAGTATAAAGTATGATGGTTTTAGGAAATGTTGTGAATATATAAGGATAATAAAGTAATGTTTGGAAAATTAACAATACATTCTATTCCATATGAAGATCCAGTTATTATGTCGACAGTCGTCGTTATTCTTTTTATTGGAATAATTCTTTCTGGTGTTATTACATATTATAGTAAATGGCGATACCTTTGGAATGAATGGTTTACTTCTGTAGATCATAAAAAAATTGGGATTATGTATATTATAGTCTCATGTGTTATGTTTTTACGTGGTTTTGCTGATGCAATCATGATGAGAGCGCAACAAGCTCTCTCTTCTTCTGGATCGTATGAATTTCTTTCAGCTCATCATTATAACCAAGTAATTACTGCTCATGGAGTAATTATGATCATATTCATGGCTACTCCGTTTGTAATAGGATTAATGAACTTAGTGGTTCCATTACAAATTGGAGCGAGGGATGTTGCTTTTCCTTTTTTAAATTCTTTGAGTTTTTGGTTGTTTATGGTGGGTGTAATTTTAATGAATCTTTCCTTAGGAATAGGGGAATTTGCTCAAACAGGATGGTCAGGTTACCCGCCGCTATCAAGTAAAGAATACAGTCCTGGTGTTGGTGTTGATTATTGGATATGGAGTATACAAATTTCCGGAATAGGAACTACTTTAACTGGTATAAATTTTTTCACTACAATTTTATACATGCGAGCTCCGGGATTGTCAATGATGAAAATGCCAGTTTTTACTTGGACTGCTTTATGCACAAATACATTAATCATTGTAGCTTTTCCGATTTTGACTGTTACTATCGCTTTATTAACATTAGATCGTTATCTAGGAACTCATTTTTTTACTAATGATTTAGGTGGAAATATGATGATGTACATCAATCTATTTTGGGCTTGGGGTCATCCAGAAGTATATATTTTAGTATTGCCCGTATTTGGTGTATTTTCAGAGGTTGTTTCTACTTTCTCACAAAAGAAGTTGTTTGGATATACTTCATTAGTGTGGGCTACTATCGCTATTACTATATTATCTTTTTGTGTATGGTTGCACCATTTTTTTACCATGGGTGCAGGTGCTAACGTCAATGCATTTTTCGGTATTATGACTATGATCATTGCCATTCCAACCGGAGTAAAAGTGTTTAACTGGTTATTTACTATGTATCGAGGAAAAATTATTTTTACTTCTCCAATGATGTGGACTATTGGATTTATTATTACATTTTCCATAGGAGGCATGACTGGAGTATTATTATCTGTTCCTGGAGCTGATTTTGTATTACATAATAGTTTGTTTTTAATTGCACATTTTCATAATGTTATCATTGGAGGGGTATTGTTTGGTTGTTTTGCTGGTGCTACCTATTGGTTTCCTAAAGCTTTTGGTTATATGTTGAATGAACAATGGGGGAAACGAGCTTTTTGGTTTTGGATGGTTGGATTTTATATAGCGTTTATGCCGTTATATATTTTAGGGTTTATGGGTATGACTCGTCGTTTAAGCCAACATATTGATCCAATATTTTCGTCAATGTTAATAACTGCATCAATAGGCACTATATTGATTGGGTTGGGTATTCTGTGTCAATGTATTCAAATAGCAGTCAGTATTGTACATCGTGATAAATATAAAGATATAAATGGAAATCCATGGAATGGATCTACTTTAGAATGGGCTGTTGCTTCTCCCCCGCCATTTTATAATTTTGCGATTATTCCTATCATAAACAACGATCGTGATGTTTTTTGGTATGTAAAAAATAATAGAAACGTATATTCTTGTGCTGATCAATATCAATCTATACATATGCCTAAAAATACTTGTTCTGGTATTGTTATATCTTTTTTCAGTTTATTATTTGGATTTTCTATGATTTGGTATATATGGTGGCTCGTTATTTTTAGTGTGGTTGGAATAATAGCAACTTGGATTATTCATACATTTAATGATGATACGGAATATTACGTATCAATAGATAAAATTAAAGAAATTGAATGTGTTAATAATGTATAAACATAACAATTTAAATATAAAGACAATATTTGGTTTTTGGTTATACATAATGAGTGATTGTATTTTATTTGCAAGTTTATTTGCAATATATCTGGTATTGCATAATAGCACAGTAAATTTTTCTTCGAGTAAAGATATATTTTCATTACCTTTTGTGTTCATAGAAACTTGTTGTTTGTTATTAAGTAGCCTGACTTATGGTAAAGTTATGATGTATGCTGAAAAATCATATATGAAACAAATAAATATTTGGATGGGTATAACTTTTTTATTAGGGCTATGTTTTATTAGCATGGAGATATATGAATTTCATCATTTAATTAAATTAGGAAACAACCCGTGTCGCAGTGCATTTCTTTCTTCTTTTTTTACTTTGGTAGGGACTCATGGTTTACATGTGATAGGGGGTCTTATTTGGATTGTAGTAATGATTATACATATTATATATGAAGGATTAACATACACTAATTACATACGAATACAGTGTTTAGGTTTGTTCTGGCATTTTCTCGATATTATATGGATATGTGTATTTACTGAAGTATATTTAATAGGAGTACTATGATTCATGAAGAATGGATATACAACACAGCAATCATATTTAATTGGATTTGTGTTATCTGTTGTTTTGACAATTATTCCATTTTTTGTGGTTGCATCATATGACACAATGAATAAAGAAATATTAATAAATATCATCGTATCTTGCTCAGTAATTCAGATTTTCGTTCATTTAATTTTCTTTTTACATGTGGGAAATATGTCTAATCAAGCATGGAGTTTAATATCTTTAATATTCACAGTGTTTATTGTTTTTATTCTTGTGTTAGGAAGCGTGTGGATTATGACACATTTGCATTATAATTTGATGATTTGACTAATATAATTTAATTGTTATGATGAAATATTATTTTCATTTAATAAAACCAGGAATTGTTGTAGGTAATATAATGTCATCTATAGGGGGGTTTTTAATAGCCTCACGAAAGCATGTATCTTATCCTTTATTTATCCCTATGATTATAGGGATAGCCTTAATTATAGCTGCTAGTTGTGTGTTAAATAATATTATTGATCGAGATATTGATGCGGTTATGGAGCGAACTAAACATAGAGTCTTAGTAAAATACAATCAACTTTTTTTAAATAAAAGTATATTATATGCAGTAATCTTAAGTATATCTGGGTTTTTATTTTTGGGTTTTACTAGAAATTTTTTAACAGTATTTTTAGCAGCAATAGGTTTATTTATATATGTCGGTGTATATAGTCTATGGATGAAACGTAGATCTATTTATAGCGTAATAGTGGGTAGTATATCAGGAGCGATGCCGCCAATCATTGGATATTGTACCGTTGCAAATCAATTTGATGTAGGAGCTTTGATATTGTTAATAATGTTTAGTTTGTGGCAAGTCCCGCATTCTTATGCCATTAGTATTTTACGATTACATGATTATAAAGTAGCTTTTATTCCAACTTTCCCTATTCAAAAGGGAGTGGAGTCTACTAAAAATCATATGGTTGTTTATATAATTGGATTTATTGTAGCAAATATAGTATTTACTGCTATGGGATATACTAGTTACATGTTTTTAATCATCATTAGTATAATGAATGCATGGTGGTTATATGTGGGATTGTATGGTTATAAAATAATTAACAATGATAGTTTGTGGGCAAAAAAAATGTTTTTTTTATCTCTTGTCGTCATAGTGTCTTTAAATTTACTTTTATCCTTAGATGGTATTTTGTTTGCTACATAAAAATGTATTACTATAAACACGTATATGTAATACTATCAATGTAATGAATAAATAATATGGTATTTTTCAATATTCATAAAATTTTTTAATATTTCATATATATCGATGTTTTTAAAATATTAAGTTTAGTATATTTTCTATATTTATCCATTAAAATATTATAATGACTAAAAAAGAATTTCTTACTATATTAGGAATAAGCATGATATTCGCGTTACGCATGGTAGGAGTATTTATGATATTACCTGTTTTAACCATTCATGCTGTTTCTTTACAAGGAGTAAATGGCAGTTTAATAGGTATAGCTATTGGAATATATGGCCTAATGCAAATAATGTGTCAATTACCTTTTGGACTTATGTCTGATAAAATTGGATGTAAATCTGTTATTGTCGGAGGATTAGTGTTGTTTATTTTGGGAAGTGAAATAGCGGCCACTACTAATAATATTTGGGGAGTTATCACAGGACGAGCGCTACAAGGATCAGGAGCTATTGGTAGCGTACTTATAGCATTATTGTTAGATTCCGTACGAGAACAACATCACGTAAAAGCTATGGCTTCAGTTGGAATGAGTGTTGGTATAGCTTTTGCTGCTTCTATGGTTTTTGGACCAATTATTACTGATAGGTTTGGATTAAACGGACTATTTCATAGTATTAGTATATTAGCTATATTAGCTATTGTTCTAACTTATATTATAAAACCACCTATTTCTTCTCATTGTGCGAAAAACGATGAAAATTTGTTCATGATATTCGATAACATTAAACAAATATTAACTCATTCACAATTAATAAAATTAAATGTCAGCATATTTTTTATACACACTATTTTAATGTTAAATCTTATTGTTTTACCTAAAACAATGATCAATTTAGGATTTCCTCTGAGTATCCATTGGGAAATTTATAGTGTTATTATGCTAATATCTTCGGTTGCAGTAGTGGCATGTATTTTTTATTCTGAAGGTAAAAATTATGCAAAAAAAATATTAATTGCTTGTATGAGTATTTTATTTTTATCTGAATTAATTATGTTCATTAACATATCTTACTATAAGATGTTTTTGCTCGGAATGCAGTTATTTTTTATAGCATTTAGTATAATAGAAACAATATTACCTGCTTTGATAAATAAAGAAGCTCTAAAAAAATATAAAGGAACTACTATTAGTATTTATTCTATTGGTCAATTTTTAGGTATAGGGTTCGGTGGGATTGTAGGTGGATTTTTATTAGACATGACAGGAGCATGGTTAGTATTATTTTTTTCATTAATTATATCTTTTCTGTGTGTTATAGTGAGTAATACTCTACATTAATTGGTTTTTATAAACTATACAAACATCACTATTACTATAGTATAATTATTTTGATTTTTTAGTTAAAATTTTTGATTGAATATTTGTTCGAGATATAATTACCTGATATATTATTTAGGTGGTCTGTATATTTTTACATTACGGAATCCTTGTTCATACAAATGTATTGCTTGTAATCTACTCATTATGCCATGATCACAATATAATAAATATACTTTATCTGGATCTAATTTATAAAATTGACCTATTAGTTTATAAAAAGGTATTTTTATCATTTCTATATTGTTGAGAAAAAGAGGATTTTTTTCTTGTTCAATTTCTGTTCGTATATCTAACACTATATCATTAGTGTCTAATATTTTTTTCGTTTCTATTTGCAATACATGTTGATTGATGATTTGATCAGGAATATTTTGTATGTCTATTACATAGGATTGAGACACTGCACGGTCTAATACAGTGAAATCAAAATTATTTTCTTCAAACTCAATGAGTTGTTTTGTTGTTTTTGTGGTTGATTTTTTTGATATTATTCCACAATATTCTGGAACAGATTTTGAAAATATTTCTGTCCCTATCTTTCGAGCTAAATCAATAATTTTTTCTTTGTCGTAAGCAATTAAAGGACGAAATATTACATGATTAGAAACATTGTCAATGAGTGTTAGGTTGCTTAAAGTTTGGCTTGATACCTGTCCTAGAACTTCTCCTGTTATCAACGCGGTAATTTTACAACGATTGGCTACCAATGATGCAGTACGTATCATCATACGTTTTAACACTACTCCTATTTGGTTATCTTTTATTTTATCAATAATTTCTTTGATGACTTCTGAAAAATCAATAGAAATAAATTTTATTTTATGAGAACTACTAAATTTATTCCATAGAAAATATATCACTCTACATACTTCAATAGCATGCGTAGCTCCACCTAAATTAAAAAAACAATAATTAACTTTACATCCTCTCCGAATTAACATATAGCTAGCAACTGCTGAATCAAATCCTCCTGAAATTAATGACAACACTTCTTGTTGCGTACCTATCGGAAAACCTCCTAATCCTTCATAACGTTTAATAATTATAAAAAGTTGATTATCTTTGATTTCTAAATATATAGTTTTTTCAGGTTGTGTTAAGTTAACTCTAATATTATTTATATTTTGACATAATTTATTTCCTAAATAATGTTCAACTTCCTGTGAAGTGAAATTATGTTTACCACGGCGTTTAACTCGCACACAAAAACTTGTTCCTGATAATTTAATATCGTAGTTCAAACTGAGTATAATTTTTTCATAAATATCCTGTAAAGAATGAAATATATGTTTTTTAATTAAAAAGAAATGATGAATGCCAGGAATATTCACTAAAATAGCGCATATTTTTTGGTTATTGTTACATATTACTTCAAGATAATCCCAATGACGTACAATTGATGCTAATTCGTTATTTTTTTTAAAAATAGTTTTGATGTTGCTAATCAAAATTTTTATAAAAAAAATTCGTACAGCACGACTTTTTATTGTGATTTCTGGTGATAATTTTATAATTATTTTCATATAAATATTTTATCTACTAAGATAGATAAGCATAAGAACGATATATTAGATATAGCAATAATATATTATATAAATATTACTATTTATATAATGCCACGATCTTTTTTTCGGTTTATCGCCAAAAATTGTGATAAGCTATTATATACATAATCAATATACAAATTTATAAAAATAATTCTACTAACATATAGATATTTTTATTATGTAATATTATTATGTACGTGCATGTATATTTACATATACACATCTAATAGTGTTTGTATTACGGTATATTGAAATATTATGTTTATGATTGATTTAGTTAATGAGTTACGTGACAGTCATCAACGAGTTGACGACGCTATTAGACGTTATTTGGTTATATTTCTTAAACAAGATGTATCTCTTCTTATACAAGCAATACGTTATAGTGTTTTGTTGGGAGGAAAACGTTTACGTCCTTTTTTAGTTTATCAAATAGGTAAATTGTTTGGTATTAGATCGTCAAATCTTAATGCTCCAGCCGCTGCTATTGAGTGTATACATGCTTATTCTCTCATTCACGATGATCTACCCATTATGGATAACGATAAATTGCGTAGAGGACGTCCAACATGTCATGTCAAATTTGGAGAATCTATTGCTGTTTTAGCAGGAGATGCTCTTCATACATTAGCTTTTACTATTCTTTCAGAAGCACATATGCCAACTGTCACAGATCAAGCTCGCTTAAAAATGATTGCTACATTAGCTGCCGCCAGTGGCGCTAATGGAATGTGTTTAGGTCAATCTTTAGATTTAATTAGTAAAAATAATAAAAATATTTCAGCCACACAGTTAGAAGCCATATACCAGCACAAAACAGGGTCGTTAATTCGAGCTGCAGTTCGCATTGGAGCTTTAGCAGCAGGAAATAAGAGCTATGACAACGATGTATTGGCATTTCTAGATCATTATGCTGCAACTATAGGATTGGCTTTTCAAATACAAGACGATATTATAGATGTTTCACATTCATATGATCATGAAAAAAATCGCAGTATGCAATCGAAAGATAATGACATCAACACTTATCCGAAGATATTAGGATTAAGAACAGCTCGTACTAAAGCTCAAGATTTATATTGTGAATCATTAACATCTTTAAAATATATTGCGAAATTAGGTTATAACGTTAATATTTTATCTGCATTTTCACGTTATATTATTAAACGTAACAACTAATATTACATACATAAATAATATTAGATAAAATTTAATATGAACTGTAATTTAAATAAATATCCTATATTAGGTTTGATCAATACTCCTAAAGAATTAAGACAATTATCTGAAGATTATTTAACAACATTATGTAATGAATTACGTCAATTTCTTTTAACTAGTGTCAGTAGATCTAGTGGACATTTTGCATCTGGATTAGGAACTATAGAACTTACTGTAGCATTGCATTATGTATATAATACTCCATTTGATTATTTAATTTGGGATGTAGGGCATCAAGCATATCCACATAAAATTCTTACGGGTCGGCGCGAACGTATTTTTAGTATTAGAAGGCGGCATGGGTTACATCCTTTTCCTTGTCGCGATGAAAGTGAATATGATGTGTTATCAGTAGGACATTCTTCTACTTCGATTAGCGCAGGGTTAGCTTTAGCAATAGCTGCAGAACGAGAAATGCTAGGACGGCGTACTGTATGTGTTATAGGGGATGGAGCTATAACTGCTGGGATGGCTTTTGAAGCAATGAATCATGCTGGATCTATAAAATCTGATTTATTGATTATTTTAAATGATAATGAAATGTCTATTTCAGAAAACGTAGGAGCATTGAATAATCATCATACTCATATTTCATCAGAACAAGTATATTTGGATTTAAAAATAGATAATAACAAAATATTGTCTGATGTTTTATCAACTAAGAAATTGATCAAACATATTAGTAACCCAATCAATAATTCTAGCAGCGGTACATCAAGTTCATTATTTTCTCAACTTGGTTTTAATTATATTGGTCCTATCAGCGGGCATGATGTATTAGAATTAATATATATGTTAAAAAATATACGTGATATGAAAGGTCCACAATTTTTACATGTTATTACCAAAAAAGGTTTTGGATATGAACCTGCAGAAAAAGATCCTATTAAATGGCACGCAGTGCCAAAATTTGATCCTGAAAGCGGATCATTACCGGTAGAACATTCTAAAAATATAACTTATTCTACGATTTTTGGTGATTGGTTATGCCAAGTTGCTGCTCGAGATAATAAGATTATAGGAATTACCCCTGCGATGAGAGAAGGCTCCGGAATGAGTATCTTTTCTCAGAAATATCCAAAACAATACTTTGATGTTGCAATTGCTGAGCAACATGCTGTGACATTTGCTGCTGGATTAGCTATAGCAGGTTATAAACCTATTGTCGCTATTTATTCAACATTTTTGCAACGCGCATATGATCAAGTAATTCATGATATAGCAATTCAAAATTTACCTGTATTATTTGCTGTTGATCGAGGAGGTATTGTTGGAGCAGATGGACAAACTCATCAAGGTGCTTTTGATTTGTCGTATTTACGTTGTATTCCGAATATGATAATAATGACTCCAAGTGATGCGTGTGAATGTAAGCTGATGTTATATACAGGATATCGTTATCGGTATGGGCCTAGTGTTGTACGTTATCCTAAAGGATATGCTGTGCCTGGTAATTTACTAGATACAACGGAATTGTATACTTTACCTTTAAGTAAGGGTGTAATACGTCGTAAGGGACATTGTATCGCTATTCTTAATTTTGGAACTTTATTACAGTCAGCTTATAATGTTGCATCTGAATTAAACGCAACTTTAGTGGACATGAGATTTGTTAAGCCATTAGATGAAAAACTAATAAAAAATCTTTCTAAAAATCACCAAGTATTAATAACATTAGAGGAAAATACAATAGTGGGGGGGGCCGGAAGTGGGGTAAATGAATTTGTTATGAAGAATAAATTATCAGTTCCAGTTTTAAATATTGGTTTGCCTGATTTTTTTATTCCCCAAGGTTCACAATCAGAGATGTTGTCTGAGCTTGGATTAGATAGTATAGGTATTTATAAAAAAATTATAAAATGGATACATTGAAACCACAAACACTACATCATGTGATGTAGTGTTTGTGGTATGATGACGTTTTGAATGAATGATCTAACACAATACAATTAACTCAACTATAGTTCAGCATTCAGCATATATATATATGTAAATATTTTAATAAAATAAATGCATTAGCAATAAAATGATGCAAATTGATAAAATACTTGCCAATATATCATCTATGATGATTCCAAATCCGCCTTTTATTTCGCGGTCACACCAGGAAATTGGCCAGGGTTTTACGATATCAAAAATTCTAAATAACAAAAAAGCGATGATCGTCCATAACCAATTATTATGTATTGGTACTGGTACTACACTTAATGTTATCCACATGCCAATAAATTCATCCCAAACGATTGATTGAGGATCATGAATACCAATGATTTTAGTAGTGTGATCACAAAAATATATACCTAATCCTATCCCAATAATCAGAAACAAAAAATAAAATTGAAATGAAAATAAATACATCAAAATCCACCATATTGGTATGGCCAATAATGACGCTACAGTACCTACTGGCAGATAAGAAATTGTTCCTAAACCAAAACCAGTGGCAAACAAACACCATATTTTAGATAATTTCAAGTTATTATTAATCATGAATCACGCTATGATTATATCAGCAAACGCCTAAACTGATGTGTGATCGATGAAAACAATCACTGTGTTTTTAAAATTATTTTTTTACAAACATAGAGTTGATCGGCTATATTATCTAATACTCCATTAATAAATTTATGACTTTTTTCAGCTCCAAAATTTTTTACAAGCTCAATTGCTTCATTAATGGCCACTTTATATGGTATAGTGTTACTACATTTAGTAAGCTCGAATAATGCAATACGCAACACTAAATGTTCAATATAACCTAATTGTTCCAAATTTCGAGATAGATACGGCATCATTAATTTATCTAATTCTTCCGCACAACTTATTACTCCAATATATAATTCATGAAAATAAGAAATATTAAAACTTTGAATATCTTGTTCTTTTATAATATAATGTTCTATTTCTTCAGTATTATTTTGAGATAATTGCCAAGAATACAATGCTTGTAATGCACATTCACGAGCACGTCTTCTACTAATTGTTTTCACATAATTCCTTTCGTATTCTTATATATGTTAAGAACTATTTTTGATTATTTTTAGTATATTAATCATTTCTAAAACAGCCAAAGCAGCTTCAGATCCTTTGTTATTAGATTTAATACCTGAACGTTCTATAGCTTGACCAATATTATCTGTAGTAAGTAATCCAAATCCAATAGGTAAAGTGTTTTCCATGGAAATTTTAGATAGCCCATAACTACATTCTTTTGCAACAAATTCAAAATGTGCAGTAAATCCACGAATCACTGTACCTAAAGCTATTAGTCCATCGTATTTGTGACTAATAGCCAATGCTTGTGAAGTTAATGGTAATTCATAAGCACCTGGTACCCAAATTATGGTTATATTTTCATCCTTTATGTGTCCAATTCTTTTTAAAATATCAACAGCTCCTTCCAATAAATTGTTATTAACGAATCGATTAAATCTAACGACAGCGATAGCAATTTTAGCGTTATTTGCCATAGTATCGCTTTCAATAATATTCATAATAATCCTGTGATTGCTTTGACTACTATATCATTACTTATTGTATTTATTGACATCATTATAACATGATATTGTAACACGCCAATAAATAAAATATTATATATTTTTTGGTATTAATCTTAAACGAATATCTGGGCCAACATTTTTTATATCAATTAATTTAAAAGACTTGATGTCATTCAGATATTTGATATCCGGTAATAAACATAAAGGTCTTGCGTCAGATCCTAAAAATTTTGTAGCTTGATACAGAATAAGCTCATCTACTAATCCAATATCTAATAATACCCCTGAAAAAGTAGCTCCTGCTTCCACCCAAATATTATTAATTCCACGATATCCAAGATGTTGCATTAGTTCTGTTAAGTTTATTTGATGACGGCCACGATAATTAATTGACGATAATAATAATTGTTCTACTGATGGAGGCCAATTTTGATGATCTTTTTTTAAACGCACGAGTAGAATTTTTCCTTTGTATCGTATAGCACGATGTGCTGGAAGCACTCTATTTGCGCTATCAATAATGACCCGTAGTGGCTGCCTAATTTGATGATTGGCATAAATACGTTTCATTTCGTCTGAAAAGCATGTCCAACGTACATTTAGTTTTGGATCATCTGCTAAAACGGTACTAGCAGTGGAAAGAATAACGTCGCTTTCTGCTCGAAAATGTTGTACATCTTGACGTGCCTGAATAGATGTAATCCATTTGCTTTCTCCAGAAGACATAGCGGTCCTACCATCTAGAGATGCAGCTAATTTTAATTTAACCCATGGGAATCCCGTGCGTACACGTTTTAGGAATCCTCTATTTATTGATTCAGCCTCTTCTAACATTAGACTATGTTGTACTTCAATGCCTGCTTTTTGTAACAAATGTAAACCACGTCCTCTTGCATAAAAATAAGGATCTAGCATAGCTACAACAACACGTTTAATTCCTGAGTTAATCAATGCAGTAGTACAAGGAGGAGTGCGTCCATAATGACTACATGGTTCTAAAGTAATGTAGGCTGTTGCTCCTTGCGCTAAATTTCCAGCAATACGTAACGCATGTATTTCAGCATGTGCTCCTCCTGTTCGTATGTGGTATCCTTCTCCTACAATTTTATTATCGCGAACAATAACGCATCCTACGTTAGGATTAGGCATAGTAGTAAAACGTCCTTTCCATGCTAATTGGAAAGCCCGTATTAAAAATTTTTTGTCATGTGGTATGAGATTATCTGTCATAGTATCATGAGATCGTGAGACTAAATATATTTTTATGTGATCAATTTTTTTTAATAAAAAAATAATTTAAATTCGATATTACGAGAGTACTAGTGTTTTGACTCTCTATTATGTCATAAATATTAATAAATCATTCCGTTAGTTAGGTATTGTAGTGATAATTAGATCTCATTTATCCGTATGTTATTGTAGTAATATTTATTGATGATTAAATATGTATGGCATTACTGTGTAGTGCATATTATAATATTGCTACAAATTTAATTTTGTTTACAATATAATTGATATTTTACTGTCCAAGTGTATTCAAAATATTTGAATAAACTGCAGTATCATTCAGTGTTATGACAATAGTAAAGATACTATTATATTTTTTAATGTTCGTTAAATACATATATAAAAAAATCAGCGGTGAAAAATTTTTTAATTAATTTTTATAAAATGATCACGTGCAGTACCAAATTTAAATGCTAACGATGAAGCTATATATATAGATGATACTGTGCCAATAATAGTGCCAAGTAACAGAGTGACCGCAAATCCGTATAACATGTCTCCCCCAAAAACTAGTAGTATTAGCAGTACCATAATAGTTGTGACTGAAGTTATGATAGTTCTACTGAGTACTTGACTCAATGAGATATTAAATATATCTATAGGTTTTGATACAGATGCATAATAGAAATTTTCTCTAATTCTATCAAAAATGACAATTTTGTCATTAATAGAGTATCCAATTGCTGACATTAGGGCAGCAATAATGGTGGAATCCATTTTAATAGTAAGTAAAGATAACATACCTAAAATAACTATTATATCGTATGTCAAAGATATAACTACTCCAGTCGCTAATCTCCATTCAAAACGAAAAGTTATATATATTAAAATACATATTAATGCGACTAATAAAGCCATTATTCCTGTATTTATCAGTTGACTATGAGCACTTGGCCCAATCCAATTTGTTTGTTTAATGAAAAAATTTTGGACCATACTTTCTTGTAAAGCATGTAGCACTATATTTGCGGTGTCTTGATTGATTTTATTTACATTAGGATTTAATGGTAATTGTATCATTATGTCTTTTGGGGAACCAAAATATTGCGCTGTAGGATTTTTGAATCCTGATTGAACCAAAATATTTTTAACATTAATGAGATTAATATCTTTTTCTGAAGTAATGTCAATTGACATACCTCCAGTAAAATCTAATCCCCAGTTAAAACCACGTGTTATCATGGTACTGCATGAAATGAAGAATAAAAATATTGATAAAAAAAATATTAAACGTTTCCATGCAAGAAAATCATAAATTCTATAATAAGCGTCACTCATTTTAAGAAAATTTAATTAAAAAATGTATTAAATTTGGTATATAATTCAAAAAAATAAAAAATTAAATAGATAGCTTACGAAGACTTCTTTTTCCATACACTAAATTAACAACAGCACGAGTACCGATAATAGAGGTAAACATTGATGTTCCTACTCCAATAATAGTAGTAATAGCAAATCCTTTAATTGGCCCCGTACCAATTGCATATAGTATAATAGAAGTGATAATGGTTGTAATATTTGCATCTACAATACTAGTCAATGCTTTACGATATCCTGTGTATATAGCATATTGCACGGGTTTACCTTTGTTTATTTCTTCTTTTATTCTCTCGTTAATTAATACATTTGCATCTATGGCTACAGATAAAGTTAATATTATCCCCGCTATACTTGGCATAGTCAGCACTATTCCTGGGATTATAGACATCGTACTTATCATAAGTATTAAATTAGCAATTAAAGCAATGCTAGCGATTAACCCGAAGTAATGGTACCATAAAATCATAAAACATATAGAAGTGAATATTCCTAAAGCACATGCGGTAAATCCTCGTGCAATGTTTTGTTTACCAAGTGTAGGACCAATAATTCGTTCTTCTTCAATATGAACAGGTGCCACTAACGTGCCCATGCGTAATAATAACGAAAGATGGCGCGCTTCATTTAAATTGTTGATCCCAAAGATACGGAAATTATCATTTAACTGGGATTGAATAGTAGCAATATTAATAATTTTTTCATGTTTAATTAAAATAGCATGATCTGTGGAATCTTTTTTTCCACTATCTTTGTATTCTATGAATAACGTAGCTATTGCTTTCCCAATATTATTTTTGGTGAAATTAGAAATTAGGATGCTACCTGTTTTATTTAAAGAAATATTTACTTGAGGTCTATTGTATTCATCTAAACTAACACTAGAATTAGTAATATTATCTCCAGATAACACTATTTGTTTATACAATGGTACTAAACAACCATTATTGCTCAATTTTATCTCGGAATCTTCTGGAATTAAATTATTGTTTATTTCAAATTCGCTTATTGATGAATTAACCAGTCGAAACTCCAGACTTGCAGTTGTACTAAGCATCTTTTTGATCTTATCAATATCTTGAAAACCAGGTAATTCTATAATAATACGCTCACTTCCATGACGTTGTATCAATGGTTCAATAATGCCTAATTGGTGTATACGGTGATGTAAAATAGTACAATTTTGATGTATTGTGTGCTCACGAATTGTATTTTTTTTGCTTTCAGAAAAAATCACATGTAATTTATTGGGTTCCATTGGATATAATATCAAGTCATTATCTATTTCAGATAAAGGTAAAACTGCTTCATTTCTATCACTAGCATTTTGAAAATTAATTTCAATATCATGATTTTTAATTTTGCATATTTTTAAATAAGGAATGTTTTTTTTAAGTAAGATGGTTTTGAAAATATCAATATATTTTTCTTGAAATTTATCTAGTACAGTTTTCAAATTCACATGTATTACAAAATATGTTCCTCCGCATAAGTCTAACCCTAATTTTATAGGCTTAGCTTTGATCGCAGATAACCAATGCGGTATATTTGGGGTATTACACAGCAATATCTGATATTTCTGTGAAAAAAGAGTTGATAATTTTTGGTAAGCCTGAAGTTGATTCTGTTCATTAAAAAATTGTATTCGAATTTTGTTTGATTGTAATACAATAGATTTATTAATGATTTCTTCGTGTGTAAGTATTTTTTTTATATAACATAATGTAATATTATCCATATTTTGATAGGGTTTTTCTGAAGCATATTGAGTAATGTAAATTGTAGGATAATTTCTGTATAAACTCGGTAGTGCGTAAATTATACTAGCAACGAATACTAATACAACCGCAAGATACTTCCATAACGGATAATTATTCAACACAAGATCTTATCTCAATCTACAAATTTATAAATTATAATGCTTTCATAGTGCCTTTAGGTAAAATGGCAGTAACGCAATCGCGCTTAATTAGTATTTCATTGCTATTAGTATTATTTTTCTCGTTGAGAATAATAAAGATATAACCTGTTTCTGTAACTTTAACTACACGACCTACCAATCCTCCATTAGTTAATATTTCGTCTCCTTTGGAGATGGAGTTTAATAATTCTTTATGAATTTTATTACGTTTTTGTTGTGGTCTAAAGATCATAAAATAAAAAATTCCAGCAAATACTGTTAACATGATCACTAAGGAATACGGATTACTCTGAGAATTAGCGTTGGCACTGGCCCAAGCAGTATTAGTAAATATGTTCATTAATATTTCCTGTTTTATAGAATAGTTGGAATCATTGGGTTTATTAAAAAAATACTGAATGTAAATTCAGTGTTAAATACTATTAACATGCTTATAAAACATGTTGATAAAGTTTTTTAATGATTTTTTTTTGATAGCTTGACGTAATCCCTCCATCAGACGCTGGTAATATCTTAAATTATGAATGGTATTTAAGCGCACACCAAGAATTTCTTTACAACAATCTAAATGATGCAGATACGAACGACTATAATTTTGACAAGTATAACAATCGCACTTTTTATCTAATGGAGAAGTGTCGCTTTTGTATTGTGCATTTCGAATTTTGATTGTTCCATCAGAAACAAATAAATATCCATTACGAGCATTGCGTGTTGGAATAACACAATCAAACATATCAATACCCTGCTGTACAGCTTCCAATAGGTCCTCTGGTTTACCAACACCCATTAAATAACGTGGTTTATTTGTAGGAATTAATTTACATATATGAGATAAAATACGATACATTTCCATTTTTGGTTCTCCTACCGATAAACCCCCTATTGCGTATCCATCAAAACCAATATTTATTAATTCCTTTGCTGATATATCCCTCAAGTTTTCATACATACCTCCTTGAATGATGGCAAACAACATATTTGAATTATGTAATGTATCAAAACGTAAACGGCTACGTTCAGCCCAATGCAAAGATATGTTGACTGATTTCTTTGCGTAATCCCAAGTGTTGGGATAAGATATACATTCATCAAATATCATAACTATATCAGATTTTAAATCATGCTGAATTTCTATAGATTTTTCTGGAGTTAAAAACACAAGACGACCATTGATAGGACTTTTAAAGTATACTCCTTCTTTTGTAATTGTACACATTTTACTTAAACTAAATACTTGGAACCCTCCAGAATCTGTAATTATTGGGCCAGTCCAATTCATGAATTTATGTAAACCACCGTGTAGTTTTATAATGTCTGATCCAGGACGTAACCATAAATGAAAAGTATTGCTTAAAATAATTTGTGTTCCGCTTGCTTTAATTTCTTTTGATGTTAATGTTTTGATGGATCCATAGGTTCCTACTGGCATAAAGGCAGGTGTATCTACTATTCCTTGATTACAAATAAGTTTACCAAGTCGTGCATATCCATCTGTTTCTAATAATTGAAATGACATAAATCTTATCCTAATTAAAGAAATGTTTATTAATTAAAATATAAATATATAGGTACTAATTATTACCGTATTTGTTATAAAAATTTATATTTATATATATATGCATATATAACATATACATAAATATAACTTACAAAATTACAATGTGTATGTTAATGATTTATAATCCTGAATAAATGCGATAAAAATATTTGTATTTTTATGATATAAAAATATTGATTTTAAAAGTGTGCATTAAACAATATTTTTTTAGGATCCATCAAATAAAATTTCCAAACAAAATATTTTTTTGTATGTATAAAAATTTTAATAGTTATGGCTATATTTGACACATATTGACATGATGGTCAATAGTTTAATAGTAATTATTGTAATCAATTATGATTGATATATTTATTTTTAAATTTTAACAATAGATTTTATGATTACAAAAAATATAAAATATACATTTTCCATGTATAGTATGGTTTTTTATTCAGACCAGTTGTATTAATGACGATTAGTTGATTTCATGCATAAATTTACTAAAAATCGTTAGTATATTATGGCATATAATTTTCTTAAAAATATTTGTTAAGAGAATATCATTTCTACAGTTACAATTTTTATTGTACATGGACGGATGTAGTATCAATTATTTGATATATCGTTCACATCAATTTTTTATTTATAAGCTAAAATGTAGTGACTCAATTTTATAATTGATAGTATCCTAATATTGTCAATATGATTATTATAATGGTTTATCAATTATATTTTTATGATTATCTCACAAATTTTCATTATTACCGATTGTTAAATTAAATATTGATTTTATTGAATCAGAGATTACACATGATGAGTATTTGTTTCTTATAGAGAAACTGTAGATATGGTCCAAAAGTATTAATGATATCATATATTTTTATATGGTCTAATTGTTATTATTGTTGATAACATCAAATGTTATAAATGTAACGACTTAATTTTTTGAGAAAATTTCATCGATCTGATTATATTTATTTAGTTATTTGTGAACTAAATGGTCATAATTTATGATGAAATTTGTGATTGAAACACAAAAATTTAGTGCTTAAAAAATGTAAATAAATTATTCCAAATTTTTATAATTTCTTAAAATATTGACCTTTTAATTAGAAAATATTGTAAATTTTCCAAATACAGAGTAATAACTGTCGTTCTATATATTTATTGTCAAGAAATATTAAAATTTTAATTAATAGTGTTTAATATTATAAATAAAGATTTATAAAATAAATTGTACGGTAATGATTAATTTTAATTATTATATTAAATATTAAAAAATAAGTTTTAATTTTCAAAACACGTTATAGTGTTATTATACAACAACAATCAAAATAACTAGCTTAGTAACCCATAAAAAAAATAAAATTTAACAATCATAATATTTAGGTGAATGAGAAATTTTTATTTAAAAAAAATTATATAGTATTGTTTGCATAAAGATAGTTTAAACAGTAGAATGAGTACTTTTGATTATCATTGTTACTATTTGTATATTTAATTTTTTAAATATATTAAACACGTTAAGCAAGGAATAAGGAATTAATCATGGTATTAGTTAGTCATTGTGCTCCAGATTTCACTTCCTCTGCAGTATTAGGAAGCGGTGAAATTGTGGATAATTTTAATTTATTAAATTATATTAATAAAAGAGAAGCAATAGTATTCTTTTGGCCCATGGATTTTACATTTGTCTGTCCCTCGGAGCTGATTGCTTGTGACAAACGTTATATTGAATTTCAGAAACGAAACGTAGAGGTTGTGGGAGTGTCTATAGATTCGGTTTTTGTGCACAATGCTTGGAGACAAGTTCCTGTCAGTCAAGGTGGAATTGGGTTATTGAAATATGTTATGGTTTCTGATATAAAACGTGAAATTATTAAGAAATATGGTGTTGAACATTCAAATAAAGGAGTGGCTTTGCGTGCTTCTTTCTTGATAGATAAATCGGGAGTTATACGTCATCAAGTAATCAATGATTTACCTTTTGGTAGAAATTTTGATGAAATGATTCGGATGGTAGATGCTTTGCAGTTTCATGAGGCACATGGTTTGTTGTGTCCCGCTCAATGGAACAAGAATAAGGAGGGATTAGAAGCATCACAGAAAGGGGTGGTTAATTATCTTTCTGACAATTTCTCTCAATTGTAAGTATATCATCATGTGCCTAGCGATTTACTACTAACATCATCATTCAATAATGGTGGTAGGATTATTAGGCTATTAGTTTTGTTTTGAGTGATACTAATATAATAAGATACAGATGCAGCAGTGAATTTAAGTGTAAACTATTTAGTTTATTTAAAGAGAAGAATAAGGTTCTTTCTTCATTATGCCGATAATAGGATTTGAACCTATATCCTTCGCATTACGAATGCGCTGCTCTGCCTGTCTGAGCTATATCGGCATTTGTTTATTACTAAAGCAGAAAGAGAGCGGTAATAACATATAACATATTGCCAAATAAAATGTTCCTACCCTCTCTTCTTTATAAAGAAGAGAGGGCTTATATCTTCAATCTTAGGAAACATAAACAGATAACAATTGCCCAGTGTATCACATTTATACAGAACAATCAAGTAAATACGCTTTTATTTTTGATTTGATTAATAATATTGAGTGTGGATTGCATATATCAACATTAGTTTTTCATTATTTATTATGAAATAGATCCCATTTCTTTCTCTATAAGAAAGATAAGTACATGGATTATTTTAATATGAATTTCTTGAATATGATCAGGATAACTTGCGTATGGCACACAAATTTCCATATCTATATAATCAGATAATTTTTTTTCTTTTTTTTCTCCGGTTAAAAAAATTATTTTCATACTTTGTTTGTATGCTGCTTCTATAGCATATAGAATATTAGTTGATTTTCCGGAGGTAGAGATAGCAAATAACACATCTTTCTCGTTTCCAATAGATTCAATATAGCGGGAGAAAACATATTCATAACCAAAATCATTACTAACGCACGATAAATATGAAGGATCAGAAATAGTTATTGCTGCATAACCTGATCGATTACTTCTATAGCGCCCAGTTAGTTCTTCTGAAAAATGCATGGCATTACAGTGGGAACCACCATTTCCACAGGACAATATTTTTCCTCCTGTTCTGAAAGTATTAGCGATAAGTTTTGCAGATGATTCTATTATTTTAATGTTATCTTTTTCACAAGAAAATATCTGCATTATTTTTATAGTTTCTTTAAATTCGTTATAAATTAAATTATGATACATAATTACTCCTTTAAAATAATCAAGATATATATATATTATTGTTATAGCGATATGTATTATTTCTTTAAGCAATTTAGAAATATGAATTTTTCATGATTATCCATAAAAATATATTTGTTTCTAGTGTAAAATTTATCTATAACATAGAATTATTGATATGTTATAAACATATCTGCTCTTTTATTTTATTATCATAGATAAATTGAAAATGGTTTTTGTGTTACATCATTTATTATTTTGTCGCCATATACAGTGTTTGTTTATCTGCTGTATGTTGTCTAAATATTCTTCGTGAACCAATTTTTCTTGTTCACTAGCATAAATAATTTTTAATGATTTTTTATGTGTACATTTTATATTATTTGATTGTTTAATATTATTAATTTTATTATTTGATATATTTGTATCTGTTATTTCCATAAATTTCATTTTTATTTGACCTCCACTCATAGCTAAAAATACATTAGCTAAAAGCTGTGCGTCAATCAATGCACTATGTAGGTTTCGTTGATTGTTACCATTGTTAATACAATAACGCTCGCATAATGCATCTAAGTTGTTACGTTGTCCTGGAAATTTTTTGCGAGCTAATTTTAAGCTGTCAATAATAACGCAGTAAGATTCTATTTTTTTTGAGTTTGCGTTGTAAATTTGTAATTCTTGATTAAGAAATCCTAGATCAAACGGAGCATTATGAATAATTAATTCACTGCCACGAATGAATGCTAAAAAATCATTTACTATTTCTGAAAAAGTTGGTTTATTTTTCAAAAATTGATCGGTAATTCCATGTATCTGAATAGCTTCAATATCCACCATGCGATTTGGTTTTATATAAACATGAAATGTGTTATCAGTTAAATGACGATTTATTATTTCCACTGCACCTATTTCAATGATCCTATGTCCTTCATAATGTTGTGGTCCAAACTTGTTCATTCCAGTGGTTTCAGTATCTAAAACAATTTGTCGTACAATATTAGTGCTCATAGCTTTCCATTTGTGTCACACTAGTTATTTGAATTGAAATCATAATATATCCTATAATATGTATAAAAAAATAGAAATTTTTACTGATGGATCATGTCTTGGTAATCCAGGACCAGGTGGTTGTGCTGCGATATTACGGTACAAACAACATAAAAAAGAATTTAGTATGGGATACCGCTTAACTACCAATAATCGTATGGAATTAATGGCAGCTATTATTGCATTAGAATCGCTTAAAAATTCTTGTCAAATTACTCTAAATACTGATAGCCAATATTTGTTACATGGAATTACTCAGTGGATTCACATATGGAAAAAACATCACTGGAAAACTTCTGAAGAAAAATTAGTAAAAAATATTGATTTATGGCTACGTTTAGATACAGCAATACAAACTCATAATATTATTCATTGGAATTGGTTAAAAAGTCATACTGGACATCCAGATAATGAACGGTGCGATCAACTAGCTCGATTAGCCGCTAGATGTCCTTTGAAAGAAGATTTTTATTAATGACAATAATATTATCGGTAATAAGTATTACAATATAATTAATGTTATTATATGTGGTAAGCATACATATATTTTTAAAATATACAATTTCAGTATATATTCATATCTTTCAGATTCTTACTAGTCAACCTAACATATATCTTTTCATTTTACAATGATATAAATACTATTCATAATAATTTATGAAATTTTTATTGCATTTATATTTATATTTAAAAAAAATTAACTTAAGTGTAAAAAATAATATTTTTTATTTATTGCATATTTATAAAAAAATTTTAAAATAACTATTTTAAAATTTTTTAACTACAGTCAATTGATGAATATTATTAGAGTTCGGGTATTTAACACTAATTATATTTGGTTTTTGTATAATTACAGAGGTGAAGGCATAATTGTTGATCCCGGAGAGGCGGTAAAAGTATTAAATATCCTAAAGAAGCTTCAATTTAAATTACGAGCAATTTTATTAACTCATAATCATTTTGATCATATCAATGGAGTGTTCTCGTTAACTCGATATTTTCCAAAAACTATTGTTTATGGTCCAATGGAAACTAAAAATAATGGCGCTCACTGCTTGGTGTCAGAAGGAGATGATTTTGTATTATTACAGAAAAAATTTAAAGTTATTAATTTGACTGGACATACATTGGGGCATATTGGATTTTATAGTGCGCCTTGGTTGTTTTGTGGAGATACTGTGTTTTCAGCAGGGTGCGGTAAAATTTGTGTAGGATTTGCTCAGAAAATGTATGAATCTATTTTAAAAATTAAACATCTTCCTAGCAATACTTTGATTTTCAGTGGACATGAGTATACTTTATCTAATATTAATTTCGCTATTTCTATTTTGTCTCGAGATCAATCTATCATTGATTATCGTAATAAGATTATTAAAATGATTAAAAACAACCAACCCATTGGTCCAACGACAGTAAATTTAGAAAGAAGGATTAATCTTTTTTTTCGTTGTGATAACTTAGATGTAAAAAAATCACTAAATTTACCTTTTAATCTGAAAGAAGACTGGCAAGTTTTTTCTGCATTACGCAATAAAAAAGATTCGTTTTAGTCTATATTTTAATATAGGCACTGAATCTTGATTATTGTTTCTTAACTGTAATTCCTAATTTAAAAAATAATACCAGTGCTAATTAAAACTTTTTTGTTAATTTTATATCTTATATGAATGTTAGTTCTAATTGCAGTTGAAATTATTTTCTATCTTATAAAAATGCATATGATACACAATAAAATACTTAAAAAATTTAAGTTGTAATCTTATATTTAGTATATTTTTATTTACTAAATACACATAGAAATTTTCTGGTCATCATAATAATTTATTTAATTGCATAAACAATAAAATCCATTTATCTGTATTATTCTTTCAGTTATTCTAGCTTTGATGATTAGATTCCGTTAAATTTAAGATACTTGGCAGCCCCCTACTCTCACATGAGGAAACCCCCACACTACCATCGGTACTACGACATTTCACTTCTGAGTTCGGAATGGAATCAGGTGGTACTATCGCGCTAATGCCGCCAAGTATAATCTTTGAATAACAAACCAAATATCAACAAATTCAATCAACGTTTTACATTGTATAGGATTTTTTTTTAAAACAAAATAGATTCTAAAAATTATTAATTTTTATCTGTTCACTATACTATTAAATAATAGTACACCATCTTATGATGGTATCGTTCCTATATTTCTTTCATTGTAAAATCAATATAACTTTATATATAAAGCGCAGATCTTAAATGATTTATCACAGGATCAACAGTAGGAAACAAATTGTGCCATAAGAAAAAAGAATGAGCTGCTTGTTCTACTAGCATACCTAATCCATCTGAACAATAATTTGACCCATTTTTTTTACACCATGTTATGAACAATGTATCTTGTTTTGTGTAAAACAAATCATAACATTTAGTTTCAGGATTAACAAGAACAGATGGTATTTTTGGAATAGTGTTGTATATGTTGCTAGTGGTAGCGTTAATAATTAAACTATATTTATTAGTGTCATAACGTAATTTGTATAAAGGGAGACATGATATGTTGTTATACCCTATTTCTTGATAATAAGATGTCAATTTCTGTGCCCTAGCAAATGTTCTATTCACTATATTTATATGACATGTTGTAATAGTGTTTAAAAGCATAGGAACAATTCCTTTTGCTGCACCTCCAGCTCCAATTAATAGAATATTCGTTGTTGTAGATTCTTGAGAAGTAATATGATTATTATTATCTATCCAATTAAGACGTTTTAAATCGCTAATAAATCCTATACCATCAGTATTATCTCCCAGTAAAGTACCATTTTTTAGTTTTTTTATCGTATTAACTGAGCGAGCTTTTTTAGATCGTTCAGTTAATTGATTGCACAAAAAGTATGCATTTTCTTTAAATGGAGAAGTAATGTTTGCTCCTAATCCGCCTAATTTGAAAAAATTATGCAATAAATAATGGAAATTATCGTGTAATGCCAATATAAGTTTGTATTCTTTTGATATTCCAATTTCATGTGCAAACAATGCGTAAATTTCTGATGATTTGCTATGTTTAATTGGATTACCAAAAACAGCAAAAGAACTCATCTGTTTATCTCCTTGAATAATGGAAATTATCCACCTCGAATTAGTTTGCCTGTCATAACATCTCTAATTTCTGAAGGATTAGATCTGCCAAGTATATCTTCATACATGATAGGCATGTTATGCCCGAGTTGCTCATGTATTTCTTTAATAGTACGCGCAGGGGGTTGTCCAGATAAATTTGCACTGGTAGATACTAAGGGTTTTCCAAAGGCTAAGCAAAGATGTTGAATTAGTTCAAAATGAATAACTCGTACTGCTAAAGATGAAAATTGGCCTGTTAACCAATATGGAGTATTAGATTTTGCTGGAAATACCCATGTCACTGGCCCAGGCCAAGTAGAAAAGACTTGTGATTGTTGATTTTCATTTAAGAAACTATCGTCAATATATTTAAGTAATTGTGTATAATTAGCAGCAATTAAAATTAAACCCTTCCTCCAAGATCTATTTTTTATTTTTAGTAAGGTAGATATCGCTTGTTTATTATCAGGATCACATCCTAAACCAAACATTGATTCTGTCGGATAAATGATCACTTTACCTTGATTTAGTTGTATAAGTAAATTTTTCATATTTGATAAAGGGAATATCTTTATTATAGATCATAATCCCAAATTTATTATTTAATAATAATAGAACAATATTCTTTTATCTAAAAGATATTTTAGAAAAATAATAAATTTTCAGCGATTAATTAGACAGTTTTTTATTTTATATGTTAATTATTTTTTATAAAAAATATAATTATATATTTTATCAAATATTTTGTGGTATAATATATATGGTCTTTATATGTATTTAACTGTATTTTAAATATTGTTTAATTATTTAGAAAAATGGTACGTTTATTGATTAGATATTAAGTAATGATTTCAAATGCCATTGACCTATTCATTAAGTTTTTATTGCAGTATATTATCATTATAAATATAAAATATCCACACCCATATCTTGATTATATTCATAAGTCATTAGATAATGTACGAATTTCATTTAATAATATTTTTATTTTATGTCGATATTAGAGATATTGTATTATCCTGATGAACGTCTTAGAACAATCGCTGATCCTGTTGTTACAGTATCTAATGATACCAATCAAATTATAAGTGATATGTTTGATACTATGTATTTTAAAAAAGGTATTGGATTAGCTGCAACACAAGTTAATATCCATCAACAAATTATTGTTGTTGATCTTTATAAAAAAGAC
The DNA here is from genome assembly GCF_023585685.1 of Blochmannia endosymbiont of Camponotus sp. C-003. Lineage (NCBI taxonomy): Bacteria > Pseudomonadati > Pseudomonadota > Gammaproteobacteria > Enterobacterales > Enterobacteriaceae > Candidatus Blochmanniella > Blochmannia endosymbiont of Camponotus sp. C-003. The sequence continues at coordinate 385,695 of NZ_CP097764.1, forward strand.
AATCAACGTTTAGTTTTTATTAATCCTGTTATTACAAAAAAAGAAGGTATTATTAGTATTACTGAAAGTTGTTTATCTATTCCTCAAATATACGAGATTATTCCACGTTCAGCAAAGATAACTATTCAATCATTAGATCAATGCGGTAATAAATTTGAAATGGAAGCTGATAAGTTATTAGCAATTTGTATTCAACATGAAGTAGATCATTTATTTGGAAAACTTTTTATTGATTATTTATCTCCATTACAAATTAAAAGAATTCATAAAAAAATAAAAAAATTATCTAAAACATTCAAAAAAAATCAGCTGTCTTTTGACATATAATGTATTATGGCACACTTGAAACCGTTGCGTATTGTTTTTTTTGGAACTACAAATTTTGCGATGTGGCATTTACATATGTTAGCTCATTTATCTGTACATAAGATAATAGCAGTGTTTACACAAGAGATACGATCATCTAAATCCTTTTTATTTTTATACGAAATAACAAAAAAATACAGCATATCATTGTTTCAATCTCGTATCTTATCTATTGCTGATATTGTGTATATTATCAAAAAAATCGACGTGGATTTAATAATAGTTGCATCTTACGGTTTGATTTTACCGCAAGAAATATTAAATATACCACGATTGGGTTGTATTAATATACATGGGTCACTATTACCTCGTTGGCGAGGTCCAGCGCCAATTCAACGTGCATTAGAATATGGTGACTCCATTACAGGAATAACTATTATTCAAATGGATTTAGGAATTGATACTGGAGATATTTTGCATATTATGCCTTGCAAAATTTTTCCAAAAGATACTAGTTATACTCTTTCTAATAGATTGGTCAACATCGGATCTACTATGTTGTTTCAAGTACTGGATCAATTTGTATTAGGTACATTTACTTTGATACCTCAAGATCCGACTTATGCAACATATGCGCATAAATTGAATAAACAAGAAGCACGCATCAATTGGAATTTATCAGCGATCCAATTGGAACGATGTGTCCGAGCTTTTAATCCATGGCCAATTAGTTATTTTCAAATAAAAAATGATCGCATCAGAATTAGAGTATGGGATGCTGAAGTAAGTAATCAAAACGTCAATAACCGATTTTCGTTATCATCTGTATTACCGGGTACTATATTAGCAACTGATTTAACTGGAATTCATGTTGGTACTGGTTCTGGAATATTAATACTTACTATGTTGCAAATTGCAGGAAAAAAAATAACACCTGTACGTGATATTCTCAATGCATACCAAGAATGGTTCAAACCTAATTCTGTGTTAGAATAGAATGGTATTAGTATGTTTACATTTATTGATTAGATTTAAATATGTATCTTTTTGAATTATTTATTTTATATTTTTTGTTTTATTTTGGATCGTTCCACTAATTCTATATATGCCATTGGAGCGTTATCTCCCTTACGTAATCCACATTTTAGTATGCGGGTATACCCTCCAGGACGATTATAAAAATTCGGGCTTATTTGTGTGAATAATTTTGTAACAACATCATTATTCCTAGTTTTAGAAAAAACTAGACGACGATTTGCAATCGTATCTACTTTGCTGCATGTAATCAGCGGTTCAATAATACGACGTAATGCCTTAGCTTTAGATAAAGTAGTTTTTATAATTTGATGCATTACCAATGAAGCAACCATATTTTTAAACATAGCTTTACGATGAGAACTGGTTCTATTTAGTTTAAAACCTATTTTTCGATGACGCATAATAAATCACCTTTTTGGATACTAAATTATTCATGATTAATTGTCTAAAATACTTGTAGGAGGCCAATTTTCTAAATGTGTTCCTAAAGATAATCCACGAGATGCTAATACATCTTTTATTTCTGTCAGTGATTTTTTTCCTAAATTAGGAGTTTTTAATAATTCTACTTCTGTTCGTTGCACTAAATCTCCAATATAGTGAATAGATTCTGCTTTTAGACAATTAGCAGAACGTACAGTAAGTTCTAAGTCATCAACAAGACGTAATAAAATGGGATCAAATTCTGGTTTTTCTTCTTTGTGTTCTGGTTGATGTATATCTCTTAAATCAATAAATGCTTCAAGTTGTTCAGATAAAATTGTTGCTGCACGTCTAATTGCTTCTTCTGGTTCTATAGTTCCATCTGTTTCCATATCAATAATCAGTTTATCTAAATCTGTACGTTGCTCAACACGAGCAGCTTCTACATTATAAGAAATTCTCTCTACTGGACTGTAACATGCATCTAATAACAACCGACCAATTGGAAACAGATCTGATTCAGGATTGAATCTAGAAGAAGCGGGAACATAACCTCTCCCACGCTGCACTTTAATACGCATATTAATAGATGTATCTTTGTCAGTTATATGACATATAATATGATTTGGGGTAACAATTTTTACACTATTATTATCATGTAAAATATCATTTGCAATCACAGGTCCAATACCAGATTTTTTTAAAGTTAAAGTAATACTATCTTTTCCTTCAATTCTAATGGCTAATTTCTTTAAGTTAAGTAAAATCTCTAGAACGTCTTCTTGTATACCTTCTTTTGTACTATACTCATGTAATACTCCATCAATTTCAACCTCTGTTATAGCATATCCAGGCATTGAAGAAAGCAAAATACGACGCAAAGCGTTTCCTAAAGTATGACCGAATCCTCGTTCTAACGGCTCTAAAGTTACTTTAGAGCGTGTTGCAGTGATTTGTTCGATATCTACTAAGCGTGGTTTTAAAAATTCTATTACAGAGCTCTGCATATTGCCTCTCTTTTTTATTATTTCAAATAATTTTGATTATTTTGAATATAATTCAATAATTAAATGTTCATCGATATTTGCAGATAATTCACTACGTTCTGGATAACGTTTAAATAGACCTTGTAGTTTCACGGGATCCACTTCAATCCATGGTAATTTTTCTCTGTGCTGCTCAGTCAGTTCTAAAGCGGCGTGAATTCTGGATTGTTTATGTGATTTTTTATGTATTTTAATAACAGTATTCGGAACAACTTGATATGAAGCTATGTTAACAATATGGTTTTCAACCATAATAGATTTGTGATTTACTAGTTGGCGAGCTTCAGCGCGTGTTGCTCCAAATCCCATACGGTATACAGTATTATCTAATCTGCTTTCTAATAATTTTAATAAATTTTCACCAGTATTACCTTTAATACGTGCAGCTCTTTTATAATAGTTAGAGAACTGACGTTCTAAGATACCATATATGCGTTTAACTTTTTGTTTTTCTCGTAGTTGTATTCCATAATCTGAAAATCGAGATTTACGTATATTATGTTGTCCTGGAGGTTGTTCAAGTTTACATTTGGAATCAATAGCACGGATTCCAGATTTTAAAAAAAGATCTGTCCCCTCACGACGACTTAATTTAAGTTTAGGTCCCAAATATTTAGCCATATGTTTTATTCCTTACAAATAAACTAATAAATTTTATTTAGACACGGCGTTTTTTAGAAGGACGGCAACCATTATGAGGAATTGGGGTGATATCAGTGATGCTCGTAATATGAAATCCTGCTGCATTTAATGCTCTTATTGCAGATTCACGTCCTGGTCCTGGCCCTTTAACCATAACTTCTAAATTTTTTACTCCATATTCTTGAACTATTTCAGCACAACGCTCTGCTGCTATTTGAGCAGCAAATGGTGTAGATTTTCGAGATCCTCGAAATCCAGAGCCTCCAGCTGTAGCCCAACCTAAAGTATTACCTTGTTTATCACTAATAGTAATGATAGTATTGTTAAAAGATGCATGTATATGCGCTATGCCATCTAAAATTTGTTTTTTGATCCGCTTTCGCGCTCTAAGATTGGATGATTTAATCATGTTATATTTTTATTTTTTTATTTATTAATGTTTATTTGAATTATTTGTTTATTGATTTGCGTGGACCTTTACGGGTTCTAGCATTTGTTCTAGTTCTTTGCCCCCGTACTGGTAAATTACGACGATGACGTAATCCTCGATAAGTGCCCAGATCAATTAATCGTTTGATACTTAGAGTCACCTCTCGACGTAAATCTCCTTCTACGATATATTTACCAACGGCATCACGTAATTTATCTATATGAATTTCAGATAATTTACAAAGTTGTACATTTTCGTTTATACCTGTGTTCAAACAAATTGATCGAGCACGAGATTTGCCAATACCGTAAATAGACATTAAAGCAATAACGGCATGTTTTTTATCAGGAACATTGACGCCTGCTATACGTACCATTATTTTTATACTCCTAAAAAATAAATATTCTGTGTTGAATGACAATTATCCCTGTCGTTGTTTATGTTTTGGATCCACTCTACAAACTACACGAATAACGTTATGTCTTTTTACAATTTCACAGTGACGACACAATTTTTTCACTGACGTACGTACTTTCATAATTTGTCCTATAATTGTATGTATATGATTTTTAATCAACGATTAAAATGTTTCAGGTTTGCTTTTTTTAGTACAGATTCATATTGGCTAGACATCAGTAAAGTTTGTATTTGAGCTATGAAATCCATAATTACTACAACTACAATAAGTAAAGATGTGCCTCCAAAATAGAAAGGGACCTTCATAGCAATTCTCATAAACTCTGGTACTAAACAAATAAATGTAATATATATTGCGCCAATGAAAGTCAAACGAAACATAATTTTATCAATATACTTTGCAGTTTGTTCTCCCGGTCTAATGCCAGGAACAAATGCTCCCGATTTTTTTAAATTTTCAGCTGTTTCGCGTGGATTAAAGACCAAAGAGGTATAAAAAAAACAAAAAAACATAATAGCTGCGGCATAAAGTAAAATATATAATGGTTGACCTGGTTGTAGATATAAAGAAATTATAGTTAACCATTTCCAACTAGTGTTACTGCCAAACCAAGAAATCACAGTGCCTGGAAACAAAATGATACTAGAAGCAAAGATGGCGGGAATAACACCAGCCATATTTACTTTAAGTGGTAAATGTGTACTTTGAGCAGCATAAATACGACGACCTTGTTGACGTTGAGCATAATGTACTAAAATACGACGCTGTCCTCGCTCCATAAACACAACAAAAAAAGTAACACTCAATACTAAGCAAATAATTAAAATTAAGATGAAAAAATGTAACTCATCTTGTCTCACTTGTTCTATGGTATGTCCTATAGCCAATGGCAACCCAGCAATTATCCCTGAAAAAATAATAATTGAAATACCATTTCCAATTCCTTTACTAGTAATCTGGTCACCTAACCACATTAGAAAAACAGTACCACAAACCAGACTGATTATTGCTACACAATAAAAAGAAAATCCTGGATTAATCACTAATCCCGATACATTTGGTAAACTAGTGACAATGCCTACTGATTGTAATATTCCAAGTATTAAAGTTCCGTAGCGGATATACTGGTTAATTATTCTCCTGCCGCTTTCTCCTTCTTTTTTAATTTCTATTAAAGCAGGGTGTACTGCAGTCAATAACTGAACAATAATCGAAGCTGAAATATATGGCATGATTCCTAAGCTAAAGATAGAAGCGCGACTTAATGAACCTCCAGAAAACATATTAAACATTTCAATAATGGTACCATGTTGCTGTTCAATAATTTTTTCTAAAACAATTAAATCGACTCCTGGAATCGGAATAAAAGATCCTACACGAAAAATGATTAAAGCTCCGATCACAAACATAATTCTACGTTTTAAGTCACTTAACCCGCCTTTGATACTGTGAAAAGTAGATCTAGATCGTCGTTTATTAGTAACTGTCATCATTTTAATTTCAATTACTCCTCTATTTGACCGCCTATAGATTGAATTACAGTTCGTGCGCCTTTGCTGATACGTAATTTACGTATTGTAACAGGCTGTTTGATTTCTCCCGACATTATAATTTTAACAAACTTAATTTTATTTCTGATAATATTATATGTTTTTAAAACATTTAAATCTATTATTTTGTCTGAAATACGAGATAAATCAGATAGTCTAATTTCTTGGGTAACCATAGCCTTGCGAGATACAAATCCAAATTTTGGTAATCTACGATATAACGGAGTCTGTCCTCCCTCAAATCCAAGACGTACCTTACCTCCAGAACGAGATTTTTGTCCTTTATGTCCACGACCTCCTGTTTTACCTAATCCAGATCCTATGCCTCGACCTACTCGTTTACTTAAATGTTTAGATCCTTTGGACGGAGAAATAGTATTAAGATGCATAATTCAATACTCCACTTTGAATGTGTAATCAATTTCAATTAAATCATACCACGGATAAAAGGTGTATCAATGATTTCAAAAATGTTTTTGGTACAACACCATCCCCCCCCTCTCATCTGTCATATAAAGTTGATTGATGTTATAAGATATAAACTTTGATGATAGAGCTTTTAAGCTGAATAAGTTTAATAATTTTTAACATAATTATAATAACTTAAAATTTCTTTCATAGATTTATCTCTTTTTTCTGCAATCATTTCAGGAGATTTCATGTTTTGTAACGCATTTATAGTCGCACGCACTATATTGATGGGATTTGTAGATCCATAAGCTTTTGCTAATACATTATGTATTCCCACTACTTCTAGAATAGCACGCATTGTAGTGCCAGCAATAATTCCAGTTCCTTCAGAAGCAGGTTGCATATAAATTCGAGCACCTGTGTATACTCCTCTAACTGAATGTTGTAGAGTACCTTTATATAAAGAAATAATTACCATATTACGACGGGCTTTTTCCATTGATTTCTGAATTGCTGATGGAACTTCACGAGCTTTACCGTACCCAAATCCTACTCGACCGTTTGTATCTCCTACTACAGTTAGCGCTGTAAAACTAAATACACGGCCACCTTTCACTGTCTTGGATACTCGATTTACTGTAATTAATTTTTCTTGTAATTCACCAGGCTGTTTATCAGTATATTTCATATTGTTTACCTTGATTAAAATCTTAACCCAGTTTTCCTAGCGCAATCAGCCAACGTTTTTACTCTACCATGATATTTAAATCCAGAGCGATCAAAAGATACATTTGTAATACCTTTTTTTATTGACCGTTCCGCAATGATTGTCCCTACTATAGCTGCAGCTTTTTTATTACTAGTTGTTATTAATTGATTGGAAATTAATTTTTCCGCAGTAGAAGCTGTAACTAAAACGTTAGAATTGTCTTTTGAGATTATTTGCGCATAAATATGTCGACAAGTTCGATGTACTACTAATCTTATAGCATCTAATTTATATAACGTTTTTCGTGTTTTTATAGCTCTTTTGATACGAGCATCTTTTTTACTCATGTTATATTCTTCTCTATATGATTGATAATAAATTATTTTTTCTTAGTGTCTTTGTTATATATTATTTCGTCGATATAACGGATACCCTTACCTTTAAAAGGTTCAGGAGGACGCAGTGCTCTTAGATCTGCAGCAACTTGTCCGATAAGTTGTTTATTTATCCCTGTCAAAATAATTTCAGTTTGACTTGGACATGTTGCTGTGATTTCCATAGGTAATATATAATTAATGGAATGAGATAGGCCTATGATTAGGTTGATGGTATTATCTAGAATAGATGCACGATAACCTATTCCTATTAATTGTAGTGTTTTAGTAAACCCTGTTGTAACGCCAGTAATCATACCATTAATTAATGCACGGGTTGTGCCCATCAAGGCTTTATTTTTGACATCAAAACTGTTTGTATAGATTATCAGTTTTGATGTATCACATAATTGTACATTGATCGATTTGTGTAATGTATGAATTAGCGTACCAAGTGAACCGGTAATAGCAACACTATGGTTTTCTATTATCGTGTGTATAGTTATTGTTTTAGGAATAGAAATTATTATTTTATATATATAGTGCGACAATATTTTGGTATTAAGACACATAACATATAATCTCCCCACCAACATTAAGTTGACGAGCTTTATTATCTGTGATTACACCTTTAGAAGTAGAAATGATAACAATACCCATACCAGACATTACTTGAGGCAATTCCTTTCTTTTTTTATAGATACGTAATCCAGGTCGACTAATACGTTTTATAATATCTATAACAGGTTTTCTTTTTTGATAATATTTTAAAAATACTTCTAGAGTTGGTTTGCTGCTATCTTGAACATTGTATTTTTTTATAAATCCTTCTTCTACCAACACATGGGCAATTGCCACCTTTATTGTAGAAGATGGAGTGCAAACTTTTTCTTTTTTAGAAATTTGCCCGTTACGTATAGTAGTTAACATATTTGCGATTGAATCTTGCATACTCATTTTAGCTCCAAGCAGTAAAATATTGTTATAGTTACCAACTAGCTTTTCTTAAACCAGGTATTTCGCCGCGCATGGCAGCTTCACGTACTTTCATACGGCATAATCCAAATTTTCTTAAAAAAGCATGAGGACGTCCAGTATGTCGGCAACGATTACGTTGTCTAGATGGGCTAGAATCGCGTGGTAAAGTTTGTAATTTTAGAACAGCATTCCAACGTGCCTCGTTAGGAATGCTGTTATTAATAATGATTTTTTTTAGAGAAATACGTTGTGTATAATATTTATTAACTAATTTTAAGCGCTTTATTTCGCGTGCCTTTACAGATTCCTTGGTCATGATAAATGCTCTCCTTTTATTTGAAGTAACACGATTATTTTCTAAATGGAAATCGAAATGCAGTTAGTAAAGCATGCGCTTCATTATCAGAAACGGAGTTAGTAGTAATAGTGATATCCATTCCTCGTATATTATCCACAGTATCATAATCAATTTCTGGAAAGATAATTTGCTCATGAATTCCAATACTATAATTACCATGTCCATCAAAAGATTTAATAGATAACCCACGAAAATCACGAATACGAGGCATAGCAATGCAAATAAATCTTTCCAGAAATTCCCACATACGTGAACCTCGTAAAGTTACCTTGCATCCGATTGGTTGACCTTGACGAATTTTAAAACTAGCGATAGATTTGCGTGCTGTGGTGATGACTGGTTTTTGTCCTGAAATTACCATTAAATCTTCTACTGATTGTTCCAAAATCTTTTTATTAGTAACAGATTTGCCTACTCCCATATTAATAGTAATTTTTTTAATTTTAGGTACTTGCATAATAGATCGATAATTAAATTTTTGCATTAAATTTTTTGTTATATTATTTTTATAATCATCATATAATTTAGTCATATACTATTCCAATCATTTAACTATATCTCCATTAGACTTAAAGATACGTATTTTTTTGCCATTTTGTATTGTAAAGCCTACACGATCTGCTTTATTTAAAGTGCTATTAAATATAGCAATGTTAGATAAATCAATGGATGCTTCTTTTTTAATAATGCCTCCTGGTTGATTTTTATTGGGAATAGGTTTTTGATGTTTTTTCACTAAATTTATTCCTGTTACTATAACTTTCCCTTTATTATAAAAAACATACTTTACTTTTCCCCTTTTTCCCTTATCTTTTCCATTTAATATAATAACTTCATCGTTACGTTTAATTTTAGCTGCTGCCATATATATAATACTCCCATCAAAGTACTTCGGGGGCTAGAGAAATAATCTTCATAAATTTTTCATTACGTAATTCACGAGTTACTGGACCAAAAACACGTGTGCCTATAGGTTGGATATTGGTGTCATTTAATAATACACAGGCATTATTATCGAACCTAATAATAGATCCATCTAGGCGGCGTACACCTTTTTTCGTACGTACTACAACAGCTTTTAATACATCACCTTTTTTCACTTTAGCACGTGGTATTGCTTCTTTAATAGTAACTTTAATTACATCTCCTATATTGGCATAACGACGACCAGATCCTCCTAACACTTTAATACACATTGCGTATCGTGCTCCAGAGTTGTCGGCAACATTTAAAACAGTGCGTTCTTGAATCACACAATTACTCCATAGTAGTAATAAAATTTAAATTATTAAAAGATACATTATATATAATATGTATATATTCTTTGATTTATTAGTTATAACTAAAAGTTTATCATTCATTCGTATGATTATTATTTTTTAATAAATTAGATTTTTTGATAACAGAAGTTAGTACCCAAGATTTTGTTTTAGAAATCGGACGGCATTCTTGTATTTCAACAAGATCTCCCATATTACTCTCGTTGTTAGGGTCATGTACATGCAGTTTGGTAGTACGTTTAATAAATTTTTCATATGTTGAATGCTTAATTAATCTTTCTATGGAGACAACAACAGATTTGTTCATTTTTTTATTATATACACGCCCTAGTAGGATACGAATCCTATTGCTCATAGAATAGTCTCCTTTTCATACTTTTTTATTATTAGCTAAATAATTTTTGATAGACGCTATATGGCGACGTACTTTTTTTAATAAATGTAACTGTTTTAATTGACCTGCTTTTGATTGTATACGTAAATTAAAATATTCACGTAATGCTTTTATTAACTCTGACTGAAGTGATATAACAGTGTTATTTTTTTTTTGATTTAATGATTTTATGATGTTATTCATTATTTTCCTATTAAAATAGTTTTAACTGGTAATTTTGATGCACCTAATTTAAAAGCGTTGTATGCTAGTTCTTTTGGCACTCCATTTATTTCATATAATATTTTGCCTGGTTGTACTAAAGCCACCCAATATTCTACATTACCTTTTCCTTTTCCCATGCGTACTTCGAGGGGTTTTTTGGTAATAGGTTTGTCTGGAAATACACGAATCCATATTTTTCCTTGACGTTTTACAGCGTGACTTATAGCACGTCGTGCTGCTTCAATTTGACAAGATTTTAACCGTCCGCGACTAATAGCTTTTAAAGCAAATTGACCAAAGCTAATATTGTCGTTTACTTTTGTTCCCCGGTTACGCCCTTTATGCATTTTACGAAATTTTGTGCGACTTGGTTGCAGAAGCATCGTGCTATCCTTTATACGCGAGTTTTGTGTTTTTTCTTGACAGAATTATTCATCGTTTGATCCCCTGAATGCAGGGTATTCAGTAATATGTCTCCTAAAATTTCCCCCTTAAACACCCATACTTTAATTCCGATTACACCGTACGTAGTACGTGCTTCTGAAAGACTATAATCAATATCAGCACGTAAAGTATGCAATGGAACCCGGCCTTCTCTATACCATTCAGTACGAGCAATCTCAGCCCCGCTTAGTCTTCCACTGACTTCTACTTTAATACCTTTAGCTCCTAAACGCATAGCACTTTGTACAACACGTTTCATTGCTCTCCTAAATACTACTCTACGTTCTAATTGGGATGCGATGTTATCAGCTAACAGCTTGGCATCTAATTCTGGTTTTCGAACTTCAGCGATATTAAGTTGCGTTGGAACACCAGAAATTTTTGCTATATTTTTACGTAATTTTTCAATATCTTCCCCTTTTTTTCCAATTATAAGACCAGGCCTAGCTGTATAAACGGTTACTCTTATACTTTTGGCAGGGCGCTCAATAATTATACGGGATACCAAAGCTTTCGAAAGTTTTTGCATCAAAAACTGACGTACTTTAAAATCATTGCCTAAATTATCAGAAAAATCTTTGTTATTTGCGTACCAGGTAGAATGCCACGTCTTGGTAATACCCAAACGCACACCATTCGGATGTACCTTTTGACCCATTTTTAAATGCTCCGTTCGTTTAAATATAATCTTTTTTTAATTAGATACTACTATAGTAAGATGACTTGTTCGTTTCATGATCTTATCTGATCGTCCTTTAGCACGCGGCATAATTCTTTTAATAGTAGGACCGTTGTCGACAAAAATTTTAATAATTTTTAAATTATTAATATCTAGATTGTCGTTATGTTCCGCATTAGCAATAGCAGATTCTAAGGTCTTTTTTACTAACTCGGCAGATTTTTTGTTGGTATACTTCAAGATATCAAGTGCCTGAGATACTTTTTTCCCTCTTACTGTATTCGCTACTAAACGAAGTTTTTGAGCAGAAGAACGAATATAACGACATCTAGCAATTGTTTCCATACCAAAATATCCTCTATAGCACATCTTATTTTTAAGATCATAAACATATCTTTAATAATGTTTTTTTATTTTCTTATCAACTGAATGACCACGATACGTACGAGTTGGAGCGAATTCACCTAATTTATGTCCAACCATTTCATCTGAAATGAATATGGGTATATGCTGCCGTCCATTATGTACTGATACGGTTAACCCAATCATTCTTGGGAATATTGTTGATCGCCGTGACCAAGTCTTAATAGGTTTTTTATCACCTGTTTCTATTGCTTTTTCTACTTTTTTTAGAAGATGCAAGTCAATAAATGGTCCTTTCTTAATAGAACGTGACATACACAGTTTCCCAATTTTCAAAATTTTATTTATTACGATGAGACAATATAAACTTATTGGTACGTTTATTACTACGGGTTTTTTTTCCTTTGGTTTGCATTCCCCAAGGAGACACAGGATGTTTACCAAAATTTTTTCCTTCTCCTCCTCCATGAGGGTGATCGATTGGATTCATAGCTGTTCCACGGACAGTAGGGCGAGTTCCGCGCCATCTATTGGACCCAGCTTTACCTAACATGCGTAACATATGTTCAGAATTACCAACTTCTCCTACGGTCGCTCGACACTCACAGCGAATTTTGCGTATCTCACCAGATCGCAAACGAAGTATCATATATTTTCCATCACGTGCTACAATTTGTATGTAAGATCCTGCGGATCGGGCTAATTGACCACCTTTTCCTGGTTTCATTTCTACATTATGGATAGTAGATCCGATCGGAATATTACTCATAGGTAAAGCATTGCCTGGTTTGATTGGAACATTTGTCCCAGAACTTACAAAATCTCCTATTTTTACATCTTTTGGCGCTAAAATATAACGATATTCCCCATCTCTATATGAAAGCAATGCTATATTTGCTGAACGATTTGGATCATATTCTAAACGTTTTATCACAGCGGAAACCCCATCCTTGTTACGTTTGAAATCAATTACTCTATAACGTCTTTTATGTCCTCCTCCTATATGTCGCACAGTGATACGACCGTAATTGTTACGTCCACCTGATTTGTTATTAGATTTATTGGATAATAGCGAAGAAAAAGGATTCCCTTTATATAGATCATAGTTTACTAATTTATGTACATGACGTCTACCTGGAGAGGTTGGATTGCATTTAATAATAGGCATCTCTTTTGATCTTCCGTATTTATTTATTCTACCGTATTAATAAAATCTATTTTTTGGCCTTTTTCTAAAATAACATATGCTTTTTTCCAGTCACTACGACAACCAATTTTATTAGCTGTTCTTTTAGATTTCCCTGGTACTATTATAGTGTTTATGGTATCTACTTTCACGGAAAACAACATACTAATAGCATTTTTAATATCTGATTTAGTTGCATATTTTACTACTTTAAAAGAAACAGTATTCTGTCGTTCTAATGTAATAGATGTTTTTTCTGAGATATGTGTAGATCTCAGTATTTTTAATAAACGCTCTTGATAAATCATATTAATTTTTTCTCAATTTTTTTGATAACGTTATCAGCAATTAAAGTAATATTAAAATTTATTAAACTTACTGGATCTATATGTGCTATGGTGCGCACCTCTATTTTGTAAGCGTTGCGCGATGCTAAAACTAGATTTTTATCCAAAAAATCGGTAAATATCAATATACTACTTTTTTTTGATGTTATTTTTCTTAATTTTTCTAAGAATAATTTAGTTTTTGGTTCTCTTATGAATAAATTTTTTACTAAAAATAAACGATTATCACAAACTAATTTAGATAAAATGCTTTTTATTGCCCCTCTATACATTTTTTTATTTATTTTTTGAGTATATAGTTTAGGTTTAGCCGCGAAAGTTACTCCGCCAGAGCGCCAAATGGGACTTTTTACCGATCCAGAACGCGCGCGGCCGGTACCTTTTTGTCGCCAAGGTTTTTTATTAGAACCCGAAACTTCCGATCGACTCTTTTGAGACCGAGTACCTTGACGAGAATTAGTTAAATAAGTAGAAATCACTTGATGTATTAAATCTGGATTAAAAGGGTATTTAAATATTTCATCAGATACAGAAAATTTATTTGAATCTGGCATACTTACTTCTGTTGTAAAATCTCTGATGTCTAATTCCATTTAAATTTTCTCTTTCGTATTTATTTTAACAGATTTTTTTATAGATAAATTACCACCGATTATTCCTGGAACAGCACCTTTAACCAATAATAAATTAAGTTTTACATCAACATTAATAACATCTAAATTTTGTACTGTAATTTTATAATTTCCTAATTGTCCTGCCATTTTTTTGCCTTTAAATACTTTACCAGGAGTTTGATTTTGACCGATAGATCCAGGAGCTCTATGTGATAATGAATTACCATGACTTGCATCTTGCATATGAAAATTCCAACGTTTTATTGTGCCCGAAAACCCCTTTCCCTTAGAAATTCCTGTAATGTCAACCTTTTTAACATCTGTAAAAATCTGTATACTTATAATATCACCCACTGAGATATCTTGTATTTCTTTTTCGCAACGAAACTCCCACAAACCCCGGCCAGCATCAGTTCCTGACTTTATCATATGCCCTGCTTCTGGTTTATTGATATGTTTAAAGTTTTTAACGCCAGTAGTTACTTGAATTGCACAATACCCATCTTTTTCGATTTTTTTTATTTGTGTTACACGATGTGGTGTTATTTTAATCATAGTTACAGGGATAGATACTCCATCTTGATTAAATACACGAGTCATACCCAATTTTTGACCAATTAAACCTTGCATAATATTGGAATACAACCTCTCTATTCTTTTAGTATAAAAATTATTAATTCTATTATTTCACACATAGTACACAAATGAATACCTATGATAGGTGCCATTATCATTCTATATGATACTAACCGAGACTGATTTGCACATCTACTCCTGCCGCTAAATCTAAGCGCATTAAAGCATCTACCGTTTTATCAGTAGGCTCAACGATATCTATCAACCGTTTATGAGTTCGTATTTCATATTGATCCCGCGCATCTTTATTGACATGTGGGGAAATTAAGACAGTGAATCGTTCTTTTCTAGTAGGCAAAGGAATGGGTCCGCGTACTTGAGCGCCAGTACGTTTAGCAGTCTCTACAATTTCTATGGTTGATTTATCTATCAACCGGTGATCAAATGCTTTTAAACGAATACGGATCCTTTGATTTTGCATATTTAAATATAGATTCCCAAAAAAAATTTAACTATTCATAAATAAATTTATATAGACCTTTTGAATATTTCATTTGAAAGCTTAAAGTCTAACGACATAAAACATTTAGGCATTACATCTAATATGTGCGGGTCCCTACGAACACGCTAATCAACTTTTTTATTTTCTATGCAGAAAATTACATCAACTTAGTGTATCAGTAAACAAATAAAAAACAAGATTAATCTATAATAAAATTCAAAATATTGTTTGGTAATTTTAATATTGAAAATATTACAAATAATTTATATTATTTTGATAAATATAGAATTATTTTTTTAACTGTGATTGTATGTAATTATGCATACCAATTTTTATCATGAGATTTAATTCTGTTTCTAGAAAATCAATGTGCTTTTCTTCTTCTTTAAGAATCTGTGTCATTATATCTTTAGATACATAATCTTGTACTGAATCAGCGTATTTGATGCCTTTGCGTAAATTTTCAATACTGTGAAATTCCAAATTAAGGTCAGAGCGCAGAATATCTTCAACATTTTTTTTAATGTTTAATGGATCAAATTTCCTTAAGGTAGGCGTACCTTCTAAAAATAAAATACGTTTTGCATAAAGATCTGCATGACCTAATTCATCCGCATATTCTTGATATTCTATCTTGTTAAGACGCTTTAATCCCCAGTGTTCAAAAATTTTAGAATGTAAAAAATATTGGTTTACAGCAATCAACTCGTCGCTTAATAAATTATTAAGATGGACAATAATGTGATCATCTCCTTTCATAACATCTCCTAAATATGTATCTATGTATATTGTATTTTATGAATTTTTAATTATAAATTAAATATTCTAAAAATTATAACCAGTAACCAGTATTTAATCATATTTGTCTTTTTTATTGAAAAAGTTATAAGATTTGCTGGTGCTGATAAGCAGATTCGAACTGCTGACCTCACCCTTACCAAGGGTGTGCTCTACCTTCTGAGCTATATCAGCATAGTTCTGAGCTATATCACATAAAGTGGACAGTGGGAATTGAACCCACATCATCAGCTTGGAAGGTTGAGGTAATAACCATTATACGATGCCCACTATATATAATTAGAAAATCTATGTTTTTTATATTGTAAATCAATATAACATAAAACTATATTGTTTGTTTATATCATCATTAATAATGATGGGGGAAGGATTTGAACCTTCGAAGTCTATGACGACAGATTTACAGTCTGCTCCCTTTAGCCACTCGGGAACCCCATCAAAATACCATAGAGATGCCGGTAAAAGGATTCGAACCTTTGATCTACTGATTACAAATCAGTTGCTCTTCCTATTGAGCTATACCGGCGATCATTTTTACATCATTTAATACGAATAACCTATCTTTATTTATATAAAGATATGTTACGAAACAAATCTCATCAAAACTGTTGTGTTTAAAATAAAAAATTATTCAAAATATTTGTAAATATATAAACTCATTTTTAATAAAAAATAAAATTATTAATTGTTCTTTCAGAATTTATTATAATACATAATTATAATTAAATCTTTTGTTTTGATCAAGTATTTACATGAAGTTTAATTCTATAAGATGATCATTTATTAATGATAATAGAAACAATATGCTACATGTTTCGTCTGTTCCATTTTTAACTTTCAATCGTAAGGAATGGTCATCTCTTCAAGAGACAATACCGCTAACATTATCTTATAGAGAAATCTTAAATTTAAGGAGAATAAATGCTAATCTTTCTATGAATGAAGTAACAGACATTTATTTACCATTATCGAGATTGCTTAATCTATATATTCATTCGTATGTAAAACGACAAAATGTTTTAGAACAATTTTTAAACACTCAAAATCGACAACATACGCCGTATGTTATTGGTATTGTTGGTGGTGTTGCTGCAGGGAAAAGCACTACAGCTAAAGTTTTACAAGCGTTACTGAGTAAATACCCTGAACACCGTGTTGTGGAATTAGTAACAACTGATGGATTTTTGTATTCTAACAAAGTATTAAAGAAACGACGTTTAATGAAAAAAAAAGGTTTTCCGCAGTCTTATGATATAACTAGTCTAGTAAATTTTATTTCTAAAATTAAATCTGGAGTTAAATCAATAACAATTCCTGTATATTCTCATGTAATATATGACATTATTCCTAATGTTCAACAGGTAATTTGCAAACCAGATATTCTTATCTTGGAAGGATTAAATGTTTTACAAACTGATCACAATTATCATTACAATTTACCTTGTGTTTTTGTATCTGATTTTGTTGATTTTTCTATTTACGTTGATGCTCCAGAATATTTGCTGCAAGAATGGTATATCGATAGATTTTTAAAATTGTGTTACACTACTTTTTATTATCCCGATTCTTATTTTTATCGTTATGCTCAATTATCTGAAAGAAATATGATTTCTATTGCTTCAGAATTATGGACTAAAATAAATAGAGTTAATTTGCGAGAAAATATTTTACCTACTCGGGAACGGGCAAATTTAATTTTAAGAAAGGGCTTGAATCATATAATAAACAAGATCCAATTGAGAAAGTAATAAATAATCATAAAACAACAGTTTTACTTTCCGCAATTATTATTAATATATGTTTTGTCATTGAAATGTTTTGGTCCAATTATATTTGATGACAATAACCATAGATTTTTAGTTGACCAAATAGTTATTTTATTGATTGATGTCATATAGGCTCAAAATATTTTAAATTAAAAATTTTAAAAAAAATTATACTTTAAAGATGATGCATAAACAGAAATATTATTTCCCGAGTAACAACACACTGAACTTATTCGATCAACTATTAATGCTCCATGCATGTTTATTCCAAGCGCTGTACCACATATTGTGCGATCTCCCACTAATAATGTGATTGGTTTATTATATAAATAATCAAAAATCTTCCAATATGCAATAAATGGAGCGAACCCAAAAATTATAAAATCTTTTAATTTTTTGCGTAATACATTAATAAGCGTTGCCACTAAAATATTGCGATCAAGTACGATGCCAGTATCTATCAGATTAATCCAATTTTTACCAATTTTAGTATTTAATGTCGTATCCGTACGTATAGATAAATTAATACCGATACCTATTATTATATGGCTGATATAATCAGTTCTTGTTATAATTTCAATTAAAATTCCCGCTAATTTTTTTTCATGAACATATAAATCATTAGGCCATTTAATTTTAATTTGAGATACACCTAAATTCTTTAATATTTTTGCTACTACAATACTTATCATTAAACTAAATTCAATCATCGTCGGCAGAATTTTATTCCATTTCCAATACATAGATAAGCAAATACTTTCTCCAACAGGAGCTACCCAAATTTTACCACGTCTTCCTCTCCCTTGTGTTTGGTGTTCCGTGACACAAGCATCCCCTGATTTAAAATATGGAATGTTGTCTATTATATATTGATTAGTTGAGTGAACTTTATTTAACACAATTACCCTTCCCTCAGGTAATTGTGTTAAAATCTCAGATTCATTTAGGAAAAGACGAAATGTAGACAAATTGTGATCTTCATCGTATCTTAACAAGATTTTCACATCTCCAAAAAAAATCAATCAATATTTACATTGAATTTCATTAAATTTTACTATTCAAATATATTTACAATTCTATTGTAAAATGAAAGTATTATAAATAGATCTAATTACAAATTGTTAAAATAACATACATATATTGATTATTTACTACATGAATAATTTTTTTGGGTTTATTTCTCCATAATTACCAATTAATCTAACTTCCGGTTGTAAACAAATATTAAATTTATCTGCAACCTTATGATATATGTGAAGAGCTAGTGCTGCAATTTCAGTTCCGGTAGCTATTTGATTATTATTAATTAATATTAATGCCTGTTTAGAATATGTTGCTGCTTCTCCAAACACATAACCTTTTAATTGACACTGCTCTATTAACCATCCTGCCGATAATTTTATTTTACCATTGTTTTGAGAATAATACGGTATATTTGGATAAATTTGAAATAGATAACGTGCTGTTTTAATATCTACTATTGGATTTTTAAAAAAACTACCAGCATTTCCTACTAAAACAGGATCTGGTAGTTTCCTATGTCTAATCATGCAGATAAGATTAAAAACTTGACGAGGTGTAACATGTAATTTATTTAAGTAAGTTAATTCATGATAGTTTAATATAGGTTTCCACTTTTTACGTAATCTCAATCCTACAGACACAATAGCATATTGTTTTAAACGATCTCTAAAAATACTGTCTCTATATTTGAAATTACATTCAGCACAAGTGAAACGAATTTTTCTTCCACTATATAAGTCTATAACATCTACATATTCACATATTTGAGATAACTCAACGCCATAAGCTCCGATATTTTGAATTGGTGCAGCCCCTACATATCCTGGGATACATGCTAAATTTTCTAGACCTGGCATATTTTTATTGATAGTATGCACTACTAATTTATCCCATTTTTCTCCAGCTCCAACATGTAATTGCCATGCTATTTTATTTTCTGTAACAAAAATGCCTTTTATCCTATTTAATAATATTGTGCCAATATAATTTTCTAAGAATAAAATATTACTACCACCTCCTAAAATAAGAACAGGTTTGCCTTGGTTTTGAGCTTCTCTCCAAAATTTTAATAATGTATGTTCATGATATGCTGTTACAATACGTTTAGCGAATGCATTAATGGAAAAGGTATTTAGTGACTTTAATTGAAAATGATGCTTCATGCATTTATTTTTGTTTAAAAACAGATATTATTATCTGTTATTATTTGATAATGATTATTAAATTTTTTTTCATATCGAACGTAACTGCAACTACACTAAAAATATACTTATATTATTTTGTATTTTTCAGTTGTTGTATAAGATTGTATTTATGTTTTATGATTGTAAAACAATTAGTTTAGCTCATAATTTTTTAAAAAATACGAAATAAATACTTTTCCATGTATCACATGGAAAAGTATTTATTTTAACATATAATAATGATTACTGTGAAATTATTTTAATTATTTCAAATGATTTTTTTATTTATAAATTTTCAATTTCATTGAATAAAAACAATGGTATTATTTACAACATCTAAAGTAATTTGTTTACCTGACAACAATTCCCCAGATATTATCTTTTGAGACAATGCATTTTCAATGTGTTGTTGTATAGCGCGCTTTAATGGACGTGCACCGTATACTGGATCAAAACCAACTTTTGATAAAAATACTAGAACTGAATTAGTGATATTAGTATGAGGATATCCTTTTTCTTCCAAACGATCACATACACGCTGTAGTTGAATATTAGCAATTTCCATAAGATGTTCGGTACTAAGAGGATGAAATACTACTATTTCATCTATTCTATTAACAAATTCTGGACGAAAATGTTGATGGACTATGTTTAATACTGTAGCTTTAACTTCTTGATAATCTACGATTCCAAAACGTTTTTGAATTAAATTTGACCCTAAATTAGATGTCATAATAATGACAGTATTATTAAAATTCACCGTACGTCCATGTCCATCTGTTAATCGTCCATCATCTAAAACTTGCAACAATACGTTAAAAATTTCTGGATGCGCTTTTTCTATTTCATCTAGCAAAATAACAGAATATGGTCTACGACGTATTGATTCAGTCAAATATCCTCCTGATTCGTATCCAACATAACCAGGAGGCGCTCCTAATAATTTAGATACAGAATGTTTTTCCATAAATTCAGACATATCAATACGCACCATTGCATTATTAGTATTAAAAAGGAAAATAGATAATGCTTTACACAATTCAGTTTTACCTACTCCAGTAGGCCCTAAAAACATAAATGAACCAATTGGGCGTTTAGGATCAGATAATCCAGAACGATTTCGACGAATAGCATAAGATATTGCTTTTACTGCTTCATCTTGGCCAACAACTAATTGATGTAAAGTACGTTCCATATTTAATAATTTATCTTTTTCATTAGCTAACATGTGAGACATGGGGATACCAGTCCATCGAGATAATACTGCAGCAATTTCTATATCAGTAACGCAATTTCTTAAAAGACGTATTTTTTTATGATTAGATTGTAATATTATAGATAACTTTTTTTCTAATTCTGGGATCTTACCATATTGTAATTCAGACATACGGGCCAAATCACCAATGCGGCGTGATTGATCAATAGCAATTTTTGCTTGTTCTAAATCAGATTTAATACTTTGAGCCTTAGTTAAATCAACTTTTTCTTTTTTCCATTCTTTTTCAAGTTTAACATAATCTTGTTCTTTCTGGATGAGTTCAGCAGTCAATAGATCTAATCGTTTTATGCTAGCATCATCTGATTCTTTTTTTAACGCTTGTTGTTCCAATTTCAACTGTATGATACGCCGTTCTAATCTATCTAATTCTTCTGGTTTTGAATCTATTTGTATGCGAATGCTAGAAGCAGCTTCATCAATTAAATCAATGGCTTTATCAGGTAACTGACGATCAGAAATATATCGATGAGATAAAATTGCAGCAGCTACTATTGCCGGATCAGTAATATGAACATTATGATGTAGTTCATAACGTTCTTTTAATCCACGAAGAATAGCTATAGTATCTTCAACGCTAGGTTCGGCGACAAGTATTTTTTGAAAACGTCGTTCTAAAGCTGCATCCTTTTCAATATATTTTCTATATTCATCAAGTGTAGTTGCTCCAACGCAATGTAATTCACCTCTAGCAAGTCTTGGTTTAAGCATATTACTCGCATCCATTGCTCCATCAACTTTACCTGCTCCAACCATAGCATGCAATTCATCAATGAATAAAATAATATTGCTATCTTCTTTGGATACATCATTTAATACACTTTTTAAACGTTCCTCAAACTCTCCTCTATACTTTGCTCCTGCTAATAATCCTCCCATATCTAAAGCCAATATACGACTATGTTTCAGTCCCTCAGGAACTTCACCATTGATAATACGTTGCGCTAATCCTTCCACAATAGCAGTCTTTCCTACTCCGGGTTGTCCGATAAGAACAGGATTATTTTTGGTACGTCTTTGTAATACTTGAATAGTGCGACGAATCTCTTCATCTCGACCAATAACAGGATCGAGATTACCTTGTTCTGCGAATTTAGTTATATCGACAGTAAATTTTTGTAACGCTTGACGTTGAGATTCTGACCGTTGATTATCAACTGAATGATTATTACGTATATAATCTATTGATTTTTTTATGTTTTCTGGATTTATTCCAGATTTTTTTAATAAATCATTTAATGTTCCATGAGTTTCAATGGATGCTAAAACAAACATTTCTGATGCGATAAAAGTATCATTATGTTTTTGCGCTAATTTATCACATACATTTAATATTCTAATTAAATCATGAGAACATTGAATGTTTCCGTTAATACCTTCTACTTTTGGTAGACGATCGCATGTCTGTTCAACTAATGTAGTGAACTGAGATATATTAAGTCCAGCATGATCCAATATCTGATATACTGACCCATTTTTTTCTTTTAGAAAAGCAAGCATTACATGAATGGGCTCAACAAACTGATTATCTTTTCTAAGTGCTATGGATTGAGCATCAGAAATAGCTAATTGAAAATTATGAGTAAAATGATCTAACCGCATAATATTCATGTTCCTCTTACAATAGTATATAATATCAATTATGTATTACACACAGTACGCATCTATTCTGGATATGGAGATTAACTATTAAAATTCAAGCACCTAAACTACTGGAACAAAAGTATATTTTCATTCTCTTAAAAATTAGTTAATATAACTCATAAATTTTAAAAATATATGATATGGTACTAACTACAGTTTAGTTTAGGATATGATTTTTTGTACGAAAGATTATAAGTTTGCGGCTATATTTTCTAATAATTTGTATGTAATAAAAATCCCTATTATGAGCATAGATAATGTTATTTAATATTTTCTTTCATTTTTCCTTAATATATTGATTAATGTCATAATATCCCGTGGTAAAGGTATGTCCCATTTCATTTTTATTTTAGTAATAGGATGATATAATTGTAATGTCGCCGCATGTAATGCTTGACGATTTAGCATATGTAAACAGTCATTGATCTCATCAGATACACCTTTCATGAAATAAGTTGATTTTCCATATTTATGATCTCCTAATAACGGATGATTAATGTAGGCCATATGTACACGAATTTGATGAGTTCTTCCAGTTTCAAGACGTACACGAATTCTGGTATACATACTAAATGATTCTGTAATAAAATAATGAGTTACGGCTGATTTCCCCATAGGGTTAACTGTCATACAGGTACGATGAACAGCATGTCTTCGAATAGGTTGATTGATCGTTCCTTTATTATGTAAAAATTTCCCAAGAACTATCGCTTCATATTCCCTAGTAATTTTTTTTTCTTTGAACAATTGCAATAAATTATGATATGCAATAATATTTTTGGCAATAACCATTAAACCAGTAGTGTCCTTATCTAATCGTTGGACAATACCTGCTCGGGATACTTCTGTGATATATGGATACTTGTATAGCAAAGCATTTAGTATAGTACCTGAATAATTGCCAGCCCCAGGATGGACTACCATATTTTTTGTTTTGTTTATTACTACGATATCATTGTCTTCATATATAATCTCGAGAGGAATATCTTGAGGAATGATATTATTATCAATCTCAACAATATCTTTTATTTCAATGAATTCACCGCCTATCATTTTTTTTTTAGGTATAATAACTGTCTGATTATTAACGTTTACTTTTTTAGACAGGATCCAACATTTTATTTTAGAACGTGAATAAATTGGCAGTAATTCAGAGAGAACACAATCTAATCGTTTTCCAGATTGATATTTCTGCACAATCATAGGTTTTATAATATAAGATTTAGGTGTTATCATATTGATATACGATTAACGACTGAGTTTCAATGCAACCAAATTATTGTATAGTTACATTTGATTAAATAAATATAGATACATATTGTTGGCGAACATTTATATACTAATAGGGAGTATTAATAAAATTTTTATGAAATGTATTCAATACTGTATAATGATGATATTAATTATTAATATCATTATGATTTCTTATACCTCTGCTTCTGTTAATGTTTTAAATGACACTACTTATAATCTTTACAAGTCCGCTCAAAGAAAATTATATAACACTGATTATAAAGAAGCTACAGAGGACTTGATAAGTTTATTAAACTTATATTTATTAGACCCTTGCCCGCAGCAAATTTATTTAGATTTAATTTACGCTTATTACAAGTTAAACGATTTAAAATCCACAAATCATTACATAGAATATTTTTTAAAATCATATCCTAATCATAAACATTTTGATTATGTATTATACATGCGTGGCGTACTCAACATGTGCTTAGATGAAGATAATAAAAAATTAATAAAATATTTAAATATAAATTGGTTTGATCGTGATCCCATGTATGCATGCATAGCATTCCATACTTTTTCAAAACTTATACATCAATATCCAAATAGCCAATATTCTGCAGACGCTTATAAACGTTTAATTTTTTTAAAAAATAGAATAGCTGAACATGAACTTTCTATTGTAAAATTTTATGCTAAAAAATATGCTTACATATCAGTAATAGTTCGTGTAGAAAAAATGTTACATCAATTTCCAGATACTCAAGCAACTCGCAAAGCACTATATTATATGCAACAAGCTTATCGAAATATATATTTGCCGGATCAAGCTAACAAAGTAGCAAAAATTATTGCTACTAATCCAGTATATTAATTCAAATATACTTTTATAAATATAATGTCTATATCAGTGGATGTTATATGATTGAAACAATGTTTTTAATATTGTGTATATTGAAACATAATATAATATGTGTACAGAATTGAATATTGATTCGTATAAATATTAATTTATAATAATGATACTGCTGACATTCGAAAAACCTCAAATTATCTACAGATATTATATTTAAATATGAAAATATAACCATTAATGAGTTTTTTATGATTTACAAATCTATAGCGCATGTAGCATTTTTGGGTCCTAAAGGATCATATTCTCATATTGCCGCTACACAGTATGCTAGTCGTCATTTTGATCAAGTCATAGAGTATAGTTGTCAAAGATTTGATGATGTTTTTACTTTAGTAGAATGTGATCAGGCAGAATACGGTGTAATTCCCATAGAAAATTCTAGTTCTGGATTAATCGATGAAATAGGTGAATTATTACTAAACACCCGATTGTTGTTAGTAGACGAAATTACTATTCCTGTCAATCATTGTGTTTTGGTCAATAATCATACTGATATAAATCAAATTCAAATTATATACAGCCATCCTCAACCCGTTCAGCAATGTAGTAAATTTTTAAAATGTTTCTCAGAATGGAAGATTGTATTTTGTGAAAGCAGTGCAGTTGCCATGGAAACGATATCTAAATTAAATCAATCCAATTTGGCAGCTTTGGGCAGTATACAGGGAGGTAAATTTTATGGATTAAATTCATTATTGACATATAATCTTGCTAATTCTTACAAAAATACAACTAGATTTATTATTTTAAAAAATAAAAATGTTGTAGTTATTAATTGCTCTATAGCTAGAAAAACTGTTTTTATGGTCTCTATTGAAGGACAATCGGAGAAATTGTATGAAATATTAAATGTGTTACAATTTTATAATACTCACACAACTTATTTAAGAGCACGTCTCTTATCATATGAAAGATTAAAAAATATAGTTATTATTGAAATGATGGCGCATATAAATAATATATATACACAACAGATCTTTTCGGAATTACAAAAAATTGCCTATTCATTAAAAATATTAGGTTGTTATTAGGTGAATCTAATCACTGAGGTAGTTCAATACTGCAATAAATTTTATAATTTATATGTTATTCAACATATAAATTATAAAATTTATTGCAGAAAATAATGGATACTTGTAATCGTATATATGCTATTCAATTATTTTAAAAAATAAATATATATATATTTTTGTGCATGTAAAATAATTTTTAAATTTAAAAAATTATCTTATATAGCAAACTATTAGGCCTACACAAGTAGGCTTTAATTAAAAATTACCACCATATAATTAAAATAATTATTCGGATTATTATTTACGTTATACATTATCTTTATAATTATTAACGTGACGTAATATCTTACGACTTTCTTTAAAAAAAAGATCAGTATATGAGCCAAACCAATTTTGAATTTTTTTAAATTGATCAATCAATTCTTGTTTTTTATCCTGTTCTAATAATGTTACAATCCTACCTAATCTTCTATAATAACGTTTAATCAATATGAGATTGTTTTTGGAATTCATGATGATATCAGCATATAACTGAGGATCTTGATTAAATAATTTCCCTATTGTTATTAGTTTCAATCGAAATGTTGGTGAAGCCAGAAATAGCATTTTTTTTAAATTAATGTTTTCTTTTAAAAAATGATATCCAGTTACAAAAGTAATAAAATGACATAATCCTTGCATAATACTCATATATTGATCATGTTCTATTGTATTGCAGGAATGCAATCTTGCACCCCACAATTGTATTTGCTCTAATAACCATTGATACGCTTCTGGATAACGTCCTTCGCAGTAAATTACTACTTGTTTTACCATACTTCCATGGTCTGGATTAAACATAGGGTGTAATCCTAATACTGGACCAGTGTGCGCAGACAATATAGCATTGAAGGATATTTTTTTTACAGATGATAAATCTACTATAATGCAGTTTGGGGGGGGTAGATATGATAATTTTTCAACTACATTAGTAACTGAATGAATAGGAACGCTAATTACTATCATCCCGGCATCGGTTAACATTGATTTTGCATGCCCCCAGTTATCTTTATCCAAAATTCGCACTTTATATCCTGATAAAGTTAACATTTTATAAAAAAATTGCCCCATTTGTCCTTTTCCACCAATGATCACAATTGGCCCTAAGTTTGGATGCAACGTTTTAAATCCTTTTTCATTCTCATTATAATAAGATTCACTTATAATGCGACGCAATATATCTTCTACTAAATCTGGAGAAATACCTAATTCTAATGCTTCTTGTCTCCGACAGGAGATTATCATTTCTTCTCTATCTGGTGAATAAATAAATAATCCACAACGACTTTTTATTTCTCCTATTTTTGAAACTAAAAAAAGTCGTTGAGATAACAATCTTAATAAATTCTGATCTATTTTATCAATTTTATTGCGTAAAGTATTTAGTTCTGTTGTCATGCCATTTCAGCTCCCGATATGCGATTGATAAGCAATGGTTTGAGTTCTTTATGTAAATCATATAGTAAGTGTTTGGTTGTTTTCCAATCTATGCACGCATCGGTAACTGATATTCCGTATTGTGTTGTAGAAGATGATAAATTGATGGATTGATTACCAGAATGAATATAACTTTCTATCATCAATCCAATAATAGAACGGTTTCCGCATTTAATTTGGCGTAAAATGGATCGTGCTACATCAACCTGACGACGATAATCTTTGTTAGAATTACCATGACTGCAATCTACCATTAATGCTAAGGGTAATTTAGCTTCTATTATTTTTTGTTCACAATCAATAATATTTTCCGGATAATAATTAGGATTTTCTCCTCCCCTTAAAATTATATGAACATTAGGATTGCCTTTAGTATGTAGTAAACATACTTGACCTGATTGGTTGATGCTAATGTAACGATGAGGTAGCATTGCAGCATGTATTGCGTTAACTGCATTATAAAAATTTCCGTTGGTACTGTTTTTAAATCCTACAGGTGTATATAAGCCAGACGCTATTTCTCGATGTATTTGGGATTCTGTAGTACGTGCTCCAATAGATGACCAACTGAAGAGTTCTCCAATATATTGTGGAATATACGGATTTAATACTTCAGTAGCCAGTGGTAATCCAATTTTTATTAATTCTACCAGCATATGTCGAGCAATTTTTAAACCCAATTCAATGTCGTTGGAACCATTCATATGTGGATCGTTAATTAATCCTTTCCAACCAATGCTAGTACGAGGTTTTTCTAAATATACACGCATAACGATATATAATTGATCCTGCAACTCTGTTGATAAGGTTTTTAATTTATTAGCGTAATCAAAAGTAGCATTAACATCATGAATAGAACAAGGACCGCATATTACCAATAGACGCGGATCACGCCTATGAATAATATTCATAATTATATTTTGAGAATCTACAACGGTTTTCTGTTCAAAATATGTTACAGGAAATTGAGTCTTTAATTGTTTAGGAGTAATGATTGGGTATGTGTTATCGATATAGATATTATCGTGCTCATTTTTCTGCATATTATTATCCTTAATATAATTAGGCATTGTATAATAAATTTATAAAACTAAAATAATCATTAAAAATGATAACATATATCATATTATATATACACATATAAAACTAACGTAAATATAGTTATATATTATTATTTTTAATAAATTATTATAAATTGGTGAACTGAGTGACATTTAATGTTGAATCTCATGTAAGATTCTGTTCATACATAAGCTAAATCATATCTGTATGAATATGTATTATTATTTATA
The DNA here is from genome assembly GCF_023585685.1 of Blochmannia endosymbiont of Camponotus sp. C-003. NCBI lineage: Bacteria > Pseudomonadati > Pseudomonadota > Gammaproteobacteria > Enterobacterales > Enterobacteriaceae > Candidatus Blochmanniella > Blochmannia endosymbiont of Camponotus sp. C-003. Next base: position 414,591 of record NZ_CP097764.1, read on the forward strand.
TAATATATAATATGAAATATAGTTTTTAATTTTAATACATATTATGTCATATCAAATAGTTATATTGCATTAAATGATTTTTTTGAAAAATTTAAATATTACAATCTTTTAAATGAATTGATTATTTTATAAAAAACCAAATGTTTTGCATGATCCATGATCCCAATATCACTGGTTTACATAAACAATAATGATTAAAAATTTTAATAAACCAATACTGTGTATCAAACTCATATTAAATGTTTTTAATACAAATATATCACGTTATGAGTTCATACGTACTTTGATTCGTGCTGATTTTCCGCTAAGATTACGTAAATAATATAATTTAGCACGACGTACGATGCCAAATCGTTTAATTTTAATCTCTTCAATTACAGGAGAATGTGATTGAAATACTCGCTCTACACCTTCTCCACTAGAAATTTTCCTTACAGTAAACGAAGAATGTAATCCACGATTTTTAATAGAAATAACTATTCCTTCAAAAATTTGTAGGCGTTTTTTATTACCTTCAATAACCCATGTTTTCACCTCTATTGTATCACCTGGGTGTAAGTACGGTATATTTTTTTTCATTTGTTTTTCTTCAAAATTATTTATTGATTCATGCATATATATTATTCTCTAGTTTTTATTTAATGATTAAAGTATTCATTTTTAAATTCAGCAAGCAAATTTTTTTCTTCATCAGTTAATTGTGTATCATTAAGTAAATCTGGTCTTTTAATCCAGGTATAACCCAAAGCTTGTTTTTGTCTCCAACGATGGATGTTATAGTGATTTCCTGATAATAATACTGAGGGTACTTTCATGTCATTAAAAGTTTCAGGTCGCGTATAATGTGGACAATCTAATCTTCCTTTGAAAAAAGAATCTGATTTTTTTGAATCTTTATTTCCTAACACGTCAGGCAGAACTCTAGATATCGCATCTATTAACACCATAGCTGCTAACTCTCCTCCACTAATTATATAATCTCCTATAGACCACTCTTCATCGATTTCTGTTTGAATTAATCTTTCATCAATACCTTGATATCTACCACAAACTAAAATTAACTTCTGATGATCATATGCTAATTTATATACATATTTTTGATTCAACTTTCTTCCTTGAGGAGAGAGATAAATTACTTTAATGTTATTTCCTAATGCATTTTTTGCTTGATTGATTGCATTCCTAAGAGGTGCAATCATCATTACCATACCTGGTCCTCCTCCGTAGGGACGGTCATCTACTTTGTGGTATCGATCATCTGAAAACACGCGCGGATTCCACAATTTTAAGGAAAGAATACCCCTTCGAATTGATCGGCCTACTATTCCGTAACGAACAATAGACTGAAACATATCTGGGAATAAAGTAATTACACCTAACAACATATATTTTTATACTTTATTTTATAATAAAATTAAAAATTAGGATCCCAATCTACAGTAACAATATGCGTGATAAAATTAATATTTTTAATAACTCTTTTGATAAGAAAAGGAATAAGGCAATTTTTGATTCTATGAGGATTAGATTGATGCATTTTTACTACTAAAACATCATTTGCTGTGGTTTCTATTATACTGACAATATTCCCTAAAAGGACTCCCGGTACAGTAATCACTGCACATCCTATTAAATCTCTCCAATAATATTCATCGTTATTTATACGTGGAAATTGTGTGTCATCAATAATAATATTACAACGACTTAACAATTGAGCAGAATCTCTATTTGAAATTCCTCGTATTTTAACAATATAATGTTTCCCAATTAGTTTCCATTGATCTAAATAAATGGATTTCCATGTAGATTGGATGATAGTAAAATATGGGCTATAATGAAATATGTTATCATTTTGTTCAGTAAATGATATCACTCGTACCCACCCTAATATTCCATATGCGCCTACTATTCTTCCTATTACTACAGGGTGAGGGGGTGGCGCCGTAATGCCTTCTTTGTCTATTGGGTATTCATTATTTTTCATAAATTTTTTATTAATTTTAAAGCACGTTTAGACGGACTCGCTCCTCTCTGTAACCAATATTTTACACGTTTTGTATTTATATGTAATTCTTTTTGATTTCTAAATTTAATTGGGTTAAAAAATCCAACACATTCGATAAAACGACCATCCCGTGCATTTCTACTATCAGTAACAACTATGTGATAAAAAGGAGTTTTTTTATGACCTCCTCGCGATAATCTGATTCTTACCATAAGTATATGCCTTAAATTAGTAACCAAAAAAATCAATAAACTCACATTCAATAATATGAATATATATTTATCGATTTAATCAATAAAATATCTTTTAATTAATTGTAAATTTAGATGATATTTTATTTTTTAATGTGCGTATCATTCGAAATATTTCATTTTTGTTTATTTTTTGTATCGTAATACGTATACGATTAAATGTGTTTAGTAACTTAGTAACATCTTGCATATGTACTCCAGATCCGCTGGCAATACGTTTTTTTCTAGATCCCGTAATTATTTCTGGATGCATACGTTCTTTCAGAGTCATAGAGTTGATTATGGCTTCCATACGTATGAATGTATTGTCATGAGTATATGATTGAATACTATCTAAGTTCACTCCTCCTATATTAAGAGGTAATTTACTTATTATTTTATTAACCCCCCCCATACTTCGTATTTGTTTTATGTAACCTAAAAAATCATATAAATTAAAGTCTACACTATTTTTATTAATATATTTTTTTTCTTTAACCCATTCTGATTGATTATCAATATCTTCAATTAATGAAAGTATGTCGCCCATTCCAAGTATGCGTCCAGCTATTCTGTATGCATTGAAAGACTCTAATGCATCAATTTTTTCTCCTGTTCCTATGAATTTTATAGGTTTATTAGTAAGGTATTTGATGGATAAAGCTACCCCGCCGCGTGAATCTCCATCTAATTTAGTTAAAATAATTCCGGTTAACGGTAAGGTTTTATTGAACACGTTTATACTATTAATAGCTACTTGTCCGATCATAGAATCCACAATGAATAAAGTTTCTATTGGAGTAATAAATTCATGTATTTCAGATAGTTCCGCAAGCAAATAATCATCTGTATCTAAACAACCAGCGGTATCTATTAATAAAACATCATAAGATAATGATTTTGATACCATGGTTGCTGATTTTAGTATATCAATTGGTTTGTTTTTAATAATATTATAATCTTCAAAAAAACTTATATCTTCAGAATATATCAATGATTTTAATTGTTGTACACCCGCTGGTCTATACACGTCAGTTGATGCCACTAATACTTTTTTGTTTTTTTTAATTTTTAAAAATTTTGCAAGCTTTCCAACAGTAGTAGTTTTTCCAGAACCTTGCGCACCTACTATTAATATTATTGCTGGTATTTGAGTATTTAAATTTAAATCATTTGATCCTTCTCCTATAACTTTTACCAAAGACGTATGCATGATTTTAATAAATTCTTGACCTGGAGTTAAATGTTTGTTTATATCTTTTCCTATTATGCTGTTTTTAACTTTATTAATAAAACTGTGTACCACGGGTAACGCCACATCTCCTTCTAATAAAGCAATTTTAACTGTATTTAAAGTTTCTTTAATATTGTTTTCTGTTAAACGTCCAGAACCAACAATATTACGTATTGATTGTGATATTTTATTGGATAAGTTTTTAAACATTTCTATAGCTCAAAATCAAAAGCAAATACTCGAATAAACATATTATACAATTGCACTAAAATCATCGTAGACACAGTCCATCATAGATGGTGTCATTTCCGTTATAAATGAAATACAAATTTACTTGTATAATCAATTAAATTTTAATTATTTAATAATTTAAATAATATACAATACACCCGAGAGGATTCGAACCTCCGGTCGCTCGGTTCGTAGCCGAGTGCTCTATCCAATTGAGCTACGGGTGCATCGTCACTGCTAACAAAACAAAAAACAGTGAGGGAGGGATTTGAACCCTCGACACAGTGTTGAGCACCATATACTCCCTTAGCAGGGGAGTGCCTTCAGCCGCTCGGCCACCTCACTGAACATTTTATTATCTGCTCTGTTTATTGGTTTATTTTATTTGTTTATTATGATCAAAAATTCTCTGCTACATTACGTTGTTTTCATGTAATTTACAACTAAATTTTTTGTCATAAAACTACTATTTTATAAATTTATTAAAAAATAATAACTTTAGCACAAGTTCTGTTGTGATTTTTCAGCTTTAATACGTTGATAAATTTCTTCTCGGTGTATAGATATCTCCTTGGGAGCATTTACACCAATGCGGACTTGGTTCCCTTTAATACCTAATACAGTGACTGTAACCTCATCTCCAATGACGAGAGTTTCACCAACTCGTCGAGTCAGAATAAGCATTCTTTACTCCTTGAAAAATTCAAATAACCCAGACTGCTTAAATTTTACTGTTTTTAAAATTTATGAACAATATGAAATCAATATCTGTATATAACATTTATACTTTACTTTTCGAAAATTTTAGCGCACTACTTCACAATACATGAACAATTTTTTTATTTTAAAACAACTTTAATATAGTTGTGTAATTATTTACAATATCTTATGTAACAAAGAATCTACTGCAATAGATACTTTAGATGTAGTTGTGATATTGTTAATACCAGCTTGAGCAAAATCAGGTCTACCTCCACCCTTTCCACCAAGGGCATTTATAATACACCGAACCAAAGATAAAGCATCTATACGATTACGTTCTATTAAATCTTTAGTTACAGCTGTCACTAAATTAGTTTTGTTGTTTTCATTGATATTAATAAGAATAATCACTCCTGATTTTAATTGATGTTTAATGCAATCTATCATCTTAAGTAACGTTTTTGGAGTCAGATTAACCACTTGTTTGATTAAGACTGGTACATCTTTAATATAGTAGGTGTTCTTAATGAATGATAAACTTTGTTGTATATTTTGTTGGTTTCTTAAACAATCTATCTCTTTTTCTAATTTTTGATAACGGTATTTAAATTCATGTATTTTACTTAATATATTTTTATCATCACTTTGAGTTAATTGAAAAATATTTTTAAGCAACATCTTATGTTGATGTATTACAGATAACGCTACGTTACTAGTTACTGCTTCAATACGTTTAATACCAGAAGCAATACTAAAGTATTTGGTAATCACAAACACACCAATTTCTCCAGTACGCGCAGCATGAGTTCCCCCACATAATTCAATAGAAAAACTTCCTATTCTGAGAACACGAACTTTTTTATCGTATTTTTTATTGGTCAATATTACAGCTCCGTTATCTCTAGCTACTTCTATTGGCATAACGTCAACTGTAATAGGAGAATTCTTCCAAATTTGTTGATTTACAATATTTTCTACTGTATTTATTTGCATCGTTGTCATTTTTTCGTGATGATAAAAATCAAAACGTAAATATCGATCATTTACCAATGATCCTTTTTGCATCACATGAGATCCAATAACTTGAAACAAAGCAGCATGTAACAAGTGTGTGGCGGAGTGATTCAAAGAAATACATTTCCTTTTATGTTGATCTACTTGAGCAACTATTTCTTCTCCAACACTAATAGTTCCACCATTATTGACCATTCCTAGATGAGCTATTGTGTGCCCATATTTTTTTGTATTAGTAACTTGAAAAAATCCAGATTTAGTATTTAATTGACCACAATCTCCAATTTGCCCCCCAGATTCTCCATAAAAAGGAGTATTATTTAGAATGACTATTCCTTCTTCTTCTGTGTCAATTTTATTTATTGATTTATTTTTTTGAAACAGTGCTATTACCCGAGCTTTACAATTAAGCTTATCATGTCCAACAAATATACTTGATACATTATATAGTGATAATTTTTCATAAGTTATATCAAATTTGTTTGATTCTTTTGTACGTTTTTTTTGTGTTAACATGGCTTGATCAAATCCTATTTGATCTATGTGTATACCATGTTTTAAACAAACATCTTGAGTTAATTCTAATGGAAATCCATAAGTATCATATAAATGAAATGCTATTTCACCGTGTAAGCAATTTCCTTGTAATCGTATTAATTGTTTCTCTAATAATTCTAATCCTCTTTTTAAAGTATTTTTAAATAATTTTTCTTCACTAAGTAAAATTTTTTCTATAAAATCTTTTTTTTCATGTAATATATTAGCTATATGATGCATAGCTTTAATAAGAGGGGGGACTAATTTGTAAAAGAAAATATCATTTATACCCAGTTTTCTTCCATGAAGAATAGCCCTACGAATAATACGACGTAATACATAACCGCGACCTTCGTTAGAAGGAAGAATGCCATCTTGAATTAAAAATGAACATGTACGAATATGATCGGCGATTACATATACGGATCTATTCGCATGAATATCATTAATTTTCATGATTCGAGATATAGAAGATATCAATTTTTTGAATACATCAATAGAATAAGCACTATTTACTCCTTGTAATATTGAAGTAATACGTTCTAAACCCATCCCAGTATCTACTGATAACATAGGGAGCGACAAAAGATGACCGTTCTCTTGACGATTAAATTGTATAAATACTAAATTCCAAATTTCAACATATCTTTCTCCAAATGTTTCTACACTACCAGGAGGTCCCCCTGGAAACTGATCTCCACGATCATAAAATATTTCTGAACAAGGACCACAAGGTCCAATATTTCCCATTTTCCAAAAATTATCAGAATCACAAAAATCATTTGTATTGTTACCAATCCTAACAATATGTTCGTTAGGGATATCTATTTTTTTGGACCAAATATCATAGGATTCATCATCGCAAATATGCACTGTTACCCATAATTTATTTTTAGACAGATTAAACCAATTAACGTTAGTCAATAACTCCCAAGCCAACTGAATAGCTTCATGTTTAAAATAATCTCCAAAACTAAAATTACCTAACATCTCAAAAAATGTTAGGTGCCATTCAGTGTATCCAACATTATCTAAATCATTATGTTTACCTCCAGCACGTACACAACGTTGCGCGGTAGCAACACGCTTAAATAATGGATGATCAATGCCTAAAAATATGTTTTTAAATTGATTCATACCAGAATTAGTAAATAATAATGTTTGATCACTATTAGGCACTAAAGTACTGCTTGATACAATTTCATGTCCTCTTTTTTTAAAAAAACTAAGAAATTCTTGACGAATATCATCAATATTTTTGTACATACAAATTCCATCATGGAATAAAAAATTCCACACACATATATAAATTGCATAACTACACATTATAAACAATTTTCAAAAAGATAGAAATCAAAAACAATAGAATATTATTTATATTTAAGTCATATAGAAATTCATTTTTTTGAATAAATACTACCGATTATTATTAGTAATATTATAATTTATTCTATTACAAATTAAATTTTAAAAAATATAAAATCAAAAAATTCTTTATAATAATTTTTTCTATTCACCGATAATAGATGAATGGGCATTTAAGTAGTTTATATGATCTATTTTTATAGATAAAATTTTAAACATGGATGTAATATTTAGTTGATAATGTATGTTTGTGTAACATAATCTTTTCTGTAATAACATATATATAAATATATATTTCAATATTTATTTTTCAAAAAAAATTAGGATATATCAAATCAAAGTACATTGTCACTTATTTAATACAATACCTTCAAATGCCATAATCATTTACAACATTTTTACAATAGTAAAAATGCATAATAATATATATAATCTTTCACAGTTATTATGATTTATTTTCCTTTGCTCAATTAGTACTAAATTTTACTGTTTTGATTAATATTATAGGTGCATTAAAACGTTATTATGTAGTACATATATACCATATTTTATAGAATGAGATAAATATGACCTTTTTATGCTTAATATATATATCAATGGATATATCTTACTTCATACCTGAAAAATTAAAATTTAAAAATTATGTACTGTATTTTTAGATTAATAACTGACTAAAATTTTTAAATCAAAATATTTTAAATCAGTATTAAACCAGTGCAAACATAAAAAGTAGTATTTATTTATACAAATACAGCATTTTGTATATTTAATTCAAATAAAATATTAACTTATAGTCAATTTAAATTTACCTGTTCTGGAGATAATATAAAGGATCTACAGATTTTCCTTTATATCTGATTTCAAAATGTAATTTTACTTTATCAGTCCCGCTGTTACCCATAGTTGCAATTTTTTCACCCATTTTGACTGTCTGTTGTTCAGCAACCAATATCATATCGTTGTGTGCATAAGCACTAAGATAGTTATTATCATGTTTGAGGATAATCAAATTGCCATATCCTTTTAACGTATTTCCAATGTATACTACTTTTCCATTAGCGGTAGCCACAACAGGCTGACCTAAAGTGCCGGATATATCAATTCCTTTATTGCCTCTTTCAGCATCAGAAAAAGTATTAATAATTGTGCCATTTGTTGGCCAATACCAATCTTTGATTGCCACCAAATGTGATATTTTTGAACGAGTAATCATATTATAAGACATATCGAGATTAGAATAAGTATTATTATACGGTTTAGGATAAAACGATTGTTTTGCATCAAAAATCAATGTTTTTTTTAAAGCATTATTAGCTCTATCAAAGGAGATGAAAATCTCTCTCAATAATTTTTGAAAATACAACCATATTGTATTATGATGTACTTTTAAAACTTGATCTACTTTTAATACATTGATATCCTTAATATTATTTATTTTTGCTAAATTTAGACAATCATTTCCTGTAATCCAAGAAATATAAAATAAGGTATCGCCTGATTTTACTGTGTATGTAGATTTATGATAAGAACTATAATTTGCATTATTGTACTTATGTATGTTATTCGCAATAGGTGTGTTCTGAGGATATCGCAGATTTGTCTTTTTTTCTTGCGACATATAGATAGTAACATCAGAATTTGTGGATCGTGACGCGCGTTGATTATGGTATTTATGGATATTGTCACTAGAACATCCTTCCAGCAATACAAGAACCACTATTATATAAATTATCGATCTGCTATCTACCAGCATAATAGATGCGTTAAACTCCTCTGCTTCCTGCTTATTTTCTATTGATAATTTATTTATTTAAAAATCACACATTATATGAATAACACATATACATTTGGCATTAATATTAGATATATTTTAATAATCAAATAAATAACTCATATGTTTGTGACATACACTTATATGCTGCATATCAACAATTAGTAAAAAATACTTATTTATGTGTATACAACAATGGATTATTTTTTATAATTTTTAGGAATCGTTATAATATTTTTTTTAATATCTACATATTTTTGTTTCATAGATAAAAACCACTAGACTATATTTTTATGATTATTCAAAAATGAATAAGTATCTTATAAAATTTAAATAATTTCGTATGTTTTTATAAATCATTAGTATCCATAATATAATATGGATAATCAAACATAAATATTATGCAATAATATACATTGAGCTTTTATATTACACTTGATGATACTGATGTAATACTTTATCTAACAGATAATAGAACGAATCGCGCATCATAATGATACGCCATAATAATAAATAATAATCAAATACTTTTTTAATAAACGTATCGTACCTGATAGGTGCATATGTAACTGTAAAATATATATTGTACAGTTTGATCAATACTTTAACGTGTTAATAATACGACTGCTATACACGCAATACCTTCAGATCGTCCGATATATCCCAGTGTGTCAGTAGTGGTAGCTTTTATATTAATATTATCTACTGCACAATTTAAGTCTTGGGATAAATGATGTCTCATCTGATAAATATATGTATTTATTGTTGGGATTTGTAGAATTACAGTAATATCTATATTTTCTAACAAATACCCTTGTATAGTAATTTTATTCCAGGCAATTCGTAATAATTTTCGACTATCCATGTTATTATATTTAGGATCAGTATCCGGAAACATTGACCCAATGTCACCATGACAAGCGGCTCCTAATAAAGCATCTATCGAAGCATGCATCATCACATCGCCATCAGAATGTGCCTTAATTTTTTTCATATAGGGGATCTCCACTCCTCCAATAATAAGCGGTCGACATCCTCCAAACTGATGTACATCAAAACCATAACCAATGCGTAACATGTTTACAATCTCATTAAGTTTTTTTATATGATTTAGATAAATAAAAATTAGCCAATTTTAAATCATCTTGATGAGTAACTTTTATATTATCAGAGCGGCCTTGTATCAAAATGGATTTATATCCACAATATTCTATAGCTGATGCTTCATCAGTAACAGTCACTCTATTTTTTAAAGCTTTTTTAAGACAATATTTTAAAAGATCATAATTAAACAATTGTGGAGTTAAAGCATGCCATAAATTTTCACGATTTACAGTATATTTAATAAAATTAGTTCCATAGTAACTTCGTTTAATAGTATTAAAGATTGGTATTGCTAAAATCCCACCTACTTGAGAAAATTTTGTAATTTCAAAGAGCCTTATTAAATCTTCATGATGCAAACAAGGACGTACCGCATCATGCACAATAACCCAAACTGATTTTTTTTTTACATGCCGTAATCCAGCCATCACTGAATCAGCTCGTGTGTGCCCTCCAACAACTACACTAACTCTGGGGTCATAAGAAATAGATAATTGATGAAACCAACGATCCTGTGCATTAATTACTACAATACAATGGCGAATACATGATTGACATAGCAAGGCATTGATGGAATATTCAATTAAAGTTTTGTTACCTATGGTACAATATTGCTTTGGTAATAAACTATTCATGCGTTTTCCAGTGCCTGCTGCCGGAAGAATAGCAGTAATGTATGGAAATTTTTTTTTCAACATATTCAGATATAAACAAACAATTTATATATAATTAATTGGGATTAGATCGTTTTTTGACGTTAGTTTAGTTAACATTACTATACAATGTTGGTAAATAAAAAGTTTCACCGAGTTTAATCATGCCAAGATCATATCTTGATCGTTCCTCAATTGCTTCATATCCATGAAGTAAATCATAAATTTCATATAATAATTGATTATTACGAGCCCTCATTTGATCGATATTATTAATATTTTTATATAATATAATTGTATTATGAGTAGATATTAAATCATAGATACCATTTTTACCCAACCATAGTGAATACTGTAACCAAGCAAACAATGCCAATAACATACAATTTAATTTGTTCATTTGCGCCGCCAATTCATTATGTTTCATATTAATTAAACGATTATATTCATCGTACAATTAATTCTCTGTTACTAATAATGAATAAATATTTATTGGATAGATGATAATAATCATTAAATGCATAATTGTAGTTCATTGGTGTAAAATTTAGAATTGCAATGTTGTCATGATTGATTGAAAAATCTCATAAATTATTAAATTTTAATTATAAAAAGAATATTGCTTGTTTGAAAGATTTATTGTATTTTTAAAGGGCAACGGTTTTTGTTATAATCAATTAATTTTTAATAAAGACTGCTATCATAGATGATTAATTCACTTAAATTATTAATTATACAATATTTTGTTACATATCCTATCTATTATTAGATAGATCTATTGTAAACAAATATTCAATACATGATGATTGCAATATTTGGTCAATTAACTCTGTAATTGATTTTTGACCGTCTAAATATATATCTGGTTTTTTTGGTCTTTCATAAGCAGAACTTATACCAGTAAAACTTTCTATTTCACCAGATCTAGCTTTTTTATACAAACCTTTTGTATCACGTTGTTCACATATATGAAATGGTGTGTCGACAAATATTTCAACAAAATTATTGGTAGGAAACATACTGCGTACCATTTGACGATCACAAGCATAAGGAGAAATAAAAGTAGCTAATACCACTATGCCAGCATCAACCATCAATCGTGCTGTTTCTCCCGATCGACGTATGTTTTCATGTCGATCATGATCTCTAAATCTTAAATCCCGACATAATCCATATCGGACATTATCTCCATCCAACATATATGTGCTAACATTTCTGTAGTGTAATTTTTTTTCTAAAATATTAGCTAAAACTGATTTTCCAGCTCCTGATAGTCCTGTAAACCATAATAACATAGCATGATGTTTATGTAAAAATTCACGATCTTTTTGTGTTATATACCCAGTGTTCCAAAAAATATTTTTGTTGGATATGTGATGATTATTTTTGTGAGTCATAGTATGATTGTCGTCATGATAAATTTGGGATTTTCCAATGAGGAAAATGAAAACGAATAAATTCATGTAATGCCAATTCAAATTCATTATAATTTTTGTTGTTATACTTTAATTTATGGCACACGATAGGAGTACGTACCATTCCAGCTCCTACAGTTTCATTAGTTAATAAATCAATAAATATCATGCTACCAGTTATTGGATAATGAGAGTATTGATCTAATAGCAATGGTTCAGAAAATAACAATTTTATTAATCCAATTCCATTGAGTGGGATTATGTTTGTTTTTCGATATTGCAAGGTATCTACATCTATTTGGTATTCTATACTTTTTATCTGAGCTTTTACTGTTTTAGTAGTGATTTTAACATTAAAATATTGATTTTCTTTTAATGCTTCTTTTTTCATCCATACTACATCTACCAAAGCCTTTTGAACAGGTGTAATAGCGGCATGAGAATCAATTATCATATCTCCGCGACTAACGTCAAGATCATCTTCCAAAATTACAGCAATTGCCTCTCCAGCTTCAGCATGTGTTTGATCTGTGTTAAATTTAATAATACGTTTAATAATAGAAGTAGTATTCGAAGGAAAAATATTGATACATTGTCCAACATGCATATTACCAGAAGCAATAGTACCAATATAACCTCTAAAATCTAAATTATGACGAATTACATATTGTATTGGAAAACGTAATTCTTTTTTATCGAAATGCAAATCATCATCAATATGAATATCTTCTAAAATTTCTAATAATGTGGGTCCATTGTACCACTTCATATTTCTTGATAACGTTGTAACATTATCTCCGTCTAAAGCGGATATTGGGATAAATTTTGTATTTATTTCGGTAGGTAAATATTTTTTAGTGAATTCTAAATATTCTTCTATAATCTTTTGAAATATTTTTTGATTATAATTTATTAAATCCATTTTATTAACAGCTACTATAATATGCTGAATACCTAGAAGTACAGTGATAAACCAATGCCTTCTAGTTTGATTCTGTACGCCCTTACGAGCGTCAACTAATAAAATAGCTAAGTCGCTAGTAGAAGCGCCAGTAATCATATTTTTTGTATATTCTATATGTCCTGGAGTGTCAGCAATGATAAATTTACGTTTTTTAGTAAAAAAATAACGATAAGCAACATCTATGGTAATACCTTGAGCGCGTTCCGATTGTAATCCATCTACTAGCAAAGCCAAGTCTAATTTATTTTTTTGAGTACCAATTTTTTTACTATCCGTATGAAGAATAGATAATTGATCATCATAAATTTGATAAGAATCATGTAATAATCGGCCTATCAGGGTGCTTTTACCGTCGTCTACGCTACCACATGTAAGAAAGCGCAACAAAATTTTATGTTGTTGCGCATATAAATAATTTTCAATTCCTCCATGATCGATAATTTCCTGTTCTATGGTATTTATCATGATGTTCCTTTAGAAATAACCTTGGCGTTTTTTGTTTTCCATAGATCCGGATTGATCGAAATCAATAATTCGACCTTGACGTTCACTTTTATTAGACATTAACATTTCTTCAATTACTGCAGGTAATGTCTCTGCTTGAGATTCAATTGCTCCGGTTAATGGCCAACATCCTAATGTACGAAATCGTACCATACGAGTTTCTACGATTTCTTCAGATTTAAGATTAATTCGATTGTCGTCCACCATGATTAAATGGCCGTCTCTATGAATTACGGGGCGATTTTTAGCTAAATATAGTGATACTATATCAATTTTTTCAAAGAAAATATACTGCCAAATATCTAATTCTGTCCAATTGGATAAAGGAAATACACGAATACTTTCTCCTTTATTAATTCTTCCATTATAGTTGTACCATAACTCCGGGCGTTGTTTTCTAGGATTCCAACAATGAAATTTATCTCGAAATGAATAGATCCGTTCTTTAGATCTAGATTTTTCTTCATCACGGCGAGCACCTCCAAAAGCTGCATCAAATCCATATTGATATAATGCTTGTTTTAAACCTTCTGTTTTCATAATATCTGTATGCTTAGCGCTACCATGAATAAATGGGTTGATTCCCATAGATACCCCTTCTGGATTTTTATATACTAATAACTCTAAATTATGAGATTTAGCGGTATTATCTCGAAATACATACATTTCATGAAATTTCCAACCAGTATCTATATGTAATAAAGGAAAAGGTAATGGACTAGGATAAAATGCTTTTCGAGCTAAATGTAACATTACTGAAGAATCTTTACCAATAGAATACAACATGACTGGTTTTTGAAACTCAGCAACTACTTCACGAATAATATAGATACTTTCTGATTCTAATTTATGAAAATAAGTAATGTATTTTCTATTATAGATCATATATTACCCTTTTAATTTATATCAAATTAATAATTGAATTAATAGGATAGTAATTCAATGCTTTTTGACCAAACCAATTTATTTGATTATGCAATAAAACTACATCACCAACAATTAACAAGGCGGGGTTATCAGCCATTTGTGCTAATTTTTCTAATTCAATTAAGGTGCCAATTAAGATTTTTTGATCTTGATATGTTCCTTTACTAATTACAGCTATGGGAGTATGTATATTTCGTCCATGAATAATCAAATTGTTCCTAATATTTATAGCATTAAGTTTCCCCATATAAATCACTAATGTCTGCTTATTGTTTGACAAACTGTTCCAGTTAAATTGATCGTTGTGGTCATTTGTATTATGCCCTGTAATAAAAATAACGCTACGAGCAAATTTTCTATGAGTCAAGGGGATACCAGAATAAGCTGCAACACCTATTCCTGCTGTAATACCAGGAACTACTTGAAACTTAATACCTGCCTCTGATATTGCCTGTAATTCCTCTCCACCCCGTCCAAAAATAAATGGATCTCCCCCTTTGAGTCTAACGACTTTATTCCCCTTTTGAGCTAATTGCACCATAAATTGATTGAGTTCTTTTTGGGAAATTGAATGATTTCCAACATGTTTTCCAACACAAATTTTATCTGCATCGCGACGAGCTAAATCTAGAATATCTGAGTTTACTAAGTAATCATACAATATGATATCTGCTTGTTGCATGACTTGCAACCCTCTGATAGTTAATAATCCTATATCTCCGGGGCCTGCTCCTACTAATACAACATGACCTTTTTTATCACTTTTATTGTTTCTAGAATTATTAAGAGTATATTTTAACACTTTTTTAGCTTCTTTAGGGCGACCTTGTTCTATTAAGGCAGCAACCTGTCCATGATAAAATATTTTCTCCCAAAACTGACGTCTGAGCACTGTATCTACGATATGTTGCTTCACTCGATTACGCCATGCTCCAGCCAATTTTGCTAGAAATCCAAGAGACTTTGGTAATAACAATTCCAGTTTTTCACGTAAAATACGCACTAATATAGGTGCTTTCCCGAAAGAAGAAATGCCTATTAAAATGGGATCCCGATCCACAATAGCAGGGAAAATACATGAACATTTATTCTTGTCATCCACAGTATTAACTAATAGATGGCGTTTTTCAGCATTTTGGTATATTACAGTATTTAATTTAGAATTATTGGTTGCTACAATCACTAAAATTACTCGATCTAACATCATAGGGTGAAAATCTTTATTAATCCAATGGATTTTATGTGTAATTAAAGTGTTTTTTAGTTCCCTACACAGGGCGGGCGCTACTATTGTAATAGTAGCGCCCGCCCTGTGTAGCATTTTTATTTTACGTGCAGCAACACTACCTCCTCCAACTACTAACACTGGCCTATTTTTAAGATCAATGAATATTGGCAAATATTCCACAGAATTACGTTGACGCTGATGTTGAGGATACAAGCAACCTCAGGAACATTAATGTATATATAATATAATTATATAATTGTAAATTACAACTATAAGAATAGCTCATATCTTTCATTTTTAAAATTTTACTTTCTATCATCATAAACGTATGTACTAAGAATATCTTAATAATTATTAAAATACGAGAGATCATCCTTTCAACCAGAACACTGCTGACAACTCTTATATTTCGTGTAAATAATAATAAATTCAATCAATAATATGTAAACCACATTCACGTTGCAACCCAAAAAAACGTGTATCTTCTTCTCTCATACCAGGTTCCCATTTTCTGCTAGTATGTACATCTCCTATGGATACATAACCTTGTTGCTGCAATGGATGATATTCTAAAGAATGCTTTTGCATGTATTTATGGATCTGAAGAGAATTCCAATCAACGATAGGTAGGAATTTAAAAATTCCATTTTGAATAGTTATGATTGGTAATGTTTTACGACTATCTGATTGATTCCTCCTTAGTCCTGAGAACCATGTTTTTACTTTCAGAGTTCTTAAAGCACGATTCATAGGTTCAATTTTATTAATAGTGTTGTATTGTTTAATTCCTTTTATACCCTGCGTCCATAATTTACCATATCGTGCTTCTTGCCATGCTGCAGATTGATTAGGGGAAAATATATGTAAATTTAATTGCATTTTTTCTGTCAAACGGTCAATAAATCGATATGTTTCTGGAAATAAATAACCAGTATCAATTAAAATAATCGGAATATTAGGATAGTAATGAGTGACGAGATGTAAACTGACTGATGATTGAATACCAAAACTTGAAGACAATATCGCTTGATTCGGTAAATGTTCTATAGCCCATATCAATCTATCAGCTGTATTTAAAGATTCTAAATATTGATTTATTTTGATTAAAATCAATTTTTGTTCATTCATGTCTAGTGAATTAAGTTCTGTAAAAGTCCAACAATGATTAATAATATTTAATAGTTTATTCATAAAAATCTTTTTCAGAATTTACAACAGCATTAACTATTCCAGATCTTATTACATAATCTCCATAAGATTCTTGATTATTTCTCTCGCGCGCCCAACGATGAATAGTTATATCAAGGATATTTAAAATATCATTTTCTGTGATATTTTCTTTGTACAAACGAGGAATACGTGTACCAATTTTATCACCTCCTAAATAAAGATTATAACGTCCTATTGATCTTCCTGTTAGTCCAATTTCTGATAACATCGCTCGAGCGCAACTGTTTGGGCAACCTGTTACTCGTAAAATAATAGCATTTTTATCTAATCCATATTTTGACATGATATTTTCTATCTTAGTAACAAATTTCGGTAAAAATCGTTCTGCTTCTGCCATCGCTAATGGACAAGTAGGAAACGCTACGCATGCCATAGATGCTTTTCGTTGCGGTGTAATATCATCATTGATTACACCATATTTTCTTAATGTATTTTCAATTATCAATTTATTGTCCTTGGATACTCCAGAAACAATTAAATTTTGATTTGAAGTCAATCTAAAAGAACCTGAATGTATGTGAGCAACTTCTGCGATCCCACGTTTTAACAACTTATGGGGGTCATTATTTGAAATCCTCCCGTTTTCTATAAATAAAGTGAGATGCCAATAATCATCGATACCCTGTACCCATCCGAATCGATCTCCTCTGTCCGTGAATACATAAGGATGAATTGGATAAAATTTTACCCCAGAACGACGTTCAACTTCTGATTTAAATGTTGTTACTCCAACTCGAGTTAAAGTATACTTTGTTTTAGCATGTCTACGATCACATCTATTTCCCCAATCTCTTTGCGTTGTAACTACTGCTTCTGCAATTTTTAAAACATCTTTTTCAGCAATATATCCGAATTCACTAGCTTTACGAGGATATGTAGTAATATCTCCATAAGTCATCGCTAATCCCCCACCTACTAACACATTAAAACCAATTATTTGATCAGCTTTATCATTCTTGATAGCAATAAAACTCAGATCGTTGGCATGAACATCTACATCATTTATAGGTGGTATCGCAATTGCTATTTTAAATTTACGAGGCAAATAAGTGGCGCTTAAAATTGGTTCAGAATCTAGAGATTCTGTTTTTTTTGAATCTAACCAAATTTCTGCATATGCATTAGATTTCGGTAGTAAAAATGAAGAAATACTTTTCGCTAATTCCCAAACCTGATAATGTAATGTTGATTCCATTGGATTAGCTGTACATAATACATTACGATTTACATCTCCAGCAGTAGCTATGGAATCTAATCCCAATTTATTCAACAAATGATGCACACTTTTTAAATTAGGTTTTAGTAAACCATGGAGTTGAAAAGTTTGTCGACTAGTAAGACGTATCGTTCCATATAAAGTATATTTTTCTGAAAAATCGTTGATAGCCAACCATTGTGCCGGCGTGATTACACCACCTGGCAAACGACAACGTAACATCATATTAATTAATGGTTCTAACTTTTGGTGTACTCGTTCTACACGTACATCACGGTCATCCTGTTGATACATGCCGTGAAATCTAATTAATTGAGCATCTTCTGTATTAAATCCACCGGTTAAGTTATTGTCTAAATTTTGAGCAATAGTACCCCTTAAAAAGTTACTTGCTTCTTTAATGCGCTCATTATCGGATAATAACTCTATATTTTCATTATTATTATAATAATCATGTTTTTTGTTCATTAATAAATATCTCTCTGATAACGGTGTTGTATCCGCATTTTATTCCAAAATTCATGTGCTTTATCTAAGTCCATGCTCCCGTGTTTAGATGTTAACGTAACTAAAGCCTCATTGACATCTTGAGCCATGTGCTGAGCATCGCCACACACATAAACATGAGCTCCTTCTTGAATCCATGACCATAGTTCAACACTATTCTTTAACAATTTGTTTTGTACATAAATCTTATTATTTTGATCTCTGGACCAAGCTGTATCAATTTTTGTTAATAACCCATCTCTAAAATAACGTTGCCATTCAATTTGATAAAGAAAATCATCTATAAATCTTAAATTCCCAAAAAACAACCAATTTTTTCCTGACGCACCATCTGAAGATCTTTGTTGCATAAAAGCACGAAACGGAGCAATACCTGTCCCAGCTCCAATCATAATTACTGGAACATTAGGATTTTTTGGTAATCTAAAATTATTATTAGGTTCAACAAAAATGCGTATTTTTTCATTTTCCTTGATGCGATCTACTAAGTAACCGCTAGCACCACCTGTTCTGAAGCGTTCATTTGTCTTATATCGTACTACACTCACAGTAATATGTATTTCATCTCCCACTTCTGATTGAGCAGAAGAAATGGAATAAAATCGGGGTTGCATAGGACGTAATATTTTTAATAACTCTTGAGGAGTTATTGAAATTGATACACGATGCATCATTTCAATAATAGGTGTAGTTAAAATAAATTTATTTAATTTTTCTTGATTCCGGAATAAATCCAACAACATTTTATCCTGAGCAATAGTAGCTATATTTTTTACAACAATAGAAGTATTATGAGTTAATTCGTAATATTTTTGTAATGCTTCAAGAAGAGACATCGGCTCTTCTTTAACTAGTACTTGCTCAGTTCCTTTTAATCTTAATAATGTTAATAACTCATTAATAAGGTTAGGATCATTTTCATACCACACTCCTAACGCATCTCCTGGTTGATAATATAAATTAGAATCGGCAATATCTATCTCTAAATGGTGTACATCCTTAAGTGAATTGCGACTAGTAATTTTGTATCGGGTTGATAAACAAGCAAGCAATGGATACTCTTTGTTATATACAGTGTGATTTATTTGTTCAATACTACAAATATTATTATTTTTATTAAATATGGAAGTGGATATTATTTTATTTTTTAACAAAAGAACTATTTTTTTTCTCCATATATTCGCTTCTTCTTTAAAATCGATATCGACGTCGACTCGATCGCATAATCGATGCCCCCCAAGCTCTTCTAAGCGGTGATCAAAATCTTTTCCAGCTTTAGCAAAATATTCATATGACCGATCTCCAAAGCTAAATACTGCAAAATAGGTATTTATCATTTTAATTGCTTTATTGGAAAATAAATATCTGTATAACTCAATTGCTTCTTCTGGAGGCTCTCCCTCTCCATAGGTGGAAGTAATAATAATTAAAAATGTTTCTTTGAAGATTTGTTTGAATTTGTAATCTCCAGCATTAAATAACACAACATCCAAATTAATTGCATTAATATCATTGCGTAATTGTTCAGCTAATTGACGTGCATTTCCAGTTTGAGAAGCAGATATCAAAGTAATTTTTTTATTAAGGTGAACATCTTCTATTGTCGTGTTTTCAGAAATACCAGTTATTTTTTTAGATCCTGAAACGCTTGTCAATCCCCATAAATATCCAGATATCCAAATGAGTTGAGATCTAGACAAAGTATCTAAAAATGATCGAATGTAATCCAACTGTTCCGAAGTGAACGGTGTTATCGCGTTATGTGTTGTTTTTTTCATCATTAAATTAAACTGTTTAATTTTATTTTATAAAGAATTAATTTTATAAATTAGTAAAAGTGTATATCTTTACTAAAATATTGTTTTATTCATGCAATCCAATTTATCTGGGTGTTTAACAATACGAATGACTGACATATATAAATAAATTTAATTGAATAAAATTTTTTAGATTTTGTTAAACAAATATTTTTAAAACTACTTCTTATTATTTTAATAACAATATAAATTGTAAGAAAAATAAAATTCAAATATCAGTCATTGGACTGTTATTACAGTAGCAATACTGTATATGCAATATGAGTAATGATCAATTTTTAATTAATAAAAAAATAATTTATAGTATAATACAAAAAGATACATTGAAGATTAACCGTATTTATTTATTAACCATAAATATTTATTATTTATTTAATTTACAATAATAATTACTATACATATTTTTATATCAAAAAATGAAAAAAATGATTACTTTTAACTAACATTTTATTAGTTTTTATATAAAACACGCAGACCGTTTTATTTCTTAATTTTTCTATAAAATATTCGTTTGTCTAATTTTATGCACATTTTTAAATATTATAAATTACGCATTAATTATGAATAAGTTTATTTTTGAAGTTATAAAATACTCCCCTTTTTCCTAAAATTTCTTCTATACGAATTAGTTGATTGTATTTAGCTACCCGTTCAGAACAACGCACGGGTCCAGTTTTTATTTGACCTGAAGAGGTACCTACTGCTAGGTCAGCAATACTTGTATCTTCAGTTTCTCCAGAACGATGTGAAATAATTGTACCGTATCCTGCATTTTTAGCCATTTTAATAGTTTCTAGTGTCTCAGTTAATGACCCTATCTGATTACATTTAATTAAAATAGAATTTGCAATGTTGCGATCAATACCTATTTGTAACAAATTTACGTTAGTTACAAACAAATCATCTCCTATTAGTTGAATTTTATCACCAAGAACTTTAGTTTGATAAGCAAATCCATCCCAATCGTGCTCGCTTTGTCCGTCTTCAATAGAAACTATCGAGTATTTTTGCGCTAATGATGATAAATAATAAGTAAATTCTTCAGAGGTAAAAAATTTTTTTTCACTTTTTATGTGATACTTATTATTGGATACATCAAACAATTCAGATGCGGCACAATCTATTGCTAAGACAATGTCTTCTTCCAAAATATAACCGGACTGTTCTATGGATTCTTTTATTAATTCTAATGCGGTAGAGTGAGAATTAATGTTAGGAGCATATCCACCTTCGTCTCCTAGTTGTGGGGATATTCCTTTTTTATTTAATATTATTCTTAAATTATGTGATATTTCAGACCCCATCTGAATTGCTTTTTTGATGGTTTTTGCTCCCACCGGAATGATCATAAACTCCTGAATATCTAAATTGTTATCAGCATGTTTACCACCATTAATAATATTCATCATAGGGATCGGTATAATAAATGTATTTGAGGATGTATTGTATAAATCGGAAATATGCTGATATAATGGAATATTTTTAAATGCCGACGCTGCTTTTGCAACTGCTAAAGAAACACTTAAGATAGCATTAGCTCCAAATTTTGATTTATTATTGGTTCCATCCAAATCAATCATAATGCCATCAATAACACGTTGTTGCGTTACATCAATACCTATTAATGCCTTATGAATGGGTCCATTTACAGCACTAACCGCTTTTGTTACTCCTTTTCCAAAAAAACGACTTTTATTATTGTCTCTCAACTCTAAAGCTTCCTGAGAACCAATAGATGCTCCAGATGGAACAGATGCTAATCTAGAACCACCTTTAATATATACTTCAGATTCTACCGTTGGATTACCACGTGAATCAATAATTTCACGTCCAATAATATTCAAAATTTTAGGCATTTTTATTTCCTTTATAAATTAATTTTATTTTTATATACACCAAAAAAATGGTATCATAAATGTAGATGTATGTGTATTAAATTAATTTATTATAACGATGTTGATATTCTATCGCAGCTTTTATGAAACCTATGAACAAAGGATGACTTCTACGGGGTGTAGAATTAAATTCAGGATGGAACTGACTACCTATGAACCATGGATGATTTGAATATTCGATGACTTCTACTAAATTGTTCTTTTCGGAAAAACCAACACAACTTAATCCAGCATGTGTTATGTTTTTTAACAACATATTGTTTACTTCATAACGGTGTCGATGGCGTTCTAGTATAGTACTTTGACCATACATTTGATGCGTTAAACTCCCTTTCATTAAATAACACACTTGATTACCTAAACGCATAGTGCCACCTAAATTAGTGTTTTTATTGTGTGTTATAAACATACCATTCTCATCTTTACACTCAGTAATTAAAGCTATTACTGGATATTTACAATCAGTTACAAATTCTGTAGAATTTGCCTCAGGCATTCCAGCAACGTGACGAGCAAACTCGATCAATGCTACTTGCATCCCCAAACAAATTCCAAAATACGGTATATTGTTTTCTCGAGCATATTGTGCAGATAAAATTTTTCCTTCCACTCCGCGATAACCAAATCCTCCAGGCACCAAAATGGCATCTAAATCTTTCAGAGTTTTTTCGATGCCTAATTTTTCCACATCCTGGGAGTTAATAAGACGAATATTAACAACAAAACGATTTTTTATTCCAGCATGTTTTAATGCTTCTGTCACTGATTTGTAAGCATCTACTAATTCAATATATTTACCCACCATACCAATAGTCACTTCTCCTATCGGATGTTCTTGATAATAAATTACTTCCTCCCAATCTGATAAATTTGCCTCGGGACAATTTAAATCAAAGTGTTTACAAATGTAATCATCTAATCCTTGATCTTTAAGTAAAGCGGGTATTTTATAAATTGAATCTACATCTTTCAGAGAAATGATTGCCTGTTGAGGTACATTACAAAACAAAGAAATTTTTTTTCGTTCACTATTACATATAATTCGATCAGATCTACAAATTAAAATATCAGGTTGAATTCCAATGGAAAGCAATTCTTTTACTGAATGTTGTGTTGGTTTGGTTTTTAGTTCTCCAGATACTGTAATAAAAGGCACTAATGTCAGATGTATATATAAAATTTGTTCTCTATTTACTTCCATTACCATTTGTCTGATAGCTTCTAAAAAGGGTAATGATTCGATATCACCTACTGTTCCGCCTATTTCTACTAATAATACATCATAACCAGAACCACCTGCTATAAGCCATTTCTTTATAGTGTCAGTGACGTGAGGAATAATTTGTATCGTGGCTCCTAAATAATCGCCACGACGCTCTTTCTGTAAAACAGAAGCATAAACTTTACCGGCAGTAAAGTTATTATGATGCCTCATTTTAGTATGGATGAAACGTTCATAATGTCCTAAGTCTAAATCAGTTTCCGATCCATCCTCAGTAATAAACACTTCTCCATGTTGCACGGGACTAATTGTACCAGAATCCATATTAATATATGGATCTAATTTAATTATAGTTACGTTGAGCCCTCGAGCCTCTAAAACTGCAGCCAAAGACGCTGTGGTAATGCCCTTACCTAAAGATGATACCACTCCACCAGTTACAAAAATATAATTAACTCTCACATATTAACCCAAATTATACATTTATTTTTTCATTGTTTAAAAGTTCTCTCTATGACCATGGCGGATTATCAGTTATATAAGTAATAATTACATGTTTATCCTTATTTTATAATACAATTCTGATTATTTCTGGATGTTATTCAAACTTAAATAATTAATAAAATGAATTATCACAAATAAAATGCCTAGTTAAGGTATAACTTAGTTATTAAAAATAATCAATATAGCCTTCACATTTATTACAAAAATTTTATTTTAATTTTATCTTTTAAATACACACCATACCCACTATATAATGAGTAATCACAGTTAATAATTTTAATACTTGAATTTTATACTATATAAAACACGATGTATATATAATGCAAATTAATATACTAATATTTAATGAACATGATCACAGTAAACATAATATATTTGATGATTTATTATGTTATACATCAAAATATTTATACGCTGAAAGAAGAACCGCAGCTACAAGTATTCTTAGCATTTGGATTGATTACAACAAATCGGGATCCTTCCAATCCTTCATAATAATCTATAGTACCTCCAAATAAATATTGTAGACTCATAGGATCTATTACCAAAGAAGCACCATTATTTTCTATAATATAATCATCATTAGAAACTTTATCATCTAAAACAAAACCATATTGAAACCCGCTACAACCTCCTCCTATGATATATATACGTAATTTTAAACGTGAATTACTATTAATTATTTCATTTTCAATGAAAAACTTTACTTTTTTAGCTGCAAAATCAGTCAATTGTATAGGAATGTTTGCGTCATTATTCATAATTATCAACCTTTTATATCATATATAATGTTATATTATGTTTTGCAATAATTAATTGATCCATTTATAATGTGATCATATTCAATTATATTAAAATTAATTCCCTAAACAAAGATTTAGTAACATATACATATGCATATGCAATAATATTATCTATAAGTTATAAACATATATGTGTAAATAAATTTTATTTAATTAGAAAATATCAAATATTATATTGTTAATTAATGACATAAAAATAGAATGAACAAGATTAAAGTATCGTTGGATATTGTTTGTAGAAATCATATTTCTATTTTACCAAGAATTAACAATTATTTATAATAACAATTATCTATCTATTCATTTGTATCGTTAATGCTTTATTTTCCTACAGCATCTATCGGTGGTGGATTATATGATATTATTTTGGATTCTTTAAGTGATTGCAATAATAATTGCCAATCATTTACCCATGCTGGCAAAACTTGATAACCAGCGTTTTTGCTATCGTGTAATACAAAATTACCACAATCATCTACAGGTATATTCTTAATACCACTAGGCGGTTCTAAATGTAAAGGAGTAGGGTGTTTATGATCTAAATATAAATTGTATAAAGTTAATGCACCATTAGTGCCTGTTAACTTAGTTCTTCCGTTATTATCACGTCCTAGCCAAATCACAGTTACTTCTGTATCATCAATTCCAACAAACCAACTATCACGAAGATCATTGGTAGTGCCAGTTTTTGCAGCTAACTGAGAACAAGGAAATTTTAAAGATAAAATATAAGAAGTTCCTCTTGTTACCACTTGTTGCATTGCATATAACATTAAATAAGCTGCTTGAGGGAAAATAACACGCTCTGTTTTGTAAAAATGTTGATATAATACTGTATTTTCTTCATTCATAATATAACGAACAGATGATAAGGCAGAATACTGACCACCACTAGCAATAGTTTGAAACTTTTGAGCGACTTCTATAGGTGTCAAACTAATGGATCCTAAAAGGATTGATGGAAAAGAAGAAATAAAATTAGGAGAAATGCCCAACTTTTGTAAAATATCGGAAATAGCATCTAATCCCATTGTCATTCCTAAATTAACAGTAGGTATATTAAGGGATTTAATAAAAGCATCAATAAGTGTAACTTTTCCCCGAAATTTTCGATCATAATTTTTGGGAGACCAAATTACTCCATTTGGTTGTTGTAAATTAATAGGCTCATCAGCAATCCATGTGTTGAGGTGGTATTTATTAGGATTACTCAAAGCTGCTAAATAAATTGCTGGTTTTGCTAATGAACCTATAGAACGACGGGCATACATAGCGCGATTAAATCCATAAAAATGAGGATTAGAGCCTCCTACCATAGCTCGTACTTTCCCACTAAATCGATCTACTACAACTATGGCTCCTTCTAAATCTTCTATATTATAATAATGTCTTAGTTTATTAATGCCTAATTCCATTGCTTGTTCTGCCGCTTTTTGAGAGTTAGGATCTAACGTAGTGAATATTTTTATTCCAGAAAAATCATTAATTTGATTGATATTTTGTATTTCTTCATTCACCATTTGTGTAAAAGCGGGTTGTAGAATCACAGCCTCATCTTTCGGCTGTATTCCCAAAGGTCGTGTGCTAAGAATAGCACACATTTTTTTATCAATAAAATTTCTATGTTCTAACAATTTGAGTATTAAATTTCTACGTTCCAGTGTTATTTGTGGATTTTTCCAGGGATTATACAAAGACGCACCTTTTATCATCCCCACCAACATTGCTTGTTGATCTACACTTAATTCATTTACCGGTCTACCAAAATAATAAAAACTAGCTAAAGGAAACCCACGAATCTGATCATTTCCGTTTTGTCCAAAATATATTTCATTCAAGTATAATTCAAGAATACGGTCTTTACTATATCGATGATCCAAAATTAAAGCCATATAGGCTTCATTAAATTTACGCCAAAATGATCGTGTATTACTTAAAAATAAATTTTTTACTAATTGTTGTGTTAAAGTACTACCACCTTGTACAGTGCGACCAGAAAAAATATTTGCTAAAAAAGCTCGCCCAATAGAGGATATTTGAATACCATCATGCTGATAAAAATAACGATCTTCAACAGCTAACAACATCTCTATTAAGAGATCCGGAAACCCTGATCTTGGAATGAATAATCTTTGTTGCTTATTAGGAGCATATAAAATAGATATGATCTTTGGATCCAATCGAAATAAACCAAAATTATTTTTTGTATCTTGATTATAAATACGGAGTAATTTTTCTTGATCAAAAAAAAAGGACACATGCATTGCTCCTTCTTCTCCACTTGGGAAATGAAAAGATCTACGAAATAATTCAATGTCATTATTGTGTACAGTAAACTCTCCTGAATGGGCAATTTTGGAGACTTGACGATATTGTAACGATTTTAATAAATGAATTATATCATGTTTATTATACGACATATTAGGTTCAACATTAATTGTACGACTATACATAACAGTAGGTAGTCTCCAAACTTTTCCATTAATGCGGTTTCGAACCTTCTTATCTAAAAGTATTCCATACGCTACAATTAAAATTATAATAAATAAAAAACTGCACATTACAGCGTATAAAAAATATAAAGTGCGTTGTACAATGTCAGAATGATACTTATATGATAATGGATTCATAAAAATTATATTATTAATACGCGTTACTCTATTCAGTTAGAGATTAACAATCGGTTATAATTTATTCTCCTGTGTATTATATGTGATTGCAGTGCACATGGTAACTCACATAAATCCACAATAATTAATATCTATTTTAAATAAGTAATCTATATTTTTAGATGAAATATTATACCTGATGTTCAGTAATTCATTAAAAAAATAAGTACATAGATACATTGCGTATCCTTATAAACAAATTATATTAATTGGTAATTAATTATTAAATGAACAAAACGAAACAACACCATCAGACACGATTAATATGGGCATTTTTTTAAATTGATATCCGATTTTAAATAATCGGAATCATCACGATCATAACCTACGAATGCACAATAATATTCATACTCGTGTTGCTATAAACATAAATATGTTTATTTATACAATACTATTAATTTTTATTAAATCCATTCCAAATATAGTATTGAACTGTATCACTTATTTAAGTTAGATATCAATTTAAATAATTTCTATAATTTTTAACATAAATATAATCTATAGATATTCTTACACCTAGAAACATTGCAAGTAAAAATATCAAAGAATTTTTATTTTAATATACATCTGTTCTTTGTAGAGAAAATTTGTAATGAATATTCTATATATACCGAAATATCTATAATATTTGATGTGCAATCAAACGTACATAGTTTATTTATCGCAATAAACATTGAGAATTTTGAGTATTTTTAATATTTCATTTATTTAAATAAATATATTTTTTAAATGTATAAACATTATTAATATTATCTAACAGTATAGGCTTATTATGTGTATTTTCAAAAAATCTCAATATCCATTATATTAAAAAAATGAATAAAAATATAACTAAAACAAATTAATCATGCATAAAATTTCTAAAAATTGACGTTTTAATGATCAGTTTTAATATTTAAAATTTGAATTTTCATAATTATTACTTCATAAGTAAATGATACATTTATTGTGCTATATTGCATCAAATTAATACAGATGCTATAATCATATACTTTTTCTTATTGAAGTGAAAAATACCGTGGTGTTACAATATATATACATATTATTTTCATTAATATCAGAAATAATTTTAATTCATATATATCTACATCTATCTATAGATATAGATATATAGATGTAGAATATGTTTGACATCTTGCAATCAGATACAACCTAATCTACAACTAGATTTTACTATATAAATTCTTAAATGTACTTGCGCTGATATTGGTATTTTAATTATAAATAAAAAAATCCATCATATATACAACTATAAATTTTCATGCAGTATATTATTAAATATGATGTATTCTATTTCATTGAATAATAGATGTAATCCAATACAATTACTATTGTATCCATTATTACTGTAATACTACTTGAAAATTAGTTCATAACATACACATAACAAATCTTAATACTATCTCATTTATCGTTAGGAAATGTTATTTTTATTAGTTATATTTGAATATATAATTAAAATGTTGATACTGTATATTAAATTATACTACGATAAAAACACAATGAAACAAAAATTAGCTATATTTTTACATATATTATTGTAAACATCTGAAATATAATTCATTGTTCATGATGAAATATATGAATTGTCGACAAAAACAAAATTATTAATTTCAATTGTATAATTGAATACACAAAAGTGAATGATTGATTATAAAGATAAATCTCTTATGCATTTTATTACAATTATTTAAATAAATGATATTTTATAAAGATATTGGTAAAAAGTTATAAATAATATTTTTGGAATATTATATTTGAATTCTTCATTTCATTATTAATTTCTCTTAGAGAGAAGAGCGTAAAATGTCATAGAATCAATCATATATTCATAAATTGCTGAATGTTGTTTTTCTGTAATAAATATTTTTATTTTTACAAATAATGACACCAATATAGTTTTAAAATTATTTAATTTATTATAAATGCAAATTTGAATAAATATTTCATTACGACATTTACGAAATCAACATAAACATGAATTTAAATTTAAATACACTAAGGAAATGCTACAATGTTAGAACGTGTATCTGATGATGTAGATCCAGTAGAAACACAAGATTGGTTACAGTCTATTTCTTCAGTTATTCAAAAGGAAGGTGTCGATCGAGCTCAATTTTTGATAAATCAAATCATACATGAAGCCCGTAATAATGGTGTTATTATTTTTAATAATGAAATAAAAAATGATTATATCAATACTATTCCAGTCAAAGATGAACCAAAATATCCCGGAAATTTAGAAATAGAAGAGCATATATGTGCTGTTATACGTTGGAATGCCGTTATGATGGTATTAAATGCATCAAAAAAAAACTTGGATTTAGGAGGTCATATTGCCTCATTCCAATCTTCTGCTACGTTATATGAAGTATGTTTTAATCATTTTTTTCGTGCACGTAACGAGCATGATGGTGGTGACTTAATATATTTTCAAGGTCATATTTCGCCTGGTATATATGCTCGTGCTTTTCTTGAAGGACGATTATGTGAAGATCAAATAAATAATTTTCGTCAAGAAGTAAAAAATTTAGGACTTCCTTCCTATCCTCATCCAAAATTAATGCCAGAGTTTTGGCAATTTCCTACAGTTTCCATGGGTCTTACTTCAATTAGTGCAATTTATCAAGCAAAATTTTTGAAATATTTGAACAACAGAAATTTAAAGGATACCACGTTGCAAACAGTATACGCTTTTTTGGGGGATGGAGAAATGGACGAACCTGAATCTAAAGGAGCACTTAACATTGCTGCTAGAGAAAAATTGGATAATTTAATTTTTATTATTAATTGTAATTTACAACGATTAGATGGTCCAGTAACAGGAAATGGAAAAATCATTAATGATTTAGAAAATATATTTAAAGGATCAGGTTGGGAAGTGATTAAAGTTATTTGGGGAAGTAAATGGGATGCGCTGCTACATAAAGATACTAGTGGCAAGTTAATTCAACTTATGAATGAAACTGTTGATGGAGATTATCAAACGCTTAAATCTAAAGATGGTGCTTATGTACGTGAACACTTCTTTGGTAAATATCCAGAAACCAGCGCGTTGGTAGATAATATGAGTGACTCTGAAATTTGGGCGTTAGATCGTGGTGGGCATGATCCTAAAAAAATATTTGCTGCTTTAGAAAAAGCTAAAAATGGATCTGGAAAACCTGTTGTAATATTAGCACATACCGTTAAAGGTTATGGTATGGGTTCCAGCGCAGAAGGAATGAACGTTGCGCATCAAATAAAAAAAATTAACATCAACGGAATACGTTATTTTAGAGATAGATTTAATTTGAATCTTATCAAAGATGATCAAATTGCATCTTTACCTTATTTAACGCTTAAGGAAGATTCCCAAGAATACGTATACTTACATAATCGACGTAAAACATTATTTGGATATGTTCCAAATAGATTGCAGCATTCTACTGATTCTCTAGAACTACCAACATTAGAATATTTTTCTCCTTTATTGATACAACAAAATAAAGATATTTCTACTACTCTTGCATTTATACGTGTTCTTAATATATTACTAAAATACACACCAATTAAAGACAGACTAGTACCTATCATTGCAGATGAAGGCCGAACCTTTGGGATGGAAGGACTATTTCGTCAAATTGGTATTTATAACTCCATGGGACAACAATATACTCCTCAAGATCATGATTTACTTGCATATTATCGTGAAGATAAACAAGGTCAAATTTTACAAGAAGGAATTAGCGAATTAGGCGCTGCAGCATCGTGGTTAGCAGCTGCTACCTCATACAGTACTAACAATCTCCCTATGATACCATTTTATATATTTTATTCAATGTTTGGTTTTCAAAGAATCGGAGACTTTTTTTGGTCTGCTGCTGATCAACAAGCTCGAGGATTCTTGATCGGAGGGACATCTGGTCGAACTACTTTAAATGGGGAAGGATTACAACATGCCGATGGTCATAGTCACATTCAGTCGTTAACAATTCCTAATTGTATTTCTTATGATCCAGCATATGCATATGAAATCGCTGTTATCATACAAGATGGTCTTATACGTATGTATGGAAGTAATCCAGAAAATATATATTATTATATCACTACATTAAATGAAAAATATCATATGCCAGCTATGCCAATAGGCGTTGAAGAAGGTATTCGAAAAGGAATTTATAAGTTAGAATCTTTATCTGGAAAAAATGGAAAAATTCAATTAATGGGATCTGGCGCTATTTTACGTTTTGTTCGTGAAGCAGCTCAAATTTTGTCTCAAGAATATAATGTAAGTTCTGATGTATATAGTGTTACTTCTTTTACTGAATTAGCACGGAATGGACAAGACTGCGAACGATGGAATATGTTACATCCTATGGATATACCCAAAATACCATACATTACTACTGTATTAAATGATTTTCCCACTGTAGCTGCTACTGATTATATGAAATTATTTGCAGAACAAATCAGATGTTTTATTCCAGGACATCATTTTTTTGTATTAGGTACAGATGGATTTGGTCGTTCCGATAGTCGAAAAAATTTACGACATCATTTTGAAGTAAATACAGGTTATGTGGTTACTGCTGCATTAGCCCAATTGGTAAAAAAAGGCCATATTAGTGCCGATGTTGTTTTAAACGCTATCAGAATATTTAACATCGACCCTAACAAAATTAATCCGCGCCTAATATAAGAGGTAACACGATGACAATGAAAATTCATATACCAAATATTGGTGAGGATGAATTAGAAGTTACAGAAGTAATGGTAAAAATCGGAGATAATATTAATACTAATCAGCCACTTATTGTGATTGAAGGTGATAAATCATCTATGGAAATACCATCTTCTTCTGCTGGTATTGTTACTAAAATTTATGTCCATGTTGGAGATAAAGTACACACAGGATCTTTGATTTTACTACTTGATTCTCAAAACCATACTGATGACATACCTACTATTAACGATCAAAAAAATATTGTTCCTTCCTGTACTATATCAAGTGATGATAAAATAAATAGAACGACATCTAACGATGTTCATCATAATGCTGCGATATATGCTCATGCTACGCCATTAGTGCGTCATATGGCTCGTACATTTGGAATAGATTTATCAAAAATAAAAGGTAGTGGTCGTAAGGGACGTATATTAAAAGAAGATATTCAAAATTACATAAACGATATTTCAATGTACTACACAAATCGTATGTCATCTATTCAATATAATCAATTATTACCCATATTATCTTGGCCAAAGATAGATTTTAGTAAATTTGGTGATACTACAGCCGTTCTATTAAGCAAAATACAACAAACTTCCGGATTAAATTTACAAAGAAATTGGATTATGCTTCCTCATGTAACACAATTTGATGAAGTTGATATTACCGATTTAGAGAGTTTTAGAAAACAACAAAATATTGATATTGAAAAGAAACAAATAAATTGTAAAATTACGCTTTTAGTTTTTGTTATGAAAGCAGTTGCAAAAGCATTAGAAGAGTTACCACGATTCAATAGTTCTTTATCTCAAGACGGGCAAACACTAATTTTAAAAAAATATATTAATATCGGCATAGCAGTTGATACCCCTAAAGGTTTATTAGTGCCCGTTCTCCAGGATGTAAATACGAAAGGTATTATTTTATTATCACAAGAATTGTCAGAACTCTCAAAGAAAGCTCGTGCTGGAAATCAATTAACTCCCACTGATATGCAAGGAGGAAGTTTTACTATATCTAATTTGGGGGGTATAGGAGGTACAGCTTTTACTCCGATTATTAATGTTCCAGAAGTAGCTATTTTGGGAATGTCTAAATCCTTTATAAAACCAGTGTGGACTGGAAAAGATTTTACTCCACGTTTAATGTTGCCTTTATCATTATCATATGATCATCGTGTTATTGATGGAGCTGATGGTGCTCGATTTATGACACTTGTTAATAGAATAATTTCTGATACACGATTATTGTCTATGTGAATTGACTAATCACACAAGGATAAATTTGAAATTGAAAATTTCATTTTTTAAATTGATCTTCTGTTTTGTATAGTGAAAGATAATCTCATTTAAATTGATTATAATATGATATCATTGTATTACATATTAAATTCTGTACTATAGAAATACATATTTAACCAAATTAAATATTATACTCAAAAGTTTTTGATCAAAATCTGAGGGCAATATATTATGAATATAAAAACTCAAATTCTTATTTTAGGAGCAGGACCAGGAGGTTATTCTGCAGCTTTTCGTTGCGCTGATTTAGGAATGGATACTACAATAGTAGAACGTTATCCTAATTTAGGTGGGGTGTGCCTGAATGTTGGTTGTATCCCTTCTAAAACATTGTTATATATTGCTAAACTCATTGAAATAAAAAAGAAATTAAATAAATATGGTATTTTTGAAGGAGAAACACATATTGATCTTGATAAGACACGCTCTTGGAAGAATAAAATCATTGATCAATTGTCTAATAGCTTGAGTTCTATGGCAAAAAATCGGAACGTTAAAGTAATTGACGGGATTGGAAAATTTCTTGATAGTCATACTATTCAAGTTGAAAATAATAAAATGACTGTAAAAATAGCATTTGATTACGCTATTATAGCAGCGGGATCACGTGCTATGACATTACCATGCATTCCCAATGATCAACGTATTTGGAATTCAACTGATGCTTTATCTTTACAATCAATACCTGAACGTCTTCTAATTATAGGCTCAGGAGCTATAGGATTAGAAATGGCAACAATATATCATGCTTTTGGATCAGAAGTTGATATAGTAGAAATGTGTAATCAAGTTATGCCAATTTTAGATGAAGATATTACTAATATTTTTACTAAAATAATTAGTAAAAATATTAATTTAGTTTTAAACACTAAAATTAACATAGTAGAAGCGAAGAAAGATGGTATTTATGTTACTATGGAAAATCAACAAACTTTATTCAAAAATACTCAACGTTATGATGCATTATTAGTAGCAATTGGGCGCTCTCCAAATGGTAACATGTTGAATATCGAACGTGTGGGAGTAAATGTAGATAAATATGGTTTTATTTCTGTAGATCATCAGATGCGTACTAATGTACAACACATTTTTGCTATTGGAGATATTATCGGGTATCCAATGCTAGCCCATAAAAGTGTTCATGAAGGTCATGTAGCTGCAGAAGTTATTTCTGGTAAACCACGTTGTTTTGATCCAATAACAATCCCATCCATTGTATATACTGATCCAGAAATAGCATGGGTTGGGTATACTGAAAAAGATGCTAAAGAAAAAAATATAGATTATGAAGTTGCGGTTTTCCCTTGGATGGCTTCAAGTCGAGCAATTACTGAAGACTGCAAAGAAGGCGTAACCAAATTAATCTTCAATAAAAAAACGAACAGAATTATTGGAGGCTCAATTTTAGGAACACATGCTAGTGAAATATTAGGAGAAATCACTTTAGCTATTGAAATGGGATGTGATGTAGAAGATATTACTTTAACTATTCATGCTCACCCAACCTTATATGAATCAATATCATTAGCGGCATCTATTTATAATGGATCAGTTACTGATTTTCCTAATATAAAAAGACTAATATAATAAATTCCATATGATTTTTGAAAATTTTAAATAAATCAATTAGATTAAAGATAATACTTTATTGCTGTATAGTCCATCGCAACTGATAAGGTACATAACGAAGCTCATGTCTATAAAAAATAGATAATTACTATAATGTATCAGTTTTTAAATTATTAATTAATAACATTAGAATACATATTTTAATGCATGATTTATTTTACTAATTACTAATATCAATATATTTTTGTTATTATTATATAAATCATGTAAACAGTTATTCGCATGCATCAATAAAACAATGAATACTAGATATGTTAAGGATTAATAAAATTCATGAGCTGTAATGTATAATAACTAAACATCAAATATTTTTTGTAATTTGTAAAATATTTGGTAAAAATTTTTACAAATTACTTTGATCAAGTACAATAAAATATACTAAAGATATATAAATTTTCTGAAAATTAAAATGATTCTTAAATTTTTATTGACAGCAGCAGCATATTTTAATGTGATCTTTAAATTACAGTAATAAAAAACAATTAATAAAAATTTATTACTTAGTTGATCTTTTAACAGATATATCAAAATCTTTACCCATATTCAATAAATAACAAATATATATTGATACTATCAATTTCATTCGACCCTAATTGAATATATAGACTATTCGATTTATTTTTTGAAACAAAACAACATCAAACAAGCTTATGTTGTATATGTATAGTTAATGTGTATTTTAAAATTTTATTATTCCTTCCACAAATCTAAACCATGTGTAGGTACAGTTTTAACGATATCTGTTATAATTCTTCCGTTGGGAAAAACTAAACTATTATCTAATTGCATCAATGGATACAATATAAATTCTCGGTGAAGCATTCCATGATGCGGTATTGTTAATTCAGAACCATATGTAATATATTTTCCAAACAATAAAATATCTAAATCTAAAGTGCGTGGTTGCCATACAGGAGAATTATGTGATCGTATACGTCCTTGTTGTTGTTCTATATATTGAATGTGACTTAACAATGCTGTTGGAGATAGATTAGTATCCAATATTATTATTGCATTTAGAAAATCAGGCTGATTTTTATTTCCTAATGGTAAACTACGATAATAGGAGGAAAAAGTTATCAGCCTAGTCATTGGAAGATTAGAAAGAGACCATATGGCGCGATCTGCCTGTTGTTTTGGATTTAATAGATTACTACCAATTCCCACCCAAACCCGTTCCATTCTATTATGTATCTCCAATCAATTTTATTTTATAAATTGTCGTTCTTTTATTTTTATGAAACATTTAAATAATATAGAAATTATAAAATTACATAAGTTTTGAATAAATAGTTTTTATGATGCATAAATATATTAAAAAATAAAATTTAAATTGACAACTATAATTAATATTACTACATCATATACAGTATTCACAACTAATCTTTACGTACTCCATATAACACATATATGCATTTAATTTCACTAAAAATCTATCCAGTCATTTGTTTTTCTTTAATTTCTTCTAAAGTTTTACAATCAATACATAAATCAGCTGTTGGGCGAGCCTCTAATCTTCGGATACCGATTTCTACATCACATGAAGCACAAAATCCAAATTCATTTGTATCTATTTTTTTTAAGGTTTTTTCAATTTTTTCAATAAGTTTATGCTCTCTATCTCGATTACGTAATTTAATATTAAATTCTTCTTCTTGTACTGCTCTATCTACTGGATCTGGAAAATTAATTGATATCTGATCTTGTGCGCATAATTCAGAATATCCTAAATCTTTTTTCAGTTGATTTTTCCATGTTTTAAGGATACGTTTAAAATGTAAAAGTTGATGAGAACTCATATATTCTTCATTAGGTTTTTGTTGATATGGCGTAACTCCAGCAATTATTAATACATTCAAAGAAGAATGTCTACGATTGCTTGGTGATTTTTTTGACATATATTTGCTCCTGTTTATATAATATTAAAAGCAATTCATATCAATATTTTATTCACAATAATTATTTCTCATATAATTTTATAAATGTTATTAAATAAATGATGAATTATAATTATATTTTGAAAATGATCATTATATTATATACGATCTTATAATCAACTCTGATTAGTTTGTATAATTATTTATATATAGCAATTATATACATGTATACAAATACGTAAAAATTTATGCATAACTTTTACATTGTCATAAATGTTTTGATTAAAAAATCAGTTACTAGTGATAAAAATATTTTTATTTATATGATAAATTATCACATTAGTTTTAATTGATATTTTAAAATGTTAAAAACAACAACCATATTATTTAGACACTATACATAGTTTGTAAAACATTTTTAATGTTAATTTTCTAATTTTTATAAAAACATTTCACAAAACATTTTTATTATTTAATGATACACATAAAATTATGTCTTATATTGTTGCACTTACTGGTGGTATTTGTTCTGGAAAAAGTGTTGTTGCTCAAAAATTCTCTAATTTATCAAGAAAAGTATCCGTAGTAGATGCTGATGTGATTTCTAAAAAAGTCACTCAACCTGGAAGCATTGCTTTACATATGATAACTAAATATTTTGGGCCTCACATTCTGCTGTCTAATGGTTCATTGAATAGATCCATGTTAAAAAAAATAATTTTCTTTAATCCTAAAGACAAAGAATGGATTGAAAAATTGTTACACCCAATTATCAGACAAGAAATACAAAAAACAATAAATATATTATCTAATCGATCATCTTATATTTTATGGGTTGTTCCATTGTTAATAGAAAATAATTTACAAAAATATGCCGATCACATACTAACGATAGACGTAGATGTTGATGTTCAATTAAATCGGATTATTAATAGGGATAAAATAAATAAACAATATGCTAAAAACATTTTAGCATCTCAAATATCTCGCCAAAATAGATTATGTTATGCTGATAATGTTATTAAAAATAACAAAAATATTGATGGAATGACACGATATATCAATGATTTGCATCAATATTATCTTCAAGCAGCAAAAATAATTACTAAAAAACACTATTTTAGTAAATAAAACAAAAAATTGTACTTTATTTATATCACAATCAACAATATACAAAAAATTTTGTCATTTTATAACTTTCAAAAAACAGTGCTCATATTTATAACCGTTAAAATCATGCATATACTACAACTACAGTACATATTATATATATTTATGTTTTTGAAAACATCTAGTAACTTATAGTTAGCCAGTTAAACTAGATAGTTTAAAAAAATGCTGTAAACTTTATTATATAATATACGGTATAAATGACTAAAAATAATATTAAATTAAAATATTTGATGTATATTAATGACGTTTATTTGTGATTTTACCATGACATTCTTTAAATTTCTTATTGGATCCACAAGGGCAAGAATCATTGCGACCTACTATTTTATTATGAATTAATACATGTTGATTTAAAAAATGATCTATTGATTCTAATTGATTATTTACTACTTGCGTATTCATAAATTGAAAATTATTATATTTATTAGTTGAATTTACAACAGATTCTTTTTTGTTGAATAATTCTATTACTAACTTACTCAATTCGCTTATCACTTCATATTTTAAATTATCTAACATTTTAGTAAACATAGAGAATGATTCTCTTTTGTATTCCTGCTTCGGATCTTTTTGCGCGTACCCTCTTAAATGAAGTCCTTGACGTAAGTAATCCATTGACGCCAAATGTTCTTTCCACAGTACATCAAATGTTCTTAGCATAATGCCTTTTTCAAAAGAACACATAATATCTATTCCAATTATTTTCTTAGTATGCTCATACTGTTGAGTCATATTTTCTAGTATACGTCGACGTAATATTTCTTTTTCCTCATATAATCTAGGCTCTACTTCTATCCATTCTATAAGAGGTAACTTTAAACAAAAATCGTTTTTTAAACATTCTTCTAATTTTATTAGATCCTTTTTATTTTCTATAATTTCTAGAGGAATATAAATATTAAACAATTTATTAACAACATCGCAACGAATATTTCTAATAACATCACTGATATCTGATATATTTAATAATTTATCACGTTGTTCATAAATAACACGACGCTGATCATTAGCTACATCATTGTATTCCAGTAATTGTTTTCTAATATCAAAATTACGATTTTCTACTTTTTTTTGAGCATGAGCAATAGCTTTAGTAATCCATGGATGTTCAATTGATTCTCCTGATTTCATTCCTAATTTTTTCATCATTTTTACTAATTTATTAGAAGCAAAAATACGTATTAATGAATCCTCCATTGATAAATAAAATCTAGACGAACCTATATCTCCGTGTCGTCCAGATCGTCCACGCAATTGATTGTCAATACGACGAGATTCATGTCGTTCTGTCCCAATGACATGTAATCCTCCAGATTTTAATACTGCGTGATGACGTTTCTCCCAATCAGATTTAATTTTTAAAATTTTACATGCATCTGATTTGTGCAACGCAGCAATCTCTGCCCGCCAATTACCCCCTAATATAATGTCGGTTCCACGTCCAGCCATATTTGTAGCAATAGTTACCGCACCAGGATATCCTGCTTGCGCTATAATATCTGCTTCTGCAGCGTGAAACTTAGCATTTAAAACTTTATGAATAACTCCAATTTGATTTAAAGCATGCGAAATAATTTCAGATTTATCAATTGATATGGTTCCCACTAGTACTGGTTGGTTCCGATTAACACAATCTTTAATATCATTAACGATAGCTTCAATTTTTTCATGTTCCGTCATATAAATTACATCTGGAAAATCATTACGAATCATAGGACGATTAGTCGGTATAACTATAGTGTCTAATTTATAAATAGATTGAAATTCAAATGCTTCAGTATTAGCAGTGCCTGTCATGCCAGATAATTTTTCATATAAACGGAAATAATTTTGAAATGTGATTGAAGCCAATGTTTGATTTTCATTTTGAATCGTTACATGTTCCTTAGCTTCTATTGCTTGATGCAGTCCATCTGACCATCGACGACCAGGCATAACTCGTCCTGTATGTTCGTCAATGATAAGTATTTCATCATTTTTAACAAGATAATCCACCTCACACGCAAATAAAATGTGAGCACGAAATGCTGCGTTAACATGATGCATTAATATGATATTATCCGATGAATACAACGATTCACCTTGATTCATGATTCCAGATTGAATTAATAATTGTTCTATTAATACTAATCCATTCTCAGTCAGAATAACTTGTTTAGATTTTTCATCAACTGTGAAATATTCTTCTTGTTTTAAATTATCTATGTCTTTTTTATTTTTTTGAATGATACTAAAAACTAATTCGTTGATTTTTAAATATAATAAAGAAGTATCATCTGATGGCCCAGAAATAACTAATGGGGTACGAGCTTCATCAATCAAAATAGAATCTACTTCATCTATTAATGCATAATGTAACCCCCGTTGTACTCGTTCTTCTGGGGAAAACACCATATTATCACGTAAATAATCAAAACCATATTCATTGTTTGTTCCGTAGGTAATATCTGCTGCATACGCAGCACGTTTCATTGATCCTGATAACCCCGGCAAATTAATTCCAACAGTTAACCCTAAAAATTCAAATAATGCTTTATTATTTACTGCGTCTCTATGTGCTAAATAATTATTAACTGTAACGATATGTACCCCTTGACCGCTCAATGCATTTAAATAAGCAGGTAAAGTAGCAGTTAAAGTTTTTCCTTCTCCAGTTTTCATTTCCGCAATACACCGACCGTTAAGAACTATTCCTCCTAATAATTGAACATCAAAAAGACGTATATTAAATATTCTTTTAACAGCTTCGCGCACTACAGCAAATGCTTGCGGTAATAGATTTTCAAGATTTACGCCCGATTCAATAGATATACGAAATTCATTAGTTTTATAAGCAAGTTGACTATCACTTAATTTTGCTATATCTTTCTCTAGATGATTTATCACATCTACCAATTTTTTCATACGAAGTAACACGCGATCATTTCTATTTCTAAAAATTTTAGTAAATAATTTTAATGGTGTTATCATGACGATTTATATCTCATTACAATGAGAAGCACATTATTGAAAACATGCAACAATTTTACATATTTCCGTTCATAATACAGCGACTATAATAAAATTTATAATAAAAATTCTAAAATAATACTAATTTACAATTTATCAAAATAGACATTAATAGATTGGAATAAAATACATGATTAAATATAGTCATTATTTATGTAATAATCCATATGTATATCTTTCTGTAAGCATATTACAAATACGATACAATTATTAATTATTAACTAAAATATCTACTATAAGACTAAAATATATTATATAAATTTAAAAATTTTAAAAGTAATTACTAACTAATTGTAAAATTATTATGCTTCATATAAAAGTATAAAGATACGCTTGACATATTCAGAGAATATCTTAATACAATAATTCCAAATTCTATAAATACAAATGAGGGAAAATTACAATACCAAAATATTATTAATTTTCTGGTTTTATGATCAGCGTTACATACATATAACACTTATTATTATTGTAATAATACAGATATATATCACAATGATGAATAAACTTAACAGGATTAAAAATATAGTAGAATTTCAATTCTTAACTACAATATGCGTTATATATACATCTAATTAATTTTAATATTTTAGATTCAAAAACTATAAAAAACATATAAATTAACATATAGTTATATATATAATTTCCAAAAAAATTCGATTGTGATAGATCGATATCTACATATGAATTCGGTTAAATTTATATACTAAATTTAGAATGATTATTGTTGTCTTTTTATACATTGATCTAAATATATAATTTGGATTTTAAAATACTAAAGGTAAATCAGATGCATTAGAAAACGTAGCAAATTCCCATGCTTCTTGGCATGACAAAACAGTTTTTAATAACTTATTATTTAGAGTATGTCCAGATTTAAAAGCAATAAAAGAACCAATAAGATTATGTCCACACATGAACAAATCTCCAATAGCATCCAACATTTTATGCCGAACAAATTCATCATCAAAACGTAAACCATCTTCATTAAGCACACGATAATCATCGATTACTATAGCAGAATCAATACTTCCTCCCAAAGCAAATCCACGCGATTGTAAATTTTTTATATCACGTGTAAAACCAAAAGTACGTGCTCGACTAATATTATCAACAAAAGATGATGAAGAGAAATTAAAAAAACAATGTTGTCTATTCACATTAATAGCTGGATGATTAAAATCAATAGTAAAATCGATTGTAAAACCATCAAATGGTCTTAACTCAGCCCATTTTTCTCCATCTTCCACACGTACTGTTTGTTTTAACCGTAGAAATTTTTTTGCACTGTTGAGTTCTTCTATACCAGCATCTAATAATAAACATACGAAAGGACTGGCGCTACCATCCATTATTGGAACTTCAGGAGCATTAAGTTCTATAATAATATTATCAATACCCAATCCTGCTTGAGCAGCACTTAAATGTTCAACAGTAAAAATCTGAACACCATATTCATTAATCAAGCATGTACATAACACAGTGTTTCCTACTGATTTAACATTAACTTGCAAATCTACAGGAGGATGTAAGTCAGTACGACGATAAATGATCCCAGTATTTGCTGAAGTAGGGTGTAAAGTTAATGTAACTTTCTTGCCAGTGTGTAATCCTACACCAGTAGTTTGCACAACACGTTTCAATGTTCGTTGTTTTATCATTATATCGTCTCATGCAATTATTGTATTATTTGCCTTATTAGTGATTGCTATATGTATATTGATTGCATTTTATATAAAATATCTATGTATACTACTATTTTTAGTTTAGTCTGCTTGTTTTCTTAGAAAAGCAGGGATATCTAAATAATCCCCATCTTTATCAAGCGTTGTACTTCGATGATCCACCGTATTAGATGACGTATGTCTTGATTCTTTAAAAAATGTAGACACTCTTTGGGAAGCATGATTATTATAATGATTATCTTTTATTACTTTTTTTTCTTCTTTAGTGTTGGATAACATAATATCTGAACGTGTATCGACACCAATTCCTGTTGCTACTACCGTAACACGTAGTTCATTATTTATGTCTGGATCTAGAGCAGTTCCGATTACTACTGTAGCGTTGTCAGAAGCAAAAGAACGTATAGTATTACCCACAGTTTCAAATTCATCTAATCGTAGATCTAAACCAGAAGTGATATTTACCAAAACACCGCGAGCTCCAGATAAATCAATATCTTCTAACAAAGGGCTAGCAATAGCTAGCTCTGATGCTTCTTCCGCTCTATC
Source organism: Blochmannia endosymbiont of Camponotus sp. C-003 (assembly GCF_023585685.1). Classification (NCBI taxonomy): domain Bacteria; kingdom Pseudomonadati; phylum Pseudomonadota; class Gammaproteobacteria; order Enterobacterales; family Enterobacteriaceae; genus Candidatus Blochmanniella; species Blochmannia endosymbiont of Camponotus sp. C-003. Next base: position 458,272 of record NZ_CP097764.1, read on the forward strand.
ATCGCCGCATCCTACTCCAGCCCCCATCATAGCATATCCCATTTCCGACATTACTGTACGCACATCTGCAAAATCTACATTCATTAGACCCGGTCGAGTAATTAATTCTGCAATACCTTGAACAGCGCCTTTTAATACGTCATTAGCAGCGCTAAAAGCATCTAGTAATGATACACCACGCCCTAAAACTTTTAATAATTTATCATTTGGAATTGTTATTAATGAATCTACATATTTAGATAATTCAGAAATTCCTTGTTCAGCAAATGTCATACGTTTTTTTCCTTCAAAATTAAAAGGTTTTGTAACTACAGCTACAGTCAAAATACCTAAGTCTTTAGCCACTTGCGCTATTATCGGGGCAGCACCTGTTCCAGTACCCCCACCCATACCTGCAGCAATAAATACCATATCTGCACCTTCTATAGTAGCCTTCAATACATCACGATCTTCTTCTGCAGAATTACGACCAATTTCAGGATTGGCACCTGCTCCTAGTCCTTTAGTGATAGAACTACCAATTTGGATAGTTTGACCTACTGTCATTTTTCTTAAAGCTTGGGCATCAGTATTAACAGCAAAAAAATCTACACCTTCAATACGTTCACGTAACATATGATCGACTGCATTACTACCGCCTCCGCCAATACCAACAACTTTAATTACTGCATCACTAGTTAATTCCATTGGTTCAAACATAGTTTTCTCCAGATTACTTCAGTTATTTTTAAAAATAATTTTAACGGATTCAATATATTTCATACTCATAAAAACTAAAATTCTTTTTTTAGCCAATTATTTACTTTTCTTATCCAACTTTTAATTGTTATTCTTTTTTCTATGTCTATCTCATTATTTAAATGAGATTCTTTTCCATAATGTAATAATCCAATAACAGTAGAATACTGAGGTCTTTTTATATCATCTGTTATTCCGTTTGTATTTATAGAAGATGCAATACGAACTTGTGTATGAAATACTTTTTGAGCGCAAGCGGACAATCCATCTATAAGAGATGCTCCTCCGGTTAATACAATTCCTGCTGCAAGATGATGTTTAATATTAAGTTGACGCAGTTGTGATTGTAACTGTAATATTTCTTTATTAACCAACATCATTAATTCAATGTATCGAGGTTCAATGATTTCTGCCAACATATGACGTTGCAAAATACGAGGTGGTCTGCCCCCGACACTTGGAACTTCGATATTTTCTCCTTTGCTGATTAAGGATTCTAAAGCACAGCCGTAACGAACTTTAAGTATTTCTGCGTCCGATAATGGAGTGCCGAAAGCATAGGCAATATCACTAGTAACTACATTTCCAGCATATGGGATGACTTTAGTATGGCGTAAAGCTCCAGCAGTATATATTGCTATGTCCATGATGCCACCACCCAGATCTACAACACAGACACCTAACTCACGTTCATCTTCTGTTAAGACAGCATGGCTTGAAGCTAATCCAGAAAATATCAATTGATCTACCTGTAATCCACATCGTTCTACTGCTTTGACGATATTTTTAGCCATATCATTATGACAAGTAATTAAATGGACTTTAGCTTGCATTCTAACTCCAGATAACCCAACTGGATTTTTAATGCCTTCTTGATAATCAATAGCGTAATCTTGTGGAATTACATGTAATATTCGATGTTCATCACGCACTCTAACTGATTTAGCTATGTGCACTACATTATCCACATCCGATTGTGTTACTTCTTCTTCTGAAATAGGTACCATACCTATTTCATTTTTACAACTAATATGTTTTCCAGATAAAGAAAGATAAACAGACGAAATTTGACAACCTGCCATCAGTTCTGATTGATTGATAGAATATTGTACGCATTTTATTACTGATTCTAAATTGTTCACTCCTCCTTTGTCCATACCACGTGACGGACAATGTCCTAATCCAATAATATTGACTATTCCATCAGGCAAAATTTCACCTATCATCGTAGCAACTTTAGCTGTGCCAATTTCTAATCCTACTAGTAATTTTTTATCTGAAGCCTTGATCATATTTTGTGATTGCCTTTATTTATTTTTTTCTTCTATTTATTACAAAGTATAAGGGTGATCGATTTTATCCCCATCTTACAGAAAATCCTGAACGATAACGTAAATCTATATAATCAATATACTTTTTATTGTCGTTCATTTTATGAATAAGAATAGGATAAATTTTAATGAAATAATATAATCGTTCGATCATATTATTTCTACCTAATTTTAGATGAATATCATCTTGTAAAATCAATTGCCATGAATAGCGTGTATCCATGTGTAGTGATTTTACTTGAAATTTAACAGATTTTAATATTTCATTGAACACATAATAATTAGCTAATACATTTTTTTCGCTGCCTTCTGGCCCATACAAAGATGGCATTGTTTTTTTATCATCATCTCGATATTCTTTAGGTACTCTAAATATAATTCCTGTTGTACTAATTGTTTGAAAATTGTTCCAGTATGCTAAAGGAACATATTCTACTATATGAATTTTTAACGTATCTGGCCATTGTTTCCTGACGCTAACTTGCTGAATCCATGACAAACTTTCAATTTGTTTTTGAATAACATTTACATCCTGTGTTATAAACGCACCTAATACTCTTAGCTTTACTATGAGTTGATTAATATCAATATCAGTAGTATAATGTCGTTTTCCGGTGAACATAATGTAAGATATAGGGCCACAATAAGAATTATGAATCCATGTTCTTACTTTGTGAGTACTCCAAGCAATACTAATGATAGCGATAGAGATTAGTATCCAATTTAATAATTGATGCTGATATCTATATTTCTGTTTTGAACCATATTTAATTATCACTCAATTTATGTACGTTCAACCCTGATTGAGGTGTATTAATAAATCCACTTTTATATATTATTTTGCTCATAAAAAAATTACTATTGTTCTATTTATTCTCACATTTCATTATTTGATACAATTAAGAATCATCTATGATCACATATTGATTATAATATTAATCATGTTTAACGATTAATCTACGCACAACTTCCCCTACTGTACCAGCTCCTTGAATTAAGAGCAAATCGTTATTTCTTAAGAATTGAACTAATGCGCTTGATAATGTTTGCGTATTCGGTATAAATATTGGATTAACCTTACCATATGCTCGAATCGCACGACACAAAGATTGACTATTCACTCCTAAAATAGGTGGTTCTCCAGCAGAATAAACATTTAATATTAAAAGAATATCCACATTAGAAAGTATACCAACAAACTCATGATATAGTTCTTTTATACGTGTATATCGATGAGGCTGAAATACCATAATCAATCGTCTATCAGGCCATCCAGTTCGAATCGTTGCAATAGTAGCATGTAACTCAGCCGGATGATGTCCATAATCATCTATTAACAGAATTTTTCCTGTTTGACCATTGATCTTATTTAAAGAATAATGACCTAAATTTTCAAAACGTCGATGTGTTCCTTGAAAATCCAACATAGTTTTAAGAATAATTCTATCACTAATCCCTTCTTCAGTTGCTACTGCAATAGCAGCTGTAGCATTCAGTGCATTATGATAACCAGGAGCATTTAAAGTAACTTGTAATTTTGTTTGATTGGAACGTAATATAGTAAAATTACTTTTGTCTATATTTTGATGGTAATTAAAAATATGTAAATCAGCATTTTTATGAAAACCATAAGTGATTGTTTTTCTGTTAATTTTAGGTAGAATTTCACAAATTACTGGATCATCGAGACATACTATAGCATATCCATAGAATGGTAGATTATGTACAAAATTAATAAATGCTTGTTTAAGATATTTAAAATTTCCTTGATACTGATGTATATGATCAGTATCAATATTGGTAATCACCTCCACCATGGGATGCAAATGCAAAAATGAATTATCACTTTCATCTGCTTCTACGATTAAATAACGACCATATCCAATTCGAGCATGTGCATTTTCCGATTTTATTATACCTCCGTTTATAAACGTCGGATCTAATCCTGCTGCAATGTAAATACTAGCTATCATTGTTGTAGTAGTGGTCTTTCCATGCGTTCCAGAAATAGCTATTCCATACTTAAATCTCATTAATTCGGATAACATTTCCGCCCGTTGAATAATGGGAATACGAGCTTGTTGAGCAGCTAAAATTTCAGGATTATTTGGATAAATAGCACTAGATATAACCACAACGTTAGCATTATTTATATTACTATATTTATGACCAATATAGATTGTTACTCCTAATCTAAATAAGCGACGTGTTATACTATTGTGCATAATATCAGATCCGGTGATACAGTAACCTTCGTGTACTAATATTTCTGCAATTCCACCCATACCCACACCACCTATACCAACGAAATGTATTTGTTTAATGCGATTCATCATTGGCATGGCATTGTTCGGTCCGAAACATAGTATATTCGACATATCTATTCAATATACTTTTAATGTTTTTCTATTTATCAAAATGGAATGTAATTCATATATTTATTTTTTTAGGTATTCAATTATTGTCTGAGAAACTTGTTGAGTTGCATTAGGTATGGCTATACTTCTAGCGCGTTGCGCCATACTACATAATGTTTTTCGATCCCAAGATGATAACATTGTACTTACAGTATCACTTGTAAAATTTTGTTGTTCAATAATTTTTGCCGCCCCCACCTGTACTAATGGTACCGCATTCCAATATTGCTGACGATCTTTATGATGTATAAAAGGCACAAATATTGCTGGCAACCCTACAACAGATACCTCGCTTACTGTTAATGCTCCAGCGCGGGATATCAGTATATCTGCCCACGCGTATGCTTGAGCTATATCATCAATAAATTTTACAATTCTATGATAGCTTTGTTTTATTTTTCGATAAGCCCGTGTTACTTTTTTAAAATCTTGTTCTCCAACTTGGTGCCATATGATTAATTTATTAGATAATTTTTCAGCCATATTTGGAATAATTTTATTTAATATGTGTGCGCCTTGGCTGCCTCCAATCACTAAAACACGAATAGGACCAACACGACCTTTCCATCGCTTAGATGGATTTGGAACAGCTAATATCGTATGTCGTATTGGATTACCTACTATTTTAGCATTAGGAAAAGTACCAGGAAATCCTTGCAACACTTTTTTAGAAAAAATTGACAAATACCGATTGGTTAACCCAATAACTCTATTTTGTTCGTGTATTATCAATGGTATCCCACACGTCCATGCTGCTAATCCACCGGGCCCAGAAACATATCCACCCATTCCTAATACTATATCAGGTTGCCAATATTTTATAATTTTTCGTGCTTGATATATTGCTAAAAAAATAAAAAACAGCATAGTACACTTAATGTGCAATTTTTCTCCACACCACTTTTTAATATAAATAAATTTAATATCAATACCATATTGAGGCACTAATTTAGCTTCAATACGATCTGAAGTGCCCAGCCAAACAACTTGATATCCATTATTAATTAGATAATGGGCCACTGACAATCCCGGAAATACATGCCCTCCGCTGCCACCTGCTACGATCATAATTTTCTTTTTTTGATTCATTTTTTAATGCGCTTCAAAAAAGCTTGATTTTTAGATAAACGTGTCTCGAAATCTATTCTTAACAACTGCATGCTTGCCATGACTGTAATCAGAAAGCTAGATCCTCCATAACTAATAAATGGTAATGTTAATCCTTTTGTGGGCAATATTCCACTGACAGTGCCTATATTAATAAAAATTTGCAATCCAAACCAAATGCTAATAGAACAAGCTAAAATTCCGGAAAATCTGTGATTAATATTTAAGGCGCAATAACCAATAATCATTCCACGAAACACAATTACAAATAACATAAACAGTACTAAAATTGCTCCAAAATATCCTAATTCTTCCGAAAGAATGGAAAAAATAAAATCAGTATGAGCTTCAGGTAAATATTCTAATTTCAGAACAGAATTTCCTAGTCCCTCTCCAAAACATTTTCCACGACCAAAAGCTATCAATGATTGAGTTAATTGATAACCATTTCCAAATGGATCTCTCCATGGGTCCCAAAAAGTAAATATACGTTGTATGCGATAAGGTTTAATCACAATTAATGGTACAATTAAGAATATATTAAGTATAAAAACCCATATTAACTGACATAATTTAGCGCCAAAAAGAAACAATATAGCCAAAGTAGTAATAAAAAGAATAATAATACTACCAAAATCAGGTTGTGCTAATAATAGTACAGCTAATATAATCATTATTATTATAGGTTTCAATATGCTCCAAAATTTGGCGCGTACTTCTTTTGATTTACGTTCTAAATAGTTAGAAAGATAGCAAATAAAGGATAATTTTGATAGTTCCGCAGGCTGAATACACAATGAACCCCACATTATCCAACGTGATGCTCCATTAGTAGAATTATTTAAAATTAATGCGGCTGTCAACATTATATAACTGCATATCAACATAATAACGCTATATTTCTTCCAAAATATTATGGGTGTTCTTAAAACAAGAACCGATAATAAAAATGTTACACTGTAATAAATAATTACACGTTTTATAAAATAACACGGATCATTCGCTAATCTCAGACCAGTGGGAATTGATCCTGAACTAATAATAACAAAACCAATACTAATTAATCCTAATAATAACCAAAAAAATATACGGTCATATAATACATTAATATTTAATGATTTTTTTTTATCCAACTTTAATGGTTGATTAATAATTTTTGTTTTAAAGAACCTCATTATCTAAATTCTCGAGCAAAATGAGTAAATATAAGTCCACGCATTTCGAATGATTTAAATTGATCCAAACTAGAACAAGCCGGAGATAACAAAACTATATCCTTCGGTTTTACACGACGACTAACAATACGCATTGCTTGAATCATTGTATTTGTAAAAATAACATCACTAAATCCTAATTCCGTCAATAATGATCCATCTTTTCCAAAACAATAAAGATTAATTTTATGTTGTTTAATCAAATGTTTCAAAGAAGAAAAATCAGCTAATTTACCATCACCTCCTAATAGTAAATGTAACGTACCAGATAACATTAAATTGTTGATCGCTTCTTTAGTGGCACTGACATTAGTAGATTTAGAGTCATTAATCCAACTCACTCCATGATTTTTATAAATTAATTGACAACGATGCATTAAACCAGAAAACTGGCGCAACACTTTTAAAGAAATAGAGCGAGGAATATTGATAATATCCGATAATGCCAAAGCAGATAATGCATTTATATAATTAACACGATTATTCATTCTCATTTCAGAACAATTCAGTACATATTTATTGTATGCAACTATCCAAATATGTCCTTTATAATATTTCAGATAATAATCTACAGAATCTTCGTTTTCACTAAAACTTACACAATAATCGTAATCATTATATACAGGCGCTGTTAAAGGATCTAAAGCATTCATCACACAAATTTTAGTATTTTTATAAATTCTTTGCTTAGACAACCAATATTGTTTTAATCCACCAGGATAATGATCCATATGATCTTCGCTAACATTTAAAATTACAGCTGCTATCGTATGTAAACTATAGGTTGTATCTAGTTGAAAACTCGAAAGCTCTAATATATATAATTGATATGATTTATTAAGTAAAGAAAGCACAGGCACACCTATATTCCCTGCTACACCAACACGCCATCCAATACTTCTAACCATTGTAGCAACCAATTGAGTTACTGTGCTTTTTCCATTAGATCCAGTAATAGCTATTATCGGTGCAGTTACTTCACGAGCAAATAATTCAATATCACCAATAATTTCTATTCCTAATTTTAAAGCTTCAATTAAAATTGGATGATCTAATCGTACTCCAGGACTAATTACAATCAATGTAGCACTCAACAACCACATATCATTAAATGCTCCTAAGTGATACTGTACAGCATGTGGTAATTTTTTTATCCCCGGAGGACATATACGGGTATCTATTACTTTCGGTATCACACCACGATCTAAAAAAAAATTGACACAAGATAAACCCGTTATCCCTAAACCAATAATTACAACTTGTGATCCTCGGTAATTACGCATATTTTTATTGACGCATCTTCAAAGTGATTAATCCAAAAAAAACCAACACTAAAGATATTATCCAAAATCGAACTATAATCCGAGGTTCTGGGTAACCCTTTAGTTCAAAATGATGATGAATGGGTGCCATTTTAAATATTCGTTTTCCAAATAATTTAAAATAACTTATTTGTAGGATCACAGATAAAGTTTCTATTACAAACATACCGCCCATAATTAATAATAAACATTCTTGACGCAACAACACTGCAATCACTCCGAGCGCACCCCCAAGTGATAAGGAACCTATATCACCCATAAATATTTGAGCAGGATAAGTGTTAAACCATAAAAAACCAAGCCCAGCTCCAATGATAGCAGAACATATGATTACTAATTCTCCAGAAAAGTAGATATAAGGAAGATTTAGATAACTAGCAAAGTGAAGATCGTTGCTCATCCATGCAGCTACAGCTAATCCAGCGGCAATGGATATTATAGGCATAATCGCCAACCCATCTAAACCATCAGATAGATTTACGGAATTACTTGTTCCAACAACAACAAAATATGCTAGAAAAATATACCAAATACCTAATTCTGGCATAAAATTTTTAAAAAATGGCACTATCAATTGTGTAGATGTAGGACTACGATCTGACACAAAGATAATTATGACTAAAGTTAAAGCGACCAATGATTGCCAAAAATATTTATGTAATGCACTCAAACCTGAAGAACTTTTCTTTTTAATTTTTAAAAGGTCATCAATTAAACCCAATATTCCATATGTTATTAGTATAAATGCTACATACCATATATATATATTTGATAAATCAGCGCACATCATTACTGATATGGCAATAGATAGAAGCATCGCGATTCCACCCATAGTAGGTGTACTTTTTTTTTGAGTATGTGATTGTGGCCCATCACAACGTACTATTTGAAAAAAACGCAAATTATGACACCATGTAATTGTATAGTAACCTATCCCTAAAGAAATAAACAATGCTAATATAAAACTAATAATAGCTCTGAAAGTTAAATGATAAAAAATATTAAATTTGGATGAATACAGTACTAATACATTCTCTGTTAGCCAAAATAATATTTTGATCCATCCCGAATAGCATCTATTATTTGCTCCATTTTAAAAGCACGTGATCCTTTTATTAACACACTAATTGATTGATGATTAGATAACATTTGCTTGATATAAATAATTAATTTATTTTTATTTTGAAAATGTTTTCCTTTTCCACATATTTTAGATATAAAATAGCTGACGCTGCCTATGGTAAGAATTTTATTAATATTTGTCGTTGCGATTAATTTTCCAATATAGCAATGATACTTAATTGATTTATATTTTCCTAATTCTAACATGTCACTAACTACCAATATACGATATCCTGGCATGGTAGTTAGCACGTGAATAGCAGATATCATAGAACCAACATTTGAATTATAAGTATCATCTAATAATAATTTACCTTGACCTAAAATAATTGGAAATAACCTTCCAGGTAACATTTTTATATTTTCTAATCCATACACTACCTCTGATAAACCTGCTCCTACAGAAAATGCAATAGCGCTAGCAGCTAAAGCATTAGCCACATTATGTATTCCTAACATTGATAAAACTACCGGAGAAGTTCCATATGGGGTATGCAACATAAATCGTGTTCCATTTTTTTTAACAACAATATTGCTTGCAAAAAAATCTATACCTACGTTAGTACATACAGAAAAAAACCATATAAATTTCCCCTTCAACGATTTACGCCATACGGACAAAGCATGACTGTCAGCATTTATAATACCTGTTCCGTTTGAATCTAATGTAGCAAAAATTTTCCCTTTTTCTTTGCCTATTTCAGATAATGATTTGAAACCTGATAAATGTGCAGGATAAACATTGTTTACTAAAGCTATATTAGCGGAAACTATCTTACTTAATTGAGCAATTTCTCCAGGAGAACTGGATCCTAATTCGATAATCGCAAAATTGTTTTTTTTTGTTAAACGTAATAAAGTAATTGGAACCCCAACTGTGTTATTTAAGTTACCTTGTGTTGCTATTATATTTCCACACCCTTTTAATATAGACGCAGTCATTTCTTTTACTGATGTTTTTCCACTCGATCCAGTTATAGCAATAACTTTTGCTGATGTTTGTTGGCGCACCCAACGCGCCAACGTTATTAAAGCGCAACGAGTATCAGGAACTATTAATTGCGGAACATCTAATAATACATGATGATTTACTAACAATGCTTGAGCACCAGCAGCAATTGCTTGATTTGTAAAATCATGACCGTCAAAACGTTTACCTATTAACGCTATGAACATACATTTTTTGTAAATAATATTCGAATTAATAGTGATCTCATGAATCATTAAATCCATACCAATATATTTAGCATGTAAAACTGGCGCTATTTCATGTAAACTAAATGGAATCATGATGTATTGCTCTTTAAAAAATTTTTTACTATGTATTGATCAGAGTGATATATGACATTATTTTCGATGATTTGGTATTTTTCATGACCTTTTCCAGCGATCAAAATTATGTCTTCTAAAGAAGCTTTCAAAATAGCAGTTTGTATCGCACAGTAACGATTTTTAATAATTTTGATGATTTTTTTTGGATATGATGGTATGCCACAAGTAATATCATTTATAATCGATTGCGGTTCTTCCATACGCGGATTATCATTAGTAATAATTATACAATCAGCATACTGATTCGCAATATAACCCATTAAAGCACGTTTACTTGAATCTCTGTTACCTCCGCACCCAAAAACACACCATAGTTGACCATAACAAAATCGTCTAATTGAAATTAGCGCTTTTTTTAATGCATCCGGAGTATGCGCATAATCTACTATAACCGTAGGATATCCATGAGAACGAAATACTTCCATTCTACCAACTACCGGTAGTAGTTGTGATGATGTATGTACCAATAATGACAAAGGATACCCTAATACTAACAACGTACCTAAAGCTAATAATACATTGCTAACGTTAAATTCCCCTATCAATTGACTACGAATTACTCCGTTGCCCCAACTTGAATCAAACATTATATCTGTGCCATGAATATGATAATTTACCTTAACCCCACGTATCCATTTACCTTTCCAAAAATATGGCAAATTACTCGTTGCTGTTACTGCAATTGCTTGAGGACAATTATATAACCATCGATAACCAATGGGATCATCAGCATTAATTACATATTTTTCTACACATAATTCATTAAATAGCCTCCATTTAGACATAGAATATTGCATAACGTTACCATGATAATCTAAGTGATCATGGCTTAAATTAGTAAATATAGCTACTTTGAAATACAAAGCATCCACACGATATTGATCTAATCCATGTGATGATACTTCCATAGCAACAAATGTAACCTTGTTTTTAACAAACTGAGCTAATATTTTTTGAGCATCAATAGCAGAGCATGTTGTGTTATGAGACATACACATATTATCTAACGTCCCGTTACCTATTGTGCCCATCACAGCGCTTTTTTCCCCCAACAATTGGACCCAACGAGCTAATAAATGTGTTATAGTAGTTTTTCCATTAGTACCAGTAACACCGATTAAATCCAAAAAACGTGATGGATGATTATACAAGCTACCTGCTATATCAGATAAATACCGCGGTAAACGATCAACATAAACTACAGGTATTTTATTTAAATGATAACTATATTTATTAAATATTGCTGTATCATTCCAAGATTCTAATAAAACTGCCGCAGCTCCCTTTTTGATCGCATAGTTAATATATGATCTTCCATCGGTCTTAGAACCTTTAATTGCTACAAATAAATTTCCTAATACAATGTTACGACTATCCAATTCTATTCCTGTTAATGTGGGATTAGTAGGATTGTCAAAAACATATGGCGCAAATAATTTGTATAAATTTCGTAAATCACACATATAATTGTATTTACAAGACCCGATCGATTTATTATGAAATTATTGTAAAAAATCTGGTCTTACATTCATTATTTTTAATGCATTACCCATTACTGCGCTAAAAACTGGAGCAGATACCATATTTCCGTAATAATGACCATTTTTAGGATCATTTATTACTACTGCCAAAGCAAATCTAGGATTACTTGCAGGAGCCACCCCAGCGGTACATGCAATATATTTATTAATATATTTCCCATGTGATCCAACTACCTTGATAGTACCAGTTTTTACGGCAACCCTATATCCTTTAATTGCAGCGTGACAACCACCACTCGGTAATGACACATTTTCCATCATGTCCAACACAGTTCGTACTAAAGATGTGGGAAAAACTTGCTTACCTAGTACCGAAGAAGAATTAATCCGTATAATGGAAAGTGGTCGAGATATTCCCATTCCACCAATAGTAGCATACACTTTAGCTAGTTGTAACGGAGTAATCATTAATCCATATCCATAAGAAAAGGTGGCGCGTTCTATGTCTGACCAACATTTATTATATGGGTATATTCCGTTACTTTCTCCCACTAAGCCTATATTTGTTGATTTACCCATTCCAAAATTTGAATATGTGTTAACCAAAACTGTTGCAGGCATAGCCAATGCTAATTTAGAAACGCCAACATTACTAGACTTTTGTAGTATCTCTCTAATAGTTAATTTTCTACGATATAACACATCTTTAATTCGATGCCCATTTATTATATAAGGTGATGTATTAATAATCGTGTCTTTTGTAATTAGATTATGTTGTAATGCAGCCATAATCACAATAGGTTTTACTGTTGAACCTGGTTCAAACGCATCAGTAATAGCACGGTTACGCATAGCAGATTTATTAACAATAGATAAAAAATCATTTGGATTATATGATGGACTATTCGTCATAGCTAGAATTTCTCCAGTATTAATATCTATCAACACTATACTACCGGATTCTGCTTTATTTATGTGTATAGCATTGTTCAATTCCCGATATGCCACATGTTGAAGGCGTTCGTCAATGCTGAGAATGACATTTTGAGAAGCTTGACCATGATTTAAAATAATTTCTTCAATTGTTCTCCCAAATCTATCTTTTCGCATTGCTCTTGTTTTGGGTTGCCCAGTCAACCAGGCATCAAAACTTTTCTCTATACCTTCAATTCCTTGATTATCTACATCTGTTACTCCTATTAAATGAGCAGTTGTACATCCAGAGGGGTAATATCTTTTTGATCCTGATTGCAAATGTACTCCCGGTAATTTAAGTTGACTGATGTATTTGGAAATAGTAGGGTCAATTTGTCGCGCTAAATACAAAAAATGATCTGTGGTATGATTATTAATGAGAGATGATAGCTTATTTAATGATATAGATAATATTTCGGATAATTCCGTCCAGCGACGGATATCAGCAGCAATACCGCCGTTCTTATTAATTTCTTTAGGATCAATCCAAACCGAATCAGCCGGTATACTAATTGCTAATAGTTTACCCATTCTATCGGTAATACTACCACGAGGAGAAAGTGTACTTTGTACACGTAATGAACGCATGTTACCTTCATTAATCAACTGATCAGAATAGATAATTTGTAAAAAAGTTAATCTTAATAGCAAAACAATTAATACAAAAAAAATACAGCTATATAATACATTAAAACGTTTGCTATTTAAAATTGTTTGAAAATTATAAGATTTAAACTTCATATAACATAAATGATGTTCATCACGTGATGAACTATAGCCTATGTAACTAATATTTTTATTTATTGCATAACAAATTTTTATAAATCAATACAATGTATTATCTTGAGTTAGTTCTGCATAACGCATTTGTAATTTATCTATAGCGATGCGTTCAATACGATTATGGTGAGATAATATTTTTTCTTCAAGAATTAAACTTCTCCATTCAGCATCTAAATTATTTTTTTCTAATACAAGATTCTCGCGATCTATAATCATAGATCTAGTTTGATAAGTTACTAAAACAACCAACATTGCTGATATTAATACTAACAACAATAAAAGTAATTGCCACTTACCATATAAATATAAATCATCATAAATAATATTAACAAGAGTATATTGTTTCTTTTCCATCATATTCACATCACTAATTTTTCAGCGCAACGTAATATTGCACTACGAGCACGTATATTTCTTTTAATTTCTTGCTTTGAAGGTGTTAATTTTCCTATATTTTTTAATTGACACTTACTTTTATATTGATTAAATATTTGATTATTTGTTAACGGGATCTTGGGAGGAATAGACCAAACACAACTATGTTCACGAATGAAGTATTTTACTAACCGATCTTCTAGAGAATTAAAACTAATTACTACCAACCTGCCTCTCGGAGCCAATATAACCAATGCATCTTTTAATACTTGTGTTATTTCTTCTAATTCATTATTAATATACATTCTAATTGCGAGAAAACTCTTAGTTGCAAGATGCTTACGCATATTACGTAGCGGAATAGCATCACAGATTAATTTAGATAAAACAATTGAGCGTATAATAGGTGTATGTTGTCTTTTAGATACTAAAACTTTAGCAATATTTTTTGAAAATCTTTCTGCTCCAAAAATTTTTAAAACCCAAGCAATATTTTCTTGAGATGCCTTCGATAGCCATTCAGCCGCAGATATTCCATTGCTAATATCCATCCGCATATCCAGTAAACCATCTTGCATAAATGAAAATCCTCTGCTGCAATCATTTATTTGATACGTACTTATCCCTAAATCCAGTAAAATGCCATCCACTAATCCAATTAGTCCTACATTTTTAACATATTTGATCGTTTTAGAAAACGAACTATGTATTATAGTAAATCTATCATCTTGTTCAGCAATGCACTTTCCAATTTTTATTGCTAATAAATCTTTATCCATTGCTAACAGACGACCTTGTTTATTTAATTGAGACAAAATTAATTTAGAATGACCTCCTGAACCAAACGTTCCGTCAATATATATTCCTGTTGAATTAATATTCAATAACTGTATCGCTTCATGTAGCAATACACTTTTATGAGTGTAGTTAATATGGAACATGTATATAATAACCAAAAAATATAGATAACAATATGCGTGTTTAATACAATCTGAAATACCTAACAATAAAAATTGTCAGATACATAACATTTTATATTTTATAGTACTAAGTGTTTATAGAAACTTCAATTAGAATAGATTTTATATCTTATATTCAAAACATAAAATTGCACATTTTTAATCTAAAAATTCAAAAAACACTATTATCAATAATAATAACATAAAAAAACAATCTTAAAAAATATTATAGTACTGTTGTATTAACATTTCCCTGCCAATAGTATTAGTAGTTGACAAACCATATTTAATAGATTTAAAATAAATTTAATGTAATAAATTATTATTTAAATCTGATGTTATTAGTTCGTAATCAGTGTATTATTAATTCAGATATTATATATCTATCTCAAACATTCATGAGAGATAAATAATCATGAGTCAAAAAGTCATTATTTTTGATACAACTTTACGAGACGGCGAACAAGCTCTACAAGCGAGTTTAAACGTAAAAGAAAAATTGCAAATTGCTTTTGCTTTAGAACGATTGGGAGTAGATATTATGGAAGTTGGATTTCCAGTATCTTCTCCAGGAGATTTTGAATCGGTTCATACGATAGCCAAACACATAAAAAATAGTTTAGTATGCGCCCTAGCCAGATGTGTCGATAACGATATTGATATTGCAGCAGAGGCATTAAAAGTTGCAAAAAATTTTCGCATTCATATATTCCTACCCACCTCCTTTGTACATATTCAATCTAAATTGAAAAAAAACTTTGATCAGATTATAGAAATGACCATTCATGCAATACAGTATGCAAGGAAATACACTGATAACATAGAGTTTTCTTGCGAAGACGCTGGACGTACCAATATAGATAATTTATGTCTTATTGTTGAAATTGCTATTCAATCCGGAGCAAGTACAATTAATATTCCCGATACAGTAGGCTATACCACTCCATACCAGTTTGGGAAAATTATCACTTCTTTATATAATCGTGTCCCTGTCATTGATAAAGCTATTATTTCTGTTCACTGTCACAATGATTTAGGGATGGCAGTTGGCAATTCTATTTCAGCTATACAAGCAGGAGCTCGTCAAATTGAAGGTACCATAAATGGTATTGGTGAACGAGCAGGAAATACTGCTCTAGAGGAAGTAATTATGGCCATCAAAGTACGAGAAGATTTACTGAATGTATGCACTAATATTCATTATCAAGAAATTTATAGAACTAGTCAAGTAGTAAGTCAATTATGTAATATGCCTATTCCAGCTAATAAAGCAATAGTTGGGTCAAATGCTTTTTCTCATTCTGCAGGTATTCATCAAGATGGTATACTAAAAAATAGGGAAAACTATGAAATTATGACTCCCGAAACTATTGGTCTAAAGGATTTTAAATTAAACCTTACATCTCGATCTGGAAGAGCAGCAGTAAAATATCATATGAAAACAATGGGTTATCAAGACAGTGATTACGACATGGATAAATTATATGATGTTTTTCTAGAATTAGCAGATAAAAAGGGACAAGTATTTGATTACGATCTCGAGGCATTAGCATTTATTAATAATCAACAAGAACAATCGGAATTCTTCAGATTAAAATGTTTTCATGTACATTCTAGCTCTTCTGGAATTGCTCACGCTTCAGTAAAATTATATTGTGGAAACAACATATGTTCTTATTCAACGAATGGTAATGGACCAGTAGATGCAATTTATAAAGCATTAACTCGCATCGCTAAGTTGTCTACTATAAATTTAGAGAGATACCAACTGAATGCAAAAGGACATGGTCGTAACGCGTTAGGGCAAGTAGATATTGTTGTATCATATAAAGGACGCAATTTTCATGGAGTTGGATTAGATACAGATGTAATAGAATCTTCAGTGAAAGCCATGATTCATGTTTTAAATAATATTTGGCGATCGAAACAAGTGATAATCCAACGAAAATATATAAAAAACAATAATAATAATAATCAGTAATTTGGAAAACCTAAATACTTATGAACAATAATAATTATTATATTGCAATATTACCAGGAGATGGAATTGGACCGGAAACTACAAGACAAGTTTATAAAATTTTAGATGTAATAAAAAAACAATTTCAAATCAATATTGTTACTACAGAACATAAAATAGGAGGAGATGCAATTAATAGCGAAGGTACACCTCTTCCAAGTAATACTTTAAAATATTGTGAACAATCGGATGCTATATTGTTTGGAGCGGTGGGAGGGCCACAATGGACGCACTTAAAAGGATCAGAACAACCAGAACAAGGGGGTTTATTAACTTTACGCAAACACTTTAATTTATTCGCTAATTTAAGACCTATATATCTTTCTGATGCATTAAAAGAATTATCTCCTTTAAATACGAATAGAATTACAAATGGAATTGATGTTATATTTGTACGTGAGTTAACCGGAGGTATTTACTTTGGCAAACCAAAAGGACGTGGAGGTACAGGTTTACATGAATATGCTTTTGATACTACGGTTTATCATCGTTTTGAAATAGAACGTATTAGCAAGATTGCTTTTAAATTAGCTCAAAAAAGACGCAAACGTGTGTCTTCTGTAGACAAAGCTAACGTACTACATACTTCTATGTTATGGAGAGAAGTAGTATCACAAATCTCTCAAAATTATCCAGATGTTGAATTAGAACACTTATATATTGATAATGCCAGCATGCAATTGATAAACAATCCTTCTAAATTTGATATTATTCTGTGTCCAAATTTATTTGGAGATATTTTATCTGATGAATGTGCTATGATAAGCGGATCCATTGGTATGTTGCCTTCTGCTAGTATCAATGAGCACAACTTTGGTTTGTATGAACCTGCCGGAGGATCAGCTCCGGATATTGCAGGAAAAAATATCGCTAATCCTATCGCACATATCCTCTCTGTTGCATTGTTATTTAGATATAGTTTAAAATTAAGTTATATTGCAACTGAAATTGAAAAAGCAGTTGATCAAGCGTTAATATTAGGATATCGAACAATTGATATAGCAAAAAAATATGAAAAAAGCATAGGAACCAATGAAATGGGTGACGTTATAGCTGATTTAATTAAAAACAAAAGAGAAAAATAATATTGGAAAATCCTTATACCAAAAGTTATACGATGCACATATAGTTTATAAAAATAAAGATGATATTCCAATATTATACATTGATAGACATTTATTGCATGAAGTCACGTCACCCTAAGCTTTTGAAGCGCTACGTTTAAGAAAACGTAGCGTTAAGCAACCAAATAAAACGTTTGCCACTATGGATCATAACGTGCCCACTACAACAAAAAACATTAATGATTCTGGAGATATGGCCAAAGCACAATTAAATAGATTAACAAAAAATTGTAAAGATTTTGGAATTACGTTATTTGATTTAAATCATCCTTATCAAGGAATAGTTCATGTTTTAGCTCCAGAGCAAGGCATCACGTTACCCGGTATGACTATTGTATGCGGAGACTCTCATACCGCTACTCATGGAGCTTTCGGTGCTTTGGCTTTTGGAATTGGAACATCAGAAATAGAACATGTGTTAGCAACGCAAACTTTAAAACAAATTCGATATAAATCAATGCAAATTAACCTTTTTGGCATTATTGCTCCCCAAATTACAGCTAAAGATATAATTTTAGCAGTTATTGGAAAAATTGGACATGGAGGAGGATCTGGTCATGTAGTAGAGTTTTGTGGGTCTATTATTACTTCCTTTAGCATGGAAGAACGTATGACCCTGTGTAATATGGCTATTGAGATGGGAGCAACTTCCGCTTTAATAGCTCCAGATAACATTACTTATGATTATTTAAAAAACCGTAAATTTTCTCCAACCGGAAAAAATTGGGAACAAGCGCTATTATATTGGAAAACTTTATATTCTGACCACGATGCTCACTTCGATAAAAGATTTGATTTTGATGTATCTAATATTAATCCACAAGTAACCTGGGGAACTAATCCTAGTCAGGTCATCTCTATTGATCAACCTATTCCATCTTTGGAATCTTTTAAAGATCTTATAGAACGCAACTCTGCTGAACGCGCCTTAATTTATATGCAACTTCAACCTAATACTTATTTAACAGATATTTCTGTTGATAAAGTATTCATAGGGTCATGTACCAACTCACGCATTGAAGATTTACGTATAGCAGCACAAACAATTAAGGGTCATCATATTTCTAAAAATACACAAGCCATTGTAGTACCGGGGTCTAAATTAGTAAAAAATCAAGCAGAAAAAGAAGGGTTAGATAAGATTTTTATACAAGCAGGATTCGAGTGGCGTTTACCTGGTTGTTCTATGTGCCTAGCTATGAACAATGATAAACTGGAAGTAGGTGAGCGTTGCGCTTCTACTAGCAATCGAAATTTTGAAGGTCGTCAAGGTCGTGGGAGCCGTACTCATTTAGTAAGCCCAGCAATGGCAGCGGGCGCTGCCATTGCTGGGCGCTTTATAGATATCCGAAAATTAAAATAATATATATATATATATATTATATACATATAGGACATATGATACATATGATTCAATTTACGCAGCACACTGGTATAGTTCTACCACTGGATATTTCTGATATTGACACTGACAACATAATCCCAAAACAATTTTTAAAAACCATTACTCGATCTGATTTTGGATTATATTTGTTTTTCAATTGGCGTTTTATCGAAAATACACCGAAAATATTAAATCCAAATTTTATATTAAATGACCCACATTACAAACACGCTAGCATTTTGCTAACCCAAAGAAATTTTGGATGTGGATCATCTCGTGAACACGCAGTATGGGCGCTTATAGATTATGGATTCAAAGTGATCATAGCTCCAAGTTTTGCGGATATTTTCCATAAAAATAGTTTTAATAATCGTTTACTACTTATAACTTTGTCAGAGTTAAAAATAAATGATTTGTTTAAAGAAATTGCAACACAAAAAAAAGGTATATCCTTTACTGTAAATTTATACGAACAAATTATTTATACATACGATAAAAAGTACTATTTTGAAATAAATAAGTTTCATAAACATTGTATACTTAACAAAACAGACAATATTAGTTTAACACTACAATATGATGCTGCAATTAAAAAATATGAGAGTAACCAGCCATCGTATTTAAAATAAATTATAATAATGAAAAAAAATAAATATATTGACCGTACATCTGTATATGTGTAAAAATTTAACAATAGTACATATTAGAACAACCAAAGAATTTGTATCAAAATTATCAGGAATATATGTAATAAAATAACATAAATCGAAATATCCATATGTTTATATCATGCACAACAAACGAACAGGATATAGAATAATTCATATAAATACCCCTAACAAATAATGTCTATTATTTGGACACTAATATTTAACACTCAAAAATTCAATATATGCAAATAAATAAAAAAATTTATAAAAATAATTATATTTTAATGTTATTCTAAAAGACATATATTAGAATGCTTGTTCGTATGTACATGACATCGATACCTGCACAGATAGGATACATGAACCCTCAAAATTACAGTATATGTTTATATTTTTTAAATTTTGAGTTTTCATATACAGCACACTACTTATTCAATTTGTTAATAAGATATTTAAAAAATTATGATATTTAATTAACAAGATAATATTCAACAATAAATATACTATATAATATATTTGTTTATCCAATCATAAAGAGCTCGTATTTTTGTTGCACAACACGCAATTAAAATAGTTTAATCAATGATTATTAATTTTTTTTTAAGAACATTATTATTAATTTAATTTTTTTAATATTTTATACTCAATTTTGTTTTTTGGCTTATGCATCTAATTGCGCACAAATTCCTATGATCAACAGTCTTTCTTCTATTGATCAAACTATCTGTGTATTATCCGACGAATTAAATATTTATTATCCTAATAAAATTAAGTTTTCTGGACATGTTAGAATAAAACAAGATCATAACATCTTCATGTCCGACAAACTAATAATATTACTTCAAGAAAAAAACGAATTATTGTACAATACAAAATTATATGCATATGGTCATATTGAGTATAAAAACAGCTATGTTATATTAACTGGAATTCGTGCTTGGATTAATTTTTATAATAAAAATATAGATATTCATGAAGGCACATATCATGTCTTAAAGCCTCCTATTCATGGAACAGCAAATTCTATAATGCAGAGGGGGGAAGGCCGCTATACTATTGTTAAGAAAGGAAAGTGTACTTCTTGTATTTCAAATAAAAATTATTGGAACATAACAGGATCAAAAATTCTTTATGATCATAAAACACACAATATGGATATATGGAATGCTTGTCTTAAAATAAAAAAAATACCAATATTTTACAGCCCCTATTTATCATTATCTTTGCATCAAAACAATATCTTAGGACACTACATACCAAACATTAAATATAGCAATAAAAATGGATTGATCTTAAAAATACCTTGTCCTATTTTTTTTTCAAAACATTGTTCGGGAAGTATTTCCCCATGTTATACATCTCACTTAGGAACAAAATTAGCAACAGAAATATACTATTCAGTTAATCCAGGAACTGGATTATTAATTTTAGATCTTATAGGAAATAATAAAATATATAATAAAAATTTTTCCAATAATTACCATAACAAATATTGGCAACTATATTGGAAACATAACGGCATTATGAACAAAAAATGGCATTTTCATTCTAATTATACCTCGGCTACAGGCTCCGATAATTACATTGAAAACTTTAATATACCAACATATACACATTCTAATAATAATCACATCAACCAAAAAATACTATGCAATTATAGTGATAAAAATTGGAGCGCTAATCTAGCTTATTTTGGTATCACAAATACTAATACCACGATGATTAAAAATCATTCCAATTATAACAAAGCATTGCAATTAGAATTGAACTCATATATTGATTGCATCAATAATCAACCATTTAATTTAAAATTATTCAGTCAATTAACGCAATTTATACCTTCAAATTATCATTACCCAAAAACAATCAGAATACATACAGAACCAACTTTAGATTTCTCAATAAATAATCATTATAGTTATTTTAACAGCGAAGCCAAATTAAGAATAACACATTATCGACAAAAAAATGTAAATCATTACAACAGAATACAAAACCCAGATCATCATTTAAACAATATAGTTAACCGCATCATCCCACAATTTAAAATTAACGGAAAGATGATTTTCAAAGAAAAAACACATATTTCAAAAAAATATAAACATTTCTTAGAACCAAAATTACAATATTTATATGTACCATATCGTTTTCAAGAAAATATCGGTATCTACGATACTGATATGATTCATATAAATCATAATAATTTATTTCGTGACACTACATATAGTGGATTGGATCGTATTTTATCTGTCAATCAAATTACGGGAAATATAGCTATACGATGTTGTAAGAACAAAAACGAACTATTTTACGCGTCTATAGGTCAAATTTTTGATTTGAGACAACTGAATTTCAAACATATAAAAATATCTAAATGTACACAAAAAACTCCTAATATCATGTTATTTTCAGGAATAAGTCATTGGAATATTAACGATTATTGGAATGTAAACACTGAAATGCAATATGATATGCAACATCGTGCATTATCATTTGGGACTATAATATTAGAATACCTAGGTAAAGACAATCAAGTTTTACAAACACATTACAGACATACCAACGAACAATATCTTGAAAAAATACTACCAAACATTAAAGAATCAATATATCACAACACAATTGCTCAATTAGGAATACTTGCTTGTTATCCTTTAATTGATAATTGGAAAGTAAGTTGGGCACATTACCATAACATAAAAACTAATCAACTCATTGATCAAACAATAGGAATACAGTATTATACACCATGTTGGGGAGTGAATATATCTTGTGAGCGAAAAATGATTGATTGGAGTAAAGAATTAAACCGCAGTATATATGATAACAAAATACGATTTGATATCAGAATATATAACTCTACGTCAAATTTTAAAACAAATCCATATAAGATGTTAAACATAGGGGTTTTTCCATATCAACACACATTTTAACCTTATTCATTGTATGACGACGTTAAATCAGGTTCATACTTATAATATTGTTTAATCGTATGAAATTTTGGCAAATATTAGTTCTAATGTTTACGTTCAAAACAAATATTGTTCTTGGAGCATTAAAAACAATCGATAAAATCGTAGCATTAGTAAATCATAATATTATTTTAGATAGTGATGTCAGAAACAATGTGTATACAATTCAAAATAACATCTCTGATACCCACAACAATATATTACAAGATATTTCATATTATCAACAAATATTAGATCAATTAATCATAGATAACCTCGTCTTACAGATTTTTGATCAACAAGAAATTATTAAGATTAATTATAATCAACTTAACCAAATGATTAATTGCATTTTAAATTTATATGATATGACATTCGATCAGTTTCATTCATATTTATATAATATTGGATTAAGTTATGAAAAATTTTATTTCCAACAATACCAAAATATGATTAAAACAATGATATGTGATCATGTTATGCATGATCGTGCTCATGTATTAACAAATGAAATAAATGAAATTGCCAAAACATCAAATATTATTGATTTTAACAAACAATTTAAATTGAAGCACATTATATTTTCATTACCAATACAACCCACTCAATACCAAATAGACAAAATAGAAGATTTTGCACGATTATTAATTGAAAAAAAAGAATTTAACAAAAATATCAAAGAATTGATGCGAACATATTCCAATAAAAATATTATTCAAATAATTAAAGTGCACGAAACAGAATGGATTTCATGGAAAGACATACCAATCATTTTTGAAAAACATTTACACACTACCAAAAAAGGTGATGTTGTCGGTCCAATTGTATCTTATGATGGAATACATATCATAGAAATAAAAGATATACGTCATAAACAAATTATACTACCTGTTACTAAAGTTACAGCAAAAATATTTGGTATTAAAAATTCGTGTAAAAATATAAATATAGTGGAAGAATTGTTACAAACCAAAGAACGAATGGAGAAAAGTAATATTACATTTGGAATGATTGTTAAAGAAAAATCAAAAGATATATATTGTAATCACTATACAGAAAATATAGTATACAAAGATTTAGATGATTTAGAACCATCAACTCGAAAAGTTTTAAGTTCTTTAAAAAGAAATGAAATTAGCATACCAGTATACACTTCTTTCGGATGGTGTTTAATTCAATTAATAGATATATCTGTACTGGATTATAATGAAATAATATATGAACGTGCTTATTTATATTTATTAAATAAAAAATTTCATGAAATTATGAAAAATTGGATTCAAGAATTACGATCCGAATCGTATATTAAAATCATCAACTAAAATGAAAAAAAAAAATAAACGATTTCGACGCATTGTGATTACTACAGGGGAACCAGCTGGGATCGGTCCTGACATAATCATTATGAGCGCGCAAAAAAAATGGCCTGTAGAGTTAGTCGTGTGCGCAGATCCTAATTTGTTATTAGATAGAGCGAAGCAAATCAATGTACCTTTAAGACTCCGTTCTTATCATTCTAAAAAATTAGCGTCTCCTTGTGTGTCCGGAGAATTATCTATATTAAAAATGTTACTGCCACAACAAGTTACACCTGGCCAATTGAATGTTAATAATAATAATTATGTTATTGATACTTTAACACGAGCATCGCAAGGATGTTTAAATGGGGAATTTTCAGCATTAGTGACAGGCCCTGTACATAAAGCTATCCTTAATAAAGGAAATATAACATTCAGTGGGCACACTGAATTTTTATCTCACATAAACAAATGCAAAACCACTGTAATGATGTTAATCAATAGCACATTACGTGTTGCTTTAGCCACTACTCATATACCTATACTATCTGTTCCAAAAATGATTACTCAACAATCTCTTTGCGATACTATTCCCGTTCTTGCTCAAGGATTAAAAAAATATTTTGGAATTGCATACCCTAAAATTTATGTATGTGGCTTGAATCCACACTCTGGAGAATCCGGCTATATAGGACAAGAAGAGATTAAAATTATTATACCTGCTTTAAATATTTTAAAAAAAAACATTAATTACGAACTAATAGGACCTTTATCAGCTGACACAATATTCCAAAAAAAGTATATGCAACATGCAGATGTAATACTAACTATGTATCATGACCAAGGTTTACCTGTTTTAAAATATTCTGGATTTGGTCAATCAGTGAATGTTACGTTAGGATTACCTTTCATTAGAACCTCTGTAGATCACGGTACTGCTCTTGAACTATCTGGAACAGGACAAGCATTACCCGATAGTATGATTATGGCTATTACAGTTGCGATTGAAATGATAAATAATCTTTATGCAAAAAAAATACTATAAAGATCATCTTATCAAGAAGAAATGGAGTCAAGTATTTCTTACAGATCAAAATATTATTGACACCATTGTTAAAACTATTAATCCTAAAAAACATCAAAAAATACTAGAAATAGGACCTGGTTTAGGTGCATTAACTCAACAAATTTTAAATACTGCAGATCTCAATTCCTTAATATTGATAGAACGTGATTTAAACTTGGTCAATCGCCTAATTCAAATATTTGATAAAAAAATCAATATTCTTTATCAAGATATAATGACAACAAATTTTTTTGATTTATCACATCAAGTTGGACAAAAACTACGATTAATAGGAAATTTACCCTATAATATAGCCACAGAATTAATTATATATTTATTTCAATATATTAATGTAATCTATGATATGCATTTTATGTTTCAGAAGGAAGTAGCTATGCGCCTTTACGCAAATCCCGATAGAAAAGAATATGGAAGATTAAGTATAATAACACAATATCATTGCAAAGTTATTCCATTGTTAACGATACCATCAACTTCTTTCTTTCCTATCCCAAAAGTAGAATCTATGGTTGTAAGTCTACTCCCCCACATAGACACTCCGTATCCAATCGTTAATATAGAAAAACTATCTTTTCTGACAAAATTAGCTTTTAGACAAAGACGAAAAACTCTTCGAAATAGTCTATCTACATGTTTTAACACAAAAGAAATTATACAGACAGGAATAAATCCAGAGTTGCGAGCAGAAAATGTCACTATTGATCAATACTGCATACTAGCAAATATGTTAAATATAAATAGAAAATAAACTTACTTACATAATGTATTATTGTACTACATACAACTATTTTGTAATTGTATTTTAACTGAAAAATGGCTATACATTCCATCTTTATTAGGTTATTGTATATGATTGATTTATGACTTATTTATGTAAATAATCATAAGTCAATGTCATAATGATATAAAACTTAATTAATAAATACAAAAATGTTTAAAATGAATCAATCTTTATTGTAATGAGCAGTTATGTATTAAATAAAGCATATTTTCATATTTTATAAGATATATGTTTTGTTGTATGAGTGGTGCTTTTTAAAACAGAAACTTTATACTTATACAAAATATTAAAAATATTATGATATATATGTATTTGATCAATTTTTATTATAAAAATATATAATAGCCAAATGTCTACTTATTTTATTGGAGATGTTCACGGGTGTTACAAACACTTACAAACAATACTAAACCATGTATGCTTTAATCCTAAAGTTGATACCCTACATTTTACCGGAGATTTAATCGCCAGAGGACCAAATTCATTAGAGGTATTACGTTTAGCCTATGAATTGAAAGACAGTGCGTATCTAGTATTAGGGAATCATGAATTACATCTATTAAAAACATATTTTGGAATAATAGACTGTAATAAAAAACGCACAGATCAGTTTGATGCTATATTCAATGCTTCAGACATAGAAGATTTGATTAATTGGTTACGTCATCAACCTATGTTATTTATAGATGAAAACAATAAAATATTAATGACCCATGCAGGTATTAGTCCTAGTTGGAACGTTAACGATGCTAAAAAATATGCTAAAGAAATAGAAAAAATTTTAGTTAGTGACCATTATTTTTTACTTTTTAAAAAAGATATACATAACAATATATCCGATACGTATCACATTAATGATAATAAATTAAAACAAATACAAGAAAACATTAATGTATTCACACGCATGCGTTATGTTGATTTAAATGGAAAGTTAGATTTGAAATATAAAGGTATCCCTAAAGATGCCCCAGCATATATATATCCGTGGTTTTCTTTAAAAAACAAATTAATTGATCCCACATATAGTATAATTTTTGGGCATTGGGCATCTTTAGAAGGCACAAAAATTCCATCTGGTATTTATGGATTAGATTCTGGTTGTTGTTGGGGAGGGGCTCTGACTTTATTGCGATGGGAAGATAAAAAAATTGTAAGCATACCTTGTACTCTACCTGATTAACTTAAAAAATAATCAAACTTTAGAGATTATTTTTACATATTCTTACCATTTTTAATAAATTCGCATCATATGATTTCATTACTCTTGAAAGACAATTTATTGATTGATCTACAAATATTAGCTGAATTAATTAATATAACTGAATATCTTAATTATTAACCATAATAGTCTAGTCGTCACTTGTAACGTTCTAAAATAGAAAATTGTAGATAACAACAGTTTTCTCTAATTTCATAAAATTTATTAAAAACAGATCTCCATTCTCTTATATCATAATCAGGAAACCAAGCATCGCCATCAATTTCAACGATATTATGAATATATGTTAAATACAAGCGTTGTGCGTAAGGTAAAAAAATATTATATATTTCACTTCCTCCAATCACCATGACTTCAGGTGTATTTTGTATTAATAATAAAGCTGAATTTATATTGTCAGCTACAAAAACACCATTATAATTATTTAATAGATTACGACTTAAAACAATATTTAGTCTATTTAATAACGGTCTTTTTCCTATAGACTCAAATGTTTTACGCCCCATAATAATTGGCTTATATGAAGTATGATACTTAAACCACTTAATATCCATAGGTAAATACCAAGGAATAATATTTTTTCTTCCAATTATATGATTGGTAGTCAACGCAGCAATTAAACTAATAATCATTAAGCACAACATTCAAGTTTATATTTAAAATTAATAATACTTTTAATAAAATCTATAATTACTAAAATACACAGAGTATAATTGTGTAATTAATATTAATGAATCAATGACAGCTTTAATGTATTATTTTGGCATACATACATACATACATACCCTGAATTGATACCACATGTTCTGTAGTATCAATAATTAATGACACAGCTGTAGCAAAACTTCCGTTTATTATAGTAATAACATAATAAACTCCATATTTAATATTCCAAGTGCCCTGATTCCAAATATATCATTAAGAAATACTTACTTTATGAAAACAATCAAGATCAAATCTATTTAATAAACTAGGAAAATCATGAGTCTACGCAATGCTAAATTAATAAATATAGCGCCAAATATATTCATCACGAGTAACAATATAGCCGTGTTATATGCCCTTTTTTCGTATTAAATGAGTCAATTGACGAGTATCTACTTCTCTAGCAATTCCAACAATATTTTATTGTATTAAACAATTTAAAAGAGTTAATGTATAATGAAAATTACTAACAATTATTGCTAGGTCATGAATGATTAGCCCGCTTACTTGGATACAGAAGATTTATTATCAAATTTATTAGTCCCAATATTCCCAATATGAGGACAAGTCAATCTTACTATTTAGTATGCATATATAAGAAGGATCAGTAATTGTTTATTGATAGCCAGTTATTGATTGATGTGTGTTGAAGAACACTATTTCCCCTATCGTTTCTCCTTCTGATCCTATTATTTAACCATAAAATCGATTACCATCTTCTAGTACCAACAACACTGATGTCATTACAATAACTCTATCTTAATTAGTAAATTGATTCATCAAATGTATGATTTATATTTTATTGACTAAAGAAAATTAATTAACTAAATGTTTAACTAATATTACCATCATACTAGATTAAAATAAAACATATGTAAATAAAATCTACAACGTTTTATTTATTATAAATTTTAAAAATTTTTAGTAGCATCAAATATGTATTCATATTTCATATATGAATACATATTATTTACTGTCATCTATTTCATCATCATGATGTGTTCATTTCTAAAATATCGCTTACATCAAACAATCCGATTTTATCATGCCCTATCCAAAGAGCAGCGCGCAATGCTCCATGAGCGAATATTAAACGATCCGATGCTTTATGCGTGATTTCTAAACATTCTCCTAGTCCTGCAAATAACACAGTATGTTCTCCAACGACATTTCCAGCACGTATCGAATGAATTGGTATATCTTCACAAGCAGATGTTGGTGTGTACGACGTTGGAGCATCAAAATTAAAATCCATAATTTTATTATTATTGGAACGAACGGATCGCAATGTATTTACAATAATGTTCTGCATTGTTAAAGCAGTACCAGATGGTATGTCACGTTTCTTGTTATGATGAGTTTCAATAATATTGATATCTGAAGTACTACCTATGATTTGAGTAATCCTATGTAACAGTTTAAATATTAACGCTACACCTATACTAAAATTAGAGGAAAAAACAATTCCTATTTTATGGGATGCATTTAAAATAAGATTCTTATGTATCTTATTAAATCCAGTAGTTCCAATAACTATATTTTTATTGTTATTAACGCAAAATTTTAAGTATTCTACAGATACATCAGGGGCAGTGAAATCAATTAAAACATCAAAATTATCTTTAATTGATTCTAAATTATCAGTAATTGTCACACCTAAAGTATCAGCGTTTATTAATGTTCCAACATCCATTCCACAAATATTAGTATTTAAACGTGCTATGGCAGCTCCTAAAACAATCTCTTGACTAAATTGTTTTTCTCCTTTAACAATACATTTTACTATTTCTTTGCCCATTCGACCAGTTACTCCTGTCACGGCAATACGAAGAAATGTACCGCTCATAATCTATTACCTTATTAATGATGTTGATTTATTATAGATATAGAAAATCTATGACTCTGATTGGTTCTTATATATTGCGCACAGTAGAATAAAATATAAAAATTATTAATAAATTTTAGTAATTATTATTTTATATAATAAAACACAATTAAACAACATTTCACGTTATTTTTAATTTTTTATAATCATTTTTTTACGTTCAATACTTAATTTTACTGCCATGATAAAACTAAAAAATACACTATTATTGTGAATATACTAAATTTTAGGTATATCAAAAAATATGTTTTCTTCCTGTCCGACCATTTCTTCAACAACAACATGATCTGGACTTAACAGACGTAATTTTTCAATAACTTGGAGTACTAAAATATCTGGAGCTGATGCCCCAGCAGTAATACCAATGTTATTTATTCCATATAACCAATTTCTTTGAATATCATTAGCATGACCAATTAAATATGCACTCTTTCCAATACGACGTGCTAGCTCCATTAATCTTACAGAATTAGATGATGCCATTGATCCCACAACAAATATCATCTCTACCGCCAGAGCTAAATTTTTAAGAGCATTTTGTCTATTAAATGTAGCGTAACAAATATCATTTTTTCTAGGACCTAGAATATTAGGAAATCTTCTATTCAAAATTGCTATAATTTCTGCGGCATCATCTATCGACAAAGTTGTTTGTGTTACGAAAAATAAATGATTTGGATGATTAACTTGCACTGACCAGGCATCTGATTGAGATTCAACCAAATATATTTTTTGTTCAGAATTTATAGGAACATATTGCCCCATAGTTCCCTCTACTTCTGGATGACCAGAATGACCTATTAATATTACTTCCATATTATTACGATTCGCTAGAGCAACTTCTTTATGTACTTTAGTTACCAATGGACAAGTAGCATCAATTACTATTAAATTTTTAATTTTTGCCTGTTCTCGTATCCTTTTTGATACTCCATGAGCAGAAAAAACTAAAACCGATCCATTCGGCACCTCATCTAGTTGCTCAACAAAAATAACACCTTTATTAGATAATTGAGCGACTACGTAACTGTTATGCACTAACTCATGTCGCACATAAATTGGCGTGCCATATGTTTGTATAGATTTATCTACAATATTGATTGCTCGATTGACCCCTGCGCAGAACCCACGCGGGTTAGCTAATACAACTTTAATTATTTATACCTCTTCATATTCGTAAGAATATTTAATACTCATATAAAACGACAATTAATTTTAAACAATTTGTATAATTATATTAAAAAAATAACAACATATGTTATGTTTAAAACAATCCCTTGTACATATCATGATGTTAATTTAAGTTATTTTTTAAAAAAATCATAATAGAATCTTCCTGTTAAGATGGTAATTCCTACACAAATTGCTATATCTGCAACATTAAAAGTTGGCCAATGCCAACTTTTAATGTGCAGATCAATAAAATCAACTACTGCTCCGTATAGTATTCGATCAAATAAATTTCCTAAAGCTCCCCCAATAATCATAGAGTAAGATATCCTATAACACCTAGAACGATCAATCAATTTATACAAGGCCACAATAAACGCTACGATCACTAATATTGTTATCCAAACAAATATCCCATGATAATATAAATGAGAATCGGCAAATAATCCAAAAGCTAATCCTGTATTACAAATATAATAACAATTAATGCCGGGCAATACTGATAACACCTCCCCAATACAAATGAGTCTTTACCCAATATTTTGTTCCTATGTTTAAAAACATTAACAACATAGATAACCATAACCATTTTAAATTTTTATAATTATATTTTTTATGCATTAAAAAAACCTACGCTTTTCTCCTGAGCCAACTATGTTAGTAATACAACGAGAGCAAATATTTGAATAATTTTTATATTGATCAATGATATCTAATCTATAATGCCAGCAACGCTGACACTTTTTACCTTGAGCTTTTTCTAAAAAGATTTTCAACCCAGGTATTCCTTTTTGTTCACATTGAGTTACATTAAATTTATTGTAATAATCTAAAACTACAGCTGATGACGTTATTAATCTAAAAGAAAGTTCATGACCCAAGATACGTAATATATTTGCCAGTTCTGGAGTAGCATATAAAACTACACTGGCGTCTAAAGATCCCCCGATAATACCAGTAAGACGCATTTGTTCAACTATTTTACTTACTTCACTTCTGACATTTAAAAAAGTATTCCAATTATCACTATTCATAATTTGTTTTGAACTTATACTAAATAAGCCATCATACCATTCTTCAGTAAATACATATTTTGATCTATTTCCTGGAATATATCTCCAAATTTCATCAGCAGTAAAAGATAAAATTGGAGCAATCCAACGCACCATAGATTCAATAATATGATACAATGCAGTTTGGCAGCTACGACGTTCTTTACTATTTTTTTTCATAGTATATTGTCGATCTTTAATAACATCCAAATAAAACGAACCCATTTCTATTGAACAAAACTGCATAATTCGTTGTATTACATTATGAAAATTATATTTGTTATAATGCGATATTACTTCTAACTGTACAGATAATGCTCGATCTACTACCCAACAATCTAATTCAATCATATTTTCTGGATGTACACAATCTTGTTCTGGATTAAAATCACCAATATTAGCTAAACAAAATCGGGCAGTATTCCGAATACGCCGATACACATCGGTCGTATGTTTCAAAATAGAATTTGAAATTGTCATTTCTTTAGAATAATCAGAAGAGGCTATCCACAATCGTAATATATCTGCTCCGAAATCTTTTATTATTTCCTGAGGGCTAATGACATTACCAAGAGATTTAGACATCTTACGTCCCTGAGCATCTACAGTAAATCCATGAGTCAATACTTCTTTATACGGTGCTTTACCTGTAATTGCGGTTGATATAATTAAAGACGACATAAACCAACCACGGTATTGATCTGAACCCTCTAAATATAAATCTGGTGACTTATTATGGTATTCTAATCTCTCTGGTATTACCGAATAATGAGTAGAACCAGAATCAAACCATACATCAAGTATATCTAACACTTTTTCATATTGATCTATTTCTTCATTTCCTATGAGATCTTCAGTTTTTAAATCCCACCACGCCTGTATTCCACGTTGTTCTACATGTTGAGCGATTACTTCCATTAACTCAATCGTACGAGGATGTAAGATATCGGTTGTTTTGTGAATGAAAAGAGGTATGGGTACACCCCAAACGCGTTGCCTTGAAAGGCACCAATCCGGTCTATTAACAATCATTGTTTCAATGCTAGATTCTCCCTTATTTGGAATCCAACGTACTTTATGTATTGTTTCCAATAATTTATTTCTTAAATTATATTTATCCATACTTAAAAACCACTGCGTAGTAGCTTTAAAAATGACAGGAATTGCATGCCGCCAACAATATGGATAACTATGTTTATAATTGTAATTCACATGTAACAAAGAACCTGATTGACTTAATAAATTTATTATTATGTCATTTGCTTGAAATACTTGTACTCCATCTAACATAGGGTGCACATTAGATACATAACGGCTTGTATCATTTATTATACTAATAATTTTAAGATTATATTTTCGAGCCACAATATAATCATCAACGCCATGATTTGGAGCTATGTGTACTACTCCTGTTCCAGAATCTAATGTGACATGATTACTTAAAACAACAGGGATATCAAACGGCATGAACGGATGATGAAATTTTAACGATTCTAAAGAATTACCTGATGTTTCTACTAAAATCTCCCAAGAAAAACATTGTATGCGTTGCATTACAACATCCACTAAATTAGCCGCAACAATTATATATTTATGATTATTCACTGCAATCAATTGGTAATTGTAGTCTGGATGTACAGAAATAGCCTGATTGGAAGGTAATGTCCAAGGAGTAGTAGTCCAAATCACTAATTCAACGCTATGTTGACATAATTCAACATTGAATATTTTAGAAATACGCATACTATTTACTGCAGCAAAAGCAACATCAATAGCAGGAGAAAAATGGTTATTATATTCCACTTCCGATTCGGCTAGTACAGAGCAACATTGAAAACACCAATGTACAGGTTTTGTTCCTTTATAAAAGTAACCTTTAGATATAACCTTACTTAAAGTACGAATAATATTTGCTTCTGTCTTAAAATCCATTGTCAAATAAGGTCGTGACCAATCTCCTAAGACACCTAACCTTACGAAATCTTTTTTTGTATTTCTATTTGATCTAAAACATAATTACGGCAGATACTTCGAAATTTATTTGGATCAACACTAATTCCTGGTTGCCCTATTAACCGTTCTACTTGTAGTTCGATAGGCAATCCATGACAATCCCAACCGGAGATATAGGGGGCATTATACCCCATTAAGTTTTTATATTTTAGAATAATATCTTTAAGTACTTTATTTACTGCATGACCTAAATGAATCCTACCGTTCACATAAGGTGGGCCATCATGTAATACAAATAATTTTTTTTTGATTTTTTTAAGACGAATTGCTTCGTATAAATTATCTTTATACCAACGTTTTAAGACAATAGGCTCACATACAGGTAAATTAGCACGCATTGGAAATAATGTATGTGGTAAATTCAAAGTATTTTTATAGTTAATCATTTATAAATTATTCCGTTTTATAAACTTTATTTATATTATTAATTTTATTAAAGTAACTACGTACTTTTATTATATCGTTTTTAATTTGATGCTGTAATGTTTTCACGGAACTGAAATATTGTTCATCGCGTATTTTAGACAAAAAAACCACTTTAACATGATAAGTATATAGATTTGTAGATATATTTAATAAGTGTACTTCTAATTTTTGTTGATTTTTTCCAGTAATTGTCGGACAAATTCCCACATTAGCTATACCCGGTAATGGTACGTTAGAAATACCATATACCTCTACTGCATATACACCATGTACGGGTAATCGTTTACCTTGTAATGATATGTTAGCCGTAGGAAACCCAATTCTACGGCCTAATTCATTTCCGCGAACTACACGACCAGAAATACAATAAGAATGTCCCAGTAATAATTCAGCATCCAACATTCTATTTTCCACTAAAGCGACACGTATCGCAGTACTACTTATTCTTTGATTGTTTTCATCAAGATAAGTGGCGACACGTATTACTTCAAAACCTTCATTTTTACCCATTTTTTGCAATAAAATAAAATCCCCTTTTCTAAAAGCACCGAATCTAAAATCATCCCCGATATAAATAAACCGTACGTCTAATTTAGATATTAATATATTTTTAATAAAATTATATGCTTCAATAGCAGCAAATTTTTTATTAAAAGTAATACACAAAATGACATCTACTCCTGCTACACATAAATAATTAACTTTATCTCTTAATCTAGTTAATCGCATTGCTATTATATTAGATAGATACTCGTTAGGTTGTGGTTCAAAGATCATGACCACAACAGGTAATTTCAAAGTGTTTCTTTTTTTTTGTAACTTTTCGAGCAATGCCTGATGCCCACGATGAAATCCATCAAAATTACCAATAGTAAGTATACAACCTTTATGATGGGGTTTTATATTATGTAATCCTCTAACAAATTCCATGTTAAATTCAAATAAATTTTTAAAAAAATATCTATATTTATTTATATATTTTTAAAATACTGACCTTATTTTATTTAATTTAAAAATAATACAATTTAAAAATAGATTTATAAAAAAAGATATTATCTAACGTATAGATAATCGCATTTAAAATAATAAATAACAATTGAAATATACAATTTAAAAATATAACATAATACATAAGTGCAATTAAAATTTTAATATTTGGGGGTATTGTAGATTGGCTAATACTAAATCAGCTCAAAAATCTCTTATAAAATCAAGGAATCAACGAAAGTATAATATAAGCAGAAAATCTATGTTGCGTACTTTTGTAAAAAAGGTATATATAGCAATTGCATCTCAAGATAAAACAACCGCAATGACTGCATTTATTGCTATGCAGAAAATAATAGATCGTCAGGCTTGCAAAGGATTAGTTCATAAAAATAAAGCCGCTAGGTGTAAATCTAGAGTATATGCACGTATTAAATCTATGGGTTGTTAATTGAAAAAATAAAGTAAAAGAGGAGATCATATCATAACAACAAAATTTAAATCATATATTTTAGAAATATCGTTGTCACTCAATCAACGAGTAAGATCATCGAAGAATTTTTTTACGCCATCAAAAAAACTTTTAGATCTAGGACTGTTTCTATTCCCATGAGGTCCTCCGAAACTATTTGACAAATCTTGAAGCAGTTGTTTTTGTATATCATTTAGTTTCACCGGAGTTTCTACTACCACTCTACATAATAAATCCCCGTTACCACCACTTCGAACTGATTTTACTCCTTTTCCTCTCATACGAAATAATTTTCCAGTTTGTGTTTCAGGAGGAATTTTTAATTTTACCCTGCCATCTAAAGTTGGCACTTCAATTTCTCCTCCCAAAGCTGCCATAGAAAAACTAATTGGTACTTCACAATAAAGATTTTTTTCTTCTCGGTCGAAAATTGGATGTTTTCTAATTTGAACTTGGACGTATAGATCTCCTGCAGGTGCACCATTTTTTCCAGATTCACCTTCTCCTGATAAACGTATTCGATCTCCTGTGTTTACACCTGCTGGAATTTTAACAGAAAGAGTCTTAGATCGTTCTACTCGTCCATTTCCACGACATCTGTTGCAAATTTCTTTAATAATTTTCCCGTGCCCATGGCATGTGGGGCATGATTGCTGTACAGAAAAAAAACCTTGGCGTATTTGAACTTGCCCTTGACCATGACATGTCATACAAGTAATGATATCTGAATTTGATCTCGCACCACTTCCACGACATTTCTCACATGCTGATAAAGTTGGTATGCATATTTCTTTAACAATTCCACGTACTGCATCCTCTAAACTCAACTCTATATTATAACGTAAGTCCGATCCTCTACCTGCACGATTTCTTCTATTTCCTCCAAATATATCTCCAAATACATCACCAAAAATATCGCTAAAATCTGCTCCTCCCGAATTTGTTGATGACCCCATATTGCCTGATTCAAACGCTGCATGACCATACTGATCATAAGCTGCACGTTTTTCTGAATTACTTAATATTTCATATGCTTCTTTAATTTCTTTAAACTTCGTCTCAGCTGTAGTATTTCCTGGATTACGATCTGGATGAAACTTCATTGCTAGGCGTTTATAGGACTTTTTGATTTCACGCTCATCCGCATTTTTGGAAATGCCTAAAATCTCATAATAGTCTGATTTAGCCATGGTTTTCTTTATATCCCTTTATATACTTATTAATTTAGCAATACACTTATAGATTCAATATTTTTTAATTGATAATTTTAATAATTAATTTTCTCCTACTCTACATTTATTTTTTTTAAGAATATTATTTTTTGTTCTTTACTTCTTCAAATTCTGCATCTACTACTTCTCCATTTGGATCAGAAGTACTGTTAGTAGCCTGAGATTTAGATTGCTCTTGGTTCTTTTGACTAGCTTCTAATAATTTTCCAGAAACTTTAATTAAAGACTGAATTTTAGATTCAATTTCACTTTTATCTTCATTCTTGATAACTAACTCCAATTCTTTTAATGCGTCTTCTATAGAAGATCTATCATCTAACGATAAATTATCACCAACTTCCGTTAATTGTTTTCTAGTACTATGTAACAAATGATCAGCTTGATTACGAATTTGTACTAATTCTTCAAATTTACGATCTGATTCAGCATTAGCCTCTGCTTCTTGCACCATTTTATTAATTTCTTCTTCATTTAAACCAGAAGAAGCTTTAATAGTAATTTTTTGTTCACGTCCACTATTTTTATCTTTAGCAGATACATGTAAAATACCATCTGCATCAATATCAAAAGTTACTTCAATCTGAGGTATACCACGCATTGCCGCTGCTATTCCATCTAAATTAAATTGTCCTAATGATTTATTATCGCTTGCTCTTTTTCTTTCTCCTTGTAAGACATGAATAGTGACAGCGGATTGATTATCTTCAGCTGTAGAAAAAATTTGACTATGTTTAGTAGGAATAGTAGTATTTTTAGCAATTAATGATGTCATAACCCCTCCCATCGTCTCAATTCCTAATGATAATGGAGTCACATCTAATAACAATACATCTTTTACATCCCCCGATAAAACCCCTCCTTGCACAGCTGCTCCTATAGCAACTGCTTCATCAGGATTGACATCTCTTCGCGGCTCTTTTTGGAAAAATTCAGATACTTTTTTTTGAACAAGAGGCATACGAGTCTGACCGCCTACTAAAATAACATCATGTATATTGGAAACAGATAAATTAGCATCTTTTAATGCTACTTTCAGTGGATCCATAGTACGATTAACTAAATCTTCCACTAGAGATTCTAATTTAGCACGAGTTACTCTAATATTCATATGTTTCGGCCCAGTATTATCTGCTGTAATATACGGTAAATTCACATCAGTTTGATGTGAAGCAGATAATTCTATTTTTGCTTTTTCTGCTGCTTCTTTTAATCGTTGCATTGCTAACGGATCATTATATAAATTAATATGTTGATCTTTTTTGAATTCATTTGCTAAATAATTTATCAAAAGACTATCAAAATCTTCCCCTCCTAAATGAGTATCTCCATTAGTAGACAGTACTTCAAAAGTTTTTTCTCCGTCAACATCATCAATTTCAATAATAGAAATATCAAAAGTTCCGCCTCCTAAATCATATACTGCAATTGTACGATTCCCCTTAGTTTCTTTATCTAGGCCATAAGCTAATGCTGCAGCAGTCGGTTCATTTATAATTCTTTTAACCTCTAAACCAGCAATACGTCCAGAATCTTTAGTAGCTTGACGTTGAGCGTCATTAAAATAAGCTGGGACAGTAATAACTGCTTCAGAAATTTGTTCTCCAAGATAATCTTCTGCGGTTTTCTTCATTTTTTTTAAAATTTCAGCGGAAACCTGAGGAGGCGCCATCTTTTGACCTTTAACATCTAACCAAGCATCTCCGTTATTAGCAGAAATTATTTTATACGGCATGATATTCACATCCCGCTGCACTTCTCTGTCTTGAAACCGACGACCAATCAATCGTTTAATAGCAAACAAAGTATTTTTAGGATTAGTAACAGACTGCCGCTTGGCTGGTTGACCAACCAAAATCTCTCCATCTTGTGTATAAGCAATAATAGAAGGAGTTGTACGATCACCTTCACTATTTTCTAATACACGAGGTTTATTACCTTCAATAATTGCAACACAAGAATTGGTAGTTCCCAAATCTATGCCAATAATTTTTCCCATCTACA
The DNA here is from genome assembly GCF_023585685.1 of Blochmannia endosymbiont of Camponotus sp. C-003. Taxonomy (NCBI): domain Bacteria; kingdom Pseudomonadati; phylum Pseudomonadota; class Gammaproteobacteria; order Enterobacterales; family Enterobacteriaceae; genus Candidatus Blochmanniella; species Blochmannia endosymbiont of Camponotus sp. C-003. Next base: position 497,885 of record NZ_CP097764.1, read on the forward strand.
CATCTCCACTGAAAAATCGATTTAATCATACCATGCACCTGATATGCGGTCAAAACTGCACTTTTCAACCTTGAAACAAGTTTGTTTTCAAAACTTTTCAAAAAAACGTTATATGAATTTAATATAATCAATTGTTTTTTAACATCACAAATAAAATCATACAACACCCATATAAATAACATAAAAAACTTGTTATTTATATAATATATAATTTTTCATCATTACCCTTCACAAACACCACCTTATTATGTAATCATACATGATTATTAAAATACCATTAGACACATCAATAAATACACAAATATAACAAATATTAGAATTTAATATAAAACATCTATGTTTGTAGTATTTGTATAATATTTTAAGACATTATTCTTAAAATTAGATTACGTAACGAAGAAAAACATTTAGATATTTCATGAGATAATACAGGCAATTTCATACGTTCTTTTAGTATAACTGGTAATATTACTTGTATCTTTTTTTTCAAAAAGTGCTCCACTAATTCTTTAAATTTAACAGGATGTGCAGTGCCAAGACATATACCAAATTCATCAGAATGCAATTTATCACGTAGCAATCGATATGCTACAGCAGTATGCGGTTCAGAAAGATATCCTAAATCTGCAATTTCTTGGACTGTTTTTTCAGTGATAAAATCGCTAACACAACCGTATTCTAATTCTCTAATAGATTTATTTTCTCGAAGAAACAATTCCTCTATTCTAGACCAATTGTTTGGAGAACTTACATCCATAGCATTAGAAAACGTTGAAACAGTAGGACGAGGTTCCCAATAACCATATTGTAAAAATCTAGGCACAGTGTCATTAATATTAGTAGCAGCAATGAACTTTTTTACTGGTAATCCACAAGACTGAGCTAATAATCCTGCGGTTAAATTTCCAAAATTACCACTAGGAACCGCAATCACCAATTTATTACGCACTTGATACGGTAATTGTGATACTCCTTCAAAATAATAACAAATTTGAGCTAACAATCGACCAATGTTAATAGAATTAGCAGAATTTAAATCTAATGCCTGTTGTAATACACTATCATCAAAAGCTTGCTTAACTAAATTTTGACATGAATCAAAATCTCCATTTACTGATATTGTAGAAACATTACCTCCTAAAGTGCAAAATAATTTTTCTTGTAATCTACTAATCTTGCCTCTAGGATAAAGAATTATAACATGTATATTGCTTAAATTAAAAAAAGCATGAGCCACTGCAGCACCTGTATCTCCAGAAGTGGCGGTAAGAATAACCATCGGTTTATCAAATCGATGATTAATATTATTTAACATTTGCGCCATGAATCTACTACCAAAATCTTTAAAAGCTAAAGTTGGTCCATGAAAAAGCTCTAAAACCGAAATATTATCATTTATATGTACTAGTGGTACTGGAAAATTAAAAGCATTTCTAACACAAGTTAATATACTATTTTTTGATAATTCAGAACCAATATACGCAGACAAAATATGTGTGCTACGTTCTATAAAACTCATCTCTAAAAGAGAATTGATTTCAAATATAGAGAATTTTGGAAGATTTTTTGGAAAAAATAATCCCTGCTTTTTTCCTAATCCTTTCAAGAGAGCTTGAGTAAACGTGACTTGTTCATTATGTTGCTTAATATTATATAGTTTCATTCATTATTCACCATAATACGTGCTCCAAGCTTATCTACAAAACAAATTTGAACAAAACCTGAATTATTTTGTAAATAAAAACGTGATAGCCAATCAGAAATATCTTCTATTACATCATGATTATTGCATAATGCAAAAACTGTGGGACCAGACCCTGAAATACCACAAGATATAGCACCTTTTTTCATAACATTATGACGCATATAAGATAATTCCATCGGAAATAATTGCGAACGATAAGGTTCTGCAATAATGTCCTTCATACATTTAATTGCTAAATCTTCTTGATTAGTATGACAAGCATGTATGAAACCGGATAAATATTGACTATGATTGATACAATCTTCACGATCATATTTGTTTGGTAGTACTGATCGAGATGTTGCTGTAGATATTTTAATACCTGGATACGCTATAATCCATAACCAATCATCAAAAATAGGAATTTTCTGGCTGACAGCATTACAATTTTTCAAAATCAAACGCATACTCCCTAAAAAACAAGGCGATACATTATCAAAATGCATTGAACCAGAAACTTTACCTTCCATTTCTCCCATTAGCGCGAGCAGTTGATCTGTATTAAGTGGACATCCGCAATGATAATTCATTGCTACTAATACAGCTACTATGGAACAAGCACTAGAACCTAAACCAGAAGAAACAGGAACATTTTTTTCTAGTGTGATATTTAAACAATATGTTTGTCCTAAAATTTCACAAAACTTTTTCCAACATTGGAATACAATATTTTCTTCTAATTGTGCCGGTAATTGATGATGAAAACATCCTGTATTTTGTAAGCTAAATGTATTAGCATTTTCAATGCTAATACAATCTCCGAGTAAGCTACCATTTATGGGAGAAATTGCCATTCCTAATGTATCAAACCCCACTCCAATATTACCAATAGACGCTGGTGCGTAAACTCTAGTCATACCCAGATACATCCTTATTTTTATTATGATAAAGTACGTAACAAATCTGCAAATACTCCTGCTGCTGTAACATTATTACCTGCTCCATAACCACGTAATACCAATGGTATTGGTTGGTAGTATCGTGTAAAAAATGCAAGAGCATTTTCTCCATCTTTTACTCTAAATAATGGGTGATTATTATTTATAGATTCAATTTTCACACAGCACCGTCCTTCCTGTATATTACCCACGTAGCGTAATACATGTCCTAACTTATATGCCCTTTGATATTTATCAAAAATAACATTATCTAGTAGAGATAATTTTTTTAAAAAATTATCTGTATCATTTTTGCTAATGAAATTATGAGGTATTACTGGATCCACTTGAATATCATTTAATTCTAATTCATATCCGACTTCTCGTGCTAAAATTAATAATTTTCGAGCTACGTCTATACCAGAGAGATCATCTCTGGGATCCGGTTCAGTATAACCTTTCTTCTGAGCCAATAAAGTTGCAGCAGATAACGATAAACCTTCATCTAATTTTCCAAAAATAAACGATAAAGATCCAGATAAAATACCTGAAAAACTTATTAATTTATCTCCAGCATTTAATAAATTTTGTAGATTTTCTATAACTGGTAATCCAGCTCCTACATTAGTATCGTATAGAAATTTCTTGCGTGATTTTATCACAATATCCCTAAGCATTCTATATTGTTCCATAGATCCGGTGTTAGCTTGTTTATTTGGTGTAATCACATGACAACCATTTAATAAAAAATCCACATAACAATTAACTACATCGATACTACTAGTACAATCAACGACAACTGGATTTAACAAATGATTTTCTTTTATAATTTCTATTAATTTTTTTAAATTGCAAGATTCACAATTTTTATTTAGAGATGATTCCCAACGATTTAAATCAATCCCATTTATGTCTATACACATCATTCGAGAATTAATAATACCACATACTCTTAAGTCAATATGTTTGTTTTTTAACCAATGTCTTTGACGTCGAATTTGTTCTATTAAAGCTGTACCAACACCTCCGGATCCAATAATAAATACTTCTATTAGTCGATCAGTGCTAAATAACATTTGATGAGCTACTCTAATACCCATAGCAGCAATATTGTTTTTTACCACCACCGAAATAGAACGCTCTGAAGATCCTTGAGCAATTGCGATGATGTTAATATTAGCACGAGCTAACGCTCCAAATAATTTATTGGACAAACCAAGTTGAGTACGCATACCATCACCTACAACCGAAATAATTGCAAGATCTTGTATGATATCTATTGGTTCCAAAAGTCCATTTTTTAATTCTAAATTAAACTCTTCATTTAATGCAGCGCAAGCTTTTGATAACTCTTGATAAGGTACGCAAAAGCTTATACTATATTCAGAAGATGATTGAGTAATTAATACTACTGAACATATGGCCTTAGACATTGCAGAAAATACACGAGCAGCCATACCAATCATTCCTTTCATTCCTGGTCCAGAAATATTTAACATTACCATATCATTTAAATATGTAATTCCTTTCACTATATTAGTTGTATCATTATTAATTGGGCCAATTAATGTTCCAGGAGCATTAGGTTTGAAAACATTTTTTATTAAACAAGGTATATGAAATTGAGCAATCGGTAAAATAGTACGAGGATGTAAAATTTTAGCTCCAAAGTAAGAAAGCTCCATAGCCTCTTGATAAGATAATGAATTTAATAATTTCGCATTAGGTACTTGATGCGGATCACACGTATAAATACCATCTACATCTGTCCAAATTTCACAACGACTAGCCCCTAAACAAGCCGCTAAAATTGCAGCTGAATAATCAGAACCATTCCGCCCTAAAGCAACCAATTCACCCTGATCATTTCCTGCAGTAAATCCAGCCATTAACATAATATCTAAATGAGAAATAGGTATATTTTTAATACGCCGTGCAGATTCTTCAATATTTACCATAGAAGCAAGATACTCTTTTCCTTGGGCTACGAGATTATCTACTGGATTAATAACAGTTATCTGAAGGTTTCTAGCATTTAAAAGCTCTTCCATTAAAATAATGGACAACTTTTCTCCCAAGCAAATAATATTAGCATTTACATTATCTGGACAAAATTTTAACAATGAAATTCCATGTAACAAATTTTTTAAATGAATAAATTCTTGTTCTAGTATAAGATTTAAAGTTATATAATTAAATCCGGATTGAATATGAGCTATATCTTTCAGTAAATTATTAAAAATAGTTTCTATATTGTGAATATGTTCTAATACAGAACTACCATTCAATGTGTGATTAATGACTGATATTAGATTATTAGTAATCATTGCAGGAGCCGATAATACTGCTGCTATTTTTTCTTCTTGAGCGTTTTTTTCAAGAATGTTGGCAACATGGATAAACTGATTTGCATTAGAAAGTGAAGTTCCACCAAATTTCAATACTCGCATGTTTTGTCTCCTAAATACGACTCTAATATCCCTGAATCTGCATTAATAAAAATAGACAGCAAAGATCGCTAATGTTTATCTACATGTACTACTATATTTCATTGGGTAGATAATTATAATAGATAGTTAAAAATTAAAACTAACACACATTATATCTAATTATATCATTATATTAATAAATATAGTACTATCTACAATTAAAAATTTTTTAAAAATCAATTATCATTTAAGTATATGATAAAATATTACTATTGTAGTGATATCTTGTTTGTAAGAAATAGAAAATGTATATTTCACTTCACGTACTCACATATTTTTTATAATATAAATATATTAAAAATAAGATCATCTATTCATAATAAATGATTTTCAGTAATATTTAATGTGTCTATATACCTAAAAACATTTCTTATATTTGATAGGAAATACATCAGTCTATCGTAATGAAAACAGAAAAAAAATAACATTATTCATGCTCAATGAAATACATTATTCATATACGAAAATATTCTTACGTTCTTTGATATAAAAATGTAGATATTGATACAATCAAAAATTAAAAACTAGTAGGGCCAAGTAGAGTAATTAAAAAATAATATAATTTTATATTTCACGCTTAAACATCGTGTTGGTTTATTAAATCACATTTTTTAATATTAATTTTTACTTGAGAAATAATTTTAGACGGTTTTTAGTAAAAACCACACATATAAATTTGCATTTGTATTATAAATACTCTATCAAATTAATAATTATTGTTAATTCAAAAATTGATAGATTTAATAGAATCAAAACATTAAATGTTATTCATATAACAAATTTTTATTTACATGACATCGAATTATAGGCATATTGTAGGATGATTGCATGTCGATATATAAAGTGCATTACTTATTAATTTTTAAAAAATTAGAAACAAAAATAATATTGTTATATTTTATTATCTTTTTATTTTTTTACTAACAAAGCATTAATAAATAATTTAAGTATGCATACGCAGTCTAATATCACTAATTTGTCGCCATAAATCACGCTTTGCTTGAATATCATATTTTAATATTGATAATGATGGACTAGTTAAACATATGCTATCTAAATTATTTGGTACTTCAGTGCCAATCCACCAACAATAGCAAGAAAATTCTGATGGGATAATTAAAATTTTAATCTGGTCAATAGTCAACGCATACACTTCTTTAGGATTAATCTGCATAGCACGTATAACATCTTTAACAAAAGGATCATTTAATGATGTCGGAAAATCTGATGATATCAATAATAAACGAAGACATGGCCATAACTTAATTGGATTTATGTTGTCTGAAACTATAGGATATCGTAATTTCCAAAATATAATACCTAATTCCTGAAAAACGAACATATGTCGTTTATTTCTGTCATTAATAAGTATAGCCATACACATTCAATATGTTTATTACATTTAACATATGCATTATTAAATAATTAATTTAACATGATATTATTTTTTATCTAATTCATCAAATATGTATTTCCAATGAAACGTTCATTATTAATGAACATCATTACATACAGATATACTACCTAAAAATTTCATATTTATTGGTTTATTTAAAATTCGTACATGAGATAACTGCATTAATATTTTGCTGCTAGATAGCGCTTTGTCTAACTCAATAAGAGCATGAAAAGAAAACAATTTAATATTACCTATTTCGTGATAACGAATATTATCAATTTTATTAGAAAGTACTCTAATAATATGACGTATTTTAACTCCATCATTACGCCCTACTGATATGTGATACACTCTCATATTGTTAGAAATCTTAGATTGTGGCCTAGTTTTAATAACTCTATTATCCGCATGAAAACAATTTTGACGGTTATTATTCATACGCATCTTTAAAACTGATTTATTTTTAATAACCGGATCTGGAGGCAACACCAATGGACGATTCCCTTGTGCTATCTTCAATAAGATAGCCGCTAAATTTTCTGTTGTCAAATCTTGTTTAGGTTTTATTTGAGGCAATAGAGATCGATATATACTCAAATCATCATTATCCACACTTAATTGATATTCTACTTTATTCGTAAATTTCGATAACCGACAAGCAAGTAAAGTTTTAGATGTAGGATACTTAACCTCTGGAATTTTTAAGTTTATTTTACGTTCAATATGACGTAACAAACGATACTCTTTATGCTCTACAAATAATAAAGATTTTCCAACGCGTCCTGCTCTGCCAGTTCTACCTATACGATGTATATAGGCATCAGAACTAATTGGTATATCATAATTTATTACTAAACTAATACGATGCACATCTAATCCACGTGCAGCAACATCAGTAGCTATGAGAATATCTAACTTTCCATTTCTTAATCGATCTAATGTCTGATGTCGTACTATTTGATTCATGTCTCCATTTAAAGCCGCACTATTATAACCAAATCTTTCTAATATTTCGGAAATTTCTAACGTTGCATGTTTAGTGCGAACAAAAACAATAGCTGCATCAAAATCTTCTGTTTCTAAAAAACGCATTAAAGCGTCATGTTTAGCTATTCCTCCATGCACTAGCCAATAACTTTGTTGAATATCAGCACACATGCTAGTATTAGAATGAATATATATTTCTTTTGGATTCTTCATAAATCGATAACTTATACGACGAATACCCATAGGTAAAGTAGCAGAAAATAATGCTGTTTGACGCTTAACTGGAATATTTTTAACGATACGTTCTATATCTTCAATAAATCCCATACGTAACATTTCATCAGCTTCATCTATCACTAAAGTTTTTAATTGAGACAAATTAGCAGTACCACGATTTAAATGATCTATTAGTCTACCGGGAGTACTTACTATAATATGAGGTCTTTTATTCAAAGCATTCAATTGAATACCATAGCTTTGACCTCCATATAAAGTAACAACATTTATTTTTTTCATATATCTAGAAAAGTTAGAGCACACTCTACCAATTTGGATCGCTAACTCTCGAGTAGGCGTTACAATTAAACCTTGAGAATAAGAATTATCAATATCAATATTATGTAATAGTGGTAAAACAAATGCCGCAGTTTTACCGCTACCTGTATGCGCCATGCCTAACACATCACGTCCAGCTAATAAATATGGAATGCATTGAATTTGAATAGGTAAAGGTTTTTCATATCCAATATCATTCAAAAGATTAACTATATAACGATTTAATCCTAACTCCACAAAAGAATCTGCAGTTTTCGACATCTGTAACTACCTCATCTTGATAAACAATTAACTGTAAAAATCAACATCAAAATCTTTTTTTAAAAATAGTATTTCTGAACACAAAAGTTCACATGTAGACAGATTAAAATTATTTCAATAACAACACTTTCGTTATATATATCATGTGCTGCAATAACTAAGATTAAAATAAAATTAACAATATTGATTGTAACTTCACGAATACGAATATAAATTCCATTTTATAAAGAAGAAAAATATTAATTCTCGCAGTGTTATTAAATAGAACCATGTATGTATAACTTTATACTCAAGTTATATAATTAGCGTTTCACTAATGAAATTGATTGGTTTCTTTAGTATTTGTATTTATCCTGTAATTATGACTTATTCTATCAAGTATCAAACGAATTGATTCGATTTATTTTTTAGATTATACATACTAATACATTTTTATACCGTTACATGAGCACTTCACATATTTTTTTAAAAATCATACATAAATGTATATAATACTAATCATAGTAAATATACTTATGTGTTTACTTGATTTATTCCTTTCATACTCAAACGAATACGTCCCTGACGATCTATTTCTAATACTTTTACTAATACTTCCTGTCCTAATCTCAAGTAATCAGTTACTTTGTTTATTCTTCTTTCAGAAATCTGGGAAATATGGACCAATCCTTCTTTTCCAGAAAAGATAGTAACAAATGCTCCAAATTCAACAATATGACTAACTTTTCCAGTATAAATAGATCCTATTTCAACGTTTGCAGTGATATCGTGAATTTTACGAATAGCTTGTTTCGCTTTATCATGATCTAAGGCAACTATTTTTATGATACCATCATCTTCAATATCAATAATAGTATTAGTTTCTTCAGTCAATGAACGAATAACTGACCCCCCTTTTCCTATAACATCTTTGATTTTATCTGGATTAACTTTAATGCTATATATTCTTGGAGCAAATTTAGAAATTTCCTGTTTAGGAAACTTAATAATCTGTTCCATAATATCTAATATTTTCAGTCGAGCATTTTTTGCTTTTTTTAACGCAATATTTATTATATCGTAAGTAATACCATCTGTTTTAATGTCCATTTGCAACGCTGTTATACCTTGACGACTACCAGATATTTTAAAATCCATATCTCCGATATGATCTTCATCACTAATAATATCAGATAATACCACAAAATCATTTCCTTCCTTGATCAAACCCATAGCAACACCAGCAACTGCTGCTTTAATTGGCACTCCGGCATCCATCAACGCTAAAGATGTGCCACAAATTGATGCCATGGAGGACGATCCATTAGATTCAGTAATTTCTGACACTACACGTATTGTATATGGAAACTCATTAGCATTAGGCATCACTGCTAACATACCACGTTTTGCTAAACGTCCATGTCCTATTTCCCTTCTTTTTGGGGCTCCTATAACACCTATTTCACCCACACAATATGCTGGAAAATTATAGTGCAATAAAAACCTATCAACACGAGCACCAGTTAATCCATCAATATTTTGTGCATCACGCTCTGTACCAAGCGTAACAGCAACCAAAGCTTGGGTATCACCTCTAGTAAATAATGCTGATCCATGAGTACGTGGTAATATGCCTGTTTTTATATTTATTGTCCGAATTGTGTCTTGTAAACGCCCGTCAACACGTAATTTTTTCGTTAAAATACGAGAACGAATAAATTGATCTTCTAAAGAATTTAGAAGATACATTATTTCATTTTCATCTACAACAATATTCTGGTGGCTATTAAGAACAGTTTTTACTATATCTTTCTTAATATTATCAATTTGAGCATGACGCTCCTTTTTATCAACAAAGAGATATATATCTTGTACACGAGACTCATATAATTCAGATAAATATGTTTTTAACGATATATTAACTTCTTTTTCATTCCAAGAACATTTAGTTTTTCCAACTTTTTTAACCAATTTGTTAATATTATGAATCACTGTTTGTTGTTGTTCATGTCCAAATATAATAGCATCTAAAATTTCTTTTTCACTGATTAAACACGATTCTGATTCCACCATCAAGATATTAGATGCAGTCCCTGAAATTACTAAATCTAATTTACTATTAGATAACTCTGTCGTTGTTGGATTTAATACATATGTATTTTTAACATAACCAACTCTAGCTGCTCCAATGGGCCCCAAAAATGGAATATCAGATAAACTTAATGCGGCAGATACTCCTATCATTGCTACAATATCTGGATTTATCTGTGGATCTACTGACACTACTGTAGCAACTACTTGTACATCATTAACAAATCCCTTAGGAAATAACGGCCGAATAGGACGATCAATCAAGCGCGATGTTAACGTTTCATTTTCGCTTGGTCGACCTTCCCTCCGAAAAAAACCTCCTGGAAATTTTCCAACAGCATAAGCACGTTCTTGATAATTTACAACAAGAGGAAAAAAATCTTGTTCTGCTGATCTTGTTTGATTAGAGCTAACTACTGTAACCAGTACTGTAGTATCGCCCATACTCGCCATAACTGCAGCATTTGCTTGACGAGCTATTCTTTCAATATCTAAAATTACAGTATGCTGTCCATATTTAAATGTATGAATAATCGGATCTAACAAAATAATACCTTTTTATAATTTAAAATATAATTTTTTAATATGTTTGAATGATCATAAGAACACCGATATATTAAGTATATAATTAACAAAATTTAATTTTTAAACTTATTCTCAAAGACTCCTTAATAAATAACACAACATCATAAAAACATTTGTATTCTTCACCAACTGATTGTGTTAGTTAATGACGTAATCCTAAATTCTTTATTAAATTAGTATAACGCAACATGTTATTTTCCTTTAAATATCTCAACAATCTTCGCCGATGAGAGACCATTTGAAGTAATCCACGGCGACTGTGATGATCTTTTTTATGTTTTAAAAAATGATGTTTCAAATGATCAATACGTTCAGTTAATAGGGCAACTTGAACTTCAGTAGAACCAGTATCTTTAATATCTCTACCAAATTTAGAAATTATTGATATCTTTTTTTCAGCACTCCAGGACATAAAAAACACCTTTCTATTTGAGAACTATGTTTAATTTGAAAGATAAATTATATTTGAAACTTAAATTAAATAAAATTGAAATTAATGTTCAATTCTTTGTTTTATTTCTCTATTTAAATAAAAATAAATTAGATAACAATATAAAATATATGTTGTGGCACATTATCTGCATCTATTTAGAAAGGTGTCATAGAACTTTACAAATCTTACAAATACAGAAGATCAACACATAATAACACTTTACGTTCACGTGATTAATTTTATCCACATCAAATGCGCCCTTTTTATATTCTTTTTAATGCACAAATAACATACATATATAGATAATATTAACATTTTTCATTAGATATATTAGAAAACTTAAGTGTAATCATATTCATTGGCATCAAGAATGCATCTAATTTACACAACACTTGTAAATCATTCAAAGAATCATTATAAAAAATAGCTTCCAAAATTGCCAGACTTATCATAGAAGAAGAAACATACTCTCCTACTGATAAACGACGCAATTCCATAACATGCGCCCCGCAACCTAAATACTCTCCAATATCATGCACCATACTACGAATATAAGTTCCCGTAGAACAATGGACATCTAATTCAATAATGTTTTCTATTCTTTTAATAAGATTCAGACTGTATATATGAATCAACCTGGGTTTCCTGGGAATACATATTCCTTTTCTAGCGTATTTATATAAAGGCAATCCACGATATTTTAATGATGAAAACATAGGAGGAATCTGATTGATTATTCCTCTAAACGATGCCAAACATTGCTCTAATGTATTATTATTTGACTGTACAGGCATCACACTAATAACTGTCCCATCTGAGTCAAAAGTATCAGTATTTACTCCCAACTGAATGATGACTTTATATCGTTTATCAGAATGTAACAAGTATTTAGCAAACTTAGTCGCTTTCCCAAAGCAAATAGGTAGCATACCTGTTGCTAACGGATCTAAAGTTCCAGTATGTCCTATTTTACTAGCATTAAATAATTTTTTAATTTTATTTAAGAATACTCTAGAAGATATTCCTTTAGGTTTATCTAATAATAAAATGCCATTGATATCTCGACTTTCTGCATTTTTATATCGCTTCACCATCAATCTTAGTTGCATTGATTTAATTTTTTAAATATCATAACTTTTCTGTATCAGGAATTAAACTATATACTTTTGATCCTTCATAAATTGAAGGATCATACCTAAACAACAGCACAGGCACTACACGCAAACACATAGTATTGGCTAATAAAAAACGAATAAATCGTGAAGCGCGTTGTAATACCATAACAGCGGTATCTATTTCTTCTAGACCTTCTTTATCAATAAAAGTCACAAAAATGTTAGCATTTTTTAAATCTTTAGATACCTGTACTCCTGAAATAGTAGGTATACCTACTCTAATATCATCGATCCTATTCTGCAAAATAATAGAAATCTTTTTATGTATTTCTTGGGCAATACGTTGAGCACGATAGTTGTGTTGAAAGTACATTTCTCGTATCCCTTAACCTTCATAAAATAAACATATATATTATCTATGTGTAAATAAAACAACATCCCAATTGAATACTTTAATAATAAACACACTAACCATCGGATTATACATGAGACAGTTTTATCATATCAAATACTTCAATCATATCTCCAGAATGAATATTCTTATAATTTTTTAAACCAATACCACATTCTATTCCACTACGTACTTCATTAACATCATCTTTAAAACGACGCAGCGACTCCAATTCACCTTCATACACTACTATATTATCTCGTATAACTCTAATTTTTTTATGACGTTTTATCATGCCTTCAATAACTATACAACCAGCAACGTTTCCATATTTTGGAGAACAAAATACATTTTGTACTTTTGCTAAACCAATAATTTCATCTTTATATTGTGGCATTAGCATACCATTCACCGCTTTTTTTACTTCATTTATCAAATCATAAATTACTGAATAATAACGCACATCTAACCGATCTAATTCAATTATACGCCGAGCAGCAGGATCTGCTCTAACATTAAATCCTAAAACAACTGCATTAGAAGCTGCTGCTAATGCGACATCAGTTTCAGTAATACCACCAATAGATGAATACAAAATTTTTACTGTTACATCACTAGTTGATAAATTTTCTACAGATTCACGAATAGCTTCAGAAGAACCTCGCGTGTCAGATTTGACGATTAAATTTAATTCAGAAGCCGTACTAGTATTCTTGAGATTATCAAATATATTGTCTATATTAAGTTCTTTTTGACGAGCTAATTTTATTTCACGATACTTTCCTTGACGATACAAAGCTACCTCTCGAGCTTTTTTTTCGTCACGAACAACAATTACATTCTCTCCAGAAGCAGGTGATCCTGACAAACCCAGTAATTCAACCGGAACTGATGGCCCAGCCGAAGTAATCTCATGACCACATTCGTTACGCATAGCACGAACACGTCCATATTTTGTTCCACACAAAATTATATCGCCACATTTTAGTGTACCTTCACGAACCAGAACAGAGACTACTGGACCACGTCCTTTATCCAAAAGAGATTCAATAACTATGGCTCTTGCCATACCGCGATGTGAAACTTTTAATTCCAACATGTCTGATTGCAATAAAATAGCATCTAATAAATTATCTATTCCATCTCCTGAAGCAGCAGAAACATATATAAACTGTGTATCACCACCCCATTCTTCTGGAATAAGACCATGACCATTAAGATCATTTTTTATCCGTTCAGGGTTGGCTTCTGATTTATCAATCTTATTTATTGCTACTACTACAGGAATATTTGCAGCTTTAATATGCTGTATTGCTTCAATAGTTTGAGGCATCACTCCATCATCAGCAGCTATTACTAACACAACAATATCCGTCATCTGAACTCCACGAGCACGCATAGCAGTAAATGCTGCATGTCCTGGAGTATCAAGAAAAGTAATCATACCGTTATCAGTTTTAACATGATATGCACCTATACTTTGAGTAATACCTCCTACTTCAGAAGACGCTATTTTAGTAGAACGAATTCTATCAAGAAGGGATGTTTTTCCATGATCAACATGCCCCATAATAGTAACTATTGGTGCTCTATTTTCAATCGTAGTGCCACAATCTGTCACATCATCAATACCACGATCATTCATGATCAACTCTTCTAGTTCGTTTTCACGACGTAGAACAACATTATGACCCATTTCTTCCGCCACCAGTTGAGCAGTATCTTGATCAATAATTTGATTGATAGTTGCTACAATACCCAATTGCATCATCACTCTAATAACATGTGAGCTTTTTATGGACATCTTATTAGCCAATTCAGCTACGCTTATAGTTTTCCCAATAATAATATTACGAGTAATCGTTTGAACAGGTTTATTGAACACTTGTACTAATGCGCTTTGCTTTCTTTTACTTTTACTGACACGATTGGGGATATATAATTCTTCTTCTATACCTAACGCATCGGATGTTGCTTTATATAAACGATAATTATTACTCCTTTTATGTTGCTTAATTAACTTCCCCCCACTCCGATATCGCGTACGTACTCGAGAACGATTTCTTCTTTCATTTTCTAATTTTTCATTATTGTTTTTTTCCACCATTTCAGGCATACAATATAATTTACTATTATTATGACTACCTTCTAAGTTAGAACGAATTACATTGGCATTTAATTCAATATCCCAACAATTTTTGGTTTTGTTTTTAGAAGACTGCGTTTCATCTGATAATTGTAAAGACCTTTCTTTAATGACTTTACGAGACACTTTTCCTATAACTTTTTCTTTGTGTGCTGTTGATTCAGAACAACGATGATTTTTTTTAGAAGTTTGTGTTAATGACAATGAACTAAGAGTATTACTTATTTTTTTGTTTACCAATTTATTCTTTACAGTTAAACAATATACTTCACGATTAACATCCAAAACCATTTTGTCTTTTGCATCAATACATTCTGTCTCTTGTAAAGTAGATTGTACATATGTTAGTTTCTTTCGTATCTCTATTTGTACTTGTTTATTTTTACCACCAACGCTAGAAACACTTAAAATACTACGTGTTTTTCGTTGTAGTATCAATTTGTTAGACACATCGCTTTTATTATCATTCATATGCTTCAATAAAATTTCTTTTTCTTTTGAGTTAGAACACCCATTTTGTTTTAAAAATACTAATATATGAAAACCATTTTATTAATTGATTTTCTGGAATTTTAATGTCTACAGAAAACACTGATATGGTAGTATCTATTATGGCTTTCTTTAATTATTATTACTACAATAATATTAATACTTGTTATCATCATTAAACCAACAAATATTGCGAGCTTCCATAATTAATTCTCCAATTTTTTCTATAGTTAATCCCTCAATACCGGAAAGATCCGAAATATCTTGTTCAGCTAACTTTTCTAATGTAGAAATACCACGTTCAACCAATGTTAATGCTAATTTGTATTCAATATTAGGCAGTCTCAATAACCCTGTCACAGGATTAATAACAGCAGCATGATTATTTTCTTTCATATCTTTTTCATTATGAGTCGCAGAAAAATTCTTTAAAGCATTTTTGGCACGATCCCTAATGATTTCTACTGTTTTTCTATCAAATTCTTTTATTGATAATAATTCTGTCATAGGTACATAAGCCAATTCTTCAAGAGAAGAAAACCCTGAATCGATCAAAATTTTAGCAAATTGCTCATTGATATTCAAAGTATGAACAAAAACATTGGTAACAGCACATATTTCAACTTGACGCTTTTTTTCCAACTCATCTATAGTCATAATATTAAGTTCCCAACCACTTAATTGAGATACTAAACGAATATTTTGTCCGTTCCTTCCAATAGCTTGAGGTAAATTAGATTCTTCTACTGAAATATCCATTGTATGTTTATCTTCATCTATCACAATAGATGCAACATCAGCAGGAGACATGGCGTTAATAACAAATTGAACAGGATTGTCATCCCATAATATTACATCTACACGTTCCCCTCCTAACTCACTAGATACGGCTTGAACACGTGCTCCTCTCATACCTACGCATGCTCCTACTGGATCAATGCGCTTATCATTTGTTTTAACAGCAATTTTTGACCGTGAACCAGGATCTCGAGCTGCGGCTTTAATTGTGATTAATTCTTCTCCAATTTCAGGTACTTCAATACGAAACAATTCAATTAACATTTCAGTCCTAGTACGACTTATCAGTAATTGAGGACCCTTAAAATCTGGTCGCACTAAATAAAGAATACCACGAACTCTATCCCCCAATCTAAAATTTTCACGAGGTAGCATTTCTTCTCTATTAATAATTCCTTCGGCATTATTTCCTAAATCTACATTTATGCTATCTCTATTAATTTTCTTTACTATACCTGTAACAATATCACCCTGACGAGTTAAAAACTGTTCTATAATAATTGCACGCTCAGCTTCACGTACCTTTTGAACAATCACTTGTTTTGCAGTTTGAGTTGTAATACGATCGAAACTAATAGATTCAATTATATCTTCAATATAATCACAAATTTGAACTTCTGGGTTCTCAAATCGAGCTGCATCTAATGTAATTTCTTTGGTAGGTTGAGTTACTTGTTCTACCACAACCCATCTCCTAAATGTATTAATCTGACCTGATTTACGATCAATTACAACACGGACTTCAATATCCTGTTCATATTTTTTTTTTGTAGCGGCAACTAATGCTGTTTCTAATGCTTCAAAAATTTTTTCTTGAGGTACAGCTTTTTCATTAGAAACTGATTCTATAACAGCCAAGATCTCTTTATTCATCCCAGTTTCTCAAAATTCTACTATTTTCTTAAATAAATATGTGTACTTTATTACATAAAGTACATCCAAAAAAAATAATCCCCCACCTACCTTTCATTGAAAGTTACGATATTGTTATAACTTATTAATTTCAATCACAAAACTACGACTTAATTAACATAAATTAATTAAGTTGTCCCATTCATATCGCTCCAACCTTGTAACATATAACAGAATTCTATTTGATATTATGAAATTAACAAATCTTAAGAAATGTTCATAAAAAACACCAGCGATCATACTTGATTTGATCAGTATGTCATCAACATAAAAATAAATCAATCCAGATTCTCTAAATATTAATGTTCACTATAACTAACTTAATAAATTGATATTATTTATGACAATTAATATCAATTTATTTTTTATTATTCTTAAATCAAAACACAGGGTCCATTTTATCATATATAACATTATTGTATTATTTCTTTCGCAATTTATTTATATATAGATAAATTAATCTGATTAATGATGCGGTTGCGGGGGTCGGATTTGAACCAACGACCTTCGGGTTATGAGCCCGACGAGCTACCATACTGCTCCACCCCGCGCCTGTATTAAGACAATTAGGAATTGTATACTATATAACTCCCAAAAAGCAAATCATTTATATCACCGAAATAATACCGAGGACGGGACTTGAACCCGTAATCTCAAATAAGAGAACTACCACCTCAAAGCAGCGTGTCTACCAATTCCACCACCTCGGTTATTAATAACTATTTAATAAGTACATTATTACATAGTATACTTAAAATTTATATATGAATTACTAATCACATATATCTTTATGTTTCTTATTATACAAAATATATTTAAATTTATTTGTTATTAAATATTTTTTTAAAAATCAAAAATCTTATCGGTCTTTCATTTGATTATTTTGTATATTGTTTTGAATATATCTTTGATTCTGTTTACTATTCATATTTCCTAACAATAAACTAAGTAAAAAAAATAATATAGCTAAAATTACTATTAAACACGTGATACCATCGTTAATACCCCCTGACCCTAACATATTTCCTAACGAACGACTACTAAACATTCCTCCTGAATCATTACTTCTATTTTGCTGCAACATAATCAATGTGATTAAAGCAATTGCTATAATTAAAAATATGACCAAAAAAGATTGATACATAATATTATGTCACCTTATATAAACATTTTATTATTTAAAAAATAGTACCACCGACGACTACTAATAGTAGTCCAATATTTCTTTTGATATACAATAAAGCGTATAATATCCCTCATATTATAATTAAGCAATATATATAATATTTGAAGTAAATTACTGTTGTATTAATTTTATTTCCGATCTGATTACAGAAGCAATCCTATTGGCTAAATATAATATTTTACTGTAACATTTTCCTTCCACCATAATACGAATATATGGTTCGGTACCAGACTGACGTAATAACACACGTCCATGTTCAGATAATTCCTGTTCCACTGCTTTAGTTTCTTTTTTAACCACATCAGATTCTAAAGGACTTTTAATGCCAGAACAATGTACATTAACTAAAATTTGAGGCAATAAAGACACATCGTTGCATAACTCGTGTAAACTGACACAATTATTTACCATTGCAGATAATATTTGAAGAGCAACAATAATACCATCTCCCGTGGTAGTTTTATCTAAAAGTACAATATGTCCAGAATTTTCACCGCCAATATTCCAACCCTTTTTTTTTAACATTGCAAGTACACAGCGATCACCAACATTAGAACGTATAAAAGGAATATTTAACTGTTTTAACGCCAATACAAGCCCCATATTACTCATAAGGGTTCCCACTATACCACCTGTTAATTGCTTGCAATGTAATTTTTCCCGAGCTATAATGTACAGCATTTGATCTCCGTCTACTTTATTTCCAAAATGATCAACCATAATAACCCTGTCTCCATCTCCATCATAAGCAATGCCCAAATCTGCTTTTTTTGATAAAACATGAGAGCGTAATTGCCGAATATCTGTAGTGCCACATTCTCTATTAATATTTACTCCGTTTGGACGACATGCAATAGTAACCACATTAGCACCTAACTCACGAAATACACTAGGAGCAATATGGTAAGTAGCTCCATTAGCACAATCTACAATTATTTTTAATTTTCTTAAACTAAGATGAGTAGGGAATGTTCCTTTACAAAATTCTATATAACGACCAGCTGCATCAACAATGCGACTAGCTTTTCCTAAATCTTTTGGATCAACACACGTTAAACATTTATCTAATTCCATTTCTATAGATTGCTCTACTTCATCATCTAATTTAGTACCCTTAATAGAAAAAAATTTAATACCATTATCATAAAAAGGATTATGCGAAGCAGAAATTACAATACCAGCTTCAGCTCTAAAAGCACGAGTTAAATATGCAATAGCTGGAGTAGGCATAGGGCCAGTCAATGCCGCTGATAAACCAGCAGCAGCCAATCCTGATTCTAATGCCGATTCTAACATATACCCAGAAATACGAGTATCTTTTCCAATAATAATATAATTAGACTTACCACCACTACATCTGCTTAATACTTTTCCTGCTGCCCACCCAAGCTTCAGAATGAAATCTGGAGTAATCGGTATGCTCCCCACTCTACCTCTAATCCCATCAGTACCAAAATATTTGCGGCGATTCATATTAATTTTTGTCCTTGTTTTGTTCTTGCAACATCATTTGAACCACTTTTAATGCTTCTGCTGTTTCCTTAACATCATGCACGCGAATAATTTGTACACCTTGTATAGCTGCAATCACTGCGCAAGCAATGCTACCTATTAATCTTTGTTTAGGATGATATGAATTAGAACTAAGACTAAGCATCGATTTACGTGATATACCTACTAACAAAGGTAAACCAAAATGGTGAAAATATTTTAAATTAGCTAATAGTTGATAATTATGTAATAAACTTTTTCCAAAACCAAAACCAGGATCAAGCAATAATTTATTTCTACTGATACCCTCCGATTCAAAACGAGTGATTTGTTGAACGAAATACTCGTTTACTACACGTGTAACGTTAGAGTATATGGGAGAATTTTGCATAGTTTTAGGCTCTCCTTGCATATGCACTAAACACACTGGAAGTTTACAATATAACGCAGCTTGCATCGCTCCTTCAGCAGTAAGAGAACGTACGTCATTAATCAGATGTGCACCGATAGCCGCGCTCTCGCGTATTATCAATGCTGATGATGTATTTATTGAAATATAAGTATCAAAACGCTCTGCTATAGCACGTACTACAGGTATAACACGATCTGCTTCTTCTTCATCACTGACAACATCGGATCCAGGACGTGTCGATTCTCCGCCAACATCAATGCAGGTGGCGCCATCAGTAATCATATTAAACACACGATCAATTGCTTTAGGAAGGACACAATAGTCACCTCCATCGAAGAAGGAATCAGGGGAAACATTTAAAATCCCCATAATTTGAATTTTAGAAAAATCTAAAATACGTTTATTTGTAATCGAAGTCATAGATTTACAGGACATCTTCAAGCATTATCTACAATGAATTTAGGTTGTTTGATTTATATAAAAACATAAAACTATTTACAACTGATAATTAATGTTGTATTTTTATACGAAATTATCACATATTATTGTGATGCTGCATCAGGATTATCATTGTAGGATTCGCTGTCTACTGATTTTGGATCTTTTATGGAAGAAACACAAGTGTTCTGGCTATCGCTAATATCAGATACATTGTTTTCCCATCCAGATGGAGGCTTAATTGATTTTCGATCCATCAAGTCATTTATCTGAGATGCATTAATTGTCTCGTATTTTATTAAAGCATCTTTCATAGAATGTAGAATATCCACATTTTCTGTTAAGAGTTTACGAGCACGTATATAATTTCTTTCAATCAGAAATTTAATTTCCTGATCAATAATACGAGCAGTTTCATCAGACATATGCTTTGCTTTAGCCACTGAACGCCCAAGAAATATTTCTCCTTCTTCTTCCGCATATAATAACGGACCAAGTTTTTCAGAGAAACCCCATTGAGTTACCATATTCCGAGCGATAGAAGTAGCTACTTTAATGTCATTAGAAGCGCCAGTAGATACTCTATGAGGACCATAAATTATTTCTTCGGCAAGTCTACCCCCGTACAATGTAGAAATTTGACTTTCTAATTTCTGTCGACTTGTACTAATTGCATCGCCTTCTGGTAAAAAAAACGTTACGCCTAAAGCGCGGCCCCTAGGAATTATAGTGACTTTATGAACTGGATCATGTTCCGGAACTAATCTACCAATTATAGCATGACCAGCTTCATGATAAGCTGTAGATTCTTTTTGAGCTTCTGTCATCACCATGGAACGACGCTCCGCTCCCATCACAATTTTATCTTTAGCTTTTTCAAACTCCACCATCGATACCATATGTTTATTATCACGAGCAGCAAATAATGCCGCTTCATTCACAAGATTAGCTAAATCCGCTCCTGAGAATCCTGGTGTACCTCGAGCAATTACTAATATATCTACATCTGACGATAACGGTACATGAATGATGTGTACTTTTAATATTTGCTCTCGTCCCCTAATATCTGGTAATCCTACGACTACTTGACGATCGAATCGTCCTGGTCTCAATAAAGCTGGATCCAACACATCTGGACGATTAGTAGCAGCTATGACAATGATACCTTCTTTTCCTTCAAATCCATCCATTTCTACTAACATCTGATTTAAAGTTTGTTCACGTTCATCATGCCCCCCTCCTAATCCCGCTCCCCTTTGACGACCTACTGCATCAATTTCATCGATAAAAATAATACATGGAGCAGCTTTCTTAGCTTGTTCAAACATATCCCGAACGCGAGACGCTCCAACACCAACAAACATCTCTACAAAATCAGAACCCGAAATAGTAAAAAATGGAACTTTCGCCTCTCCCGCAATAGCTTTAGCTAATAATGTTTTCCCAGTGCCAGGCGGTCCTACCATTAATACTCCTTTTGGAATTTTTCCTCCTAGTTTTTGAAATCTTTCAGGCTCACGCAAATAATCTACCAATTCCTTTACTTCTTCTTTGGCTTCATCACATCCCGCCACATCTGCAAAAGTAGTTTTTATTTGATCTTCAGTTAACATACGTGCTTTACTTTTACCAAAAGACATAGCTCCCTTTCCGCCTCCTTGCATTTGCCGCATAAAGAAAACCCAAACCCCAATTAATAATAGCATCGGAAACCAGGATATAAAAATAGATGTAATTAAACTAGGTTCCTCTGGAGGCTCGCCAACAACTTTAACTTTTTTAGTTAAAAGAATGTCAAGTAATTTCGGATCATTTACTGGAATATAAGTGGTATAACGATTACTATCTTTTTTAATGACTACAATTTCACGACCATTAATGCGGGCTTCTTGCACTTGATCTTGGTTTAAATCATGCATAAAAGTGGAATAATCTAATTTGCGACTACTGGAGTCGCTAGGCCCAAAATTCTGGAATAAAGACATCAAGACTACTGCAATGACTAACCAGATACCCAGATTTTTCGCCATGTCACTCAAAAGATTAACCTCGCATTACAACAAAAATTAAATAATTTTAATATATCTACATATAAATTATGTTTACTTACGTTCTTTCGCTACAATATAAACCTCACGAGAATGAGATCTAGAGGAATCTGGTTTACGAATCCTTACTATGTTAAATAAGGAACGCACATCACACAAGTATTTATCTAAATCTTTTCCCTGAAAAACTTTCACTAAAAAAGTTCCTTTATACATTAAAGTGTTACGACATATATTTAATGCCAAATACCCAAGATATATGGACCGACTTACATCGATTGTTGATATACCAGTGGTATTAGGAGACATATCAGACAAAACCACATTAACCTTTTTTTGTCCTACCCATGTGCATAATATTTTGAAAACATTAGGATCAGAACAATCTCCTTTCAAAAAATCCACTCCAGAAATATTACGCATAGACAATCTGTCGCATGCTACAATACGTCCCGTCTTTCCTATTTTATTTTTTACATAAAGCGCCCAACCACCAGGCGCTGATCCCAAATCTATTACCGTCATACCAACATCAAACAATGCGTCCATGCGATTTATTGCATCAAGCTTAAACCAAGCCCGTGATCTCAATTTTTGTCTTTGTGCTTCTTTCGTATACTGATCTTTGAAATGTTTTTTTAACCATCCTGAAGAACGCATACAACGTTTACTATTTACCATATCAGGCGACTTCTCAAATACTTTCTGAATCAACAAACAATATTGATGAAATGGCGATAACTTATGTTTCTTTCAATCCTACTTAAACAAAAAATAAAAATCACACATGAATAAATAAATTTTTGTATGCATTCAATTTTTATATATTTTCCAATACAAAAAATAGCATATATACATAAAACATATTCAATTTTAAACAATAAAAATTTAAAACAAACGAAAATACAAATACAAATTCATTATTAATAACATTAATGGCATCACATATTTATTCTAAAATATTAATTAATATAACGATGCAAATAAAATTTTATTTTTTGGTTGCAAAATCATCATTTTATAAAATTTTATTTAATTACACTAAAACAAAAAATATGTTTAACAATATTTAACTTGAAATATTTTATATCTTACTTGCCCTTGTGGAGTATTAATTCGAACAATATCTCCTTCTTTATGTCCAATTAACCCTCTAGCAATGGGAGAATGGATAGAAATCATACGTTCTTTCAGATTCGCTTCATCATCCCCCACAATACTATACGTTTGTCTATATGTTGTCTCTAAATTTTCAACACCAACTGTCGCTCCAAAAACTACTCTGTCGCCAGTAGAGAGTTTAGCAACATCTATGATATGCGCAGAAGCAAGTTTAGACTCTATTTCTTGAATACGACCCTCACAAAATCCTTGTTGTTCTCTAGCAGCATGATACTCAGCATTTTCTTTTAAGTCTCCATGCTCCCGCGCTTGAGAAATATTTTGTATAATTTCTGGGCGACGAACATTTTTTAAATAATCCAGTTCTTCTCTCAACTTTTCAGATCCACGTAAAGTCATTGGTATACGCTTCATGTTGCACCTTTATCCATATTGCATATGTTTAAACAACCAAGTTACACAGAAAATCATGATCAATTTTAAACATTATATATTTGTATCTTTAAAAAATAAAAATTGTTATGTACTTAATTTCTTTGAAATTTAATTAACAACATCTCTCTTAATATACATCTACTATTTTCGAGGTGGTATATGTTTTATAAAACATCACAAATTACGATACCATGCATGATATTAAAATTTTTTTTAAACTTAGGTGGTACATTATGTATTTTGTTTTAAAATAAAATTAATTAATCTTAGTTCCTACTCATCGTCTTCTGTACGTATAAGAGTTGATTCTTGACTTTGAGTATGATGGACAATAAACCTCATAATATTATTGCATAACGATAATACATTTGTATTATACATAGAAGATATGGAGTAGTAGCGCTCTTTCCATTTTAAGGAACTAATAATATGATGAATCCTTCTTTCCGCCACGTACCGTTCCAACAAATCTATTTTATTAAATATCAACCAACAAGGTTTATTAATTAAACTTTTATTGTAATTGCTTAACTCATTCTTAATAGTAATAATATTTTCTAATGGATCGGAATCATCCGAAGGTGCAATATCAACAAAATGTAATAACATTTGACAGTGTTCTAGATGCTTCAAAAACCGCATTCCTAATCCTAATCCATGAGAAGCACCTTTAATAATACCAGGAATATCCGCAATAACAAATCTATTGTAGTTATTAATTTGTACCACACCTAAATAAGGTATTAATGTAGTAAATGGATAATTTGCCACTTTTGGTTTAGCTGATGATATTATACGAATAAAACTAGATTTTCCAGAATTGGGTAATCCAAACATCCCAACATTTGCTATTAGAAGCAGTTCTAATAGCAAATGTTGGGATTCTCCTGTTGACCCATATGTATTACAAATTTTCTTATGACTCACCACAGAAGATTTAATATGTCCATTTCCCACGCCACGGAGCCCTCCTTTAGCCACCATTAACTGTTTTTGGTGAATACCCATGTATCCCAACAATTTGTTTGTTTTTTTACAACTCACTCTAGTCCCCCACGGGACTTTTACAATAAAATCTTTACCTCTTTTACCAGTACAACCACGACTACGGCCACTTTGTCCATGTCCAGCTCTAAAAACACGATTATAATGAAAATAATTTAAAGTATTAATATTAGGATCTGCTAATAACCAAACATCTCCGCCACTTCCTCCATTACTACCATTAGGTTTCTTCAAAAACGAAGCTCTTCTTCCTGATTTTTGGAAACTAATACACCCATTTCCTCCATTACCAGCAATAACCGTAATATTTGTCATATCGACAAACTTCATACAATATATCCCTAACATATCGTCTATATTTGTGGTATACAAAAATTTTATCACTTAATAAGTGATGTAAATTCACAATAATAGAACCCATTAATGTTATTAAAATAACGTTTTCAGTATTTTTTACTTTTACCGCTATCAAAATGTATAATTATTTTACTCTGTAAATCTGTATAAACACATGAAATGTTTTCAAATGATTTGATGTCCCATTAAACAGCACATACTTCATGTTTACGATACTAGTATGATCATTACTGTAATTATATCAGTGCCGTCTCATCAGGATCTTACCTATATTTTTAAAAATAAGAATTTAATTGTTAAGTAACATTAACTACATTACGTTTTTAATAATGTAGGAACGATACTAATAAATTTTCGACGCAATGCTCCTTTTTGCTCGAATAAAACTTTCCCAGATTTTAAAGCAAAAAGAGTATAATCTCTCCCGCAACCTACATACTTTCCTGGATGAAACCTATTACCACGTTGGCGCACAATAATAGTACCTGACGATACAGATTCACCTCCAAAACATTTAACTCCTAAACGTTTACTACGTGAATCTCGACCATTACGAGTAGAACCTCCAGCTTTTTTATGTGCCATTTTTATTCCCTATTTCTTAATGATTTGGATTGCAATTGCTTATGCTTATTATTTTTATTGTTGTGAAACATTGACGATGTCCTTGAAATTTACGAAAATGTTTACGACGTCTAAATTTAATAATCTTTATCTTCTGATTAAGACTGTGAGCTACAATTTCTGCTATAATTTGTCCATTTTTTACAAAAGGACTCCCTATTTGCAGGTAATCATCACATTCAATAAGCAATATTTGATTAAATTCAACTTGATTACCAATGTCAATACCAATCTGTTCTATATGAATTAATTGGCCTTCAACAACACGATACTGTTTGCCGCCAGTTTGGAAGACTGCATACATAAATAATAATCCATCTCTTGTTTATAATCTGATATTATTCCCATACGTATTCTTATACATTAAAAAAAAATGTTTCTCAACACAATAATAAAATTTACTGCACACTCACAAATATAGTTTAACTTAATACAAATCGACTTGCATACATAAGTAACATATAGATACATCAACATTTTATAGTTATAATAATATTAATGAATATTGATCAAATTTCCAAGCTAACTGAACAAGATATGGAAGATGTGAATTCAGAAATTCACACACGATTAGCATCTGAAATTACTTTAATTAACAAACTTGTTCAATATATTATGAATAGCGGAGGAAAACGAATTAGACCTATGATCACCTTGCTGACTGCAAGGGCATTACATTATAAAAAAACACAGCATATTACTATTGCTACATTAATAGAGTTTATTCATACTGCTACTTTGCTGCATGATGACGTAGTAGATAAATCACACATGAGGCGCGGCAGAACAACTACTAATATAATTTTCGGTAATGCTGCTAGTGTATTAGTAGGGGATTTTATATATACACGAGCCTTTCAAATGATGATTGAACTAGAATCTCTGAAGATACTATCTTTGATGGCAAATGCTGTTAATATAATTGCAGAAGGTGAAATATTACAATTAACACATTGCAATGACCCAACTATTACCATCGATAGTTACATGAAAATTATTTATAGTAAAACTGCTCGTTTATTTGAAGTGGCTTCTCAGTCATCTGCTATTTTAGCAGATGCTAATGCTTGTCAAGAAGAAGCATTACGTAATTATGGACGATATATGGGCATTGCTTTTCAACTAGTTGATGATTTATTAGATTATTCTGGATCAGAAACAGTATTTGGAAAAAATATCGGAAATGATTTAAATGAAGGAAAACTGACTCTTCCTCTTCTACATGCTATTCATCATAGCACCTCAAAACAAGCATCAGTTATAGTTCAAGCTGTTAAACAAGGTAACACACGTCACTTATTAAATATAATTTTAGATACAATGCATCAACATGGATCATTAGAATACACTCGACAATGCGCTGAAACAGAGGTTAATAAAGCTATTTCTTGTCTTGATATTTTACCTCCTTCCCCTTATCGACAAGCATTAGCAAGTTTAGCAGCTTATATAATCCAAAGAATATATTAGATTTTTATCTGTAAAATCATAAATATATACAATACCCAAATTCTACATAAAATATAAAAAGCATAAATCACGACGTTTATACATATATAAATACTTATTTTTTACAAAACATGTAAATATTTTTATTGTTATTAATAATAAAATATAATAATTTCATGTCAATAAACATATTGATTATACAATATATATGACATATGATTTACTTTTAACCTTATTATTTACACAGATAGGAAATATAAATGTATTTCAATCAAGTACCAGCAGGAAAGAATATTCCAGAAGACATATATGTAATTATTGAAATTCCAGCGAATTCTGATCCAATTAAATATGAAATTAACAAAAAAACAGGAATAATATTTGTTGATCGTTTCTTACTAACGCCTATGTTTTATCCTTGTAATTATGGTTATATCAATAAAACTTTATCGCTAGACGGAGATCCAATAGATGTATTAGTACCTACTCCATATCCTTTACGATCAGGTTGTGTAATACATTGCCGTCCTATAGGTATGCTTAACATGATAGATGAATCTGGAGAAGATTCTAAAATCATTGCAGTTCCTCATGATAAAATATCAAAACGATATTCATTAGTTAAAAATATAAGTGATTTTTCAATGTTATTACGCAATCAAATCAGTCATTTTTTCAAAAATTACAAAGAACTAGATTCTGAAAAGTGGGTAAAAATAAAAGGTTGGAGCGATATTAACACTGCTAAAACGGAAATTTTAAACTCTTTTGAACGTTTTAAAAAAAATATGTAATTCTATTACACTTTATATTGGATCTCGCACATTTTATAAAATATTGGTTGCATGTAAATATAAAGTATAAAAAACTAAAAATCAAATTTATATAATAAGTCGATCGCTTGTTGATTACTACCAGACGTAACTTCTAAATACAGTTGCGAACATAGATGATAACGCGCCGTTATCGTTGTCAATAAATCAAAAATACCAATTCCATAGTTAATTTGAAAACCAGGAGCAATATATCCACTTAACGCAACCAACGGTGCAGTACCAATATCTTGAGTATTTAATGTTAAACCTTGAACACCAAATACCTTTCCTATTTTGTTAATAAACTTTTCACTATTCCTGACACTTGCACCAATTAATAACGATGTTACTATATTCGTATCCGTATTAAAAATAATTGCATTTTTACTGTCGCCCAATAAATAAGATGTTATCTCTTTCGAAGAAAGAGATAACGAATTAGATAAAATTTCTATTTTTGGTTGACTAAAAGTCCCGGTGATCCGTGTACCAACTATACTCCCTTCTTTAATACTAGAAGGATCACAAATCGCTTCAATATCAATATATGGTTGATTTATCGCCCCAGAAAATAGTAACTGTCCTTTTTGTATCATTAAATTTTGTCCATATGCTTGAAAGAAACCAGAAGGTATATCAATATGGCCTGTTAATGCTAAGTGATTATTATTATATTCAATTTCTAAATTACCCCTTAATTTCGCACGAAGACCCAATCCGTTAAAATTAACATCGTTACCAAGACACACATTAATATTAGAAGAAAAAGAAATAAATAAATTTTTATCATTATTTAAAATAGGTTGGAAATTATCATCTAGCAAAATTTCTTCTGAAGAAATATTTATTATATTTTTTGAATATTCCTTTACTGCAATATGCGCCCAAGGAATCTCGATATTTCCTGCTATATGAATTTTTTCTGAAGTAATTATACAAGTAATATCAGGAGATATTTTCATTCTTATTTCTGAAGAAATACAAAAATTAATTTGGTGACCTCGTATTTTAAAAAATGCTCGTATATTACTAATAGAATCAAAATTAGTAATGTTCCCATTGACATGCAACCTACATCCGTAATCTGTATCTATTATTCCATTTAATAGAGCATGATCTCCAAAAAATTTTATAAATAGTTGACTATTTTTTACAAAAAATGGTGTATCAGGTTTATTGATATTAAAATTGTGTAATTGAGCTGTACCATAAATTTTTAGGTGATTTTGATATCCGTAAAAATAAATATTTAAGTTTAATAAACCATTAATAGGTTCTTTTAATGAAATCAATGAATTACAGAAAGGTAGTAACGAAGTATTTTCCATATATATATTACCTACTACTTTAGATGTAGTATCTGATTTAGTTATTTTAAATGACCCATGATTTTGATCATCGTGTCCAATATTCATGAACCACTTGCAATACAAAGTAGTTTGTGTTAACACGATTTTCGTGGTTATGTTGTTTATTGTAATCGGAAAATTTGACGGGTCTTCAATAGTACACTTAAAGTTACATTTCTTTACTGACAATGAAATGATACCATTAGGCAATGGTGTTCCTAATATCCAATCACAACACGTACAACATATACGAACGGTGTCCACGTTTATTAATTCTGGTAATAAAATTTTTAAAGAAACTGCATTAAAATCTTTAAATATATCATTCATCTTATTCAATATCTTCGTTTTTAAAACACTGGAAATAGGCATTGTGCAATTAATAATTTCCCAGTCATGCGAATTCAAGATAACTTTTCGAGTCAAATGTTGATAAGTAAGAACCATGTCTTGCATTAGTTTCCATGTTCCTGTTGGAGTAACAATGCTTGTTTTATTAATTTTACTACGCCAAATTTTATGAAAAAGATCTAAATTTCCACAAAGTTTTACTTGACCAGATAACATGTCTCCGTGAGCAATTAAATTCAAATAATGTTCTTTAACATTACCTTGTCCTTGCATAATTAATTGATGTAACGATAAAATTCCACATTTTATCTGATCTGCTTGAAAAAAAATTTTGCTTTGTGTGACAGTATCACAACAAATATCACCATGTACCATTATTTTGTCAACATTAAGGTTCTTATCGCTCCAATACAAAGAACACGCATCAATGCTCAACAATAATCTAGGGGAGTATTTAACAGGACTATATAATTTAAATTTTCCAAATACACTGCCATTTAGACCAGGTACAATCACGTTGCAATCTGGAGCTGAAAACACAATGTTAAAAGTAGAATCTTTTTTTAAGTCTTCTTGTATTTCTAACACGTTAGGGCCCCATTTAATCAATAATGTGGGTATTTTCCATACACCAATTGAATTATTGTATAATACACCTACGCATGAAATACTATTATTTTCCATGCTCCCACTAATATTTAAATCAGATATCATTATATCCCAAGCATTAGGACATACATGTCCTTGCATACTGATATTACCTGACAAATTGACAGGATATTTTAACCACTTTTGAGAAATATTTATTTTGTTTAATACACATACACTATTCCAACTAATCGTATCGTCCCAATTAACGACTCCTTGTATATCCAGATATTCTTCTGATATAGTTATTCTTAGTTTAGAAATAGAACAACTATTAACATCTCCTTGAGCATTCACAACCATATTCACTAATGATGAAAATTTAGAATTACTTAATTGCGATATTATTTGAATACAATAATTTCTTATTTCACCACTTACAGATACATCAATCTCTTCTATTAAATAATCATTCAATCCTAAAAAAGAAAGTGGTATTTTCCTACCTACTACAGATACATTGATAGGTGTACCACATTGCATTATTTTAGTTTTTAATAAAACATGAGCTGTAGAAACAAAACCTAAAAAATCGCAATAAAAACATATTTCATTGTATAATTCTCCTGCTATAACTAATTTTATTTTGCTCACCCCTTTTTTTGCCATATTCATAGACTGATTACTGATCTTAGAATCATACCTCATATAATTGACAGTTATATTTATTGGGTAATGATCTTTGAATATTATGTTACCTATTGCATTAATATATCCATGCGGCAATTCAATGTTCAATTTTATATTTATAGTTTGGTTACATAAATATGTTTGTAAACAAAAATTATTAATAATATAGGAATTATGATTATTAAAAATGTAAAAGTTCTCTCCTGTTATATCCTTCACAATTATATTGACAGGAAGATTAAAAGAAGGTAATTTCATTAATAATTTACTAGACAATGATTTTAATAAATACCTTATATTCCATTGATTGCTATACTTGTATATATCTATCGCATTGGTTGTTATGTTGAATGTCTTGACATTAGAAATATTTAGAACTGCTCCTTTAATATTGATAGGTAAAACTGTCAACAAATTCTTTTGAAATATTAGTCCACCAGTATCTAATTTTATTAGCTCCAATGTAATATTATTTAAATGAACACGAGTATTATTCAATACTATATTCTTCAGTATTATGGGAAACGGGATAGAAAGAATATTATCTAGTTTTATACTTTCATATTTTTTATATAATTTATTTGTTGTGTCATTTTTTTTTATTTTTATGCAAACATCTTCCAAAAAAAGATGATTAATGTATATTTGTTTATTCCATATATATTTTAGATTTAAAATAACATCACATGCATCAACTTTGATTATACCTATCGAGTTTTCATATACTACATGAGTAACATTAAATTTACCCCAGCCACCAGAAACAGAATCAAATTTTAGACCAGGAATACAATATGTAATTCCTGTAAGAGTCAAATATGTTCCTATATTAGTACCTAATAAAAACACAAAAACCCCACATACTATTGACATCCATGCTAAAAAAATAACACAGATTTTTTTTATACAAATCATAAATCCGGCCCCAAACCGACATATAAATATAAAAACTGACGATTTATCTTACCTTTATGCATTAATGGGGTTGCGACATCCAATTTTACAGGACCTATTGGTAATTGCCAACGCGCCCCGATACCTATACCAGATCTAAGATTATCCCATTTGATATTATTAGTAATCTCCCCTGCATCTATAAACATAGCTCCCCACCACTTATTAATCACATTATACTGATATTCAAACGTAGTAGTAATGAGCTTAGCAACGACACTCTTAAAACATTTAGTATTATCATAAGGATATAAAGATTTATATTTATATCCACGAATACCATTGTCTATGTTAGAAAAAAATCGAAACATTAAACCAATAGATGAAAAATTGTTGGTATCTATCCAACTTAAATTGCCACGAGCCAAAATACGATGTTTTTTTAAAAATGTCCGCACCCAAATATTTTGAACTTGCACAGCAACAAAATTAATATCTGATTTCCAACAATTATTAGATATATTTATTGAGTAACGCTGGCTATCTCCCCAATATGGGATTATTTCACCTCTCTTCCGAACACGGGATATGCTTATCCCTGGATAAATGAATATTATATTTTTAGTGATATAACGATTAGAACAATAATTAAAGTGCCAATGCACATTAATTGAACGTTGCCATTTGTGAGAACAATTCCAATAACGAGCCATATTTACAGTCACAGCACTGGATTGAATGTTATCTGTATCTTCGTGTATCAAACCTCCTTGTAATAAATAATATTGTTCTAATGGATTGGAAAATAATGGAATTTTGTAACTTAAATCAAGAACTTGTTCTGGAGTAGATAAACTAAAATTAGTTTCTAAACTATGCCCATATGCATTAATCCATGGTTTTTTCCAAATAATTTTAGTTCTAGGACCCACGTCAATAGTATAACCAGACCCGATTGCAAAATTATTTTTTGCACAAGGATCAAGAAAAATATCTAATATTATTTTTTTTTTTTGTTGAAGATGCATATAATCTGAAGAAATTGATACTGATTCAAACCAATTAGTGTAAGAAAATCGACGATTTAATTCCATAACGGATGCAGCACTGTAATGTTCTCCCAAGCGTATATTAGATATGTTTTTTAAATAATCCTCCTTAATTTGATTACCATGGAATTTAATTCTTTCAAAAACATAACGCTGACCACTATAAAAATCTATATTCCAAACACTTTGATAACGAGAAGGTATAACAATAAGTTGACTATTTTGGAACTTAGCATCAAAATATCCTTTGAATAAAGCTAAATTATACAGTTTATTTTTAAACTGTTCATAATCTTTGTGACTTAATCTTTTTCCAATAAAAGATTTGCTATCTTTTATTATTTTTTGATAATCAACATCCTGTGCACCATCTCCTTGTATAACGACATTTACTTCAGTTACTATAACTGGAATCCCAGGCTCAACTTTAATAACTAATAAACCAGAATTTTCATTCAAAGACTTAAGTGGGGAAAAAATCAATGTGGGCGCATAATAGCCTAATGGGCGCAGTCCAGTTCTAATTGCATTATCTATTTTTTTTTTAAATCTAAATCTACATATTTTACATTAGTATGTATACTCAATAATTTCTGACGCACATTATAATCTAATTCACTATCTAATCCTTCTACTCTTAAACTGATACTGCTATCACATATTAGTGGTATAAAAAAATATATTATTAAATACAACCTTATTATCATATATTTTTTAAAATCCCGAAAAATATATCGAATCATTAACTATATTATATATATATATATATATTAATGTATGAACTCAATCATAATATGATTGTGTCTTTTTTATGTATATTACTAGTATCTTACTGACAATGCTGACAAAATAATACTATAAATTGAAAAATTTAAATACCGACAATAGTTATTGATATTAATTATTTAATTAATATACATACAATCAACAAACCAATTAATACGATGAAACTTGAAAACCAGGATTTAAAAAAGACCGATCAATATTTTTATAGTGCAAAGGCTTGCCGTTCCAATCATTAACTGCAGCGCCAGCGGTTCTAGCTATTACATGTCCAGCAGCTGTATCCCAAATTTTAGTACAAGAAAATCTTGGATAAAATTGAGCGCTACCTTCTGCTATTAAACAAAATTTAAATGAAGATCCAATGTTAACAATTTTATAGTTTTTCAATTTTTTTAAATAATTATATAATTTATATCGATCGCAAGAAAAATCACTACTACGACGACTCATCACTATAATTGGATCACGAACCATACGTACTGTAATGTTTATATATTCTCCTCGATCATTAATCTTCCATACTTGTCCATTGTCTGCAGCATATAATACATTGTACACTGGAACATATACTACTCCCATAATAGGTTGACCATACTCAATGAAAGCAATATTAACAGTGAACTCACCATTGCGTAATAAAAACTCTTGAGTTCCATCTAAAGGATCTATTAACCAAAAACAATTTTTATCTCTACATTCTCTCCATCTAGTAATATCTTCTTCAGATAAAATTGGAATTTTAGGCGTCAAATTTTTCAAATAATACACAATAACCTTATGAGAAAATAAATCAGCATTAGTGATAGGAGATGTATCTAACTTCTTGCACGCATTTAATTTTAAACCTCCGTTATAAATCCTCATAATTTCTATTCCAGCTGTACGAGCAATATAACTTACTTTTTCCACCATTTTATGATAAAAAACCATAACATATATCCTTATTAACTTTTTGAGCGAGCATAAGATAAGCTCAAAACACAACATATTAATCATGTATTTATAAAAATCAACACTTAACTTTAAGTAATCATATAATAATGATTATTAGTTGAAATAAAAGATATACATCTTCATGTTTATATTTTCTTAAAAAAGATGTATCCCTTACTTACATTTCTATTTTGCAATAATTGAAAAGGGTTTATAGAATTTTCTTATACGACTTAAATAATAATAATGAAAATTATTGTATTATTTATGGATTATTTAATTTTCATTATTTAACCAAGAATAATAACGTTTATTTTGGCAAAAATATCGTTATAAATATGAATATTTATATTATATGTACCAATAGTTTTTAATACATCATGGTTAGGTAATCTAATCTGAGATTTAGAAATATTAAAACCAGAAGCGGCTGTGATCGCAGTAGCTATATCACGAGAACCGATAGAACCAAATAATTTCCCTTCAACACCTGATTTAGCTTTAATAGTAATACTACCTAATTTGTTGATAGTTTCTGCGCAAAATTCAGCTTGAGTTTGCGCTGCTATAGTTTTAGATTGTAACTCAAGTTGTTGTGCTTTAAATATTTCAATATTTTTTTTTGTAGATGGTATTGCTTTAGATTTGGGTATTAAAAAATTACGAGCATAACCTGAACGTACGATAACTTCTGATCCTATACTTCCAAGTTTATCGATATTACTTAATAAAATAATCTTCATTGTTATTTCCGTTTATAATATATAAACATTATACTAATTCTCAAGAAACTACAATTACTGATGATGATCAGTATACGGTAGTAAAGAAAGATAACGTGCTCTTTTAATGGCACGTGCTAGCTGTCGTTGATATCTTGCTCGCGTTCCAGTAATTCTGCTTGGAATGATTTTTCCACTGTCTATAATAGAATGCTGTATTGTAATAAGATCTTTATAATCAACATAAATACATTTTTCTGCCGTAAACCTACAAAATTTTCGATGACGTATAAAACGTGCCATAATTAATTAACTCCATACTCTATCATAAAATTCGTACAAATTTAATGAACTTATTTTATAATTAAAAATTATTACTTTTTTAAAATAAAAAGTAATCGAAATATTTCTAGATTTTCAATTATCATTTTCATTGTTAAAATCCACAAACATTTCATTAAAACTAACACAATACTAATAAATATTTATTTAAATAAAACTAATAACTTCCTCCGTACTTGATGTGCATAATATATTTTATTGTACTATGTACTATTTATGTAATACTCTTGATTTTCTTCTCTTTTTTTCATCATAGGAGATGGTTCAACGACCGCATATTTAGTTCGTATTATCATACTACGTATGATTTTTTTGTTAAAATGACAATCATCATTTAATTCTTTAACAATATCTTGAGATACTTCTATGTTCAATAACACATAATAAGCTTTATGCAACTTTTTAACTGGGTACGCTAATTGGCGACGTCCCCAATTTTCTATGCGATGAATTTTTCCTTGACCATTAGTAATAATGGTGGTGTAGTGACCAATTATATTAGATATTTCTTCTTTAAAATCAGGATGTATCATAAAAACTATTTCATAATAACGCATATATTATTTTCCCTTCATTATAATTTTTCCACTTTTATTGAAAGAATAACATTCTTAAAAAAAAATATAAATGTTTATATTTCTTGCGTATTTTATTCTTAAACGATCGTTTATATAAATTTTAAAACTTTATTTTCTTGAAGAAACTATACCCACATAATGACAAGAAGCATTATTTATATTGATTACGTTGTCTCAATGCTTCAAATAAACATATTCCTGTAGCTACTGAAACATTAAGAGATGTTGCAACCCCTAACATTGGAATAGTAATTAGTTCATCGCAATTTTTTTGGGTTAGGTAACGAATACCATCGCCCTCGGAACCCATTACAAAAGCTAATGGCCTAATTAATTTACTGTTAAAAATTAGATGTTGAGATTTTATTACAGTGCCAATAATCCAAATATTATATTTTTGAAGTAATCGTAACGTCCTAATTAAATTAGTTACTTGCATAAAAGGTACATTATCTACAGATCCACTAGCCACTTTTCTAACTGTTCCATTTAAACGCGCTGAACGATTACGTGGTGCAATAACTATATGCGCCCCGGCTGCATCTGCGGATCTTAAACATGCACCCAAATTATGTGGATCAGTCACTCCATCTAATACCACTAATAATGG
The DNA here is from genome assembly GCF_023585685.1 of Blochmannia endosymbiont of Camponotus sp. C-003. NCBI lineage: Bacteria > Pseudomonadati > Pseudomonadota > Gammaproteobacteria > Enterobacterales > Enterobacteriaceae > Candidatus Blochmanniella > Blochmannia endosymbiont of Camponotus sp. C-003. Next base: position 535,411 of record NZ_CP097764.1, read on the forward strand.
TGTGGTTTTACATTTCATTAAAAAATTCGGCAAATCATTTTCTTGCATACAACAATTTGTAACTATTTTGGCAATGATACCTTGATGCAACGCACCTCGCGCTTGAATATCTAACTGTCGGCGACTACATTCTTGAATACTAATTTTACATTGTTTTATTTGATCAATTAACAATTTCAAACGCAAATCTTTAGATTTATGCATAATACACACAGACAAAATTCGCTGGGAATAATTGTCTAAAACCGATTTTACAGAATGTATACCATATACTAATTCGCTCATTTCACTTATGAAAATAATTAGTTCCACATAATATTCGAAATAAACTTTGTAAAATACATTGTATACCATGTTATTACTAATGACATGGTATACAATGTATTTAGATATATACCATTATCATGAATTTATTAATTCTAAATATAGTGATATATAATATGTTGAGATATTTTATTTATCGTAACCGTATATTTAATATAAATAAAAATAAATTTAATATTTATTGACCAAATAAATAGTCTTTTATTCAAAATAAGATATCAATTCCCTCATATTGCATTAAGAATCAAACGGATTACGCAATATTATTATTGCAGAACGGTCTAAACCAGTAGAAATAATACTTATAGGAACTCCGATAAGTTTTTCTATGCGTTTTACATATAATTGTGACTCTTTAGGAAGATGATGGAACACCGTGATGCCTACAGTGCTTGTCATCCACCCGGGTAATGTTTCATATATAGGTTCTAAAGCTTCCCATTCTTCCAAAGAAGATGGACATTTATGTATTATTTGTCCATTTTTATTGCGATATGCAATACAAATTTTTAGCTCTTTTAAGCCATCCAAAACATCCAGTTTTGTTAAACAACACGAAGAAAAAGAATTAATTTTTACGGAATACCGTACTGATACCGCATCAAACCACCCAGTACGACGACGGCGTCCAGTAGTAGAACCAAATTCATTCCCATTCATACATAACCAATTACCTATATCATTTGACAATTCCGTAGGAAAAGGACCAAATCCAACACGAGTAGAATACGCTTTTACAATACCTAAAACATAATCAATATAACTAAGCCCAACTCCTGCACCAACGCTTACACTTCCAGAGATAGTATGAGCAGAAGTAACATAAGGATATGTTCCATGATCTACATCTAATAAACTACCCTGAGCTCCTTCAAATATAACTGAATCACCTCGTTTTGCAGCATCATCTAATAACTCGGTTACATCAACAACCATATCTATCAACATGTCAGATACTGACATAACTTCATCTAAAACAATCTGATAATTAATAGGATGTGTTTTATAATAATTAACTAATTGAAAATTATAATAATCTATCACATTTTTCAATTTTTTTTTAAAACTCTTTATGTTATATAAATCGCTTATTCGTAAAGCGCGTCGCGCAACTTTATCTTCGTGTGCTGGCCCAATACCACACCCTGTCGTGCCAATGGTTTTAGAGATGCGATCATTTTCTCTAGCCAAATCCATTGCTACATGATAAGGCAGCAACATAGGGCAAGACGCAGAAACAAATATGCGTTTACATGTTGAAAGACCTGATTTTAATAAGATTTTTATTTCTTTTATTAAAGAAACTGGCGATAATACAACTCCATTAGTAATAACAGTAGTAACATGATTATGTAAAATTCCAGAAGGAATTAAATGCAAAGTTATTTTTTTACGGTCTACCACAATAGTATGACCAGCGTTATCTCCTCCTTGATAACGCACTACATATTGAGCTCGTGAAGCTAACCAATCAACTATTTTGCCTTTACCTTCATCACCCCATTGAGCTCCTATTACAACAATGCTTCTAGCCATTTCTTAAAGTCACCTATTAATTCAAATAACTATTTTATTAATAATACATTGTGGGTACATGATGCTTTCTATTCCATCAGGTCATATATAATCTATTTAATCGAACAGCATAAATAATGATTATCCAAGAATCTACAAATATCTTGAATTATATAATTAATTATTAAGCCCAGTAGTACTTTTTGGTGATTTCATAAAACGTAAAAAATCAGTTTCCGCGCTTAATACCATAAGATCATTGTTATTTTTCTTAAAACTATTTTCATACGCACGTAAAGTGCGTACTAACGCATAAAATGAAGGATCTTCATTGAAAGTAGTAGCATATAGTTTAGCAGTTTCTGCATCAGCTTCACCCCGAATAATTAACGACTGACGTTTAGCCTCAGCTAAAGTACGTGTTACTTCATAATCTGCTGTAGCACGTAATTTTTCCGCTTCTTCTCGTCCCTGTGATCTATGCCGCCTAGCAACAGCATCACGTTCTGCGCGCATACGCTGATAAATTGCATCAGATACCTCTGTCGGTAAATTTATTTGCTTAATTCGTACATCCACAATCTCAATACCCAATGCAGCCATACTGTTTGGATGAACCAAATCAGAAACACGATATTGTTCTTGTTTTGAAATATCATAATTTTTCAAATAGAAATTAGATTTTTTAATATTATTAAAATGAAACTCTGGCTCTTCTTCTCCTGAAGTACCATTATTTAACGACGCACGTACATCTGTCATTAATTTATTGCGAGAATCTGTCACAATGCCTTGAACATTTAATCTCCCTAATTCTGAACGTAAACGATCGGAAAATTTTCGTTTTATTAACACTTCCGCTTGAGAAATATCACCCCCTCCTGTTGCTAAATAATATCGACTCAAATCACTAATACGCCATTTTATATAAGAATCAATAATCAAATCCTTTTTTTCCATAGTAACAAACCGATCTGCTTGGTTATCCATGGTTTGAATACGTGAATCTAAAATTTTAATTGTCTCAATAAATGGAATTTTTATATGCAATCCAGGATTGTAGATCAATGGATTATTATTTGTATCACGTAATACTTTACCAAAACGCAATATAATACCTTTATGCCCCTCTTCTATTGTAAACAAAGAAAAAAATAATATTATTATTATACACATAACAAATGAAAAAAAATTTCGTATCATCTACGACTCTCTCCCTTTACGTGCAATATCAATACGTTGTATATTAGCCTGTCTTTGATCTAATACTTTTTCTTTAGGTATAGAACTCGTATGATGAGACAGCTGAGTACTTTTTGATATTAACTGTGAATCATTCATGTCAGTATCACTAGTGGCGCATATTTGATTTAAATTAAGCGCATCATCAGTGTTATCAATACTATCAGAATACGCGATTTTATTATTATTTTTAATTTTATCTACTTGACCTGAAGGTAGTAATAATACGTTCTGTGTATTTTTTGAATTTACAAATATTTTTCTAGTATTGCTTAACACACGTTCCATGGAATTAATATATAATCGCTCACGAGTAATTTCAGGAGCTGCTCTATACTCCGGTAAAATTTTAGAAAATCTTTGTACTTCTCCTTGTGCTTCCAAGATAGTGCGTGCTTTATATGCACGACCTTCTTCTAAAATACGTTGCGCGTGTCCATTAGCACGTGGCTGCACTTCATTGGCATAAGCTTCAGCTTCACGAATGTATTGCTGTTCATTTTCTCGAGCGGCAATAGCATCATCAAATGCTGCTTTTACCTCTTCTGGAGGACGTGCTGTTTGAAAGTTTACGTCTAATAAAGTAATACCCATGTTATAAGGACGTATTGTTTGCTCTAAAACTCTTCGCGTATCACTACGTACTACCGTGCGTCCTTCTGTTAAAATACGATCCATATTATATTTTCCAATAACTCCACGCAAAGCGCTATCAGTGGCTTGACGCAAGCTATCATCAGCATCAATAACGTTAAATAAATAGTTTTTTGGATTAGTTACACGATACTGTACATTCATCTCTACTCGAACTACATTTTCATCTGAAGTTAACATCATACCAGAGGCTGCTAGTTCACGTACTGATTCTACATTTACTGGAATTACAATATCAAAAAAAGTAGGTTTCCAATTTAGCCCTGGTTGTACTAAATGATGATATTTTCCAAATCTTAAAACTACTCCACGTTCCGCTTCTTTAATCGTATATAAACCGCTCATAATCCACACAAAAGCAACAATAATCAATATTAATATGATAAAAAAATTTTTATTTCTAGGAAATTTTTCTGAATCTTTATTGTGATTGCTAAATATATTTAATTTATCGGTTATTTTATCTAAATACTTATCTGTATCTAATATATTAAATTCAGATTTATTATTATCTTCAAGAAAAGCATGATCTACATCATTTCTAGAATGATGTATCCATGGATCATAAATATACCTATAGTTATTAAGATGATTACAAACCATATTTTTCCTCACACACTATATGAGTGATCTAACTATTTCTATTGTTTTAAAAATATTAAACAATATAATTTATCAATAATTTATTATTTTTTAACAAACGACCCCAATTTACAGCAGATAAATATATTTTTAACCTAACATAATTATCATCTTCAACCCAATATTGTTTAACAACTTGTAGTCTATACAACTTCTCGCATAAATCATTATTCATAGGTATTCTCAATTCATAAGAAATCATATTGTTTGATAGTAACTCATTAACAGCTTGTAGCACCAAAGAAATACCTAAATTATTTTGAGCTGATATCCAAACTTGACTTGGATAACCATGATTATCGCGGTCAATATGTGGCACTATTTCTTTTAATCGATCTATCTTGTTCATCACTAACAGCATTGGAATATTATGAACGTTCAAATTACTCAACATACAATGTACCGTGTTAATATTTTGTTCAAACTTTTCGTCAGAAACATCTACAACATGTAATAATAGCGTTGCTTCTACCGTTTCTTGTAAGGTTGCTTTAAAAGAAGATACTAAATCATTTGGTAAATTCTGAATAAAACCCACCGTATCTGTTAATATAATGTCATGTATTCCCTTATATACAATACGTCTACTTGTAGGATCAAGAGTAGCAAAAAGTTTTGATGACGTATATGCATGTGATGCAGTCATTACGTTAAATAAAGTAGATTTTCCAGCATTTGTATATCCTACTAAAGAAACAGTAGGTACCCCAATTCTAACACGATGTCGTCTGCCCTGTTCTCGTTGATTTTCTATTTTTTTTAAACGCAATAAAATCTGGGTCATTTCCTTACGCAATAAACGACGATCACTTTCTAATTGCATTTCTCCTGACCCTCCTCGTAAACCAATACCTCCTTTTTGACGCTCAAGATGACTCCATTCATGCACTAAACGAGAGTTCAAATGCTTCAGTTGAGCTAATCTTACTTGCAACTTACCTTCGTACGTACGTGCACGTTGCGCAAAGATATTAAGAATGAGTTGATTTCTGTCAATTATCTTACATTTTAATAGACACATAAGATTTCGTTCTTGATGAGGAGATAAAATACAATTAAACAACACAATAGATACAGAATTATTTTGAATCATGCGTTCAAGCTCTAATACTTTTCCGATTCCAATAAAATATTTAGCATTACAAGTTTTTCCATTACTCGTAAGAATTTCCAATATCTCCATGCCTGCTGTGGATGCCAAAGACAAACATTCCTGTAAATTGAAACTTTTATTTTGTTTTTTTTTATCAAAAAAAGTAATATTAACTAAAATAGATTGATTATTCAAATAACCTAAATCATACAATAAAATCTACTCCACAAATAAATTATATATATTCAATCGTATACAATGAAAGTTATCAATATATTCATTATACTATATTTAATAATATTTGGTAATACCACATATTAATATATAATTATACTTAAAAAAAGATCACACAGCCTCTTAAATACACGATCAGAATGCAGTTTGATTGATAGCATGACTAGCATAGTATGAAACAAAACGGGAAGGAACAATAGTAGATATAGCATGCTTATAAATCATTTGATTCACTGTATTTCTTAACAAAATCACAAATTTATCAAACGACTCGATTTCTCCTTGCAATTTAATGCCGTTTACCAAATAAATAAAAACCGGAACGCGTTCCCGTCGCAACACGTTTAAAAATGGATCTTGTAATAATTGAACTTTATGCATTTTCAATATCCTTAAAATTAATTTTATATTATTTTAAACGGTCTAAATAAATCAAAAAAATAATTCCAAATTTTAATTTTTTAAAATTTTTATATGTCAGATGAATTTTTGATTAATATCTTCGATATATTATCAGTTGCTTCAGATAAATTATCACTATTTAACCAACATAAATTCGGCCATCTACGTAGCCAGGTTAATTGTCGTTTCGCAAGTTGCCGAGTAGCACAAATTCCTTTGACTACCATCTGACTATAATTAATTTCACCAGATAAATATTCCCACATTTGACGATAACCTACACAAGAAATGGACGGCTTGACTTCTTTTGTATGCAAATCAGATCGATCAAACAATCTGATAACCTCATTTTCAAATCCGATCTCTAACATTCTATGAAACCGTTCTTCAATTCGTTTATATAATATATCACGACTTGATGGAACAATGGCAAATTGGTAAAATCGATATTTCAATCGTTGATTGGTCATCAATTTTAATTCTGTCCACGTTTTACCAGAAATAAAGAAGATTTCTAATGCTCGAATTATTCTCTTGTGATCATTTAAATGAATTTTTGAAGCTGAAATCGGATCAATATGTTTTAATAAACCGTGTATATTTATCCATCCTGTTCTCTGCGCTTCATATTCCAGATCATCACGAATTTTTTGATTACTTGATGGTAAAAAAAACAACCCCTCTAACAGAGTTTTAAAATACAACATCGTTCCACCAACCAAAAAGGGTGTGTATTCAGATCGTATGATGTTTTGTATTTCATTATCTGCATCATGACAAAAATCTCCTGCTGAATAGCATTCAACTGGATCACGGATATCTATCAATTTATGGGGGGCTATTTTTAATTCTTCAGCAACAGGCTTAGCTGTACCGATATTCATATCGCGATATATCAAAGCTGAATCAACACTGATGATATCTATTTTTTCTTTTCTTTTTTTTAAAGCAATAGATAAACTTGTTTTCCCAGAAGCTGTAGGACCCATTAAAAATATGACTAACGGTTTATGTTTAATAAAATTCTCCTTTGATGCATATATAGTCAAAAATGTTAATTACCTGAAATTATTTCTATAATTTATCAAAAAAATTCAATTATTTAGGGACACATACTAACTCTTATATGTATAAGTATATGCAATAAATATCAATAATTATTGCTGAAAAACAGACCAAATTTATAATAACTTATTTAATATAATAATTGTTGCTTTTTTATTTATTAATTTATAGTAAATATATATTTTTGAGCTTATGAATGATCTAATAATTTTTGCTGTGGCATTATGAAATAAGAACGTAAACCTTTATGCAAAGCATTAGCTATTTTGTCTTGATATCCACTGCTAGCCAGAAGACATTCTTCTTTTACATTACTAATAAATCCAGTCTCTACTAAAATCGATGGAATATCAGGGGATCGTAATATCCCAAAACTAGAGTACTCAGGTATATCCTTATGCAAAGGAGTAATATTTTTTAATTGATGTAACACATGTGCTGCAATATCATACCCTGCTCTTTGGGCGTAACCAAATTGTAAATCTAAAACTAAATGATTAAAATACGGATCATTATGATAACTGGTTAATATATCTCCCAACCCTCCCAATAATTCTGAATGTTTTTCACTACGTTGTAACCAATGTATCATTTCACTTTTAGCTCGACGATTAGACAAAACCCAAACAGACGCTCCTCTAACTTTAGTGTTTAAGGCAGAATCTGCATGAATAGACACCAATACATTGGCTTCTCTTTTCCGAGCCAAATTAGAGCGTTCCATGACCGATAGAAAATAGTCTCCATCGCGAATCATAACGGCTTTAAAATTAGGATCTAAATCCAATAATTTTTTTAGTTTCTTAGCTATATTAATAGTAATATTTTTTTCATATATTCCACAGCGACCTGTAGCTCCTGGGTCCTGTCCTCCATGTCCAGCATCAATAGCTACAACAACAGGAGCAAATGTATTGGTGTGATTTTGATTTTTTATAAATTGCGTATCTATTATTTTCTTTTGATTATTTATCGATTGACCTGAATTAACATAAATTTTACGATTTATAATAGGGGGTGTTTTTCGAGTACTTATATCAGGGACAGTAAATGCTGTTTTTTTTAAAATTGTTAACATAATACGATAATTTTCTTTGATTTGTTGTTGCGTTATTGTTCCTATAATTGAAGGAGAAGTGAGATCTAATACTATACGTATACTTTGGTAACTAAGAGATGTATTTGTTCGAACACGTTTAACTAAATTAATGCCATTAAAATTTATTGGAAATATATTTTTTTGAACTTTAGATGTTTTTAAAAGATCTATTACAATTCTTTCCGGGTTATGCAAAGAAAATATCATATATACGGGAACAACAGCGCTCTCTAATGTTACTGTAGCTTGATCAACATTATTGGTAACAGAGATTGAGTTAAGGGTTGATGCTATAACTGATTCAACACATAAATATTTTGAAAATATTGTCATTACGAAAATTATTTCGTATTTCAACTTCATATATCTAGTTTCCAACATGCTAACAAATCATCGCACATTTTGTGACCCACATTACTAGAAGATTCTATAATGACTTGCCTAAAATTTTTTCGATCATGATAATTTATTGTTATCGAAATATCTTCTTTTGGTAAAATTCCCATTCCTTGTTTTGGCCACTCTACTAAACATATAGTATGATCATCAAAATAATCTCTAATTCCCATACACTCCAATTCTTCCGAAGAAATTAACCTATAAAAATCAAAATGATACACACGCCAATGTGTCAACATATAAGATTCAACTAAAGTATAGGTAGGACTATTAATATGCCCAATATGTCCTAATGCATGCAAAAATCCCTTACAAAAAACAGATTTTCCTGACCCTATATAGCCATTTAAATAAATTAAACAACCTTGAACGCAAACAGAAGCTAAAGTAGCACCTAATGACAAGGTTTGTAATTCATCAGATAATACTAATACATATTTTTTCATCATTAATACAAATTTAATATCTTATACGCCACAATATTGTTATAAACAAAATAATATAAGCAATCCCTCGCATGATCACTTCTTATGCAGTCAATTTTGTAGATACATTTAGATACATTTAAATATATATAAAACTTATATAAAAATATAAAAAATATACCAACACTCATTACATTTCTCTACACTAAATAAAATTTCAAGTTAAAATTAAAAAATTATAATCTATATACATATTCAAAAATTGATTTGCATGATGTACTCTGTATATCAATATAAACATATTGATATACAGAGTACGAGTAATAAGCATCGAATCAATATATTGAAAAAGCAATTGTATATTACATACACTTATGAAAGAAAACTGAAAATATTTTATTATATTTAAACTTCTACTACTTATAGAGCTCACTACCATATTAATAAATACATATGTTTAATTTATCCGTCAGCTAAAAATAATTCAATGGTTTTATGCATAATTTAAGATTCTAAGATATATTAAAAATAATACACTTATTTCAAATGCAGTTTGGAATTAATATATAATGATATCAATCAATGATATAAAGTAAATACTAAAATGGAGCGGGAAACGAGACTTGAACTCGCGACCTCAACCTTGGCAAGGTTGCGCTCTCCCAAACTGAGCTATTCCCGCTTTTATTTGAAGTAAAAATTATAATTATTATTCAATGTATTTAGATCGTATACAAACAACAACCATACACTTAACTTATACATACCAACTAATTATTTTATTAAGTTAATAGCATTCATTCCTACTACTCTTAAATAAAACTATATTCATTATCAACTTTATTACGCACCTTTTAATCGTATAAAATGCTTACGATAATACATCAATTCTGCAACAGATTCACGAATATCATCTAATGCGCAATGGGTGTGCTGTAATTGTAATCCAGATATCAAATCTGGTCTCCATCGAATCATTAATTCTTTAATTGTACTCACATCTAAATAACGATGATTAAAATACGATTCTAATTCCGGCATATATCGAAATAAAAATAGACGATCTTGCGCTATGCTATTTCCGCATATCGGTGATTTTTTAAAATTGACCCAATTTCTCAAAAACTTTATTGTCAAATTAGATGCGCTAATCTCATCCAATGTACTACATCTTACCTTCTCTATTAATCCAGTAGCGCTATGTACACGCGTGTTCCAATCATCCATTGATAACAACTGAGATTCAGATTGATGTATTACTGCAACCGGACCTTCCGATAAAATATTCAATTTACTATCAGTAACTAGAGTGGCTAGTTCCAAAATACGATCTCGATCTGGATCCAATCCAGTCATCTCCAGATCAAGCCATATCAAATTATTATCACGCATATCATTCCACTTATGCTTATATATTAAGCGTTTACTACAATAAGTGACATTACCACAGTATCGAATTTTCTATTCATATTATTCATCACACAATTCTCATAATATATTAAATATTTATCAAACTCATCAAATATTGTTTATACACAAATTCATCAAATATCAGTTTATAATTTCAAATGACAAACCTGATACTAACATACTGTATAAGCATACATCAAATATTAAAAACAATAAATCATGGTATTATTGAAATAAAATTACAGATCTGTTACTTATAAATTTCATTTTTCTACAATATTTCAGAAATAATAATATTAATTACTAATAAATCCCCTCAAACAATTTTTCACTATAAATGTTAGTAATGCTTACAAGAATTAATAATTACTTCTTATTGTAAATTCAAAAAAGTTTATGATCTATAAAAATTGCAAATCACTACATTTATAAAATATATCACTGTATATATCCTAAAAATCAAAAGACTATATATTTAGTAATCACTATTACTTCAATGAATTTTTATCGCTAATAGAATTAGCTTTATTTCTTCAATGAAACTAAAACAACTTTTACATACTTTTGCGCGATTAATAATATATTATATGTTATAGTAATATTTAAGAGAATGTGTATTTCCAACGCAAACCAACAGCGAAATGTACATCTAATCGCTATCTCTCAATTAAGAATGAATAATCCAAATTAGGTACACATATTATGCCAAAAAAAATACAAATTTTACTGCAATATTTACTGCCAAAGTACTGGATTACTTACTTGGTAGGACTTGTAGCCTCATGGAAAGGTGGATGGATAACACATTACGCTATTCTTCTGTTTATTCGTATTTATAAAATAGACATGAAAGAATCTGACAAACCCAATTTAACCGATTATGCAACATTTAATGCATTTTTTACTCGAAAATTACATAAAAATGCTCGGCCTATCGATACCAATCCATCTACATTAATCATCCCAGCTGATGGAATCATCACTGAAATAGGAAAAATAAGCCAAAAAAATATTTTTCAAGTAAAAGGCTCCTCTTATCATTTGGATGGACTACTAGCAGGTCATGATAATATCATTGACTATTTCAGTGATGGAAGTTTCATTATTATTTATATACCTCCACAAAACTGCCATCGCATCTATATGCCTTGTACAGGCACACTTCGTGAAGTACTGTATATACCCGGTGATTTATTTTCAGTACATCCAAAAATTACTAAAAATATACCCAATATATTCTCTCGCAATGAAAGGGTAATCTGTTTATTCGAAACAGATTTTGGTTACATGGCTCAAATTTTAATTGGCGCTATAATAGTAGGAAGCATTGAAACTACATGGTTAGGCACAGTTACTCCGCCACGCGAAGGCGTTGTGAGACATTGGCGTTACCCACCAAATCATACAAACAATACTGATGATGCAATAATAATAAAAAAAGGACATGAAATGGGTTTATTCAAATTAGGATCTACTGTTATTAATTTGTTTGGAAATAAAAAAGTTATTTTTAATAATCTACTACGACCACATGATATTGCTCGTATTGGAATGCCGTTAGCACAAGGATATAATCAAAAAAACAATTATACATAATTCATATTATATATTTTATCAGATTCATGCAGCAATATTATGTATATGGTCATTATTCAAAAGAAAACTATATTTTTTAAATATTTCTTTTTATTGACATATATAGTAACGTGGTTATTCCCATTAATAACCTTTTCTTATAATTTTTCAAATAAACAAGAAATAAAAAAATACTTACAATATGTACAAAAAAAAGAGCATATAATAAATGCTCATCAGCAAACCATTATAAATAATCTACAATCTACATTGCGTTTTATTTTTGAACGAAATAATTCCAATATTAAAATTCAAGAATACCAAAAAATCATAAACGACTTGTCATATATCATTCTTCAATTAAATGAAGAATGCAATAATACACCCAACCTCATCGTTAATTTCGATGAAAATTTTTATGAACATGATCTCAAACAAAAATTATTTCGAATCAATAATCAATTAACAAATCTATCAAAACAACTAAAACAAGAATGTAATTCTATACATTCTATTAATAATTCATTAATATTATTACCACAACAAGAAGTCGCAACTAAAAATATATTAAATAATTTAGAACAACAAAAAATATTATATACAACAAATCTAAATATTCTAGTAAAACAAGCTAAATTTACTACGTTACAATCAGAACAAGCAGCTAAACAATTACAAACACACGAACTTGAGCTCAATAAATTAAACCTCAACAATCACAAAGAATTATCCCAATTACGTATAGAATTACTTAAAAAAAAATACAATTACATAAACCATGAAACACACACACCAAAACATCAGTTAAATTATTTATATCAAGAAGAAAAAAAACAGCCCATTAAATATACAAAAAAAATATTACCAGAAAATTGTAATACATTACCAAAATCTATCGAAAAACAATCACAAATCAATCATGATCTTTCAATTATCCTGAATCAACAAACACACCACATAAACAGCATTAAATCAAAAAATCAAGAAATTGCAGCATGTATATTACAAGCACACCAAACTGTCAAAAACTTAATTGAACAAACACAATGGTTAGATACATCTCCAGTTATTAAAGAAACACTACGCTCTCAGGTCTCTAAATTTCCAGAGATACCTAAATCTCGACAACTAGATCGTAATGTGGCGCAACTAAGAATTAAACGTCTACAATATGAAAATCAATTGAATAAAATAATACCATTATCATCTCAAATCAAACAAGATGACGGTACACCTCTAACAATACCTCAAAAACATATTCTGGAAACACAATACACCATACAATGCAACCTTATCACTTCATTGTTAAATAGTTTCGATACACAAATCTTGGAATTGACAAAATTAAAAGCTGCATATCAACAACTTCAAGCAGCACTACAAGATATACAAAAAGCTATGCATCGCTATTTATTCTGGACCGCTGATTTTTACCCAATTCCTATATCTTATCCTTTAAACATTTATCAAGATTTGCGCAAACTGTTAACTTCAGATGAATTTAATGAGCAAATAATATCTTCGTTAAATAGAATCTTCACTGCTCGAAAACCATTAATAATACTGATAATATTGTGTATGCCAATATCAATTGGATTGTATTTCGCCGTACATCATCATTATCAAACATTTTTAGAACAATCTAGCAAAAAAATAGGAAAAGTAAATCAAGATCATTTCTTGCTCACTTTTTACAATATATGGTACTCAATGTTAATTGCTTTACCAGTTCCGACATTATGGGCAGTCATAGGATATAGTTTTAGTCATAATTGGTTATATCCTATTTCTGTTGCAATTCAGGATGGAATTAATGCTACAACTTTCATATTATGGATATCTATAGTAAGTGTTTATTTCGCATCTTCAAAGGGATTATTTATTGCTCATTTTGGTTGGTCTAAAAAAAGAGTTCAACACGTATTTTCACATCATTATACCTGGGCTGTTGGGACAATTGTTTTTTTAATAATGATGATAACTATATTTAATAATTATAACAACAGAGAATTTTCCAGTACTTTAGGTCGTTTATGTTTTATTTTATTATGCGTTTATTTAACTTTTATTACTAATAAATTAAAACGCTCTGGATTGCCTTTATATTTAAACAAATATGATTCTTCTGACAATATCATAAATCATTGTTTATGGAATATAATAATATGCGCACCATTAATAGCAGCAGTTTCTTGCATATTAGGTTATTTATTTGTTGCTCAGGAATTATTAGGACGATTAGAAGAATCATTATTCATTTGGATTATATCATTAATCATATACCATGTCATTCGTAGATGGACGTTGATCCAACAACGTCATATTGCTTACGAACGCGCCAAACAAAAACGAACTTTACAATTAACTCTAAGAACACATAATGAATCTAATTTTTCTCAACTACTACAAATTAACAAATTAACATCTAAAGATGAAAAAAATAGAAAAATTTTAGATTTAGACACTATCAGCACGCAATCATTACAACTAATACGATCTATTATTACTATAATTGCTCTATTATTGATGACTGTATTGTGGTCTGAATTGCGTTCTGCATTTTCTTTTTTAGAAAATATTACATTATGGGACGTCACATCTACTATAAAAGGAGTAGACAATATTCAACCTATAACATTAAATTCATTTCTTATTGCTGTTTTAGTAATTGTTATCACTACAAAAACAGTGAAAAATTTACCAGCATTTTTAGAGCTTATTGTGTTACAACATTTAGATCTCACTCCAGGCACAGGATATACTATTACCACATTAACTAAATATATATTGATGTTTCTTGGTGGAATAATAGGATGTTCTTTAATAGGCATAGAATGGACTAAGATACAATGGTTAATAGCAGCATTAGGTGTTGGATTAGGCTTTGGATTACAAGAAATATTTGCTAATCTTATCTCTGGTTTAATGATACTTGTTGAAAAACCAATTCGTATCGGCGACACTGTAACTATTAACAAACTTACTGGTAATATTACTCGAATTAACACTCGTGCAACTATTATTACTGATTGGAATCATAAAGAAATCATTATTCCAAATAAAGAATTTATCACAAAACAATTTATTAATTGGTCTTTATCGGACACTTTAACACGAGTAGTATTACGTATACCTGCTCCCTTACAAACAGATATGAAAGAAATAGTTAAATTTTTATTACAAATAGCAAAAAATTCTTCTTTTTCCTTAAATACCCCACCTCCAGAAGTATATTTAGTAGATTTACAACAAGGATTACCTATGTTCGAAATACGAATACATATATCAGATATAAAACTAAGAATGCCTTTATGTCATCAAATGCATATGTTGATTATAGAATATTATCAAAATAATGGAATAAAATTACCATATACACCAATTTATCTGCATCATGATCAATTATTTAATAATTTTTATTCAAATTATTCGAATAAAAATTATTAAATAACAACATAAATATTTATTACATTTTATTTTGATCGAGATATATATGTACCTAAACGAGTATTAATTTTAATCAATTCCCCTAATTGAATAAAAAAAGGGACTTTAATTACAGCACCAGTACTGACAGTAGCTAGTTTAACTCCAGAAGAGCCAGTGCTACTCTTTTTTAACGGAGTAACCTTTATAATTTTTAATTCTATACAATCAGGCGGAGTGACAAGAATTGGTACTTTATTCCATAAAGTTACTATATAATTTAATTGATTTGTAATCCATTTTCTGTTCTCTCCTATTATTGCTTCAGAAACTGCAATTTCTTCAAAATTCCTTTCATTCATGAAATACCAAAATTCATTATCGTGATAAACATAAATTAGTCTGATTTCTATAACATTAGCTGATTCTAAAAAATCTCCAGACTTAAAAGTCTTTTCTAATATTTTACCAGAAATTATTTGTCTAAATCTTACACGGCTAAAAGCTTGTCCTTTTCCAGGTTTTGTAAATTCGTGGCTAATAATAACACATGGTACTCCATTTTGAATAACCTTGAGTCCAGTTCTAAATTCATTAATATTATAAAATACCATAAAAATATTTTAAATAATAAAATTTACAAAAATCTATTCATTATTTTCTAATATAATCCTGAAAAAAACAACCCTAATCTAAATAGAGATTAGGGTTGTTTTTTTCAGGATTATATTAGAAAATAATGAATCCCAATTACATCATGCCACCCATGTTACCACCAGCTCCTGCATTACCTAAATCCGGCTTATCTTCTTTAGGTAATTCAGTAACCATGCATTCAGTAGTAATCATTAAACCCGCAATAGATGCTGCATATTGTAGGGCAGAACGAGTCACTTTAGTAGGATCTAGAATTCCTAATTCAATCATATTGCCATACTTTTCAGTAGCGGCATTATAACCAGTATTGCCCTCTCCCGATCTGACATTATTAGCAATTACTGACGGCTCTTCTCCAGCATTTGCCATAATTTGACGCAAAGGAGCTTCCATTGCACGGCGAGCTACCTTAATACCAACATTTTGATCTTCATTGTCACCGCACACATTCCTAATAGCATTAGCTACACGAATTAAAGCAACACCACCACCTGCAACTACACCTTCTTCAACAGCGGCGCGAGTTGCATGCAATGCATCCTCTACACGTGCTTTCTTTTCTTTCATTTCTACTTCAGTAGCTGCTCCAACTTTAATTACTGCAACTCCTCCGGCTAATTTAGCAACACGTTCTTGCAGTTTCTCACGATCATAATCAGAAGTAGCTTCGTCACGCTGTTGATTAATTTGTGCCACACGACTATTTATAGCAGATTTATTACCTACTCCGTCAATAATAGTAGTAGCATCTTTAGTAATAACTACTCGTTTAGCTTGCCCCATATCTTCTAATGTCGCTTTTTCCAATTCTAATCCAATTTCCTCAGAAATCACAGTTCCTGCAGTCAACACAGCTATATCTTGCAACATAGCTTTACGTCTATCACCAAAACCTGGTGCCTTTACAGCAGTTACTTTGACTATACCACGCATGTTATTCACAACCAAAGTGGCTAAAGCCTCACCTTCTACATCCTCAGCGATGATAAGTAACGGTTTCCCTGCTTTTGCAACAGATTCTAATATAGGTAACATTTCCCTAATGTTAGAGATCTTCTTATCTGCTAATAAAATGAAAGGATGCTCTAGTTCCACTGTGCCGCTTTCAGGTTTATTAACAAAATAAGGGGAAAGATAACCGCGGTCAAATTGCATACCTTCAACTACATCTAGTTCATCCTGTAAACCAGACCCTTCTTCTACAGTAATAACTCCTTCTTTCCCCACCTTATCCATTGCCTGCGCAATAAGTTTACCAACAGTTTCATCAGAATTTGCAGAAATAGTACCCACTTGAGCAATAGCCTTAGGATCTGAACAAGGGACGGATAGCTTTTTCAATTCTTCTACTGCTGCAACTACTGCCTTATCTATGCCACGTTTTAAATCCATGGGGTTCATTCCAGCAGCGACAGCTTTTAGTCCTTCATTAACTATAGATTGAGCTAACACAGTAGCAGTAGTGGTTCCATCACCCGCAGAATCATTTGCTTTAGAAGCAACCTCCTTCACCATTTGAGCGCCCATATTTTCAAATTTATCTTCTAATTCAATTTCTCGTGCCACAGATACCCCATCTTTAGTTATAACTGGAGCCCCAAAAGATTTATCTAACACCACATTCCTACCTTTAGGACCGAGAGTAACTTTTACTGCGTCAGCCAACACATTCACTCCGCGCAGCATCTTGACACGCGCATCATTACCAAACTTCACATCTTTAGCTGCCATTTCATTTTCCTTAAAAATTTTCAAGTTCAATTAATAAGTTAGTCGCGAATTATTTCTCAACGATAGCAAGGATATCACTTTCTGACATAATTAATACTTCTTCATTATCAATTTTCTCCACTTTTACACCATACCCATCATTGAAAATAATGGTATCACCAACACGCACATCTAAAGCTTTTACTCCCCCATTTTCCAAAACGCGGCCATGACCAACAGCCAATACTTCTCCACGCGTAGATTTTCCTGCTGCAGATCCAGTCAGCACAATACCTCCCGCAGACTTTGATTCAACCTCTTTACGTTTAACAATTACACGATCATGCAATGGACGAATTTTCATTTAATGCTCCCTAATTATATTATCTAACTATTTGCATCGTACAGCAATAAATTCTGATATTAGAAATCAGATGCAAATTTTTTAGTATTCACCACTTCAAGACAATACCTAAAATGGGGACGTTCAAGACCGCTTCAAGGGGGTAAGAAAAAATTTTTTACATATACGCGTGTTCACACCTTCATAAGTACATTTTCTTATAATCAATAAAAATTATTTTTTATTTACTTAGTACTTCACACACAACTATTATTAAGTATAATAATCAAAGATAGTACGAACATACTGCCCATTTAAAATGGGCACACAATTAAAATAAACGATGAAACCATCGTTTTTGTTTTGAAAGAACATTTTTCCGTAGCAATGTAATTAACGATATTTACCCTAATTGATCATTTACAGAAAAAAATGATAATAATTTTATGTACCATACCTAACGATATGTCCATCGTTTCAAATTTAACGAAAACTTTATTACATCATAAACTAGCAGCATGTATAACTGTACTACACGAAGTGCGCTCGTTTTATTATTGGGACAATGTCTTAAAAGATCAGTCTGAATTACAATTATTAATTAAAACACACAGTTCCTTACAAGAAGAAACATTAAATACAATCAAGCAATTACATCCCTATAAAGTTCCAGAATTGTTAGTGCTTCCTATCATAGATGGTGATCCAAATTATTTGTCATGGATGCGATCTATATTACACAAACACTAATACTCTATAAATAGAAAACACAACACGATTAGGAATAACACGCGCAAATAATATAATTTATACTTAATTATTCCGTCATAAGATCACAATTTTATGATTACAGTTAATTGCCATCATTATATTTAAAATGATAAACAAAAAACACTGTCTCCACTAAAATTTATCTAACTGTTCCTATGCAAATAAACAACGTATAACTGTCGCTTCACACACAGTGTCCATCTAAACTATTTTTTGAAGTAGAAACATAGTTTCTAGATAAAATGTAATTATCAACAAACAAAATATATTGACGAATTCAAAAGAATAAAGATAATACAATATAGTTAAGTTGTCTGCGCATACATATATAACAATGTACACAAAACTATAATAAGCCCGGATAGCTCAGTCGGTAGAGCAGAGGACTGAAGATCCTCGTGTCCTTGGTTCAATTCCAAGTCCGGGCACACCTTAAAACACCGTCCAATTGATTTGAAACCTCGATTAATTAATAATACTTTTTCATAATTAAATAAGATTTGTCTACAGTTATTTTCAATCCCAGGCCATCAGTTATTGTTTATTACAATACACCTCTATAGTGAAAAGATAAATAAAGACTTAATGATTATGAAGCGCTAATAAAACACCGTCATTTATGTAAACAAACACAAATTAAAATCAATAAAAACCATAAAAGATTCCAATAAAGACTATTAACTGTATGATGAATCTCAAAATAGATGACACATTTAGTGCAGCTATCTAAACATACAAAAATACAAATTTTAAATTACTCAATAATCTTAGACGCATAACACTACAGTAAACAATATAGATTTATGTGTTAACCTAGTTATTAAAGCTATTAGGAAACTTAAATTAAATTAATGATATTTTAATATAATAGTTTTATATGAATTAATTAAAATTATTCAAAATATGCATACTTAATGAATATAACAATATATTTGTATGGCTACATCTTTTGACTAAAGATTACTAAAATTATTTCTACTTCATAAGTACGTAATAAAAAAATTAATAATTATATTTAGATAGTAACAGTATATAAAAAATTAAATTTTCAGTTATACTCAATAACAATTAAGTAAAAAATTCTAGATTAATCTCTGAATCCATTAAGGAAAACTAATATTTATTTAATACCCAATAATTACAGTAATCATTGCAAAAAAAATACTATTTTTGTAAATAAAATTTTTTCCGTAAAGCTTAAATTATATCATCATCATTATTTTTTTAATGCCGCTAATTATTTAAAATCCAATAACGATCATATTCAATCGCAATCATTGAAAGTATAATGACCTGTAGTTATTAAACCAATAACCAAATACCTCACTAGTTTATTTATTACATTTCGTATGTTATGTAACTATATGAATGATTTCGATTTCAATACACACTTACTTATAATCACTTTCATTGCTTACAGAGACGAACATGGCAAGGATATTAAATCTATTAGTACATACAGGACTAGTAAATAAACATGATATGACGACTACCTAAGTAAATGTATGCATGATGCACATGATATGTCATATCATTTAAACACCCGATGATGTTAAAAAATATTTTTTTTTTAAGACTCAAACCTATTCACCTGATATATTTAAATATCTTTAGATATAAATCCTATTTATGATGATTCTTATAAAAATAAAAATTTACATACACGTAATACATAAATACTAGACATCGCCATATATATCCATTAAGATCGGTAAAATATAACATTATCATTATGTTATATTTTAATCTAAAAAATCATATGAATATATTAAAATAATATAAGGAATATAAATTTATATTTAACATAATTAAATAGATTTAATTTTTATCATTAGTCCATACAACATAATAATCATGAAAAAACTTGAAACTGCATTAATTACTTCTGGCAGGGATAAAAAATACACATACGGCGCAATTAATCCTATTATCCAACGGACATCTTCAGTAGTATTCGATTCTATTCAACAAAAACAACAAGCCACAAAAAATCACAACACGACGGATAAATTATTCTACGGTCGATATGGAACTATTACTCATTTTTCCTTACGCCAATCAATGGCTGAATTAGAAAACGGAGTTGGTTGTGTACTGTATCCATGTGGTACAGCAGCAATTACTCATACAATCCTTTCTTTTGTTCAACCAGGAGACCATATATTAATGACAGGCTCTGCATATGAACCAACTCAAAAATTCTGTCGATATGTTTTAAAAAGAATGAATATAGACACCACCTGGTTTAATCCGTTAATTGGAAATGATATTGCCAATTTAATTCAGCACAACACTTGTTTAGTTGTATTAGAATCACCAGGATCAATAACGATGGAGGTACAAAATGTTCCTAGCATCGTTAAAACAGTGCGTAAAAAAAAATCAGATATTGTCATATTATTAGATAATACTTGGTCGGCAGGAGTTTTTTTTAAAGCATTAGATATAGGCGTAGATATCTCCCTACAATCAGGCACTAAATATATCATAGGCCATTCTGATGGAATGATAGGAACTGCAGTGTCCAATGCACGCTGTTGGGATCAATTGCAAAAACAATCGTATTTAATGGGACAAATGGTTGATGCTGACACCGCTTACATGGCATCACGTGGATTACGTACTTTATATGTTAGACTAAAACAACATGAAGAAAATGGGCTGCACATTGCCCATTGGTTAGCTCAACATCCAGCAATAGAACGAGTAAATCACCCCGCCTTAGCTACATGCAAGGGACATAAATATTTTATAAGAGATTTTAGTGGATCTAGCGGATTATTTTCGTTTATTCTAAAAAAACGTTTAAACAATTCGCAATTGTCTCATTTTATTAATCATTTTAAATACTTTAAAATTGCATACTCTTGGGGTGGATTTGAATCTTTGATTTTAGTGAATCAAGTAGAGGAACTACGCCCAATACGTCCCTCGGGTACATTAGATTTTACAGGAACATTAGTTAGAATTCATGTGGGATTAGAACATCCTAACGATTTGATTCGTGACTTATCAGGTGCTCTTTACCGTATAAATGCATCATGATATAAATAACATTAACATGCAAAGATATTTTTATTTTTAATTTCATCATCACAACAAATTTGTTATTGTAATTTATTTTTATACATTAGCTACAACAGTTATCCCAACAAATAGTGTTTGTTGCATCGTATACCGTGATTTTATAATTTAAACTAGCGAGCAATAACAATCGCCCATTCCCAAAAAAACAATTAAATTGCAAATTATTTTATGCAATGTGTTTTTAATACTCGAGATATCTGTGTTTCGTGTTCAATTACTTCTTTGTTTAATGAATCAATTTTCATCTTCATAACTTCATAACAATACTTACTCATATCGCGCACCTTATTAGGTTCATATTTTTGAGTTTCTATAGGAGGCATAATCTCAATAATTACTAAACCGTTGGACCAACGATTTAATTTTATTTTTTTATTAGAAATATTAGAAACACAAATAGGCACGATTGGTATTTGAGCTGAAATTGCAGCATGAAACGCACCAATTTTAAACGGCAACAAACCCCTTCCAGCACTGCGTGTGCCTTCTGGAAATACCCAAATAGAAATATCGTTCTTTTTCATGGATTTAGCTTTTTGTATTAAAACGTTATGAGACCTAGTATTTTGACTACGATTAATCAATATATTTCCACATAACCAATACAGTTGTCCAAATAATGGAATCCACAGTAAATTTTTTTTACCTACTATTATTGTACGTGGCTGCACAACACAAGATACTGTGATCATATCATAATTATTTTGATGGTTAGCGATATATATACAATGTTTTGGTAATTTATTACGTAACAAATTGCGTATTTTAACTTGAATACCAAAAATAGGGGCCATACTTCCAAACAATCGACTAAAAAAAGCAGTGTGATATGATTGACGAGGACTTAATAAACAATAAATAATACCAAACATACAAATGCTAATTGACAATATCAAGATCAAAATAATACGTATAATGGCAAGCATATGTTCTCCTTGAACAAATTCTCTATGAACCTTTTTTAAAAAATTATATAGCCACGTATTTTATCTAATTAAGCCACATCATTTATTATAGTTAATGTTCTTAACACAATTATTCAATTATAATCATTTCAGTCAAAAACACTACCTTGGTTAGATGATATAAATTCTATTTATACAAAATATTGCAATAAATATGCTCATTAAAATACATCAAAAATACATAATCAAACACATTATTATTGATGATAATTGATAATTATAATTCTCTACACAATATATTTTTTAAATATTATTAAAAAATTTATCATTTAATAAACAATGATTGTCATTAAGTCATATGAATACGATAAGTGATCAAATCTGAAATAGTTAAAACTGGCATTCTATGTCTTCGTGCAAACGTGATTATTTCTAATATACGCGCCATGCTTCCATCTTTATTTGTTACCTCGCACAACACTCCAAAAGGTCCTAATCCAGCTAATGAAGTTAAATCAATAGCTGCTTCTGTATGGCCGCAACGAACTAATACTCC
Source organism: Blochmannia endosymbiont of Camponotus sp. C-003 (assembly GCF_023585685.1). Taxonomy (NCBI): domain Bacteria; kingdom Pseudomonadati; phylum Pseudomonadota; class Gammaproteobacteria; order Enterobacterales; family Enterobacteriaceae; genus Candidatus Blochmanniella; species Blochmannia endosymbiont of Camponotus sp. C-003. The sequence continues at coordinate 558,945 of NZ_CP097764.1, forward strand.
ACCATCTTGAGCTCGTAATGGAAAAACATGACCGGGACGATTTAAATCAGAAGGTTTTGCGTTATCTTCTATAGAAACTCTAATAGTAGTTAGTCGATCTGCGGCCGACACCCCAGTCGTTATACCTTTTGCTGCTTCTATAGTAACAGTAAAAGCGGTTCTATGACGATTGCTATTATTTTCTACCATCATTGTTAAATTTAATTGTTTACATCGATCTTCTGTTAAGGATAAACAAACTATTCCACTGCCATAACGAATGGCCAATGCCATTTGTTCAATTGTCATATTTTCTGCAGCAAATATCATATCACCCTCATTCTCTCGGTCTTCATCATCCATCACTAAAATACCCTGGCCATTGCGTAATGCTTTTAATGCATTTTGGACACGTTCTATAGGTGATCCAAATTCAGACAAACAATTCCTCCGATACATAATAATTAAATCCTCACTAAATACAATAATTCATCCAATAACAATAAACCAAACTACAAACAAAAGTATAATTTTAAATAACATAATACATGTCGATCCAAAACTATACCATCATCTTACGTTAACCATGGCTACTAACATTCAAATTATATCAAACCATCGTCATAAAGCCGTACCAATAAATGCTATTGAATTTTTTTATATTTTTATATAATTCAATATAGATTATCTTATATATACACTGAAACAACCTTAATCTACATGCATTAAACACTATATTGATACAACACATATCAGAAAATTAAAAATTTATATAAAAACACTGTTCATTATATGCAATATATATATATAAATTAAAAAAATAACTAACAACATTAATATATTAAATATTTTAAAATTAAAACATTTAATATTATTCGTATAAATTTATTCCAAATACCAGTAAAAATCTCACATATAATTTACAATAAAAATATTGAATTTTACGATGACATAAATAATATAAATGTGAATTATAGAGAATTAAAAGAATTTATATATACACATATACAATATAACTTAACATCACAATAAAAACGAAACAATCATAACAATTCAACAACCAATATAAACACAAATTCAAAATCACCAGTCATTTATGAATAACAAATAAATAACAAAAATAACCCTCTCTGTATAACTAAATTTTTTATAAAGATTAGAACAACATGATTGATTTTCACATCAATACATTTATTTATTATTTATACCCTCACATGATTATACTTGTACTCACATTCCAGGACAGAAATATTCCATATACTTTAATATCATACTACAATATATATATTGTATTAATATACCTTACATGTTTTCAATTTTTACGTTTAATAGCATTGATAATATTACTGCTCGAGCAACCGGTTTGAAAATTTAACACACGCACTGTTCCTCCACTACTCAATACCTCTTGACTTCCTTCAATATCACATACATGATAATCACCACCTTTTACTAAAAAATCTGGAGACAAGTATGTAACTAACCTTGCGGGTGTATCCTCATAAAAAGGCACCACCCAATCTACTACTGTTAAAGCAGATAATATGAACATACGTTGTTCTAAAGTATTTATAGGTCTTGTTTTACCTTTTAAACGTCTTGTTGAACCGTCACTGTTCACAGCCACAATTAATCTATCTCCAAGTTTTTTAGCATTAGTCAAATAACTTACATGACCAGCATGCAAAATATCAAATACGCCATTAGTCATGACTATTTTTTCGCCTCTATTACGAACTAAAGCTATCATCTCTTTTAATGTTTTCTCATCTAATATACCACCCGGCAAAGTAGTAGATATATGATTATTCATGATTTCTCTCATGTCAGTTACATTGCTAGTAGAAGTTCCCGATTTTTTTATTACTACACCGGCAGCTAAATTAGCCAAAAAACATGCTTTTTCCAAACTTTTACCAACAGATAATGCTGCTGACAGTACACCAACTACTGTATCCCCAGCACCAATTACATCGTGTACTTCTTTTGTTTGAGTTGAAAAATATAATGGGGCCGCATCTCGTGTACATAAAGTCATACCCCTTTCAGAACGTGTGATCAACAAAGCTGATAAATTATAATCAATTATAATTTCTTGAGCTCGATTTATCAAAATTTTTTCATTGCGACAAAATCCTACTACCGATTCAAATTCTGATATATTAGGAGTTAATAAAGTAGCGCCTTTATAACGAGAAAATTGTATACCTTTAGGGTCTACGATAACTGGTACATTCATATAATGTGCCAATTTAATAATTTCTTCTATGCAATTTAAAGAACCCTTAGCATAATCAGACAATACTAACACCTTATATTTTGGTAAATACAATTCAATTTTTTTAAATAATTTCGTAGTATCAATATTATTAAAACATTGTTCGAAATCTAATCTAATAAGTTGTTGGTTACGCGACATTACTCGCAATTTAATTATAGTAGGACATGTATTAACCGGGATCAAATTCCATTTGATATTCGATTCATTGAGTTGTTTTTTTAAAATTTTAGCTGCTTCATCAACTCCAGTTAATCCTAATAATCTTGATTGAGCGCCTAAAGAAGCAATATTCATCGCAACATTAGCAGCTCCACCTGGTCGATCTATAATTTTATTGATCTTAACAATTGGAACAGGTGCTTCTGGTGAAATTTTATCAGTAGACCCATACCAATATCGGTCTAACATAACATCTCCTACGATTAATACACGCGAATTGGAAAAATTTGGAAAAATAACAGTCATAATTTACCTAGTACACATCTTGAACGAATAAAAACGTAGTTGATTATACATGAAAGTATCATTTTTCATTAATAACACATTAAATTATTTGGTAAGTAATCAAAATTATAATATATACAGTTTTGGTGCATTTATATAATTCTACTTTAAATACAACTTAATCATTATATCTTTAAAAAATTGAAAACAATATTTTTACTACACTACACACTTGTAATTAATATTTTTATCTAAACATCATCTGACCATATAAAACTTTATGCATCTTAATAAATTGATTTAATTCATTACTATTAAAACAATTGTTAAACGATTTTTATTTAATATAATTAATAAAAACAAAAAAATCACTATATTTTCTTTTTAAAATTTTTTCTATATAAAATATTTTTAATTTTTAATTAATCGGTAGCATTTTAATATTACAATCATTTGATCGAGAATTACACAATGGAAAAATATTTAGTAGGCGGTGCTGTACGAGACACACTGTTAAAACTACCAGTTCAAGAAAAAGATTGGGTGATAGTAGGATCTACTCCTCAAGAAATGTTGAATATAGGTTATGAACAAGTTGGAAAAGATTTTCCAGTATTTTTACACCCAGAAAATCATGAAGAATATGCATTAGCGCGTACTGAACGCAAATCTGGTCAAGGATATACTGGATTTACTTGTCATACAGCTCCTTCAATTACTATTGAAGAAGATTTGTATCGTAGAGATTTAACTATTAATGCTATGGCTTATGATGCACATGGCAATCTTGTAGATCCATACCACGGACAACGAGATATAGAGTTACGATTGTTACGGCATGTTTCTCATACATTTAATGAAGATCCCCTACGAGTATTAAGAGTCGCTCGATTTGCTGCACGATTCGCGCACATGCATTTTACTATAGCTTCAGAAACGCTAATATTAATGACACAAATGGTTCGTGAATTACTATCACTATCTCCAGAACGTATATGGGCGGAAACAAAAAAAGCTTTGATCACAGACAACCCACAAGTATATTTTACAGTTTTACGTCATTGTGGAGCTTTAAAAATCTTATTCCCTGAATTAGATGCATTATTTGATATACCTACTCCGAATCAATATTACTCAAAAATTAATACTGGTTATTATACTATGACAACACTTTCTAAAGCGGCTCATTTAACAGATGATATCAATGTACGGTTTTCTGTTTTATGTCGTAATTTAAGCAAGGGGATATCTTTTAACAAAAAAAACAAAAACACCAAACATTATGATCACAGAAAATTAGGGGTTACTTTGATCCACAATTTATGCAATAGATTAAAAATACCACATGAAATTCGTAATTTTTCAAAAATTATTTCAGAATATCATAACTATTTACATGACTTGAACATGTTGACGCCTAAAATGCTAATGACCTTATTCCATGATTTTGATTGTTGGCGGCGCCCGAACAGAATAAATCAAATTATTTTAGTTATTCAATCCGATACAATAAGACATGAAAGTCATAACAGTTATGTGTTAAATCAAGAAAATTTTCTACGAACAGCCTTTGCAATAGCAAAAAAAATTTCTACCTCAGACATTATTAAAGAGGGATTTACCGGATCAAATATAACTAAAGAATTATATGTTAGACGTTTACATGCTTTAAATTCATGGAAAAATAAATAAATATAAAATATTTATAAACAAAATTTTAAAACACTATAAATAATCAAATAAACTATAGCAAATACATATTACTAGAGAAAAATTACAATAAAGATATGATGAACTATCATTAATAATATTAATAAATCTACATACAAAAAAATAACATGTGTATTATGAATCACAATCAGTGACTATAATTGTTGTAGTAATAATTCTGTTGTTTAATACTCAGCGCACAACATGCTTAATCAATACAAATATTTAATAATATAAATTATTATCAAATACATTATAACATTAATGTGAATTATGTTATTAATCCCCAATAGATACCTCCTGCTAATAAAAATCGATATATAGCAAAAGGAATTAAAGAAACATTTTGAACTATTTTCAAGAAATATCTTACAGTAAATAATGCCACAATAAATGCTATGACACTGCCTCCTAGTAATAGCAAAGCATCTACGAGATCAATAAACGATCTATAATGATAAAAAGTTAAGACTGCAGAACCAAATATAATAGGAACTGCTAAAAAAAATGAAAACTCTGACGATATACGTCGATTAAGACCAACTAATAATCCGCCTCCAATAGTAGCTCCAGCGCGAGAAAATCCCGGCCAAAAAGCTAAACATTGAAAACATCCAATTAAAAAAGCTTGCAAATAAGTTATATTATTAATATCTGATACGCGTGGTTTTTTAGATATATATAATTCCCCAATTAATAAAAAAACTCCTCCAATTATTAACCCATACATAATATATATTAATTCAAAAACCAATTTAATTTTTTCATAAAAAATCATTCCTAATATTGTCCCAGGCAACGTTCCTAACAATATATGTCGAATACATAAATAATTTTTATTATCGTGTTGTTTAACAAATATTTTTTTTATAGAAATCATACTCATACAATATAATCGATTCCAAAAGATTTTTGTTATAGACAAAATAGCACCTAATTGAATAATCACAGTAAAAGCTATAACTGAATCATCCATACAATTTAAAATATTTTCTACCAATATCATATGCCCTGTTGAAGAGATAGGAAGAAATTCTGTTAAACCTTCTACTATCCCCAAAATCAATGAAATAACTAATCTACGTACATCTAATATTAACGACCCAAAATCAATAATATAAAATATAATATTTAACATAAAGTAATCATAACACATGCATTACCACATTTTCATGGTATGTAGAAATAATTTGATTATTTAATAATTTTCATTATTTTACAGACATATTCATATGTTCTTCAACAAACTAATCTTTTTTTAAAGATTTGATAAACATTTTGTTCTGTCGCTCAATACATACACCAACATTAAAAGCATTGTGAATTGCTCCAGGTTTACTTACTTTTACACGAATCCATTCAATACAAAATTTTTCCATCAACGTATTTGCTATTAAATTAGCAACATCTTCTATTAAATAAAAATGTTTTTGGCCCACTAAATTAAGTATAACTTGATTTACATGAGTATAATCGACATAAGATATTATGTTTCGATTATCTAAAAAAAAATCAGTATTACATGATAATTGCAAATCAAAAATTAATTTTTGTAAACATTTTTTTTCCCAATCATTTATACCGATATACGCCATTACTGTTAGTTGTTCAATAAATAAGATATCCATCATACATTGTATTTACTACATAAAAAATCATTTATTTAAATGATATTGACCGTTTAATTGTTTAATATACACACTATATAAAAAATGTATGCAATAAATTGGTTTAAATCTTAATAAAATGAATTTTTATGATTTTTCTCCCATTATCATAGTGATACTTGCTTATTTTTTAGGATCAATATCCAGCGCTATTTTAATATGCAAAATATTACATTTTCCAGACCCAAGAAATTTTGGCTCTAAAAATCCTGGTGCTACTAATATTTTACGCATCGCAGGGATTAAAATTGCAATTAGTGTGATTTTATTTGATATACTAAAAGGAGCAATACCGGTTTGGTTGGGATTACATTTTGAAATTTCTCCTATTTTCTTAGGAGCTACAGCTGTTTTTGCTTGTTTGGGGCATATGTATCCCATATTTTTTAAATTTTATGGAGGAAAAGGCGTAGCTACCGCATTTGGAACTCTCATAACCATAGATCCTAACTCCTCCATAGTAATGATGAGTATTTGGACATTGATTGTGTTATCTTTTGGATATTCCTCACTGGGAGCCATCGTTACTGCACTTATCATACCTTGTTATGCTTGGTACTTTCAATCTCAATATTTACTTCCAATAATCATAATATCTTCTTTAGTTATAATAAAACATATTACTAATATTAGACGTTTGTTTAATCATAAAGAAGAACGTATTTGGCGTGATTAACATACTATATTAACCCGACTCATAAATCACAATGATTGTTGTTTTTGATTGATTCGGGGAAGATCTTCTAATGACCAGCGTGGTCTCACTACAATTGGTAAATCACTAAATAATCCAGCCTTTAGTCTAATTAATCCAGTATAAGCCACCATTGCACCGTTATCTGTACAGAACTCCGATCTAGGATAAAACAATTTTCCTTTTAATATATACATCAGCTTCAAAAGACATGACCGCAACTCATGGTTAGCGCTAACACCTCCAGATATTACTAAACACTTCAATCCAGTTTGATTTAATGCACGACGACATTTAATTGCCAGTGTTTCAACGACTGAATCTTCCAATGCGCGTGCAATATCAGCATAAGTTTGAGCGTCATGAGAACCTGACATAATAGTATTTACCGCAAAAGTTTTTAATCCAGAAAAACTAAAATTCAAACCAGGTCGATCAGTCATGGGACGAGGAAATACATAACGCCCCGGAATACCCTTTCGAGCCATTTGGGATAATAAAGCCCCCCCAGGATATTTTAATCCTAATAATACAGCAATTTTATCAAACACTTCTCCAACAGCATCATCAATAGATTCTCCTAATATTTTATATTCCCCTATATTATTTGCAGACACAAGCAGAGTGTGTCCACCAGATACCAATAATGCCACGAATGGAAAAGTAGGAATCTTTTTTTCTAACATTGGCGCTAATAAATGAGCTTCCATATGATGAATATCGACAGCGGGTATTTTCCAAGCATACGCAAGTGTTCTAGCAACAGTTGCTCCAACCAATAAAGCGCCCATCAAGCCAGGTCCAGCAGTATATGCTATTCCGTCGATATTCTTAGGTTCCAAACCAGCTCGATCTAATGTAGATAAAATTAAAGGAACTATTTTTCGTATATGATCACGAGCAGCCAATTCAGGAACAACGCCACCATAAGCAGCATGCAATTCATTTTGACTATGTACTGCATTCACTAATAATCCTTTATATTGATCATAAATTGCTACACCTGTTTCATCACACGAAGTTTCAATACCTAAAACACGCATATAATATTCTATATCCAACTGATAATTACACAGTACTCACACTATTTATATTTCATGTCATAATATTTAATGTTATATTACAAAATAATAAAAATACAGTTATTTATATAAAATATATAATAACAATCCTCAATCAAAAATATTAAATAATAGAGATAGATATATGCCAATAATTAAAGTACGTGAAAACGAATCATTCGATGTAGCGTTACGTCGTTTCAAAAGATCTTGTGAAAAATCAGGAATTTTATCTGAAGTACGTCGTAGAGAATTTTATGAAAAACCAACCACAGAACGTAAACGAGCCAAAGCATCAGCTATTAAACGTCATATCAAAAAACTAGCTCGAGAAAATTTAAGACGTATTCGCTTATATTAAATGATCTTACAATTTTTATGTACAAAAACATAACAATCAACAATTTACTTTAAACAATTATAAGAACCAAATGACATGTAGTTACATACATGATGTTCAATCATTGATGATTGACAATAGTTTGTGTTATCTGTGCTCAATAACATGAGCTAAGGAAATGCAATTACCCGAATCCCAAATACAGTAATTAATGAATTAATATCACGTACTAATATTGTTGATTTAATTGGTCAACGTGTGTCTTTAAAAAGACAGGGGAAGAATTTTTTGGCCTCCTGTCCGTTTCATACTGAAAAAAACCCATCATTTACTGTCAATATCGAAAAGCAATTTTATTATTGCTTCAGCTGTGGATCACATGGAAATGCAATAGATTTTTTGATGCATTATGACCGACTTACATTCATTGAAGCTATTAAAGAACTATCAATCATGCACGGAATACCAATAGAAAAAGATTCAACATCCTATACAAACAATAATGATCTAAAAAATAATTTATATCAATTAATGAATAAATTATGTGCATACTATAAAAATATATTAACCCAACAAAAATATTTATACGCCTACAAATATTTGAAAAATCGTGGATTAAATACCAAAATTATCGATTACTTCAATATTGGATTTGCTCCATCCAGATGGAGCAACATAATACAAAAATTTAGTCTGACATTATATGATCAAAAGCTACTTGATCAATCAGGCATGTTAATTAGCAATAATACAAAAAAACATAAATACGATCGCTTTCGTGGCCGCATTATGTTTCCTATACGAGATATAGCGGGAAGAATTGTAGCATTCGGAGGTCGTGTTATTACCCAAAAAAAAATACCCAAGTACTTGAATTCACCAGATACCAAAATTTTTAAAAAAAGTCAACATTTATATGGCTTGTACGAAGCACGCATGAAACAAAAAAATCTCTCTTGCATACTTTTAGTAGAAGGTTATATTGATGTTATCACCTTAACACAATTTGGGATTAACTATGCAGTTGCTGCTTTAGGAACTTCTACTACTGATAATCATATTCGATTATTATATAGTATTACTGATCAAATTATTTGTTGTTATGATGGTGATTATGCTGGTAAAAAAGCTGCTTGGCGTACACTAAATACCGCTCTACCATATCTTACTGATGAACGTCAAATACATTTCTCATTCTTGCCTCATGGAGAAGATCCAGATACATTGATACGTAAAATAGGAAAAAACAATTTTTTAAAAAAGTTAACCCAAACACAAGATTTATCAAATTTTTTATTTGAAACATTATTACAAAAAACAAATTTACAAACATTATCAGGTCGGGTTAAATTAAGTAGCCTGATGTTACCTATACTTAAAAAAATTCCAGGACAAACTTTAAAATTGTGTTTACTGCAACAATTAGGCAACAAAATAGGGATTCTAGATGATAATAAATTGAGCCAATTGCTCATAAAAAAACCTATTATATGCAATAATAAAATAAACAGATGTTATACAAATAACAGCATAGAACGCATATTGATAGTATTACTCATACAAAATCCGCGACTTGCTAAATTAGTCCCAAGTGTGCAAGGATTGGAACAATTTGAACAAGATGATATTGTGATGTTTATTGATTTAGTTCAAATATGCAAAACATATCCAATATCAACTTCTGCTCAATTATTAGAGCATTATCGTGGGAATAAATTTTTTTCAAAACTTGAATTACTAGCATATTGGAATCACATAATTACAAATGATATGATAGAAACTACTTTTATTGATGCTTTGACCAAATTATATAATTTAACTCTTGAAAAACGCCAAGAGATACTGATTGCACGTGATCGTACATCTGGTTTAACAATGCAAGAACGTCAAGAATTATGGTTATTAAATAAAACATTATCGAAACATTAATATAAAAATATAAACTCTTGGACTTAATGTTACTAATGAAAACAATCATAAAAATACCTCCTGAATGAATTATTTTAATAATTCACTTACATTTCATCAATAGATGGGAAATTACACTACTATTAAACTTTTAAATATAAATATTATTTTGAAACGTGGGAGTCTTTATGGAACATAACCCACAATCACAACTTAAGTTACTCGTCACACTCGGAAAAGAACAAGGATACTTAACTTTTTCTGAAGTCAATGATCATTTGCCAGAAGATATTGTGGATCCTGGTCAAATCGAAAATATAATACAAATGATGAATGATATGGGTATTCAAGTTATGGAAGAAGCTCCTAATTCTGATGAGTTTTTATTAATTGGACACACTCATTCTACTAATGACGAAGAAGATGCGACAGAAGCTGCCGTTCAAGCATTAACTAGCGTTGACTCAGAATTAGGGAGAACAACTGATCCAGTACGAATGTATATGCGGGAAATGGGTACTGTGGAATTATTAACACGAGAAGGTGAAATAGATATTGCTAAAAGAATTGAAGACGGAATAAATCAAGTACAATGTTCAGTTGCGGAATATCCAGAAGCAATTACTTATCTTTTAGATCAGTATAAACGTGTAGAAACAGGTGAAACGCGTCTTTCAGATTTAATTACAGGTTTTGTTGATCCTAATATAAATGAAAATATATCAATACACACCAACATAACCCACATAACTTCTGAAATAATAACTGAATCAATATCTGATGACGATGAAGAAGAAAATAATGATGAAAATAACATTGATCCAGAAATAGCCTGTAAAAAATTTACAGCACTACGAGACCAGTATGAAATAACACGCAAAACGATTAAATATAATGGACGCAATCATATTAAATCATCAAAAGAAATTTTAAAGCTCTCTGAAATATTCAAACAATTTAGATTAGTTCCAAAACAATTTGATTATTTGGTTAATAATATGCGATCTATGATGCAACGAGTACGTAAGCAAGAACGCTTAATTATGAAATTATGTGTCGAAATTAGTAAAATGCCAAAAAAAAACTTCATAGAGTTATTTTCAGGCAACGAAACCAATAAAACATGGTTTAATACAGCTTTATCTATGCACACATCATGGTCAGAAAGATTATATAAAGTTGATGAAGATGTAGAAAATAGTTTGTCAAAACTACATCAAATTGAACAAGAAACAGGATTAACAATAGAGCAAGTAAAAGATATTAATCGTCGTATGTCTATTGGAGAAGCTAAAGCTCGAAGAGCTAAAAAAGAAATGGTTGAAGCTAATCTTCGTTTAGTTATATCTATTGCCAAAAAATATACAAATAGAGGGTTGCAGTTTCTAGATTTAATACAAGAGGGCAATATTGGATTGATGAAAGCTGTGGATAAATTTGAGTATCGTCGAGGTTATAAATTTTCCACTTACGCTACTTGGTGGATTCGTCAAGCAATTACTAGATCGATAGCCGATCAAGCGCGTACCATCCGAATCCCAGTTCATATGATAGAAACTATTAATAAACTTAATCGAGTTTCTCGACAAATGTTGCAAGAGATAGGGCATGAACCAACACCAGAAGAACTAGCTGAGCGTATGCTTATGTCAGAAGATAAAATTAGAAAAGTATTAAAAATTGCTAAAGAACCTATTTCTATGGAAACTCCTATAGGAGATGACGAAGATTCTCACCTTGGAGATTTTATTGAAGATACCAATCATGATTTACCTTTAGATTCAGCAACTTCAGATAATTTGCGCACTGCTACTCATGATGTACTCGCTGGACTGACCCCAAGAGAAGCAAAAGTATTACGTATGCGATTTGGTATTGATATGAATACTGATCATACTCTAGAAGAAGTGGGCAAACAATTTGATGTAACTCGCGAACGTATTCGCCAAATAGAGGCAAAAGCTTTAAGAAAATTACGTCATCCTAGTCGATCTGAAATTTTGAGAAGCTTTTTGGATGATTAAGTAAAAATTTCAGAAGCATGATTCATCATTTTTTATAATCATGATATTATATAATTTTATGGATACGTTATTCGATACACAACATCAGAATGTTAGTTATTTTAATTGTAAAATATGATATACATGATAGTAATCAGATATACTAGTAAATAAAAAATACAAATATAGTAACAATTAAAATTAATAACAACTCTATTATTACATACTATAATAGTACATGCGTGATATTGTGTGTTTAATAAAACAAGTTGTTATGCGCATAGACAAGATGATGATGAACACAAACTCAATTGTTATCATTACAAACAAACCAAGGCCCCTTAGCTCAGATCGGTTAGAGCAGGCGACTCATAATCGCTTGGTCGCTGGTTCAAATCCAGCAGGGGTCATTACTTTTCAATAAAAAGTAATTTCATCAAATCAATCTTCATGCTTTATTGAAAAATGAAGATCTTATTCTTACAAGATCAACACCATACCAAAATGGTCGTATATCGATGATTTTCAAATAAAATAATAAATCTATATTTTTATCTTCTTATTTAATAAGAATAAGTAATTTTTCATTACATATCATAACATATATAAAAACATTCTAATCGTTCTAAAAAAAAACCTAAAACAATAAATATAAATACCCACACAAATGAACTGATCCAATTAAATAATTGAAAACGAAAAGAACTTAATCCAGATATTCCTGCAATAATAGGTAATACTGTTCGCACAAATGCTATAAAGCGACCAATAAAAAGCGCAGACAATCCATACCTATTCATTATATAATTCGCTCTTTGATAAAATTTATTAGGTAACAAAGATAACCAGCGTTTAAAAATTTTATTATTCTCCAAAAATTTACCTTGTAAATAACTAATCCAACTACCCAAGCTGACAGCTATTGTTAAAATTCCTAAAGTAACGGTAAAATTCAAAATACCTTTTGCGATCAATACTCCTAATATCACTAACAAACTATCCCCAGGCAAAAAAACAGCCGGAATAATAGCATTTTCTAAAAAAAGAATAAGAAATGCTAATGAATAAATAGCTAATACCAACCTCACATTAGGAAATAATACAAGATTATTTTGCCATACTACATGTATCAATTCTTTTAAAATATTCATTACTTATTGAATTCCATTCACAAATTTTCAAAGTCAATTATATTGAATTTAACATATTTAACCTAATTAAATGAATTTTTACATAACAGTTTGAACATACCATTCTATTAAAAATAAAAATAACACTTTCATTCCATTTGAGAATCAATAATTCTCAATTAATTACTATAACTCTCAATTTTTTAGAAAATCATTATACAAATAACCAATTTATAATTTTTTATAACATATAACAACATGTACTGTTTATATCTATTTACATTTTTCATGTAATAAATTACTACTTATAAATATTACTATTATTTTACTCTTACCACATGTAGCATTAAATACATCATGTATTTTAATAATTAATTAAATCTTCAAAACTTAACTTAAAATATGCAAAAAATATCTATTCTAACAAATCAAAACTATTTCTTTATCAGATATACCATTCTTATAATAACTCATCATGATTACAAATCATTGTAATCGCCATCTAAATATTATTGTCGATCAATCTTTCTCTGAAAAACATTATCTTAACATTTAGTGTTACTACACATATCTTTATCATGAAAACAACGATCACACACGATGATTATATTTGACTTTTAACAAGGAGTTAACCGATAAGCCGGGTTCTGTCTTGGACAATCATTCATCTAAACTAATGTTCACACGATAGTTTCAGCAGCCTACCCAAGTTCAGTACGGACCATACTGTAGAACTTCTATTTAGCCTTGCTCCGAGTGGAGTTTACATAACACGAATTGTTACCAATTCGAATGGTGTGCTCTTACCACCCCTTTTCACCCTTACCTATAATTTCTATAATTTATTATAAAATAATTATAGGCGGTTTTCTTTCTGTTGCACTTGTCGTAGATTCACATCTCCCAGGCGTTACCTGGCACCCTGTCCTATGGAGCCCGGACTTTCCTCCCCCTCATTTGTAATCACACCGACTATCTTTAAGTACTATAAATACAAAGAAGCAGCGATTGTCTAGTCAACTCCTCAAAATATTATAACCATGCCTTCTTTGCTAAGTCATCAATCAAATCACATCGCATGTTTAATTTTATTTAATTTTTTCATCTAGATACTTCTTATAAAGCGTATTCTTTTTTACACCATATATATATCCCGCCAAAGTTGCGGCTCTTTTCAAAGGTAACTCGGATGCTAATAATCGCATGACATGAAGTATTTTTGGGGATAATTCATTCTTTTTCAAATCATTTCCTGCTACAACTAAAACTATTTCTCCTTGAATTCGAGAATTATCTTTTTGAACCCAAGATAATAATTGACCAATAGGAGCACCATAAATAGATTCCCATATTTTAGTTAATTCTCGAGCTATCACAACATAACGCTCTAACCCGAAAACACTAGCCATATCTTTTAAAGTATCTATTATACGATGTTTTACATCGTAAAAAATTAATGTACGTGATTCTTCTGATAAATCTCGCAAACGTCCTATACGTAAATTATGTTTATGCGGTAGAAATCCTTCAAAACAAAAACGATCCGGTGGTAAACCAGATCCACACAATGCAGTAATAGCAGCACATGGGCCAGGTAATGGAATAATTCTAATTTTTAATTTCTGACAAGATTGTACCAAACAATATCCTGGATCATTAATCAATGGAGTACCTGCATCAGACACTAAAGCGATACTTAATCCTTCCTGTAGTTTCGATATTAGCATTGGTATTTTTTTGAATTCATTGTACTGATGTAATGTACATAAGGATGTATGAATAGAAAAACAATCTAATAATATACGAGTACGACGTGTATCCTCCACAGCAATACAGTCTACTTGACGTAATACTGACAAAGCCCGACACGTAATGTCTTGCAAATTTCCAATAGGAGTTGGTACTATATACAATGCAGATGCAAAACTGGGTATCGATGGCAACATATTCTTCACATATCAACATCTACTACGATAGACATTATATTTATAAAATAAACAACAACATCTATGGATTATTTATAAAAGATTCAATATCAATTTATCAGTCTAATATGTAATTTTTATAAAAAACAAACAAATCGATCTCATTATCTGTAGTAACTAAATCACACTATTAATAAATAAATGATATTACATCTAATTAATTAATTAATATTAATTTAAAAAATTTAATACATTTCTGGCTTGAAATTATCAAATGATATTTTTAATGTATTTGATAATATTAAATAATAATAATTCCTTAATTATCATATAATTTATCAAATAAACTTCATCAATATTATACATTCTAAAAACAAATTGTAAACATAATTAAATACTAAAAATAATCTTATAGATATATTTTACTTTTGTACATAAACCTTGATGCATGTATCATACCGTATCTATTAACATAATTACTATCATTAGCCCTATCTTTTAAAACAATGTATTTACAAATAAGTCTATTTATAAACTTGATAATAAAAATTAATACTGGTATTATATTTACTGATCCGAGCACATGAATGCGTGTAAATGAACATTAAATATTATATATCACAGATATTATTAATTTTATTTGCAACATTAATGTTGCAAGCTTGTTGCTCAAGTATGTTGGCTATTGGAACTGCTGCATTCATAACCACTGCATGGAATGATCCTCGTACTATAGGTACTCAGTTGGATGATAAGATTTTAGAAGCTCACATTGCTCATGCTCTTAATCAAAACAAACATATTACAAAATCATCAAGAATAAAAAATACCGTATATCAAGGTAATGTGCTATTGACCGGACAAACTCCTGCCATTTCTTTCGCTGAAGAAACAATAAAAATAGTAAAAAAAATCAATGGAACAAAAAATGTTTATAATGCAATTCGTCAAGATAAACCAATATCTGTACAATCCATTTGCACAGATGCTTGGATCAGCACTCAAATACGCTTAAATTTGTTTATAAAAAAGAATATACATGTTTCCAACGTTAAAATAATTACAGAAAATAAAGAAGTATTTCTTTTAGGACAAGTTACTCAAGAAGAAGGTAGATACGCTGAAAAAATTGCAAGCTCAATAAACGGCATAAAAAATGTGTTTACTGCTTTTTCTTATATTTCCTAAATATAGTACCACACATAAATTATGTATAGCCCACCATCATCACTATTTCCTATATTTTTTATACTTTTTATGTGCCTGAAATGTAAACAGAGCCTGCTAATATCACACAAAAACATTTAATAATCATAACGAATATTATCATTAGTATCTATACACAAACTATATAACGATTTTCATTGTAAAACATATTACACATATTTACTTTATTCAAAGTACCACCGAAAAGAGCGAAAATTAGTAATACTTTTATCGATCAGCTTTCAAACATTTTTAATTCTATACTGTACTCTTTGTTTAAAGATATAATCAAATTTAAAAAATATATTTCGAATCCTTTAATAAAATATCTAGTTTTCAAAACTAATAATATATTGATAGAATATAAGATGCGATTCATACAACTTATTTTGAAATAATAACAATCATTAAAATAAACAATCCCTCTTATAAACACATCTCTTCTGATACATTACCGCTATCTTCACATCAATTAAACTATTACCAGTCAAATAAATGAGGATAAATACATAAAATTCATATTAAATGAATTTACATTGTCATCGAACTAATTAAATAAATATAAGTAATATTATTAATACTTCTTTGCAAATTAGTATAATATTGTTCTTACCAAAAATGTTTTCACTTACATTAAAATTAAACTAATTTATATTTCTGTTAAGAATACGCAATGTATTGTTATAGTAAAATGATTTCATCCATATGAAATAAAAAACAAAAAATAACTATTGGTATCAAAAAAAAATTAATCATTACGATATAACTACTATTAAAACAAAACCATTTGGAAGATACCTGATATACCCAAATAAACAATTTATATAAAATAACGAAGAGATATCTACTATCATAGATAGTAAAGGATTATATCCTTCTACAATGAACAGATACTAATTAGTAATCGTTTTAAAATCATTCTCAAATAAACATGAAAAACTATAATAGTACCTATAGTTTTTTACAACTATTCGTTCAGTTAAGATTGTTATCTTTTCGACATTTCAACATAAAATAGTTAGTTAAGTCAGTTTTAAACATTATGCCATCTCTAGATTTAAATTAAAATCTACAACAGTAAATAAAAAAAATAAAAACATCAATCCTCATTCTATTTAAAGGTACACATTCACCCATTGTAATCAATGTTTGTTTAAGATTCTTAAAATTTTTATAACACAACAAACATAATGTCACTAACGTCATCATCGACCACATCTGTAAGGTTATAGAAAATACTTATTACATTTGTTATGTTTTATAAAAATTTTATACATAATTGTGGAGAAACATTCTAAAATACATTTTTATCATTATTAAAATATTTAACGCTTTGAAAACTGAGGACGCCTTCGTGCTTTGCGTAAACCCACCTTCTTTCTTTCTACTTCTCTAGAATCTCTAGTAACTAATCCAACTGATCGCAATACACTGCGTAATTTCTCATCATACTGCAATAATGCACGTGTCATTCCATGACATATCGCTCCAGCCTGACCAGACATACCTCCACCTTTTACAGTGATATAAACATCTAATTTATTTAGTAAATTAGTAATTTTTAAGGGCCTGATAATGATTGACTGTATGTTATGTTTAGGAAAATATTGATCTAATTCACGTTTATTTATAATAACTTTTCCATTACCTATCCCAGACCTAATAA
Source organism: Blochmannia endosymbiont of Camponotus sp. C-003 (assembly GCF_023585685.1). NCBI lineage: Bacteria > Pseudomonadati > Pseudomonadota > Gammaproteobacteria > Enterobacterales > Enterobacteriaceae > Candidatus Blochmanniella > Blochmannia endosymbiont of Camponotus sp. C-003. The sequence continues at coordinate 576,959 of NZ_CP097764.1, forward strand.
ACACTCGAGCGGAAGCAGTTTTTCGTCGTCCAGTACCATAATATTGATTTAAATTCATACTTTATTTCCATTGTTATTTCTCATTATTAACAATCTATAAATTGAGGTTCTTGAGCAGCATGCACATGCGCATTGCCCGAATACACTCTAAGTCTAGAGTACATCATACGACCCAAAGGACCTTTCGGTAACATACCTTTTACTGAAATTTCAATTATCTTTTCAGGGTATCTATTTATCATTCCTTTAAAATTCAATTGCTTAATACCTCCAATATATCCCGTATGATGATAGTATATTTTATCATCACGTTTATGCCCACTTACAGACACCTCTTTTGCATTTACAACAATAACGTAATCTCCGGTATCGATATGAGGAGTATATTCTATTTTATGCTTACCAATTAAATATCTAGTGATTACAGTAGATAAACGACCAAGTATTTTATTCTTAGCATCAATAATATGCCATTTTCGTCTAATTAAATGTGATTTTGCCATAAAAGTTTTCATCAACATAAAACCTCACTCAATATAAAAAATTTAACCATATTAACTAAACATAAAATAATGAATTCAATATGCCAAATAAGATACTTGATTAATATCAGCATATATACTACCATTGAACATTAAAATTGTTATATCATAATACCTTTTGAACCTATAAAACAGTATAAATTGGTACTACTTCAAACAATGTCTCAATCCATATATTATAGATTAACTAAAAGTAAATTAGTTGATGTGATAAGATATATTGTATCATCATTCTATTTCTAGAATCACTCTAATATTTATTTCAAAATAAATACTCAAATAGATACCTATCTACTTACTTTATAACATTCTGTATGAATATTTATTGATAAAGAAAACTAAGTAGAATAAAATTCTACTAAATCACGTATATATTAGATAATCGATAATTGGGATTATTAACTTTGAATATATTATACGATAACATAAACATATGCAAAATTATGTATTAAATCAATTAACATACGAAAACAAACACATTAAATAAAATAAATTTAGGGGTGTTATTATGATATGGATGTGTATATTCATAAGTTTAATAATCGGAATAATTATAGGGGGATCTATAATGTATTACAAAGCACGCTATTTACTACATGATCAAAAAACTTTATATAACGAACTACAGGATAAAAAAATTAAACTGAATGAATACCAAAAAGAACTAAGTAATCACTTTGTTTATACTATAGAATTACTAAACAAAATGGCAGATGATTATCGTCATTTATACCATAGCGTTAAAAAAAGTGCTAATTTTTTTTTACCAAATACACATATACAAGATAATATACACGCGTTTAATATAAAAAAAACAACCATAAAAAACGAACAATTACCAATAGTAGAAGCACCACTAGATTATTCCAGTAATGTAGAAGATACTATAAAAAAATCATGATATTAAACAATATAAGGCAACTTTCATTATTCTACATAAGCTATTTGACGTCATATACTATATACAGCATGTGTAATATAGTAACTCATCATCCACCTAAATCTATTCTAGACAATTAAAAGTTATTACCTAGAATAATAAAATTGGAGCTTGTATTTTTAGTTGTTAAAATTTATGAATATTTAAACAATACTATTTCTTGATTACAATATAACTAACTTAATTAATTACCTATGAAGATAACACATTTCCTGAACATATTGAGTATATTATTTACATTGGGAATGTCATATGCTGGGTCTTCTATAAATCATACAACATTTTCTACAGAAATGTCGGAATGCTTTCCGAGTTTAGCGCCCATGTTAGATACAGTGCTGCCAGCAGTAGTAAGTGTGCATGTAGAAGGCATTCAACCTGCAAGGAGGCTGACATTACCTAAAGAATTTAAATATTTTTTTGGACCAGATATCCCTGGAGGAAATTTTGGATCTAGACCATTCGAAGGACTAGGATCAGGAGTAATTATTAACGCTAACAAAGGATACATTATCACCAATAACCATGTTGTCAACGGTGCAGATAAAATTAAAATACAACTTAACGATGGTCGAGAGTTTAATGCCAAATTGGTAGGACATGATGAACAAACTGACTTAGCATTGCTTCAATTATTAAAATTTAAAAATCTCTCTGAAATAAAAATAGCTGATTCTGATATTTTAAAAGTTGGTGATTTTGCTGTTGCGATTGGTAATCCTTTTGGATTAGGTCAAACAGCAACTTCTGGAATTATATCAGCATTAGGAAGGAGTGGTTTAAACCTTGAAGGATTAGAAAACTTTATACAAACTGATGCCTCTATAAATAGAGGAAATTCTGGAGGAGCTCTAGTGAACTTACATGGAGAATTAATTGGAATTAATACTGCTATTTTAGCGCCTGGGGGAGGAAATATTGGTATTGGTTTCGCTATTCCTAGCAACATCGTGAAAAATTTAAGTCAACAATTAATCGAATTTGGAGAAGTAAAACGAGGACAATTAGGAATAAAAGGTACAGAATTAACTGCCGATATCGCTAAAGCACTTAATATCGACGCACAACGTGGAGCATTTGTTAGCGAAGTTCTACCGGGAACTGCAGCCTCCAAAGCAAATATTAAAGCAGGAGATATTATTGTATCCATAGAAGGAAAACCAATAAAAAATTTTGCAGAATTAAGGGTGAAAATTGGTACTACTACTCCAGGTAAAATTATAAAACTAGGATTGTTACGAGATGGGAAAATACAAACAGTATCAGTGCTATTAGATGATAGCACTTCTGTAAGTACCAGCGAAGAAATGTTAACTCCAGCATTACAAGGGGCTTCTCTAAGCAATGGATCTTCAAAAGATGGAACAAAAGGAGTACGAGTTGAAGATATAGTAAAAGATTCTCCAGCTTACTCTATTGGTCTTCAAAAAGGCGACTTAATCGTCGGATTAAATCGCACGAAAGTACACAATTTATCTCAATTACGTAAAATTTTAAACGAAAAACCATCAGTTATAGCGCTGAATATTATGCGTGGAGATACAAGTATATTTTTACTACTTCGTTAAGTTTAATCTACTTTAAACAACAACACAACTAATAAATAATTAATTAACCTATATTATATACCATTAAATAATTTTAACAAAGATTCCCATATAAACTCTAATTATTTAATATAATTAAATAACATAAAAACATATATTTCAACAAGAAGATCACTCAAAAAACGCAATTTAAAATTGCTACACTCAATAAAACAGTTATTTATTAGTAACTCGTTCAATATGAGCTCCCATATGTTTTAACTTTTTTTCAATATGATCATATCCACGATCAATATGATATACACAATCCACTATTGTCAACCCTTCAGCAATACAACCAGCTAATACTAAACTTGCAGAAGCCCGTAAGTCCGTGGCCATAACTTGAGCACCGATTAATGAATCAACACCGTGACACACAATCATATTATTTGATATTTTAACACGAGCTCCCATACGAACAAGTTCTGGTACGTGCATAAACCTATTTTCAAATATAGTTTCTACAATTTTTCCCGTTCCTTCAGAAACTATATTTAATAAAGTAAACTGTGCTTGCATATCAGTAGGAAATCCTGGATATGGTTTAGTACATACAGTAATAGCTTTGGGTCTTTTCCCATGCATATTCAAACCGATCCAATCTTTTCCAATATCAATATCAGCTCCAGATTCACGTAATTTTTTTATCACAAAACGTAAGGTATCCGGACGAGATCCTAAACAAACTACATTTGTACGCGAAATAGCAGCTGCAACTAAATAGGTACCAGTTTCAATACGATCGGGCATAATTGAATACTTCCCTCCGCCTAATTTTTGAGCCCCTTCGATAGTAATTCTGTTGCTTCCAGCTCCATTAATATTAGTTCCTAACATAATAAGAAAATTAGCAGTATCAACAATCTCTGGTTCGCGAGCAGCATTATCAATGACAGTAATCCCCTCTGCTAATGCAGCAGCACTCATTATAGTAACCGTAGCTCCAACACTGATTTTATCCATGATAATATGAGCACCGTGTAACCGTCCATTCACAGAAGCTGTAACATATTCTTCTTCTAAAATAATTGTCGCTCCCAATTTCTCTAAACCGTTGACATGTAAATCCACTAATCTTTTCCCAATTGAACATCCGCCAGGCAGCCAAATTTTACCTTCTCCAAACCGTGCTACTAATGGTCCTAATGCCCAAATAGAAGCGCGCATAGATTTAGACAAATCATAAGATGCGCAGTACGTATTAACACTACTAGTATCTACAAAGACTACATCGCAATGATCCACTTTTGCTCCAAGTTGTGTTAACAATTTTATAGTAACATCAATATCTTTTAACTTAGGTACATTAAAAATTTCTACTGGTTCTTCAGTCAACAATGTAGCAAACAAAATTGGCAATGCAGAATTTTTAGCACCTGATATACTCACTTCACCACTTAAAGGAGTAGGACCATGAATATAAAATCTATCCATTGTCATAGCCTAATATCATGATATATTATATTAATTTAACATTAATTAAAAACTGATTCACGTTCACGTACCGCATAATCGACGTTTCTTATTCCATTCCTTAGGATTGAATGCTTGAATAGATATTGAATGAATTTTATTATTTAAAATATACTTCATAAGAGGAGCATATATGATTTTATGCCGTTCTAACTCATCCATATCATCATAAAAAACATGACTTACGGCGATAATTTGATAATTATTATCACACAGAGAAACATATGCTTCATCTAATGACAAATTTTTTAATAAAATACTTTTGACTTCATCCGCACGCATAACTATCACCATTTAAATAATCATATATAGTATTAGAAAAATGCAGAATTATGTTCTCATATTTTTTATGACTATACAATTATTATTCTACTGTTGTTTTATATCAAAATATCAATTTAATCTAATATTTCATTTGCATTTGCATGACGAATCACTTACTTTCTGTTACAGTAAGTATAACAATATTCATTGTTATTGAACTTTTTCTAAAAAACAAATCGCAATATAAAATATACAATATATAATATAAAATATTACAAGATAATTAATTAATATCAATGATTTCCATTATTAATTAAAATATTTTCTGTAATTACTATTTAAGTATTCTTCAATACAAATAAAAACATTATAACAATATTCTTTAATCTATAAATAAAATTCATTATTAAACATCTCATATCCAAGACGTTATTATGTAATGCTACTCAATTTAATTTAAATATAAAAAAATAGGATATAATGTATTTTCAAGAATAAACACTATTAATAAATACCTTTTATAGGATAGACATCATATCTATCGATCGATAATTTTTATGCTAAAAGATATTATTTCAAATTGTTAATTCAATCATAATAAAATCCTTCACAAAACATATATCTAAACACATTGAATCAGTGATAATCCTTTTCATCAGAAAAATTACACATCATTTATAATGATATAAAAATTGATTATTCATAAAATTCGTAAAATAATTTAACTAACTCAAAATATCCACACCCTTAGCAATATTACACATGAATAATCAACAACACCTGTATAACTAAATTATTTGTTAGTCATTAGCAATACACCAATCTATCTTATTTGTAATTGTATTTAGAAATCAAAAATATTCTTATGTTTTTCGATGCTAAATCTTAAAATAATAAAAATTTTAATTGATATTGTTACTAATATTATCTAATCTAGATCGGTGTTATTTATTACTGATTTAAATAACATCGACTCACTTTAATGACTTTTATCATACAATAATACTCATATTTTGATACTAAAAATCCATATTAAATATCATGATGAATAAACTACACGAACGTCAAATAAATAGTATTTTTACCTAATTTTTAAACACACTGCTATATATCAATCGACAACCATAATTAAATAATTTCCCGAAATATCTAATCATACTGATGTAATATCTTTAATTACTGTAAGATATGGGTATCTTCAATTATTAATATTATCAAAATAACAATAGCCTTAAAAAATTTAAAATAATCATTTAATCATCATTATTAATCATTATTGAATGATTTTTCAACTAAATAATTTATTTAAATAATCTAATTACATAACATATATACACATTTATATCTCATATTTAAACACACCTTACATGAAAATTTTCTAATAAAAATGCAAATGCCTTCCCATTTCCAATTCTTTAATTTTACTAAAGATTAACTTATTTTTTGATTTTTAAAAACCATAACGATAATTATTGTTTAAATACATTCTAAACAAATGATTATTTTTACAAATCACATGATGCTGATGTTTCCATCTATAATGAAACTGTCAAATCATTCCATCTATTATTAATAATCTATTCTTTTTATTGTTTATATTCTAAAACCCAATTATGCAGTTATCATCAATAATAATTTAATTTTGAAAATAATTTTTTTCTATAAAACAAAAATTAAAATTTATACACGTCTATTTCATAGAAATACATTATAAAACATAAATTATTTAAATACTTTTACTGAAATATCAAAAATTTATAAATGATTACAGATACTATAATCGACCATATTAATAATATAAATAAAAAAATTATTAACATAAACAATTATTAATTAATGATAATAAATAAATTATTATGAGTTCGTGTACTTTAATATAAAAATATTCTTTATTATTCACGTTTTTCACCTAAATAATATAATTTTTTTATAATAAAAATTACTCTTTAATCTTTCTATTAAAAATAGAAGATATTTTAAATAAAAATAGTATCATTAAATATAATACTTCTTTAACAATATCGCAAAACTTAAGAATCTATTTGCTATATAAAAACTAAAAATATAAGTTATGATTTTCATTAACAAATATATTTTAAAAAAAAATTCATATATTTTATTTGATTACTATTAGTTACTGAAAATATATATGCGCATCAACAGTAGTATGCGTGATTTAAATTACAATCCATTAATTAACATAATAACTATTCATCTCGAACATATTCATATACAATGCACACTATTTACACAAACTTAAAAAGATACCTAAATCTTCTTATAGATGAAGACTTAAAAAACGTAATATTCTTCAGAAATATATCACTGCAAAATACATAATTTATAATTCATATATTCAAATAATCTTTGTTACATATTATTTTTTTAAAGGATAATTCTAAAATATTTTTATATTGTTTCATATTAAATAACTGATTATTTAAATGCGTATTTCATCGAAACAACAATTAAAAGAAAACAATCGTAATAATATTAAATTCATATTACCTATCTAATAATATCTTTTATCATCTAAAAAATAAAAAAAATATTAAGTTATAATCATTAATTAAATATGAGATCCTATATAATGTTTTATACATCACAGTCACCAAAAAAAAATAAAAAATATATTTTTATTTTAATTTTATTGATATTAATCATAATTTTTACGTTTTTTATCATGAAAAAAACATCAATCATGTTGAATACATCATTACACCTGTTATCTGATCATAACATATGTACTCATCAAGGCAACGATATCATCGTGAACATATACAATAAAACAGGACAACTGCAATTTAAATTGACGGCACATTGCATTCAACATTTTTCAAATCAAAAAATTACTTGGTTCATGTATCCTAGCATCACATCTTTCAACAACAAAAATATTCCAACGTGGAAAATCATAGCAAACCAAGCCAAATTGAATTCTGAACAAACATTACACTTATACGGATATGTACATATCAATAATTTAATAAATAACACATGCTTTCAGTCCATTATTACAAATCAAGCAACAATTAACTTAATAACTCAAGACATTATTTCAAATGAAACAGTAATTATACATGGTCATTATTTTTATTCTGTAGGGATGAAAATGTATGCTAATTTACATACACAAACAGCAAAATTAATTGATAATGCACAAACCTGTTATGAAATCCAACATATACGATAAATATAAAATAATGATTACTTGTATCAATACATTTTTAATATTTGCTCACTCCTATGCTGTAGAAGATAAAAAATCACAAATACTTCAAATTTGTTCTGAATGTCAATCAATCAATATGTTAACTAATACAATAGTTTTTACAGGTCAAGTGACGTTGAAGTATAAAGATATTAATCTTTATGCAGATAAGATATTAATCTCTCATGTAGAAGATACACATCACCTGTCCATGATAGAAGCGCATGGAAACCCTGTTACTTTAAATCAAACTCAAAAAACGAAGAATGTGGTATTTGCTCAATCATCAATAATACAGTACAATACCAACAATAATACCGTTATTCTTATTGGTAATGCTTATATAAAACAATCAGAAAATTCTATACAAAGTGATAAGATTACATACTCAATAAAAAATAAAAAAATAAAAGCCACTTCCAACCAAGGCAATAAAGTTATAACAACTTTATCAAAAAAATCCATTTAAAAATATATTTAACATACATTACATCATTAGTTATATTTTAATTTCATGACAACACTGACTATAAAAAATCTATCCAAAATTTATAAAGGACGACATGTAGTTAAAAATGTAAGCTTATATGTAACTTCTGGAGAAATTGTTGGATTATTAGGTCCAAATGGCTCGGGAAAAACTACAACATTCTATATGATATTAGGAATTATTCAACATAATTCCGGTAGTATTTTACTTGGTAACAAAGATATTAGTATGTTACCAATCTACCTTAGAGCTCGATTAGGAATAGGTTATTTGCCTCAAGAAAGCTCCATTTTTCGTCGATTAACTGTATTTGATAATCTAATGGCTATATTGCAAACGCAACATGATCTTAATAAAAAAAAACGTGATAAACTTATTACAGAATTAATGAATAACTTTCATATCAGTCATTTAAAAAATAACATCGGGCACACGTTGTCTGGCGGTGAACGAAAACGTGTAGAAATTGCAAGAGCATTAGCTGCTAATCCTAAATTTATATTACTCGACGAACCTTTTTCTGGAGTAGATCCAATTTCAATAATAGATATACAAAAAATTATTAAACAACTTCAAGCCAGAAAACTGGGAGTATTAATAACCGATCATAATGTACGAGAAACATTACGTATATGTGAACGAGCATATATAGTTAATCAAGGAAAATCAATTGCCCATGGATCCCCTAAGGAAATATTAAGTAATGAACACGTACAAAAAGTATACTTAGGAGATATATTTAAAATATAACACATGACACATATCATGTGTTATATGGAATAATGAAAATAAAATAATTTTAAAAAAATCAATTTGTGTAAACTATCAATATTCAAACATTATTTTCAATCGATCTATAAACAATAAAATTTAACAAATTACATCAAAATAAATATAAAATTACTAATAAAAAATACTTTGTGTACTACATCGTAAAAAAATAAACACACTAACTGAATAATTTAAAAACCAAAATAAACTTCGTAACACAAATATTATCTATTTTAACAATCAGTTCAAACCAATTATTGTTCCTGTTATTATAAGCCCCGTTAAATAAAGATTTAAGTTTTCTTAGATCTTCCATTTGTCTGTTTAAATACAATGAAAATATATCGCTATTATTAGTAATAATATACTTAAATTAATATTAATCCATACTTCTACATAGTATGTACTATGTTAATAAATTAATTACTTATACATAAAATTATAGCATTAGAATACTAAATTTATCTGTATACATCACAAAAAATACTCTAATCAAACAAATAATGATAATAATCATAAATTTTGTTTTTTGTTATATACAGAAAATACAATACCTTTATTTCTACCAAATAACACCGAAATTAAAAAAATTACACTACCACATAATACTATAGTAGGGCCTGCAGGTAAAAACATGTAAAATGATCCAAGCAACCCTATCCACGAACACAAAAAAGCAACAAATACTGATAAGAGCAACATATGTATTAAACTTTTAACCCAACATCGAGCTGATAGTCCAGGCAACATCATTAAACCAACAGACATCAAGGTACCAGTGACTTGAAAACTTGCTACTAAGTTCAACATGACTATTGACAAAAAAAATATTTGAATACATCTCGATACTTCAATGTTATTGTTTCTTAAAAAATTTGGATCAAATATTTCAATAATCAAAGCTCTATAAAATAATGCGACAGTAAGTAAAGTTATAGTACTAATGATCCCAATACATCCTAAATTTAATAAATTTACAGATAAAATAGATCCACCAAATAACAAATCCAACAAATCTATATTAGGACCATGTAACGACATTAATATAACTCCAAATGCTAAAGATCCAAGATAAAGTCCAGCAAAACTAGCATCTTGTTTCAACAATGTTTTTTCACTAATCCAATTAGACAATATTGCGACCATTAAACCAGAAATAAATCCCCCTATACTCATTATCATAAATGACATACCTGAAAAAAAATACCCTATCGCCACACCTGGTAATATAGCATGAGATAACACATCTCCTACTAGACTCATACGTCTCAACATCAAAAAATTACCTATTGGCGTGATACTAATAGACAATATACAACAAGCAACTATAGCTCTGCGCATATATCCACAGTTAATAAAAGGATCAAATAATATGTGAATGATCATTCATACAACCCTTTGATTTACTACAAGCAACTTTATGTATGTATACGGAAGTACATACAAAACAATCAAAAATATCTTAAAATTTAAAGTTTTTAACATTTATATGGACGGATTCCAAACACTACGGAAGCGAGTTAACGATAATATATTAGGAAAATATTCAGTAACGAATTCATTATTATGTAATGCAGCAATCACAGTACATCCTCGTCTACACAGAAGATTTACAGCGCGTATCATTATCTTGCAAGTATTCATATCAATACCCTGAAATGGCTCATCAAGTAAAATCAACGATGCCTTCTGAGCCAATATTCTAGCAAATAACATGCGTTGCACTTGTCCGCCCGATAAGGTTTCTATATATTGATTTAATACATCTAACAATTTCACTTGATCTAAAGAACGCCAGATTACTGCGATTTGATATCGGTTAAGTCTTTTTAATAAATTTACTCTCGGCCAACAACCCATAGATACTACGTCGAATACAGTTAATGGAAAATGGTGATCTATAGTTCTATTCTGAGGCAAATACCCCATACGAGGTTTACCTTTTTTTCCAAATTCTAATCGACCGGACACCGGAGGCAATAATCCAGCTAAAGTTTTTAATAAAGTAGATTTACCTATTCCATTAGGTCCTACAATAGCAATCATACTACCATACTTAATCTGGCCACTTACAGATGGACTAACATTACGCCCATAATAACCTGCTATTAAATTATGTAATGTTATCATAGTTTTAAGTGTTTGTATTATTACGGTAGCAAAGAAGACCAAAAAATAGCAACCCATGAACATAACAATATAAATAGTACTATGAGCATACGAAGTAACCCTGAAGCAAGAAATATTTTCATAGTAATTGACAAACGTTGTTTCAAATGAAATGCCAATGGGGTTTCCTTAATAATTTTGTTATGTTATAACATAACAAAATTATTAAGTAAAAACAACAACCTTTTTGAAAAAAGAAAAAATTCAAGACACAAACCCAAACGATTTTAACAAATCGACATAAATATTTATTACTCCAAACAAATTCAATCACTATATAATAGTAGTACTTTAATTAATAAATAGATGAAATTTGTTCATCATAACACCGAAATCTATTTGTACATCTTCAAAACTAAATTCAGATTATCAATCTTAAAATTACTTTCTTATAATTACCTGATATAAAATTGCCGAAGGCCGGGCTCGAACCGGCACACCATTAAGGTGATTGATTTTGAGTCAATTGCGTCTCCCTATTTCGCCACTTCGGCAAAATCTGAACATATCTAGTAAATCCACCTTATGTAAGAAGACTACACAACCTCAAAAAGTCTATCAAATTTTGAAAGATAATTCAATATACAAAATCAATTGTTCCACAATCATTCAACTTAAGTATTAAAATTGTAAATATAATATAATTCTTCATGAAATATAATTCAAAATATTAAAAAATTCGAACACCATCTATTAAATGTTTCATTTTTAATAATATAAAGAATTACCAAATACACGTATATTATGTGACATTGTTATTACAATAACAATGTATCAAAAACTTTTATTACATCAACTACACCACCACTTATGATGGTCACACTATACAAGTGTACAATAACATTATGATTAAGTATATTTAATATATTTTACTATTGTACATTTATACATTATAATACAATGTAACATAAATATTACATGAAAATTTATTATATGAATAATTTTGATTTCAATTTACTAGTAATTCTTAATGCACTACTAGAAAATAATAGCGTAAACTTAGCAGCAAAAAAATTAAATGTTACTGCTCCAGCTATTAGTAAATCCCTCAATAAAATACGTATTTTATTTAATGATCAAATTTTAGTTCGTAGTGGAACTAAATTAATCCCTACACCTAAAGCAATTTCTCTAAAGGAAAATATTAAAGAATTAGTTAATCGTATTGAGTCAATATTCAACAGCAACATAGTATTTGAGCCTACAACTACTACTATATCATTTACTATTGCATCAAATAATGCTATTCTTTTTATCCTGAATACTATCTTATTTCAAAAAATACAAAATGAAGCTCCCAATGTATTCATTCATTTAGTAAATGATTCAGATTACGATGATAATTTTTTGCGCAACCACACCATAGATTTATATATAGGAGAAATACGTGCACTTAATCCCGAAATAACTATTCGAACTATCTACGTATCCAAATGTTATATGATATGTCGGAATCATCATCCTATTTTATCTCAACCTAAAAATATGGATAATTTGTTAAAATATCAATTCATCAAAACCAAACATGAACATTTAACCAATGCCGATGAATATAGTAGATATTTTTGGTCAGAACGTAATTTAATTGGTATTACTCCTGGATATATTACCACTGTCAACGCTATAATTAATTCAGATGCATTAGCAATAATACCAGAGTTTACATTAACAATGATACAGACATTAAATATACCAGTAACATATTTTAATACTGATTTTAATTTAGGCAAAAAAAGTATTATTCAAGCATGGCATTCTAAACATAACCACTCTTCTGCTCATAAATGGCTGAGAGAATTTACTAAAAACATATTTTTAACCAAAATATAATATAAAAATTGTCAAAAATTTTTATATTCATAAGATTATGAATATATCCACATAATAATAACACTAATTGCTAAAAATATTACACTAGGTGATATAGATCCAATTATTGGAGAAACACTATGTGTAGCACTTAATATTCCAAATATTTGATTTACAATATAAAATAAAAACCCCACTATACTTCCTACAAATAGTCTAACACCTATCTTTTTTTTATATAATGGTCCAAAAGTAAACGCTAGTGCCATTATGGTCATCACCGACCCAGAGATAGGAGATAATATTTTCTTCCAAAAAATCACTTGATAATATTTAGAATTTTGACCAATCCTATTAAAATATTTAGCACAACTATATAATTTAGAAATAGACAAAAAATTTGGATGCGTAATCATCATGGATAATCTATATGGAGTTAACGCAGCATTCCATTCAGAATGGGGTGTTTTTTTATTAGTAACATATATTTCCTCAGAAATATCCAACTCATTTACATTAATTAAATGCCATACTTTATTCGCAAATACTGCCCGTTCAATATAACATATCTTTTTTAATTTTTTTTCTTCATTAAAATTATACAGATTTATTCCTAACAACTCATTACAAGTGATTATATTCTCAACATAAATAAAATTATTATTATCTATAAACCACAGATTTTTAATCTTTACAGACAGCGAAGAAGAATCATGTTGTGATTGATTATGATACATGCACATTATTTTTTCACTATTAGGCACCACCCATTCATTAGAAATGATGCTACATAATAGTACAGGAATAGAAGCTTTTATTACTGATACAGCAATCTGTAATCTGCTAAATCCAGAGACCTGCATTGCTATAAATTCATTATGCACTTCGAGCATACATAAACCCAAAAGCCCACCTAACAAAGTAGCTATAGGGAAAAATAATTCAAAATCTTTTGGTAAATTTAAAACCATATACACAATAACTTCAAAAACAGAATGATTTTCTTCTCCTGTTTTACGCAATTCATCAACTAATTTGATTACACTAGATAAAGATAGTAACACTAAGAACACCGCTGTTATATTCGATATAACCATTTTTCTAATGTAATCATTCAAAATGCTATACATATACACTATATTTTTATGTGACTACGATAACACATTATTAAAACTAATTTTTTCATACAAGAAGTATCCCATGAATTAAGCAATAAAATTATCGATAAATAAATACTATTAATAACCCACATCCATACTATAGGATTTATTGTATCCAACAGAATATAAGAGCGCAGTAAAATATGAAAAATAAAAAAAATTGTACATAGAACAAGTGTTGCTAACAAATTTGAGAAATAATTATATGAAACAACAGTGATTAATAATACTGCGATCATTGGCATAATAAAAATAGATACTAACAGAGTTAAACGCCAATGAAACTCCATCCGCATCTCTAATTGATCAGAACACCATAACTGATACATAGACATATGATCAACAGATTCATTTTTTTTTAACAATCTTTTAAAAGTACCATTGATTAACATTGCATACTGAGAAAAATCGGTAATAAACACATCTTTGCGCAACTCACACTTATTATAAATTTCATAATATGTGCCTTTTTCTAAAATAATTGATCGAGATCCATCAGAATTTCTACAAACACTGCCTTGATCTGCAGTGATAATTATAAACATATCACTATCTTTATCTGGATTTTTTTTCGATAAAAACACGTGTTTTAATGTATTTCCCTGAATGCTATCTGAAAATAAAATTAAGTATTTAGTAGCTAACGGTTGAAATTTTTTTTCTGATAAAACAACCGAATTAATATTTTCCTTAATTTGATACAACAATCTACTTTGACAACTTGAGCAATAAGGAGATAACCACGCTATATTAATCATAGTGAATATAGCAACGATCCCGCTAAAAAAAACCATGCTTCTTATAAAGATATATTTATCTACAGCACAAGAATACATAGCTATAATTTCTTTATGAACATGTAATCGATAAAACGTTACTAACACACTTAAAAATACACTAAAAGGAATAAGTAATTTTCCTAATTCTGGTATATTTAATCCAAGACACAGAAAAATCAAGCATATTGAAATATTATTATCTATCATCAAACCCAACATTTTAACCAATTTTTGAGAAAAGCACACTAAAAATAACAATGTTAAAATAATGAACTGATTCTTAAATGTTTCTTTCAATATATATTTGGTAAATATCATTATATTGCCTAAAAAAACTTGTTTTTACATAAAAAATAAGTATTGTAATGGTAACAGATTATGATGTTGAAAAAATGATACATATTCCGATTTGTGTATAATGCAACAAAAAAATTACTATTGAGTTATAAATCCAATACAAATCGTCACAATGATATATGTTAATTATGTTTCCACATAAAATATAAAAAAATTTATGAATGTTGTATCTAGTTTGTTTTGCAGCATATCATTTGACATATTTACACATAGGAAATTTTATGATAAAATTTAGAGTTACTAGCGATCATATAGAATTATATCCTGACGGCTGCATTGTTACTGGCGTATTTGAAGAATTACATTTATTTCCCTCTACCAAAAAAATTGATGACATAAGCGAAGGATATATCAGTTCGTTGTTACATCGTGGAGCGTTACACGGAAAAATCACTCAAACACTTTTATTATACGACGTACCTCATTTACAAAATAGACAAATTTTATTAATTGGTTGTGGCAACAAATCTGATTTTAATGAAAATTGTTATAAAAAATTAATTCGAAAAATAATAATCTTATGCAAAGAGATGCCCATAGTTAGGATATTACTTTTTTTAAGTGAATTAAATATAAAAGGATACGATAATTATTGGAAAATAAGACAAACGATAGAAATCGTCAATGAAGAATTATATGTTTTTAATAAATTTAAAAACAATAAAGCTACATTAAATCGATCACTAAATGAAATAATATTATATATTCCTAATGAAAATGAATTAAGATTTTGTAAAAAATCTATTAGGGATGGATTATCTATCGTTCATGGAATAAAAACAGCTAAAGACCTAGGAAACATGCCTCCTAATTTTTGTACTCCTGATTATTTTGTCAATCAAGTAAATGAATTATCTAACTATGATAATGTCACAATAAATATAGTCGATGCCTTAAAAATGAAACAATTAGGTATGAATGCTTATTTAGCAGTAGGAAAAGGATCTCGTTATGCTCCTACAATGCCCATAATTAAATACAGAGGACATCCTGAAGGATCTAATGTTCCTCCTATTGTATTTATAGGAAAAGGTGTAACCTTTGATTCTGGTGGAATTTCTATTAAAGAATCAAATAAAATGGATGAAATGAAATATGATATGTGTGGAGCTGCTACAGTATATGCAATTATGTGTGTAGCGATAAAACTAAATTTGCCACTAAATATTATCGGAATACTTGCTATTTGTGAAAATATGATAAGCCATACTTCATTCCGTCCAGGTGATATCTTGACTACTTTATCAGGAAAAACAGTAGAAGTATTAAACACTGACGCTGAAGGTCGTTTGGTTCTATGTGATGCATTAACATACGCAGAACGTTATAAACCTGATGTTGTAATAGATATAGCTACATTAACCGGAGCTTGTGTGATTGCTTTAGGACATCATTTTAGCGGTTTAATGTCTAATGACAAAAATTTAGCTAACGAATTAATTATAGCTGGAGAACAAACCAAAGATTATGTTTGGAAATTACCATTAGACGAAATGTTTCAAAAACAATTAAAATCTACATGTGCGGACATGACAAATGTTGGGGGTCAACCCGGTGGTGCTATTACAGCCGGATGTTTTCTTCAACAGTTCGCTTATAAATATCGTTGGGCACATTTAGATATTGCTGGAACAGCATGGATATCTGAGCATTGCGATAAAAGTGCAACGGGGCGTCCCGTTGCACTTTTATCGCAATACCTCATCAATAGATCATCCCGTGAAATTTAAAATTTATTTTTATAAAATCAATTTTATAAAAATAATCAAGATCAATAATATATGAAACACGGTACTTTTTACTTACTATCTCAAAAATTTGAACAACAAAATAAATCTGACTATATCGAACAATTTGCTTGCAAGTTAATAACTATGCAGTGGAGATCGGGAAAAACTATATTAGTAACTTGTGAAAATAAACAGCAAGCTACAAAAATAGACGAAATATTGTGGACATTTGATCAAGATTCATTTTTGCCACATAATCTATTTGGGAAAAATATCCATCACGCTCCAATAACCATATATTGGAATCAATATTATTATGATAATCAACCAAGAGATTTATTAATAAATCTTATGCAAAAAAATATGAGCTTTTTTTTTAATTTTAACGAAATAATAGATTTTGTTCCCATACCTGACATTTTAAAAAAATGGGCAAGATACAGATATCAATCCTACAAAAGAAATGGATTTCAGATAAATGTTATTAACACTCCAACTTCATGAGCAATTATATCATGGAAAAAATATATAACCCTAAAAACATAGAAGAATCAATTTATAAATGTTGGGAACATGAAGACTACTTTAGTCCCCATGGAGATACATCTCAAGGAAGTTATTGTATTATGATGCCTCCACCTAATATTACAGGACAATTACATCTCGGACACGCATTTCAACAAACTATTATGGACGTCTTGATTCGTTATCAAAGAATGCAAGGCAAGAACACTTTGTGGCAAACAGGAACAGATCATGCTGGGATTGCTACTCAAATGCTGGTGGAACATAAAATTTACAATAATACAGGTAAAAACAGACACGATTATACGCGTGATGAATTAATAAAAAAAATTTGGGAATGGAAAAATCAATCTGAACGATTTATTACTTATCAAATGAAACGATTAGGGAATTCAGTAGATTGGAAAAGAAAACGTTTCACCATGGATACAGAGATGTCTTATGCAGTAACAGAAGCTTTTGTTCGTTTATATCAAAATAATTTCATTTATAGAGGAACAAGGTTGGTAAACTGGGATTACAAATTACAAACCGCAATTTCTGATCTAGAGGTTACAAATAAAAAAACAAAAGGTTTTATGTGGTATATAAACTATAAATTTGATAACTCCACTATTATTAATTCAAACTCTAATCACTTAGTTGTCGCAACAACACGACCAGAAACTATATTAGGAGACACTGCCATTGCAGTACATCCAGAAGATACTCGCTATAAAAATTTAATCGGAAAATACGTTATCACACCTATAACTAACAGACGTATTCCTATTATTTTTGATAAACATGTAGACATGTTGAAAGGAACCGGTTGCGTTAAGATCACTCCTGCCCATGATTTTAATGATTATGTTATAGGAAAAAGACATGCATTACCTATGATAAAAATTTTTTCACTTGATGGAAAAATTCTTACACAACCAGAAGTATTTAACAGCTATGGACAACTTAATGAGCAGTTACACTGCAATATTCCCCAAATATTCCATAATCTTGACGGTTATAAAGCACGAAAAAAAATAATTTCCGAATGCAACGCACTTAAATTGCTACATAAGATAGAACCTCATGATATAACGATTCCATATAGTGATCGTACTGACACTATAATCGAACCCATGTTAACTAATCAGTGGTATATACGAATTAAAAATTTATCACAACATGCAATAAACGCAGTAAATTTAGATATGATTAATTTTATTCCAAAACAATACAAAAATATGTATTTTAGCTGGATGCACAACCTGCAAGATTGGTGCATCTCTCGTCAAATATGGTGGGGACACAAAATACCTGCTTGGTATGATGATAATAACAAAATATACGTAGGACACTGCGAGCAAGACATTAGAACACAAAATAAATTAGATAACGACGTAATATTACATAGAGATGAAGATGTATTAGATACATGGTTTTCTTCAAGTCTTTGGACATTTGCTGCTTTAGGTTGGCCTAAAAATACTAATTTATTAAATGTTTTTCATCCTACTAACATTATAATCAGTGGATTTGACATCATATTTTTTTGGATTGCACGAATGATTATGTTAACTATGCATTTCATTAAAAATGACAACGGATCAGCGCAAATTCCCTTTAAAACTGTATATATTACCGGTCTTATACGCGACGAATTTGGTCAAAAAATGTCTAAATCTAAAGGAAATATCATCGATCCAATAGACATAATAGATGGTATTTCAATAGAAAATTTATTAAAAAAACGAACAAAAAACATGTTACAACCACAATTGTCTAATCAAATTATAAAATATACCAAAAAACAATTCCCCAATGGAATCAAACCTTACGGAACAGATGCTTTACGATTCACCTTAGTAGCATTAGCATCATCTGGACGAGATATACATTGGGATATGAAACGACTAACAGGTTATCGTAATTTTTGCAATAAATTATGGCATGTTAGTCGCTTTATTCTCATGCATACTAAAAATCAAGATTGCGGTATATCTGCTAAAGAAAAATCATTTTCCTTAGCAGATCGTTGGATCACCACAAAATTTTATCAAACAATACAAATTTTTCATAAAAAGTTAGAAATTTATCGTTTTGATAAAATAGCAAATATTTTACATGAATTTATTTGGCATCAGTTTTGTGATTGGTATATAGAATTAACGAAACCAATACTTTACCATGGAAATACATTAGAACTACGAGGCACGCGTTACACATTAATTACATTGTTAGAATCATTACTAAGATTAGCGCATCCAATTATTCCTTTTATCACAGAAAAAATTTGGCAAGAAGTTAAAATAATTAGTGGAAATAACGGAAAAACAATTATGCTACAATCATTTCCAGAATATAATGAATCTATGATCGACACAAAATCTGTAGTAGATCTAGAATGGATGAAACATACTATCATAGCAATACGTACCACTCGAGTAAACATGAATATAGCATACAATATACCCCTACAGATAGTATTTAGAAATACTTCATCAGAAATTAAAAGACGCATTACAGAAAATTCCAATATTTTATGTCATATTGCTCAATTAAGAAGTATCAATTTCATACCCAAAGATACAGTTTATCCAAAATCAGTGATAATACCCTTAGATTCATCAGAATTATTAATACAAATACCTGAAACGTTTAACAAAGAGATCGAAATAAATAGATTGAAAAAAGAATCAAAATCAATAAATCATAAAATTGAAGCAATACAAAAACTGTTAGATGACAATAATTTTATGAAGAAGGCTCCAAATTCCGTCATCCAAAATAAACAAAAACTATTAAATTATTACGAACAAATTCAAAATAAATTGATTGATCAATGCGATATAATAAAAAAACTGTAATCAGTTGATACAAAAAATATAAATAAAAACAATTTGGAAAATAAATTTTTATTCGTATTCTAAGTATGAATTAAAAAATTAAGTAATAAATTTATTCCATTATTTTTTAATTAGTTATAAATAACTCTCACGCTTTGATGATCAAAATTAATTTCCATATATATATTCACAATGTTTAACACCACATGATTATATAAATATCAATATTTTAGGTAAATATCATATGAATCAATTATATAAACGATCTTTTTTACGATTAATGGATTTCACTATAAATGAAATTTATTACTTATTACAATTATCCAGTCATTTAAAACACCAAAAACATACACAAACTGAAATTAAAAAATTAAACGGAAAAAATATTGTACTCGTTTTTGAAAACCATTCAACTAGAACAAGATGTGCCTTTGAAGTAGCAGCATTTGATCAAGGTGCATGTGTAACCTGTTTGACTCCAAATATTAGTCAAATTGGGCATAAAGAATCTATTAAAGACACTGCTAAAATATTAGGCCGCATGTATCATGGGATTCAATATCGCGGTTACAGTCAAGATACAGTTACCACATTTGCACAATATTCTGGGGTACCAGTATGGAATGGACTTACCGTAAAATTTCATCCAACACAATTACTTGCCGATCTGATGACTATGAAAGAACAACTACCACATAAAATGTTTCATCAAATGAAGTTAGCCTATATAGGAGATGCAAAAAATAATATCAGCAATTCTTTATTAGAAGCTGCTGCTATAATGGGATTTGATTTGAGATTGGTATCACCTAAAATATTTTGGCCAACACAAGAACTATTTATAAATTGTAAAAATATTGCGCAACGTAATAATGGAAATATCACACTGACTGAAGATATTCCTATCGGAATCAATAATGTAGATTTTTTATATACTGATGTATGGGTATCTATGGGAGAAAATGAAAAAATATGGAAAGAACGTATTTCTTTATTATCTCCATATCAAGTAAACCATCGTATGGTCCAAGAGACCAATAATCCAAATGTGAAATTTCTACATTGTTTACCGGCATTACACAACAACGACACCACTATTGGTAAAAAAATAGCAAGACAATATAATTTGAAAAATGGACTAGAAGTAACAAACGATATATTCGAATCTTCTTGTAGTGTAGTGTTTGATCAAGCTGAAAATCGATTACATACCGCCAAAGCTCTGATTCTGGCAACGTTACTACCCAATGCTAATAATTTTATTAATAAATAATAGAATTATTTGATATAAATACTCAAAATTAGAGCATCTTTTTCATTAAAAAATTAGGATAAATCATATGTTTCACATTATCAATACAAAAAAATCCCCCCTCCCTATGGGGCCTTATGTTCAAGCAATAGACATAGGAAACATAGTATTTGTATCTGGACAAATAGGAATATGCCCGGATACAGATACTATTCCTGATAATATCTACGATCAAACACATCAATCACTAAACAATATCCAAAACATCATAAAAACTGCTGGTTTAAAAATAAACAATATTATTAAAACTACATTGTTTGTCATTGATATAAATGATATGCCTACTATAAATGCTAGCTATAAAAATTTTTTTCATTCATCTTCTTTTAATTATAATAAAGATACAATCTTACCAACACGATCCTGTATAGAGGTTTCTAGACTTCCAAAAAATGCTAAAATAGAAATTGAAGCTATCGCTGCGCGTATTTTATAGATATATAATAATCATGACAAAAACACTAATAAACAACAAACAAACAAATCATTTTGCATAATCTCATTGATAATGATACATCTATTTGGCTCCCTATTTTTTAAATAGGGAGCCAAATAGATGTATACAGACCTCAAACTGCATTATCTCTCTATTTATAAAAGATACTTACACAATAAGTAATAAAATTCTTTCATCATTATTACATACATCTTTATTTTTAAAGAAAACAAAAATTTTAAATATACCAATATTGAAAAATCTTATTTTTATAAATTATTATAAATAACAGATACTATTTTATTTATTTACTAGATAACATCTCTGATTCATATATAAGCGCTCGTTCTGTATCATATTGATTCTCCCACTTTGCAATAACTAGCACCGCTAAAGCATTGCCTATGACATTTAAAGCTGTACGACCCATATCTAAAACCCTGTCTACCCCTGCTATAAACGCTAATCCTTCTAATGGAATACCTACACTACCTAATGTAGCTAATAACACTACAAAAGAAACCCCTGGAACACCAGCAATACCTTTAGAAGTAATCATTAAAGTCAATACCAAAATAATTTCCTGACTTAAAGCTAACTCAATACCGTATAATTGCGCAATAAAAATAGCAGCAATACTTTGATATAAAGTTGATCCAT